>NZ_KB454447.1:0-538 GCF_000340625.1 Microbacterium sp. UCD-TDU
GCGTGAGGGAAACGCCCGGTTACATTCCGAACCCGGAAGCTAAGCCTCACAGCGCCGATGGTACTGCAGGGGGGACCCTGTGGGAGAGTAGGACACCGCCGGACTCCTTTTAGTCAAAATGGCCACCCATCGTTGGGTGGCCATTTTGCGTTTACACGAAGAGAACAGGGAGCATCATGCCAGAAGAGGAAGAGCGCCGTCCGCGTCGCAACGACGACAGTGGATCGCGCGGGAACCGGGCTTCTGGCGGACGCTCCGGCAACAGCCGAGACTCCGCAGCTCCGCGTCGTGAGGGTGGCGGGTACAACCGTGATGGTGGTGCTCCGCGTCGTGAGGGTGGCGGGTACAACCGTGATGGTGGTGCTCCGCGTCGTGAGGGTGGCGGGTACAACCGCGATGGTGGTGCCCCTCGTCGTGAGGGTGGCGGGTACAACCGTGATGGTGGTGCCCCTCGTCGTGAGGGTGGGTACAACCGCGATGGTGGTGCCCCTCGTCGTGAGGGTGGGTACAACCGCGATGGTGGTGCCCCTCGTCGTGA
>NZ_KB454447.1:625-1056891 GCF_000340625.1 Microbacterium sp. UCD-TDU
GATGGTGGTGCCCCTCGTCGTGAGGGTGGGTACAACCGCGATGGTGGTGCCCCTCGTCGTGAGGGTGGGTACAACCGCGATGGTGGTGCCCCTCGTCGTGAAGGTGGCTACAGTCGCGATGGTGCAGCTCCTCGTCGCGAGGGTGGCGGGTACAGCCGTGACGGTGGTGCCCCGCGCCGTGAAGGTGGCTACAGTCGCGATGGTGCAGCTCCTCGTCGCGAGGGTCGCGGGTACAACCGTGATGGTGCAGCTCCGCGTCGTGAAGGCGGGTACAACCGCGATGGTGGCGCCCCCCGCCGTGAAGGTGGTTACAACCGTGACGGCGGCGCCCCTCGCCGTGAAGGTGGTTACAACCGTGACGGCGGCGCCCCTCGCCGTGAGGGCGGCGACCGCGACAAGTCCCGTTCTTTCCCGCAGCGTGGGGGAGCGGGTAGGGAGCGTCCGGCTCAGGCGGCCAACGAGCGTCCGCGGTTCGATGAGCCGCAGATCCCCGATGACGTCACGGCACGTGACCTCAACGGGGCAGCTCGCAACGAGCTGAAGACTCTGAGCAAGGAGAACGCCGAGCACGTCGCCCGTCACCTGGCGATGGCCTCCCGCCTCATCGACGAGGACCCTGCACTGGCTCACGAACACGCGCTGGCTGCGTCGCGACGTGCCGGCCGTATCGCGATCGTCCGGGAGACTCTCGGCATCACCGCGTACGCCACGGGGGACTTCGCCCTCGCTCTGCGCGAGCTGCGCACCTACCGTCGGATTTCGGGCAAGGACGATCAGATCGCTCTGATGGTCGACAGTGAGCGAGGCATCGGTCGTTCCGATCGTGCCCTGGAGACCGGACGAGCCGTCGATCGCTCTGCGCTCGACACGCCTGTCCGCGTCGCGCTGGCGATCGCGATGTCTGGCGCTCGCCTCGACCAGGGCGATCTCGAACTCGCACTGGGCGAGCTCGAGATCCCCGAGCTCGACCCCGATCGCGCATTCGAATGGAGCCCGGCTCTGTTCGCTGCTCGTGCCGCTGTCCTCGAAGATCTCGGCCGCACGGACGAGGCGGAGTTCTGGGCTCATCGCGCCGAGGTGGCCGCCGAGGCGCTGGGCGTCGATGAAGCCGGCGACGAGGAGATCTTCATCGAAGACAGCCTCATCGAAGGCGAGTTCCCGGACGACGGGGACGGCGCACAGGGCGTCGCTGCGGCGGCCTCTGACGATCTCGCTCCTGAGGGTGCCGAGGATGAGCCGGATGTCGAAGAGGAGAGCGCCTCTGACGACGACGCGTCTGCGGAGGCGGACCTGACGGTCGAAGATGAGGTGCGCGAGCTTCTCGGCGAAGACGAAGACGAAGACTCGGACCCGGAGGCGTAGTGGCGCTGTTCTCTCGGAAGCGATCCCCGCGCACTCCGCTCGACGGGGTCGACACGGTTCTCGCTGATCTCGATGGCGTGGTCTACGCGGGGCCTGGCGCGCTGCCGTTCGCTGTGGACAGCCTCAACGAGGCGGCGAAGTCGGCTCGACTCGGCTACATCACGAACAACGCGGCACGCACGGATGCCTCGGTCGCCGCGCACTTGAGCAGTCTCGGGCTGCGCGTCCAGGCATCCGATGTCGTCACCAGCCCGCAGGCCGCGATGCGACTGATGGCGCAGATCGTCCCCGCCCCGGCGACGATCCTCGTCATCGGCGGCGACGGCCTGGTCGACGAGGTGCAGAAGGCCGGCTACACGGTCACGCGAAGCGCCGAGGACTCGCCGAGCGCTGTCGTGCAGGGGTTCGCTCCGGAGGTGGCATGGACGGATCTCGCCGAGGCGGCCTACGCGCTCAAGGTCCCCGAGGACGAAGGGGGCATCCCGTGGATCGCCACCAACACGGACTGGACGATTCCGCGCGAACGCGGCGTCGCGCCGGGCAATGGGACGCTCGTCTCCGCCGTGCACACGGCCATCGGCAGGCTCGCGACGGTCGCGGGGAAGCCGGAGGAGCCGATCTTCCGTGAGGCCCTCGCGCGCTTCGGCGCGAAGAAGGCGCTCTTCATCGGGGACCGCCTCGACACCGACATCATGGGCGCGAGTCGTGTCGGGATCGACTCGGTGCTGGTGCTCACGGGCATCGATCGTCCGAAGCATGTGCTGGCCGCGCCGGAGGGTTCGCGTCCCACGTACATCCTCGGCGACCTCCGTGAGCTCCATGCCCCGTACCCCGAGGTGATCGAGCAGGGCGGTGTGTTCCACGTGAACGGCGCCGCAGTGCGCGTCTCGGGAGCGGATGTCGAGATCGTCGCGGAGTCGGGTGAGCAGATCGATCTGCTGCGCGCGGGCGCTGCCGCCATCTGGGCATCCGGGACCCCGGTGTTCGTGCTGCGGGTACCCGAGCGCCTGTACGACGATCCGTTCCATCGCCCCTGAGGCGGCTCGCGTGGCTCCCTCCGGCGTCGGAGGCGCCGCGTACAGTAGAACCGTGAGCGATGAGACGACGAGCGCGCCGACCGATGGTCTGTGGAGTCGACTGCGCCTGATCGAGGGGCAGCCGCTTCCGGCGCGAGCCGATGCGTACTCAGCCCTCCACGACGAGCTTTCACGTCGCCTCGACAGCGGCGCGAAGCTCGAGCAGCGGGAGACTTCGGGATCCCGATGACGCGACTCGACGCCGCCCTCGCAGCCCGAGGACTCGCCCGTTCGCGCAGCCACGCGGCCACCCTCATCTCCGAGGGGCTCGTGAGCGTGGACGGCCGCCCCGTCGTGAAGGCGTCCACTGCTGTCGACGACGCGGCGGAGATCACGATCGCCGGGGCCGACCACTACGTCGGGCGCGCAGCCCACAAGCTCATCGCCGGTCTCGACGGCTTCGCGATCCCGGTCCAGGGGCGGCTCGCGCTCGACATGGGCGCATCCACCGGGGGCTTCACCCAGGTGCTGCGGGAACGCGGAGCACGCAGAGTTCTCGCCGTCGACGTCGGGCACGGGCAGCTCGCCCCGACCATCGCCGCCGACCCGGGAGTGGTGGCCGTCGAGGGCTACAACGTGCGTCACATGACTCGCGAGAACCTCACCGCTGCGACGGGGGAGGCTGAGGCGCCCGACCTCATCGTCGGAGACCTCTCGTTCATCTCCCTCGAACTCGTCCTCCCCGCCGTCGCCGCCGTCGGCACAGCGGAATCCGACATCCTGCTGCTCGTGAAGCCCCAGTTCGAGGTCGGGCGCACCGCCGTGCGCGGCGGACTGGTCACCGATCCCGCCACGCGCGCGGATGCGGTGGCACGAACGGTCTGGAGCGCCTGGGACGCAGGGCTCGGAATGCTCGGCATCCTTCCCTCCCCGATCCTCGGAACGCATGGCAACGCCGAGTATCTCGTTCATCTCGCACCGGGCCGGGGAAGCAATCCGACAGAATGGCTGGACACCATCAACCGACTGGCAGGAGGACGATGAACGAGCGCAGCATCCTGGTCGTCGCCCACGCGGGCCGTGTGGACACCGTCGAGGCCGCCCGCCGGGTGATCGATGCGCTGAGAGAAGCGGACGCACGGCCCGTCCTCGCCGCCGATGATCACGAGGCCCTCGTCGCCGTCGACCCGTTCTTCGCCGAGACCGAGGTGCTCGGCGTCTCCGTCGACCCGTCCGACCTCGAACTGGCCATCGTGCTGGGCGGTGACGGTACGATCCTGCGTGCGGCGGAACTCGTGCGAGACAGCGGTGCACCGGTGCTCGGTATCAACATGGGGCACGTCGGCTTCCTCGCCGAGATCGATCGCGACGACATGGACAAGGCCGTGCGTCGTGTGATCGACCGTGACTACGAGGTCGAGGAACGACTGGCGCTGTCGGTTCGTGTGAAGGATGCCGACGGCACCGTGGTCTACGAGACCTGGGCCCTCAACGAGGCCACCGTCGAGAAGGCGAGCCGAGAGCGGATGATCGAGGTCGTGCTCGAGATCGACGGCCGACCGCTGTCGAGCTTCGGCTGCGACGGCATGGTCGTGTCCACCCCGACGGGCTCGACCGCCTACAACTTCTCGGCCGGGGGCCCGGTCATCTGGCCCAGCGTCGAGGCGATCGCCGTGGTGCCGTTGTCCGCCCACGCTCTGTTCGCCAAGCCGCTCGTCGTCAGCCCCGATGCCTCCGTCGCGATCGAGATGCTCGAGCGCACCGACGGCTCGGGCATTCTGTGGTGCGACGGCCGGCGCTCGCACGATCTGCCGCCGGGCGCTCGCGTCGTGGTGCGTCGGTCGTCGCGTCCGGTGAGGCTCGCGCGTCTGCATCCTACGGCCTTCACCGATCGCCTCGTGCGCAAGTTCCAGTTGCCCGTCGAAGGATGGCGTGGCCAAGCCCCGGGGGCATCGTCGTGATCGAGGAGACGTCATGATCGAGGAGATGCGGATGCAGGGACTCGGCGTCATCGCCGATGCCGTGTTGCCGCTCGGCCCCGGATTCACCGCGATCACCGGCGAGACGGGTGCGGGCAAGACGATGGTCGTCACCGGCCTCGGACTGCTGCTGGGTCAGCGTGCCGATTCCGGGGCGGTCCGTGCCGGCGCAGCACAGGCGTCGGTGGCCGGCGTCTGGATCGTCCCCGCCGCCGGCAGTGTCGCGGAGATCGTCGCCGATGCCGGTGGCGAGCTCGAGCCCGTCGGAGCCGGGAGCGCAGAGCTCTACGTGTCCCGCACGCTGAGCGCGGAGGGCCGCAGCCGTGCGAGCGTGGGAGGACGCGCCGCGCCCGCCGGTGTGCTGTCGTCGCTCGCGGAAGAGCTCGTCGTCGTCCATGGCCAGTCCGAGCAGCTGCGTCTGCGCTCGGCCGCGGCTCAACGCGATGCGCTCGACCGCTTCGGCGGATCTCCGATCACGGACGCTGTGGACCGTTACGCCCAGGCTTTCGCGCGCTGGCGGACCCTCGACAGCGAGATCACCGAGATCACCGAGAACCGGGACCGTCGTGCCGAAGAGGCCGCGCGTCTTCGCGAGGCCATCGCCCTCATCGAGGCGACGGCACCCGAGCCGGGGGAGGACGAGGAGCTCAGCGCGCGCGCGGAGCGTCTCGCCAATGCCGAAGAGCTGCGTCTCGCGGCTTCCCTCGCCCACGGCGCGCTCTCGAACGAAGACGGCGAGCCCGATGCCTCGGCACTCGTCGCAGAGGCGCGTCGCGTGCTGGAGAGGGCGTCCGACGCCCAGCTGACCGCGATCGGGGAGAATCTGGCCGACATCGGCTACCGCATCGCCGACACCGCCGGCCTCCTCTCCGCCTATCTCGCCGACCTCGATGAGACCGGTCCGCATGAGCTCGCCGCGGTCGAGGAACGCCGCGCCGCCCTCGGCACCCTGATCCGTGCACACGGATCTCTCGACGATGCCCTGGCCCTCTGGCAGACCGGATCCGCGCGATTGGCCGAGCTCGATGATGACGGAGATCGTATCGAACGCCTCATCGCCGAGCGGGATGCGGCGCGGAGCGAGCTCGACGCACACGCCGATGCCCTGACGGCAGCGCGCACCGAGGCCGCGTCCCGGCTCGGCGCGGCCGTGACCGAAGAGCTGCACGCTCTCGCGATGCCCGACGCGCGCCTGGAGGTCGTGGTCTCCGCAGGAGCGGAGAGCGCGCACGGTCGCGACGATGTCGCGATCCTCCTCGCTCCGCACCCCGGTGCGGAGCCGCGCTCCGTCTCGAAAGGTGCGTCCGGCGGCGAGCTCTCGCGCGTGATGCTGGCCATCGAAGTGGTGATCGCCGCGACGGACCCGGTTCCGACTTTCGTCTTCGACGAGGTCGACGCGGGCATCGGCGGAGCGGCGGCCATCGAAGTCGGGCGGCGACTCGCCCGGCTCGCCGAGAAGTCGCAGGTCATCGCGGTGACGCATCTCGCACAGGTCGCGGCCTTCGCGAACAACCATCTCTCGGTCGTCAAAGCCAATGACGGCGCGGTCACGGCCTCCAGCGTGCGGCGTCTGGAGGGGGAGGAGCGGGAAGCCGAGATGGCGCGTCTGCTGTCGGGACTCGCCGATTCCGATGCCGCTCTGACCCACGCCCGCGAACTTCTCAGCCTCCGCGTCCCCACTGCCTGATAGGATCGAAGCCCGTGATGAACTCTTCTTCTGCGGGACCCAAGAACGACACGACCAAGCACATCTTCGTGACTGGTGGTGTCGTTTCGTCTTTGGGCAAGGGACTGACGGCTGCCAGCCTCGGCAACCTCCTCACTGCTCGCGGTCTGCGCGTCGTGATGCAGAAGCTCGACCCGTACCTGAACGTCGATCCGGGCACGATGAACCCCTTCCAGCACGGCGAGGTGTTCGTGACGGATGACGGGGCCGAGACCGACCTCGACATCGGACACTACGAGCGCTTCCTCGACATCAACCTGTCCGAGGCGGCCAACGTCACCACGGGTCAGATCTACTCGCAGGTCATCGCGCGCGAGCGCCGCGGCGAGTACCTCGGCGACACCGTGCAGGTCATCCCGCACATCACCGACGAGATCAAGCGCCGCATGCGTCTGCAGGCCTCCGAGGAGCCGCGCCCCGACGTGATCATCACCGAGGTCGGCGGCACCGTCGGCGACATCGAGTCCCAGCCGTTCCTCGAGTCCGCCCGCCAGCTGCGCCACGAGCTCGGACGCGACAGCGTCTTCTTCGTGCACGTGTCGCTCGTGCCGTTCATGGGCGCGTCGGGCGAGCAGAAGACCAAGCCGACCCAGCACTCGGTCGCAGCCCTCCGCCAGGTCGGCATCCAGCCGGATGCGCTGGTGCTGCGCAGCGACCGTCCGGTGAGCGCGAGCAACCGCAACAAGATCGCTCTGATGTGCGACGTCGACGTCGAGGGTGTCATCAACACCGTCGATCTGCCGAGCATCTACGACATCCCCTCGACGCTGAACGACCAGGGTCTCGACTCGTACATCGTGCGCCGCCTGGGCCTGGACCAGAAGGCGGCCGACGTCGACTGGACCCGCTGGAACAAGGTGCTGCACGCGGTGCACAACCCCAAGCACGAGGTGACGATCGGTCTGGTCGGCAAGTACATCGATCTGCCGGACGCCTACCTCTCGGTGACCGAGGCGCTCAAGGCCGGCGGCTTCGCGCAGGAGACCAAGGTCAACATCCGCTGGATTCCCTCCGACCTCTGCGAGACGCCGGAAGGCGCCCAGGAGCAGCTGGCCGAGCTCGACGGCATCTGCGTGCCCGGCGGATTCGGTATCCGCGGCATCGAAGGCAAGCTCGGCGCGCTGAAGTTCGCGCGCGAGCAGGGCATCCCGACGCTCGGCCTCTGCCTCGGACTGCAGTGCATGGTCATCGAGTACGCCCGCGACGTGGCCGGAATCGTCGGTGCCTCGTCGAGCGAGTTCGACCCGGACACCGCAGAGCCCGTCATCGCGACGATGGCCGAGCAGGTCGACATCCTCGACGGCGGCGACCTGGGCGGCACCATGCGCCTCGGTCTGTACCAGGCCGCACTCGCCGAGGGATCGCTCGCCCGTGACCTCTACGGCGCTCCCGAGGCATCCGAGCGCCACCGTCACCGCTACGAGGTGAACAACGCCTACCGTGACCGTCTCTCGGCGGCAGGGCTGGTGTTCTCCGGACTCAACCCCGAGCTCGACCTGGTCGAGTACGTCGAGCTGCCGCGCGACGTGCACCCGTACTACATCGCCACCCAGGCGCACCCCGAGCTGCGTTCGCGTCCGACCGCCCCGCACCCGCTGTTCCGCGGCCTGGTCGGCGCGGCGATCGAGCGGCACCGTGCAAGCGAACTGTTCGACGTCAGCGCGGATGACTGAGTCGACGGAGAACCTCCGGGACGAGCCCTTCGAACCGGAGGTCCTCCGCAGCGACCTCGTCTACCGGGGCAGCGTCTGGGACGTGCGCTCCGACCGCGTGCGCTACGGCGAGGGCGAGATCGTTCGGCAGTACGTCGATCACACCGGCGCGGTGGCGATCGTCGCGCTCGACGACGAGGGGCGCGTGCTGCTGATCCAGCAGTATCGTCATCCGATCCGGCACCGTGACTGGGAGCTTCCGGCCGGGCTGCTCGACGTGGAGGGGGAGGAGCCTCTCGCTGCCGCCCGACGCGAGCTCGCCGAGGAGGCCGACCTGGTCGCCGCGCACTGGGAACCGCTGGTCTCCTCGTGGACGACTCCCGGCGGGAACGACGAGATCATCCACCTGTTCCTGGCGACCGGGGTCGCATCGGCCGGTGCGCCGCACGATCGCGAAGACGAGGAAGCGGACATCCGTGTGGATTGGGTGCCGCTGACCGAGGCCGTGTCCGCCGTGCTCACGGGGCGGATGCGAAACGGCATCCTCGCGATCGGTGTGCTCGCGGCCGCACAGAGGCTCCGCGATCGGAGCTGACGATGCTGCTCGAGCGCGCCCTCGACGCCTACCTGCGTCATGTCACGGTCGAGCGCGGCCTGAGCGCGCACACGATCGCGGCGTACCGGCGTGACCTCGGGACATACCGTGAGTGGCTGGTCGCCGAAGGGATCGGCGACACCGCCGAGGTGACGCCTGCGGTGATCGATCGGTTCATCGGCGAGCGGGCCTCGGCGGAGCCGCCCCCGGCCTCGACGAGCCTGGCCAGACTGCAGTCCTCGGTGCGGGGCTGGCATCGCTTCCTGACGCGGGAGGGTATCGAGGTCGATGACCCGAGCGCCCGTCTCCGTCCGCCGAAGGCTCCGCAACGGCTTCCCAAGGCGCTGACCATAGAGCAGGTCGAGCGCCTTCTCGCGGCACCCTCAGCCGACGAACCTCTCGGCATCCGGGATCGTGCTCTGCTCGAACTCCTCTACGCGACCGGCGCGCGCGTGTCGGAAGCGATCGACCTCGATGTGGACGATCTGGCTCACGGCGACGTCCTCAGGCTGAGGGGCAAGGGGTCGAAGGAGCGCATCGTGCCCCTGGGGTCTTACGCGCGCACCGCCGTGGACGCCTATCTGACGCGCGTGCGCCCGGGGCTCGCCATGAAGGGACGGGCATCGGCCCGACTCTTCCTCGGCGCTCGTGGAGCCCCGCTTTCCCGCCAGAGCGCGTGGCTGGTCATCCGGGCCGCCGCCGAGCGCGCCCAGATCACCACCGACGTCTCGCCGCACACCCTGCGGCACTCGTTCGCGACGCACCTCCTGCAGGGCGGTGCCGACGTACGCGTGGTGCAGGAACTGCTCGGCCATTCCTCCGTCGCGACCACGCAGATCTACACCCACGTCTCGGTCGACGCCCTCCGCGACATCTACGCGACCTCGCATCCCCGCGCGCGCTGAGGGGAGATGTCCTTTATCGGACGCGCCAGGGGTATCGCCCCGATTCTTCACGACGCGTGATTTATCATCCCACAGGTGGATGCGGGGCCCGCGGCTGACGATTTAGCGTGGAGGGCTCCGGCCATCTTCGGTCGTACAAAGGAGTCTTTCGCATGCGTTCCACCGTTCCTCTCGCCGCGCTCGCGGCGTCCGCCATGGTGTTCATCCTCACGGGCTGCGGAGGCGCGTCCTCCGACGACAAGCTCAGCTACGAGGACTCGCCGCTGAGCCAGTACCTCTCTGCGGCGTGGGGCGGAGACCTCTCGCAGGAGGAACAGCAGAAGAAGATGGAAAAGGAGCAGGCCCAGGTCGAGGAACTGGTCGCGCAGTGCATGGCCGACGAAGGGTTCGAGTACACGCCGAACGCCAGCAACGGCACCGTGATCTCGGATGGCAGCGAGTGGGAGCCCGAGAAGCGGGAGTGGGTCGAGAAGTACGGCTACGGGTACGTCAACAGCCCGTTCGCGGAGCAGGTCGAGGAGAACCCGTCCGAGCAGGAGAACTCCGACCCCAACGCCGACTACGTCTCCTCGCTCTCGGAGTCGGAGCAGACCGCGTTCTATGAGACCCTCTACGGCCCGAGCCCGGCGGAGGACGAGATGGCCGAGGACGGCAGCTACGAGTACCGCTGGGAGGACGCCGGCTGCCAGGGCTGGGCGCAGCATGAGGTCCAGGGCGACGACATCACGCAGTCCGAGGAGTTCAGCGCCCTCCGCACGAAGATGGAGGAGCTGACGACGGCTTCGCAGGAGTCCCCGGAGCTGGCCGACCTCAACGCGGAGTGGGCGTCGTGCATGGCAGACAAGGGTGAGCCCGGCTTCACGAAGCAGGCCGAGGCGGCGGAGTCGATCATGGAAGAGCAGAACAAGATCTATGAGACGGCTTACGGCGACGGCTCGGAGCCTGTCGACACCGAATCCGCCGATTTCGAGGACCCGAGCAAGAGCCCGGAGATGAAGGCGCTCGGGGAGCGGGAGCTGAAGCTGGCCCTCATCGATCTCGACTGCCGGGAGAAGACCTCCTTCGCGACGAAGTCCCTGGAGATCCAGTTCGCGCTCGAGGAGAAGTTCATCGCCGAGAACAAGACGGAGCTCGAGGCGTTCAAGGCCGCTGCAGAGCAGAGCAAGTGATGCGCGAGGACGATACCCCGACCACGAAGCTCCCCGCCGAATCCACACCCGATTCCGAACCCGATTCCACGGCCGCATCCACGGCGGAGACGACGGCGTTCTCCGACCTCATCGACGGCGCCGAGCCTGATCCCGATGCCGAGGAGAAGGCGACGGAGGCGGACACCTCTCGCGTGAGCGGGTGGGGACGGGTGCTGCGGGGGAATCGTGCACTCTGGATCGTGGCGCTCATCGCCGTGGTGTGCCTGGTCGCGGGGCTGCTCGTCGGCCGCTTCCTGATGTCGCCGGACGCCTCCAGTGCCGATGCACCCGAACCCGGCCTCGTCACGGCACCGGTCGATTTCGGCCCGCTCAGCAACGACGTGACGCTGCGTGCGGATGTCGGATACGCGGACGCGGTCGAGGTGAAGCTCGACACGTCGGCGTTCTCCGGCGCGGCGGTGGTCACGGGTCAGGTCCCTGAGGTCGGAGCCACTCTCACCCCGCTCTCGATCGCCCTCGAAGTGGTCGGGAGGCCGGTCATCGTGCTTCCGGGTGAGCTCCCCTCGTACCGCACGCTGCGGTTCGGCGTCTCCGGCCCGGACGTGCTCCAGCTGAAGCAGGCACTCACGAGCGTGGGGATCGGCGCCGGCGACGTGAACTCGAACGTGTTCGATCGGGCCACGGCTGATGCGGTCGCTCAGCTGTACGCGCAGGCGGGATATCCCGTGCCCTCGCCCGAGGATGGCGCGTCCGACGGCGTGCGGGCTGCCGAGGAGGGGGTCCGCGCGGCGCAGGCCGGAGTCACGGAGGCCCAGAAGGCGCTGAACGAGGCAGGAGCCGGACCCAGCGCCGTCGAGACCTGGCAGGCCGATGTGAAGGTGGCCGCGGCCCAGCAGGCTCTCGCCAAGGCACAGGGCGGCGACGGAGACGTGCAGCAGGCGCAGTGGGATCTGCAGACCGCCCAGCTCGAACGGGACGAGCTCCGCAAGGCCAGGGACACCAGTGCCCAGCGCTCGGCACTCGACTCGGCTCGCGCTCAGGTGACCTCTGCCAATCAGGCTCTCGAAGAGGCACGTCAGAAAGCGCTTCCCTACCTCCCCGCGAGCGAGGTGCTCTACCTCACTGAACTCCCGCGCCGCGTGGACGCCGTCGGCGTCGAGCGTGGATCGGTGCTGTCGGGCTCGGCCATGACCGTCTCGGGGGCGACGGTGCGTCTGACCGGTGCCGCAGCCGAGGCGGACGCCGCCCTTCTCACCGCGGGAGCGGAAGGGTCTTTCGAACTGCCAGACGGGACGGCGCATCGTGCCGTGATCTCGGAATTGAAGGCGGGCAAGGACAACAAATCGCGGTGGGAGGTGCTCCTCGACCCCGATCCGCTCACGCCCGAGCAGATCACCCAGCTGCAGGGGAAGAACGTGCGGGTCAAGCTCGCGATCGGTGCGACCGACGGAGACGTGCTCTCCGTTCCTCTCGCCGCACTCACCGCGGGGCCGGGCGGCGAATCCCGTGTGGAGGTCGTCGACTCCGATCCGCGTGAGGGCAAGGATGCGAAGACGAGGCTCGTCGTCGTCGAGACAGGACTCGCCGCGAAGGGTGCCGTCGAGGTGAAGGCCGTCGATGGCGGGCTCGAGGAGAACGACCTGGTGGTGGTCGGGCGGTGACGCCTGCACCTCCGCTCGTCGAGTTCCGCGATGTCACGCGCTCGTTCCCCGGCCCTCCCGAGGTGCAGGCGCTCAAGGCCGCGACGCTCACCGTGGAAGCGGGAGACTACATCTCCATCGTCGGACCCAGTGGATCGGGCAAATCGACCATGCTCAACCTTCTCGGGCTGCTCGATCGTCCGAGTGTGGGGGAGTACCGGCTTGCGGGTTCGCTCACCGGTGACCTCACCGAGGACGAGCGGGCGGCGGTGCGCGCGCGGTTCATCGGCTTCGTCTTCCAGTCGTTCCACCTGCTCCCGCGGCGCAGCGTGCTCGACAACGTGCTGATGCCCATGCTGTACAGCGGCGTGCCCAGACAGGAGCGCGAGGCCCGCGCACGGGCGGCGTTGACGCGCGTGGGCCTCGGACACCGCATCGACTTCTTCCCCAACTCGCTCTCGGGTGGTGAGCGCCAGCGCGTCGCGGTGGCGCGGGCGGTCGTCAGCAGCCCGCAGCTGCTTCTCGCGGACGAGCCGACGGGAAACCTCGACCAGCGCACCTCGGGCGAGGTGATGGAGCTGTTCGAGGAGCTGAACGCCGAGGGGCTCACCCTCATCGTCATCACCCACGACGATGCAGTGGCCCGGCGTGCCGGCCGCAGCATACGCATCGCCGACGGCCGATTGACGGAACTGTGAAACGCGTGCTGCGGCGTCGCAGGAACATCGAGGAAACCAGCGCCGAGAACTCCGGCGATGAGATCGTGGAGCCGAAGAACTCGGCGGCCGCGCTGCTCCCGGCGGTGAAGCATGCCGATCGGTTCACGTTCCAGGACCTCGTGGCCGAGGCCACGGCCGACATCGGCTCGCGACCGGCACGGCTCGTCATGACCATCCTCGGCACGGTCCTCGGTATCGCTTCGCTGGTCGCGACGCTCGGCTTCGCGCAGACCGCTGCCGCGCAGATCGCGAGACAGTTCGACGGCGTCGCTGCGACGCAGGTGGTCGTCACCCCGGCCAAGGCGCAGTCCGGCAAGGGGAACACGACGGTCGCGACCGGACGTCTGCCGTGGGACTCTCCCGAGCGCGTGAAGCTGTTGGCCGGTGTGGACAGTGCCGCACTGATCGCCCCGGTCGAGCTCGCGGACGGCGAGACGATCACGGCCGTGCCGGTGAACGATCCGTCGGCGCCGATCACGGCATCGCCCAAGCTCTTCGCCACCACGCAGGACCTTCCGGAGACGGTGGACGGCGACCTCGTGACCGGTCGCTTCTTCGATGACGGACATGACGCCCGTGGCGACCGCGTCGCGGTTCTGGGACAGCGCGCGGCCGAGCGGATGGGGATCAACCGCGTCGATTCGCAGCCCTCGATCTTCATCGCCGGTGTCTCGTATTCCGTCATCGGCATCATCGAGGGCATGGATCGCCGTTCCGAGTTCGTGGACGGGGTCATCATCCCTCAGGGGTCCGCCCGCGCCGACTTCGGACTCACCGCGCCCTCCGAGCTGACGATCCACATCGCGCTCGGGGCGGGGCCGCAGGTCGCGGAGCAGGCGGTGCTGGCCCTCCAGCCCGACGACCCCGACTCGCTCGAGGCGCGGTCACCGGCGGCATCGTCCGACCTCAGCCAGAACGTGCAGGCCGACGTCAACGTCGTGTTCCTCATCCTGGGCGTCATCGCTCTGCTCGCCGGTGGTCTCGGCATCGCCAACGTCACCCTGCTGTCTGTGATGGAGCGCATCGGCGAGATCGGCCTGCGGCGGGCGCTCGGCGCGACCCGGCGACAGATCGGCGCGCAGTTCATGGTGGAGTCCATCGTCATCGGGTTCATCGGCGGCATCATCGGGTCGGCGCTCGGCGTGCTCGCGGTGATCGCCGTCGCGGCGGTGCAGGGGTGGTCGCCCGTGACCGATCCTCTGGTGGCCGTCGCCGGGACACTCCTGGGGGCGCTGGTCGGATGGGCATCCGGATGGTACCCGGCACGTCGTGCAGCCCGCATCGAGCCGGTCGCCGCGTTGCGCGGCGTGTGAGAGGGGGCCCGGCCGGTACAATCGACCAAGCACGAAGGAGCAGGAGAACGGGTGGCTGAGAAAGTGGCGAAGTCCAGGGCGAAGGCGCAGAAGGCCGACGAGACCCCCATGGGACCCACCGGCCGCCCGTATCACGGGTTCCCGATCCCCGGGCCGTTGAAGTCGCACGGTCCTGCGCGCATCATCGCGCTGTGCAACCAGAAGGGCGGCGTCGGCAAGACGACGACCTCGATCAACCTGGCCGCGGCTCTCGCCGAGTACGGCCGGAAGGTCCTCGCCGTCGACTTCGACCCGCAGGGTGCGCTCTCGGCCGGCCTCGGCATCCCGACGCACGATGTGCCGACGATCTACGATCTGCTGCTGGACACCAAGCGCGACGCGCACGACGCGATCGTGCACTCGAGCGTCGAGGGTCTCGACGTCATGCCGGCCAACATCGATCTCTCCGCCGCCGAGGTGCACCTCGTCAACGAGGTGGCACGTGAGACGATCCTCGCCCGTGTCCTCCGCCAGGTGGCGGGGGAGTACGACGTCATCCTCATCGACTGCCAGCCCTCGCTCGGCATCCTCACCGTCAACGCGCTGACGGCCGCTCACGGCGTGATCATCCCGCTCGAATGCGAGTTCTTCGCGCTGCGAGGCGTAGCACTGCTGATCGAGACCATCGACAAGGTGCGCGATCGGTTGAACCCGTCGATCACGATGGACGGCCTGCTGGCGACGATGTACGACCCGCGCACGCTGCACTCTCGCGAGGTGCTCGAGCGCGTCGTCGAAGCTTTCGGCGACGACGTGCTGGAGACCGTGATCGGCCGCACCGTGAAGTTCCCGGATGCCTCGGTCTCGGGTGTGCCCATCACCGAGTTCGCCCCCGAGCACGCCGCCGCTCAGGCCTACCTGCGGCTGGCGCGGGAGCTGGTCGCCCGTGGCGCCGTCGCCTAGCGAAAGACCTGTCGACGCGTCGCCCGAGGAGGGCGCAGGCGATTCCGCGTCTGCCGACACCGCAGGCTTCCGGGTCTCGCTGTCGAACTTCGACGGTCCTTTCGACCTGCTGCTGAACCTCATCTCGAAGCACGAGATGGACATCACCGAGGTGTCGCTGAGCGCGGTCACCAACGAGTTCATCGCGTACTTGGGCGCGCTCGACGACGACGACGATCTCGATCAGGCTTCCGAGTTCCTGGTCGTGGCTGCGACACTGCTCGACATGAAGGTGGCAGGGCTTCTGCCGCAGGGCGAGCTGGTGGATGCCGAGGCCGTGGCTCTTCTCGAGGCGCGCGATCTGCTGTTCGCCCGGTTGCTGCAGTACCGGGCCTTCAAGGAGGTCTCGACGTGGTTCGCCCGCTGTCTGCAGCGCGAAGACCGTCGTCATGTGCGTGCCGTCCGCCTCGAGGAGAAGCACCGCCGCCAGACACCGGAGCTCGTCTGGTCGCTGACCGCCGACGACTTCGCCGCGCTCGCGCTGCTGGCCTTCGCGCCAAAAGAGATCCCGCACGTCGGGCTCGACCATCTGCACGCGCCGCTGGTCAGCATCCGCGAACAGGCGGCGATCGTGGTGACGCTGCTGCGTGGCGCCGAGTCGCTGAGCTTCCGCGAGCTCGTCGCCGGTGTGACCGAGCCGGGTATCGTCGTCGCGCGCTTCATCTCGGTGTTGGAGCTGTACCGGCATGCGGCACTGTCCTTCGAACAACTGGAACCGCTCGGCGAGCTGACGCTGCGCTGGGCAGCCGACTCCTGGTCGGACGAGACGCTGGCGACTTTGGGAGCCGACTATGACCGATGACGTGACCGACGAGATCCTGACCCCGGAAAGCACGGAAGCGGCGCCGGAGATCCCTCTCTCCGAGCGGATCGAGGCGATCCTGTTCATCGTGGACGAGCCGATCGGCCTCGTCGCGCTGGCCGCCGCGGTGGGGTCGCCCGTGCCCGCCGTGCGCCAGACGCTCGAGACGCTCGTCGAGGACTACGACGGTGTGGGCACTGGTCCTCGACGCGGCTTCGAGCTGCGGGAGGTCGGCGGCGGGTGGCGACTGTATGTGCGCGAGGACCTCGACGCCGTGGTGGCCGAGTTCGTCGGCGGACAGGCTCCCGCTCGTCTTTCCCAGGCTGCTCTCGAGACTCTGGCCGTGATCGCCTACAAGCAGCCGGTGACGCGCAGTCAGGTCGCCTCCATCCGCGCGGTGAACGTCGACTCGGTCGTGCGCACCCTCCTCGCCCGAGGCCTGATCACCGAGCTGTTCGCGGACTCCGAGACGGGCGCGATCAATTACGGCACGACCGACGCACTCCTCCAGCATCTGGGCATCAACTCGCTCGACGAGCTGCCCCCGATCTCCCCGCTGCTCGATGACGGGGCAGACGGATTCGACGAAGGGACCATCCGATGACCGGCTTCGACGCCTCGACAGAGTCCGAGACCGCACCCGAGGGCGTGCGCCTGCAGAAGGTCCTCGCCGGCGCGGGGGTGGCCTCGCGCCGCGTGGTCGAGCAGTACATCACCGAGGGGCGCATCCGCGTCAACGGCATCGTCGTCTCCGAGCTCGGCAGGCGGATCGACCCGGAGAACGACCTCGTCGACGTCGACGGCACCGCCGTGCAGCTCGATGTCTCGAAGCGCTACGTCATGCTCAACAAGCCCACCGGCGTCGTCAGCAGCATGAAGGACGAGAGCGGTCGTCCCGACCTCCGTCGCTTCACCGCCGACTACGAGGAGCGTCTGTACAACGTCGGCCGCCTCGACGCCGAGACCAGCGGGCTGCTCATCCTCACCAATGACGGCGCCCTCGCGCACGTGCTGGCGCACCCCTCGTTCGGTGTGACCAAGGTGTACATCGCGAAGGTCGAGGGCACCGTGCTGCCGCAGACGATCTCCAAACTCACCAAGGGCATCGAGCTCGAAGACGGTCCGATCGCGGCGGACAAGGCGCGGCTGCTGGACACGTCTCGCGGGTCGAGCCTGGTGGAGCTGACACTGCATTCCGGTCGCAACCGGATCGTCCGTCGGATGCTCGCCGCGGTCGGCCACCCCGTCACAGAGCTCGTGCGCCGCCAGTTCGGTCCGCTCCACCTGGGAACCCTCCCGGCCGGGAAGACGCGGGAACTGAGTAAAATCGAACTCGGCGCGCTTTTGACCCTGTCGCGCCGTGATTCCGGTGTCGCCGAGGCGCCAGGCGAGCAGGAGAACGAATGACCGATACGACGAGTGCGCCCGCGGGGCGGAGAGCGGGCTTCGTCGCGCCGCGCCTCTCCGGCACCGTCCGCATCGTCGGCGCCGGACTCCTCGGCGCCAGCATCGGGCATGCCCTCCGCACGAAGGGTGTCGACGTCGTGCTGACCGATGCCTCGCCCGCACAGCTCCGCCTCGCCGTCGACTACGGTGCGGGCCGCCTCCCTGCGGAGGATGACTCACCATCCCTGATCGTGGTCGCCGTCCCGCCCGACGTCACGGCCGACGTGATCCAGGCCGAGCTCGAACGGTTCCCGCACGCCGTCGTCACCGACGTCGCCAGCGTGAAGCTCGAGCCGTTCCGCACGCTCCGGGCACGCGGCGTCGATCTCGCCCGCTACATCGGCTCGCACCCGCTCGCCGGTCGCGAGCGCGGTGGGGCCATCTCGGCCCGCGCAGACCTCTTCATCGGTCGGCCGTGGGTGGTGTGCCGTGACGAGGAGACCAAGGCTTCCGATCTCGCCCTCGTCGAGGCTCTGGCGCTCGATGTGGGAGCGATGCCGCTCGAGATGACTCCGGAGGAGCACGACCGGTCGGTCGCACTGACCTCGCACGTGCCCCAGGTCGTGGCGAGTCTGCTCGCGGGTCGCCTGGCCGACGCAGAGGAGGGGGCCCTCCGTCTCGCGGGCCAGGGCGTTCGCGACACGACGCGGATCGCGGCATCCGCCCCTGAACTCTGGGTGCAGATCCTCGGGGCGAACGCCGCACCGGTCGTCGAGATCCTCGACGCGCTCGCGTCCGACCTCGGGGAGATATCCGACGCCCTTCGCCAGCCCGGGGCTCCCGGTGCCCGCCGCATCGTGGCCGAGACGATCCGTCAGGGCAACGACGGCGTCGAGCGTCTTCCCGGCAAGCACGGACAGAACCAGCGCTTCGAATCCCTCGTCGTCATGGTCGACGACACCGCCGGGCAGCTCGGAAGGCTGTTCGGCGAGCTCGGCGAGCTCGGCGTCAACGTCGAGGATCTCCGCCTCGAGCACTCTCCCGGCGCGCAGTTCGGTCTCGCTGAGATCAGCGTCGATCCGGCAGCGCTGCACGGTGCGATCACCGGACTGCAGGAGCGCGGCTGGCGCATCGCAGGGAGCACCAATGACTGACATCTCGACCTCTGCCGCGGAGACGCACGTGACCGACGCCCACAAGTTCATCGCGATCGACGGTCCGGCCGGCTCCGGCAAGTCCAGTGTGTCCAAGGCCGTGGCCCGCACGCTCGGCTTCGGCTACCTCGACACCGGCTCCGCCTACCGTGCGCTGGCCTGGCACGTACTCGATCAGGGTGCCGACACCGACGACCCCGAGACTGTTCGCGCCGCGGCGTCCGCGTTCCCGCTCACGCTCGGGCTCGACCCCGACGAGCGGACGGTGCTCGTCGGCGACGTCGATGTCACCGAGGCGATCCGCGACCCGCGGGTCTCCGGGGCCGTGAGCGGCGTGGCGCGCGTGCCCGAGGTGCGGGCACAGGTCAACGAGATGTTCCGGCGGCTCGTCGCCGAGTCGTCGTACCCCGCCGTCGTGGTCGAAGGGCGGGACATCACGACCGTCGTCGCCCCCGACGCCCCCGTGCGGATCCTCCTCACCGCGGCCCCCGAGGTACGGGCCGCCCGACGTGCCGGCGAACTCGCCGGCGAGAACGCGGCTGCTGTCGCCGCGGCGCTGCACAAGCGCGATGCCTCAGACAGCGCCGTCGTCGACTTCCTCAACGCCGCAGAAGGCGTCGAGGTCGTCGATTCGACGGAACTCGATTTCCCCCAGACCATCGATGCCGTCCTCACGGTGATCGAACGAATCCAAGGAGCACACCGTGGCTGACGACGAATACGAAGGCGGCCCCGACCAGCTCGCCGAGAAGATGGACCAGCTCGACGAGCATCTCGCCGAGCAGCGCGCGGAGACACTGCGCGCCGGGCTCTCCGACTACGAGCTGGACGACGAGGATGCGGAACTGCTCGCGGGCATCACGCTCGGCGAGGACGGCATCCACTACAGCCCGGCGCTGCCCGTGGTGGCGATCGTCGGACGACCGAACGTGGGCAAGTCCGCGCTCGTGAACCGTATCCTCGGCCGCCGTGAGGCCGTCGTCGAGGACACCCCGGGCGTGACCCGCGACCGCGTGACGTACAAGGCCGAGTGGGCCGATCGTCGCTTCTCGCTCGTCGATACCGGCGGATGGGAGCCCGACGCCCGCGGCATCGACCGCTCTGTCGCGATGCAGGCCGAGGTCGCGATCGACCTCGCCGACATGGTGCTGTTCGTCGTCGACGCGATGGTGGGTGCGACGTCGACAGACGAGCACGTCGTGAAGCTGCTGCGCAAGAGCGGCAAGCCGGTGTTCCTCGTCGCCAACAAGATCGACGATGCCCGTCAGGAGCCGGAGACCGCGGCCCTGTGGAGCCTGGGCCTCGGTGAGCCCCACCCCGTGTCCGCCATCCATGGACGTGGCGTCGCCGACCTGCTGGATGCCGTGCTGAAGAAGCTTCCCGAGGTCTCCGCCGTCGCGAAGCAGGAGATCGGGGGCCCCCGTCGAGTGGCGATCCTCGGTCGCCCGAACGTCGGCAAGTCGTCGCTGCTGAACAAGGCGGCCGGCGAGGAGCGCGTGGTCGTGAACGATCTGGCCGGCACCACCCGCGACCCCGTGGATGAGGTCGTGGAGCTCGGCGGGAAGATGTGGCGACTGGTCGACACGGCCGGCATCCGCCGCCGCGTGCACATGGCCCAGGGCGCGGACTTCTACGCCTCGCTGCGCACTTCTGCCGCGCTGGAGAAGGCCGAGGTCGCCGTCGTCGTACTCGACGTCTCCGAGTCGATCAGCGAGCAGGATGTGCGCATCATCGACCTCGTGCTCGAGTCGGGCCGCGCGCTCGTGCTCGCGTTCAACAAGTGGGATCGTCTGAACGACGACGACCTCGAGAACGCCGACCGCCGTCGCTATCTCGAGCGTGAGATCGAGCAGGACCTGGCGCACGTCGCCTGGGCCCCGCGCGTGAACATCTCGGCGAAGACCGGTCGTCACCTCGACAAGCTCGTGCCGGCGCTGGAGACGGCGCTGGAGAACTGGGATCGTCGTATCCCCACGGGCAAGTTCAACGCCTTCCTGGCGGAACTCGTGGCCGAGCACCCGCACCCGCTGCGTGGTGGAAAGCAGCCGCGTATCCTGTTCGGCACCCAGGCGTCGACGCGTCCGCCGACGTTCGTGCTGTTCACGACAGGCTTCCTCGACCCGGGATACCGCCGATTCATCCAGCGGCGTCTGCGTGAGCTCTACTCGTTCGAGGGCACGCCGATCGTGATCAACATGCGGGTGCGCGAGAAGCGTCAGCGCTGATCTGTTCCGGCGCGTGTCGCGCCGTGGTGCCGTGATCCCGATGCTGTGAAAGGCTGAGGGGGTGACTGTCGTACCTCCTGCCTCCGGTGAACCGCGTCGCCCTGAGGGGCCGCGAAATCCCGGCGATGCCTGGGTGATCGCGGAGTCGGGGGAGAAGTATTGGGGGCGCTTCGGCGCCGCCGGTCTTCTCGCCTACGACCCTGCCCGGGGGATCCTGCTGCAGCATCGCGTCTCGTGGAGCCACTTCGGGGGAACCTGGGGGCTACCGGGAGGCGCGCTGCACGAGGGGGAGAGCGCGATCGCCGGAGCCATCCGTGAAGCTCAGGAAGAGGCAGGCGTCCCGGACGGGGCGGTGCGAGCCCGGTTCACGAGCGTTCTCGACCTGGGCATCTGGTCGTACACGACCGTCGTCGCCGATGTGCGGGTTCCTTTCGAGCCGGTGATCAGCGACCCGGAGAGCGTCGCCTTGGAATGGGTGCCGGTCGATCAGGTCGATTCTCGACCGTTGCACCCCGGCTTCGGAGCGTCGTGGTCGGCGTTGAGGACGCTGCTCACCGTGCGTCCGGCCGTCGTGGTGGATGCCGCGAATGTCGTCGGATCCGTTCCGGACGGCTGGTGGAAGGACCGCGCAGGGGCGGCGGCTCGTCTGGGGGCTCGGCTGGAGGGACTGGCGGTCCCTGCGGACGACCTGGATCTCGGGGGTGACGAGTGGTTCCCCGAGGTGTCGATGGTGGTCGAAGGGCAGGCCCGAGGAATCGATGACGATGCGAGCGCCGTCGCCGTCATCCGGGCGGAGGCCGCGGGCGACGACGCGATCGTCGCCGAGGTCGAACGCCGCGTCACCGGCGCGGAGACGGTCATCGCAGTGACCAGCGACCGGAAACTCCGCGAACGAGTGGAGCGCGCCGGTGCCGGTCAGATCCGATCCGCAGGATGGCTTCTCGAACTTCTCGCGGCGCACGGTTGACTTCGTCTCCGGCTCCGCGGACACGGTGGTTCAGACGAACATCACGCGTCGGGGTGGCGGGTCGACGTAGTCGCGGCCCAGGGGGCTGTGCCAGGTGACGCTGCCGTCTTTCTCCTGCCGGGCGGTCCAACGATGCGGGCCGGGCACGTCCGGATGCTTGAGCGTGTGGTGACCGCGGCAGAAGTGGCCGAGGTTGTCGATTCTGGTCTTCCCGCCCTTCGCGTGATCGTGATTGTGGTCGATCTCGCAGCGGTGGACCGGCATACGACACCCGGGGAACCGGCAGTGCTGGTCGCGCGCACGGAGGAACCGTCGCATCCGCTCGGTCGGTGTGTAGGTGTCGGTCTCGACCACCATGCCGGTCGGGTCGAGGAACAGGCGGCTCCAGCCGGTGTTGCGACCCGCGAGGTCGCGGGCGATGTCGGGGTGAAGCGGGCCGTGTCCGTCGAGTTCCGCAATCTTGTCGTCGGCGCCGGCGAGCGTGGTCGCCGCGACGGTGACTTGAATGCGGGCCTGGATGCCGTCGAGGCCGTCGCCGTTCGCGACGCTGGGGTCTGCGGTGAGGAGGAGATCCGTGAAGAGGTCGGCTTCCGTCTGCGCCCACGTTCGCGTGTCGGTCGGGAAGTGCTCGACCTCGGGGTCGGTGGCGAACGTGTCACCCCGGGTGCTCGCGATGACCCTGTCGTCGAGCAGGTCGAACGCGGGGTCGTCGAGCGAGAGATCTTCGGGGCGGATGCCATCGACTTCGTCGAACCACCAGGGCAGCGGCACGATGTCGCGGTCGCTCCGAGCGCGCACGACCTCGCGTGTCATGCGGTTCAGCCTGTCGGAGATCGCGGTGGCGATCCACTCGGGGAGCACTGCGGTGAGCAGGGCCAGCCCGTCGTCGAGGGACTTCACGGTGACGCAGCGTTCTTCCGCGGCGCGTCGGTGCCTCTGCACGACGGTCTCGCCGACGAGCGCGGCCGCGACCTGGCGCGCATGAGCCTTCGTGCGCGCTGCCGTGTCTTGTTCGGCGACCACGAGCACCGCCGTCTCAAACAGGCTCATGACCGCGGCATCGACCTTCTTGTTGCGGACGGCTTCGGCGACGATCGCGCTCGCCCTGGCGATCTCGCGCACGTGCCCGGCGCTCACGGCGCCTTTCGAGAACGCGGCGCGGACGGCGGGGAGAGAGGTGTGCAGCGCCTGGGCATCGGCGAAGGCGAACTCCACCGAGCCTTTCGACACGTGCCCGGCGGCGGAGAACTCCGCGATCATGGAACGGTAGATCGCCTCTCGGTGGAAGGGGCTCGCGGTGACTTCGGCATCGTGCAGGTCGATCTGCTCGGTCAGCAACTCTGCGGCCTCCGCTTCGAGCGCGGCGATCCGACGTCTCGTCGTGACCCAGGCATCCAGGACGCGACGTCGCCCGTCGAGTTCGAGGTCGAGATCGGTCGTGTTCGCCATACCTCTATTTTAGAACATAGGTTCGAATCGAGGAAGGTGAGGCGGGGTATGAATGCCGAGATATCAGGTCAGGCGCTCGTCGTTGCGCCCACGAAGCTTGTCGATGTCGCGACGCTCTCGCTTCGTCGGACGCCCGGCCCCACGATCACGAAGACCCAGGGCGGCTTGAGGCTCGCGCTCGGGCGTGCGGTCTTCGTAGGCGAGTGCCGCGACCGGTGCTCCGACGCGCTTGACGAGGAGCTGGCGAACGATAAGGATTCGATCGAATCCCGCGATGCGGATGCGCAGCTCGTCGCCCACGCGAATCTGCTGCGCCGCCTTCACCTTGTCGCCGTTCACCCGTACATGCCCTGCGCGGCATGCTGCCGTCGCGGCCGAGCGCGTCTTGTAGACACGGATCGCCCAGAGCCAGCTGTCCACACGTGCGGCATCCATCAGGAACTCGTCCTCCGCAGGGATACGAGTGTGCCCGCGATGATCAGGCCCTGGCCGATCACGTAGGTGAGCATGACCGTAGGGCTGCTCCACGACGGCAGGGAATCGGGGAGGAAGAGGCGGAAGGCGAGGATCGTGTCGCTCGCGAGGAAGAACGCCCCGCCGACCGCGACGAGGGGATGGCAGCGCGTCGAGAAGGCTGCGGTGGCGCCGAGGACGAGTCCGTAGAGGGCGACCGCAACGAGCAGGCCGCCGGTGTGCGGACCGAGGGCAGCGATCATCGCGACCCACCAGGCGGCGTACACGAGAACCCACCAGGGCATCCGCCGGGTCGACAGGTGTCGGACGAACAGGAGGATGTATGCCACGTGCGCGATGCCGAAGAACAGCAGCATCAGGGGCAGCTCGGGGCCGGCGGGGAAGAACGCCCCCGCTCCGTCGCCGAGCCAGGAGAACAGCAATGCCGCGAGCAGCATGAACACCGTGATGCGTGGAGTGAGATGGCGGGCCACGACCAGCACCGGAATGGCGAGCATCGGCATCAGGAGCAGCTTGGTGGGTGCGGCGAATGAGTTGTCCGTGGCCAGCAGGACTACGTGGACGATCGAGATCACGACGAACGGCAAGAAGGCCCACGTGAGCGAGAGGGACGGGGCGCGGCGCTGCATCCCTCCATCGTAAGTTGACGTCCGTGACGGGCTCTCGGGGGCCGCGCTGGTCACGATTCGACGGTGACCTGAACGACGCTGTCGTCCACGCCGAGATGCACGGCGGGCCAGTATCCCTCGGGGAAATGCTCGCCGCAGCCGTCGATGAGGTGCAGGACGACCGTGCCGTCTGCGGCGGCCTCGATCGCTTCGATGGTGAGGTCGGATGCGGCGTCGTCGAGCTCGTGGGCTTCGGGGGCGCTCGTGCTGAAGTTCGTGACGACCGCATCGGTCGCGATCCGCCTCATGACGTGCAGTCGCTTCACCGTGTCGCGCAGCCGGGGGAGGAGTGGGGCGACCTCGTCGGTCGTCGTGCCCTCGAGCATGAGCTCGAGCTCGGTGCCCTCGACAGAGATCGTGCCGACGAACCAGTCGTGCGTCAGGACCGTGCCGTCCGTGAGCTCCGAACGGGCGCGCGTGAACGTGCCGAGCTCTGGGTCGTCGATGGTCGAAGTCTCGTCGCTCATGCCTTCACGCTAGCGGCTTCTCAACGGTGACGATCCCGCGGCGAGGTCGAGGACCACGAGAGTGTGACCCGGCTTCAGCTCTGTGCTGGCGGTCGTGTTTCCAGCCCCCGTCGCTCAGCACCGGCCAGAGGCATTGGCGACCGGCCACTGGCCACGCCGCCGCCGGTGAGCGCATGCCGCACGTCATCCCCGGGCGGTCGTGATCGTCGCCATGCCGCGACGCTACGTCGGGCATCCGACACTCGCAAGGCCTCGGTTCGCGGAGGGGCCGAGGATGCGGCTAAGATAGTGGAGTTGCCTGCGCGAGAGTGCAGAACAACGGGCTGTGGCGCAGCTTGGTAGCGCACTTGACTGGGGGTCAAGGGGTCGCAGGTTCAAATCCTGTCAGCCCGACCAGATAAGGCCCGGAAACTCGCAAGAGTCTCCGGGCCTTCTGCATGTCCGGGAAACACCAACCCCTCCAAAACCCCTCCCGTTGTCCACAGCCTCTGCCAGGATGACCCTGTGGCGTGGGACTGGAACATGTTGTGGTGGTGGGTTGCGGATGATGCCGTGTGGGAGTGGCTACGCCCGCTCGGTGCCGCATTGCTCGGTGCGATCGTCGGTGGCTCGTTCGCTCTCTGGGGTCAGATTCGCGCCGGTCGCGAGCAGGCTGTGAGAGACACTGCCACCGCGGATCGCGCTCGGGCCGATGCCCTCCGCGATCAATCACGAGCGGAGGCAATGCAGCTGTTCACGGACTTTACTGAGTTGCATCGTGACATTCGTAATACGCCGTCGACGTTCGCGGACTGGGCCGACAGTCGACACTGGGTCCCAAAGTGGCGGGATCTGTGGACTGACGATCGCAGTCTGGACATTGAGGTACGCGCTCGCCTGCTGACTGATGAAGATACTCGGGCGCAGGTGCAGACGGTCGTCTACTACCTCGATCGGGCGGCTCGCTACGCGGCTACGGGTCCCGGGACATATAGCCCCCATGGCGGTTTCTCGATCCAGTACTACGTGAAGCACCTCGCCGATGAGGGTGTCGCTGTCGTCGGTGCCTACCTGCGCGGCGAACCACACGCCACGCTAAGAGAGGCCACCTGGGTGAACCTTCGGAAAGTGGAGGCGGCTTATGACGAGTGGGAGGAGTATGAGGTCGAACGAGCCGAACAAGCTGCAGCTGCCGAGGCGGAGAGTGACCCCGAGCGACCAAACTCAGAGTCGACGCAATAGTTGTAGCAGCGAAGCACGCCGGGACAGGGTTAGGTGATGCTGCAACAGCGTGATCACCACGGGAACGGGGCCGATCGCAACTGCCCACGCCAAGGCGTGGCTACCCTGGGGTGATCGCATGGTCTGCGATAATGCGGACATTCCGCTACCGCCGCCGATGGAGGACACCTTGGCCAACACCTATCCCTACATCTCTGGCCCCGGCGCGCTGGTGAAGACCCTCGAACAGTTTCGGAAGTCGTTTCCCGCAACCGTCGATGCCGCGTATTTCAAGCGCATGGGTATAGCGCCGGGCAACGAGTCTTATCTGATCAACATCCTTCGTTTCCTCGGAGTTATAGACGACTCCGGCGCGAAGGTTGATGAGGCTGCCAACGCCTTCTATGGAAGCGATGAGCACTTTCATGAGGGTTTGACGGAGCTGCTCCGGGACGCGTATAAGCCCGTCTTTGACGAGCTCGGACCTGACGCCTGGAACGCGAGCCGCGAGTCGCTCTCCCACTGGTTTCGCATGGTCGACAAGACCACTGATCTGATCGGCGGTCGGCAGGCATCGACCTTCCTCACCCTGGCGGGTGTATCCGGGAACGGTGCGCCTGTGCAGGCGAATTCGAGCGCGAAAACCACACCGAGGACGCCCCCGAAGACGCCCGCCAAGACCACGTCAACGAAGAAAGCGGCGAACGCTACGAAGGCCGCGGATGAGGTACAGAAGGAGCGCTCCGGCGGGTTGACCGTCAATGGCGGTGGGACGGGCGATGGGGGTGCGATCGGGCTGTCCGTCCGTATAGACATCAACATTCCGGTCGGAGCGACGGCCGATGAGTACGACGCCATGTTCGCGAGCATCAGGAAGCACTTGTACCCGGCGTGAATCTCGACGACCTCGAACTTCTTGCGCGCTCCTATCCTGTAGTAGCGATCGAAGCCGAAGAGCGCCCCGCAGACCTGCATCCGTTCGAGGTGCGCAACATCCATCCGGACTTACCCGCCAAGGTGCGAAGGCAGTACGACGACGGGTACTTCGCTGATGCGGCGCTCACCGCGTTCAAGTTCATCGAGCACGAGGTCAAGCGCCTAAGCGGACTGCGTCGGATCTTCGGCAACGCCTTGATGATGAAAGCGTTCGACGAAAATGATCCAAAGCTCCGACTCAATTCGGGAGATACGGACTCGGATCGAGACGAGCAGTTCGGATACCGCTACATCTTTGCGGGCGCCCAATCAGGAATTCGGAATCCGCGCGGCCATGAGGTGGACCTGCCCGATGATCCTGACATGTGCCTAGATCATCTGTCGGTCGCATCCGTGCTCCTACGCAAGCTGGACGCTGCTGGACTGAGAACGTAGATCACTACAATCAAGCCCCGCCCGGACCTGTAAGCGAGAGGGCTTGAAGCAGAGTGCCGGGGCTACGCAATCACGTGCACGGACGCGAGCATGCTGCCTGCTGCGATGTGCGCAGAGAACGCGGTGCGGTGAGCGCTGAAGTCGCGCGGACGGACGTGCGCGTAGACCTTGTCGGTGATGGCGTAGCTCGCATGGCCCATCGCCCGGGATAGTTCGTGCATGTCGAGTGCGCGAGACTCCAGCGCGAGCGTAGCGAAGGTGTGGCGCAGCTCGTGGAAGTGGAGGCCGTCGAGTCCAGCCCGCGTGGCAGCAGGCTTGAACGTGTAGCGATAGAAGCCCTTGGGGTCGAAGGCGCGCTCGTAGCTCAGCTTGTTGTGGCCCGGCACCTTTCCCGGCCACAGTCCGGCCTCCAGGTTGTCGCGGTGCGGGTGCTGGCGGAGGTGGACGCTGAGATCGCGCAACAGGCCGTCGTCCAGGATCGGCACATCACGCACGGCCCGTGCAGTCTTCGGAGTACCGAGGACGTAGCCCTTGCTGGTGTGGGTCATGTTCCGGCGCACCTGAACCTCACCCCGGCGTAGGTCGATGTCGCGGATGCGCAGCGCAGCTACCTCGCCAATGCGCAGCCCGGTCAGAGCGCCGAACCGCACCAACAGATCGTACGGCGGCTGGGCCGTCAGCTCGGCAGCCAGCCGATTCACCTCTTCCACCGACAGGAAGCGCGCTTCGGCAGTGTCAGCCTTCGGCTGAGGTGGGCGCTCGCAGCGATCATCGCCTCCGCCGCCTGCCGGAAGGTCTTCGAACGGCCGGAAAGGTGCTCCGTCGAGTTGCCGTCCGCAAGCTCGTGCTCGATCTTGGCGAGGTGACGCTCAGCCTCGCGCTTCACGTAGAAGGTCTTCTCCTTGAAGGTTCCCGATTGCGGACGCCACTTGACGACGTAGGCGGTGCCCTTCGAGGTCTCCTTGGTGGTGATGTGTGCCATGTCGTGCTCCTTGGTGAATGAGAATCAGAGGTTGGGGCGGGCCGGTGTGCGGTACTCGCCGGGGAGGGCGCGGGCGAGTCGCTGTGTGTAGGCGAAGGTGCCGACCTTCCAATGCAGCTCGCGATGGGTCTGCCAGATGAACTTGCCCCAGACGCGGATGCGGCCGCGCTTGCGGTTGATCGAGACGATGACGACGGGGCACTCGTCGTCGACCACGATGACGTCGCCGGGTTGGAGGCGCTGCGCCTCGACGGGAGCCGTTGCGGGGCGCAGGTTGTACCGCGTGCCGAGCGTCTTCCGAGCCGGGAACGGGCGGTGCACGGGGATCACTCCTCTGGAGCCTCAGGAACGGCGCGGAAGAACGACTTGTCCAGAGCCAGGTAGCCCGAGCGCCCGATTGCCCACGCTGGCAGGGTCACGCCGAGCAGGTTGCGGACGACGACCCGCACCATCGGCGGTGAGAACGTGGCGGCAGACGGCTGAAGCCGGACAACCTCGACAGGGTGGCTCGGCTCCTTGGTCTGGAGGTTGTGGCGGGCGTAGATAAGGTCGCCGACTTCGAGGTCAGCGACGGCGACGGTCGCGCCGGGTGTGTAGGTCTGCTGGGACATGTGGTGCTCCTTGTTCAGGCGGCGGGTGCCGCTGTGGTGTCCTTGGTGAGGTTGGCGGTGAGGCGCTTGTGCACCTTCGCGACGGTGTTGACGGTCCAGGCCTCACCGGTCGCGGTCGTGAGGCCTTCGGCGTTCATCGCTTCGGCAGTGCCGGCCAGCGTCAGGCCCGAGCGCTTGAGCGCGAGCAGGCGGTCGCCCGTGGCCGTGGGTAGTGCGGAGAGACGACCCATGTGCTTGCCCTGTCGAGCCGCGGCCTGCATCGCGGCCGAGGTGCGTTCGCCGATGATGCGGCGTTCCCACTGAGCGACGGACATCATGACGTTGGCGATCAGTTCGCCGGTCGGGGTGGAGGTGTCGACGCCCAGGTCGATGGCGACGAGGGACCAGCGGCGTGCTCGGGCAAGCTCCAGGACGCCTGCGAAGTCGGGCACGGAACGGCTCAGGCGGTCGAGCTTGGCGACGACCAGGCCCGCAACATCGCGCTTCCTCGGGTGCAGACGGGCGAGCGCAGCTTGAAGCTCGGGCCGGTCCATGTTCTTCGCGGACTTGCCCTCGTCCACATACCAGGCGATGTCCCAGCCGTGGCTGTCGGCGTACCGCTGGATGGTGTCGCGCTGAGCCTCCAGGCCGAGTCCGGACGCGGCCTGCTCTTCGGTGCTCACCCGCAGGTAGCCGATCATCGTGGTCATCGATCCGTCTCCTCGAAGTCGTCGTTGACCTGGCCCGTGAAGTTCTCGCGGAGCATGGCGTCGAACTGTTCTCGCGCGTCCAGCGGCATGTAGATGAGTTCCGACATCTGCTTGAGCAGTGCATCGAACTCGGGGTTCTGATCGAACATGGGGTCTCCTTGGTATGGCGTCAACCTATGTTGACGAGAGAAGAATGCCTGAAGGGTCCCCTTATGGCAAACGTGGCCGGTCAGAGATGATTTCACGGCGTGGCTAGGTGGCCATATGCGTGGTCGGCGAGGTCATCCCGCACCCGGAGGGCTAGGGAGGGATATCTTCACCAGGCGACCCCTCCTCGCGTGGCTCCGTCGTATCTGCGTGGCGGGCCATGACCAGATCGAACAGACGCCGGGCGTAGATCTCGGCTTCGAGCCAGAGATCGGGGTCGTCCGCGACGATCAGGAGACGTTCGATGCTGATACCGAGTTCCCAGCGACGGCGGACGCGGTCGAGCTTGTCCGCACTCATCTGCGCTGCCGCTTCCGGGGCTGGCTCATCGTGGCCTCGGAGTTGCGGACGTGCCGGTCTCCGGCCTGGTTCGCGTTGCGCTCCCGCTCGGCGCGTCTCACGCGCTGCAGCTCGGCGTCCTCGCGGTCCTGCTGTTCGGCCATCGCTGTGTCGTCATCGCTCCGACCGCCCGCACGACGCGACCTCGCACTCGCCGGAGCGCCGCCAAGGGTCTCGCGCTCTGCTGCTTCCATGCGGGCGCGTTCGACCTGGCTCAGAGCGTGCTTGGGGTCGCGGCTACGTGCGCGCTCGACCTCTGCGAACACCGCTCGGTCGTGACGGTTGCCTTGGTATGCAGCGTCGGGGTCTCGCGGCACCAGCGGTGCATCGTCGTCTTCGATCACCACCGCGTCCACGATGTTGGAGTCGTCGTCATCCGCAACGTCTACGAGGGCATCCCCAACAAAGTCCAGGAACGACTTCGGCTGCTCTACGCCGATCTGCAACACGGTCTTCTCGGATACACCGGCGCGGTTGAGCAGGTCTTGCGCGATCTTCGTGCGGAGGTCGATGTTCACTTCGGGGTCGGCCATGAACTCGACGAGCATGTCAGCGGCGTATCCAGACGCCTGGGCGATGCGCTTCGCGGCGGCGGTCTTGGCAACGCGAGTCGCTGATCCGTGCCATCGGCACGACCGCATGCCTAGGGCGCAATAGCGCTTGCAGCGCTCGCCAGTGCGCTTGCTGATGGCGGGGCACTGACGCTTGCTCTCCATCAGGTGCGCGTCGTTCAAGGGGCTGTGCCGTTCAAGGGGACGCTCCTGCCGGTCGTCCTTGCCGTTGTTTTGCTGCTTCGTCATGTCATCTCTCCAACTCGCGTTTCGTGGTCTTCTTGTGATGGTTCGTTGTGTGTGAACTAGGGAGTGTGATCCCTGACTGAACGGTTCATACTCAGAGGCCTACGGATGTTCTCCGGTGAGTGTGTGTCCCTTACGGGGATCACACACACTCGACCGGTGTGAACCCGGACGTTGGTTCGCACTGGGGTCACACTGGGTTCGCACTGCCGGTCTCCTTGTCCTCCGTGGTGACGTTGAGGCGACGCTTGCGCGGATCAATGGCACCGGGGCTGTACAGCTTGGAGTTACGCGGCCCGGGGGCTTCGTCCAGCCATCCGAGGCTCACCGCGTAGGCGACGGCTTCGCGCTTGGGGTTGGGCTTGGTGCCGGGGAGCTGCGCCTGAAGCGCCATCGCGGCGACCGGTTCGCCAGCGGTGGTCACGGCTTCGTACGCGGCGTAGGCGAGCGACACCTTGCGGTCCTGCGAGGGCGTCGAACGCTGACCCGTGAAGCGGAGCTTGCGGCTGCCGGACTCCATCACGAGCCCGCCGAACGGCGCCACATCGACATCACGCCCAAGCGCGGCCAGGTAGCGCGGCTCATCGAAGCGCCCCGAGTAGGACCAGATGACGTCCGCCCAACCTTCCTGCCTGGAAGCACCCCGCCCGCGCAGCAACCGGCCCGCGTTGAGCTCGTCGCTGTCGGCGGTCGCAGTCTCGCTGACGTGGTGGACGAGGATCACGGTCTCGACCCCAGCGCGACGCTTGATGCGGTCGATAGCCGCGAGCCAGGCGCTGAGTTCGGTGTTGCTGTTCTCCTCTCCGGTGTACAGAGCTGAACGGGGATCGAGCATCCACACGCTGACGCGGCGCTCGCTGAGCCACTCCACGGCCCAGTCCTCTACACGATGAACATCGAACGGCATCATGTAGCCACGCAGGTGCAGCGGATAGAAGTCTTCGGGCCTCGAGAAGTCGAAGTCGTGGAGCCAGGACTTTGCCTGGCGCTCGGCAAGCTCCGCATTCCACCAGGCGATGGAGCGGCCCTCTGCGATGGCGTTGACGACGAAGTGCCCGAACAGCGGCTCGCCGGACAACATGCTGTCGGCGGTGTTGATGAGGAGTGAAGTCTTCCCAGACTTCGCCACCGCGTTGAGGACTGCGTTGGCACCCTCGAACAACAAGCCTTCGATGATCCAGTTGAGTGGTTGATCCGGCTGCTGCATCTGCTCAGCCCACGATCCTTGGACCGGTGGCTCCTCCCAGCCCTCGGCCGCGAGGAGCGCCTTGGCATCGCGAGACGCCCGCAAGTATTCCAGCTGGTTGCGAACAGTGACCTCGAACTCCGCTTCCGCAGCCTTCGCCAACACCTCCTCTCGTTTGGCGGTGATGTCGGCGACAGAGCGCTTCGACGACAAGGGCTTCGGCGACGCAGGCTGAAGGCCGGTCGGGGTGATCTTGAACGTGCGATCCTTAGCGGCCATATCCGGCCCTCCGGTTCGCCTTGAGAGTGAACCGACTCGCGCACTGCAGGAGTTTCGTGACGTTGCAGACCACGGCCTCATCCACCGCGTACCCGGCGGCAAGATGATCCGCGACGTCCTTCAAGCCGCCCCACGGCCCGCGTGCACGACGGAACTCGATTTCGCCGCCATACCCAAGCTTCACCAAGTGGTCGTGCCGCATCACGGCGTCGTGCGCACCGATAGACGGATCTTCGACGTCCTTGTCCACCCAGATGATGACGCGCGGAGCCTCGTACAGCCAGGCCATCTGTTCGAGGGTGACCTTGTTCGCACCCTGGTGCACGCTCGTCGCTGCGTACCCGAGCTTGATTAGCTCGTCTGCATCTTTCTCTCCCTCGGTTGAATGGACGGTCTGACCGGTTCTGATCGCTTCCAGAGTGGCCGGCAGGTTGAAGATCAGGAGATCAGCGCCGGGCGGCTTGCCAAACCCTCCGATGCCTCCAAACCGATGCGGGTCGTAGTACTTGAAGGTTTTGCGGCGTTCGCCGGGGCCTGCGTTGTCAATGGCGTAGCGGACCTTCTGGAAGGCAAGCCGTCCGTTCTGGTCGGTGAAGTCGTATCGACAGACCTCGCGTTTGTTGCGTGAGTCGTTCATGGATTTTCCTTCGATGCGGAGCGCTGAGGCCTTGGCGACGCTCGGAGAGAGGGTCGGGTAGGTCAGTGCTCGGCGTCGACGGAACGCGCTGCGATAAAGGCGCGAATCTGTGCCCCGGTGTGTCGGACCGCGGCACCGGAAAGTCGAACGCAGCCGAGACGCTTCGCCTGTCGCGCGTCCGCGACTTGTCGCGGTGAGAGGGTCAGCAGTTCGGCGGTCTCATCGGTGGTGTAGAGCCGGTCATCGTCGAAGATGCGCTTGGTGGAGTCTGATGCAGACATTTCCGGAATCCCTTCGGGATCGAGCCGAAAGGTCTACAAACAACAAAGGCCGAGTGCAGAACCCTTCGACATGAGTTGTCGTTGGAAAGTTCTGCTGCTCGGCCAGGTTCGGTGCGGATTATTTGCTCTCACTCAGGGGAACACGACTGTGTGTCGCTGTTGATCCTGACGGCCGTAGCTGCCTTCTCTTCTGGTCGCTTGCGCCTTGCACCTCTCATTGGAGATGTTCGGGGCAGCGTATTCAGTTGTCGGTGCTCCGGGACTGCCGGAGCGAGATCACTCTACTACGAGGACTGTCGTGGCAGGATCGGGGTCTGTCGTCTTCTCGGTCCACGCACCCAGGCAAGGTTGGAAGCTCGGCAGTTCTTCCGGTCGCCGTCGAGGTGGATGACCTCACGGTGTCGGTAGCGCGGTCTGGGAATGGGAACGAACGCGCGGGCAACCAGGATGGCCACGGGCACCCAGGGGGACTGCCGCTGGGTGGGCTTGCTCACGTCTACACAGAGCACTCCGCCGACGACCCGTGACTTCAGTCGTTGGCCGTCGCGCTTCGTGTAGATCCATCCGTTGGCGTCCGCGCGTAGACCGGCGAACCCCGGTATCGAGCGCCCGGCCTTGGCGCGAGAGTAGGGTTTCTTCGTCGCAATCACGGGCAAGTTCATCCCGGCGACATCCTTCATGTTGTTTCCCTTGTGATGGCGGCTCGTCAGCTTCGGCTGGCGGGCCGTTGTCATTGTCATCGGCGTTTCGCCGGGGCGATGGGCCGGAAGCTACTGAAAGGCATCTTGGCGATGAGGCGCTGCACTTCGGCGTAGGGGTCCTGCATCTTCGGAATGTGGCTGTCGGCTTCGCGCATCGCCCGCGAGAGCTTCGGCAAGGCGGTGTGCCTTGCTTCGTTCTGCAAGGCGACGAAGCGCTCGGCCAGGTCGCTCGCGCTTCCGCCGCGCTCCAGCTCCGTAACCAGGTCGTTGAGGTTGGTCACGATCTCTTCGGTCTTGTCGACCAGGCCGGGGCGACGGGCGTGACGCGGGCCGACACCCTCCGTGGTGCCCATGACGTCGGCGACGAAGTTCTCAGCGCGGCCGATCATGAAGGTTTCCAGTTCTCGCACACGGTCGAACGCCGCCTGGTCGATATCCATCACGGCCTCGATCTCGGCCTGACGGTTGCCGTACTGAGCCTCGCGCGCCGCGATGCGCGGGTTATCCAGGGTGCCGGGACCGATGTTGTTGACGATCGTTCCCCCGGTGTCGCGGTAGCGGGCAGTGTCGTCGGTCGGGGCTGCGGTTGCAATGTCTTCCGGACCGTCCACGCGTGTTGCAGTGGTCATGGTGTTGTCCTTTCTCAGATGCGGCGGTTGCGGCGGGTCATGTCAGCGAGGCGCTCTTGCGTCGATCGCTTGCGGTCTTCGGCTTCCAGCGAAACCTCGAACTGGTCGAGAGCGCGGTCGAGCGCTGCCTCGACACGGCTCTGCGCAGTCTTGAGCTGCTTCTGCACATTGCGGAGCTTGGCCTCGGTCGCGGCGGTGCTCTTCGGATAAGCGGGCAAGCCGTTCTCATCGAACTGCTTGTAGTTCTGGTCGATTGCGTATCGGGGCTCGGCCATGATCGTTTCCTCCTGGGGTGTTGTTGGCGCGGGTTTCAGTGGGTCGTCGTGCTCGGCGATGTAGGCGTCGTACTCGTCCAACTCGGCCTGCGACAGGTGCGCGCGGGCCATGTCGGCGGCGCTGAATCGTGTGCTCATCGGCGGGTGTACGTTGTCGGCTCAAGTGCAGACGCGAGCGCCGGGTCGGTGAGGGCGAACGGTTGCAGGCCAGCGATGAGCACCTGTCGCGTGAACGCGGCCTTGCTGAGTCCGGCCGCTGCGGCCAGCGAAGCAATCGCATTTGCCAATTCGGCCGGAACTTGCGTTCTAACATCCACGCTTTCTGGAAGGTGCTTAGGTCGCACCATATCTCCTCCTAGTTAATTGCGGTGTTAAAGCTATTATCGCCCGCGCTTTGAATGGGTGATTAATGAAGCGGGAGAATAGACGCAACCGATTACAACTAGGAGATGGAACAATGGCGCAGCGATATGACAGCCCGAGTGAATATGGCGGCCGGGACGGTATGAACTTGCGCACCCCTGCCGGCCAGCCCCGCGACCTGAGCCCGGCCGACAGAGCGCGGCTGATGCGCTCCGCCGGTATGGCCGACAGCCTGCCGAACGGCACTGATCCAGAGATTGCCAGCCAGCGCCTCGCCTGAGCACACACCCGCGCCCACGAGAACGGTGCGTAACCAACGAGAACGCCACCGGGCGGGAGTTACCCAGCCGGTGGCGTTCTTTGTGGGGAGCGGCCAGCGCTCTTAGCCCTCGTCTCGTGGCCCGGAGGCATCGTCGTCGTCGGTGCGAGGGCGGGGCAAGCGCTCATGCCCGAGCCGGTCCGAAGGCCCATCGCCCGGCGTAGCCAGGTACTCCAGCAGTCGGGTGTCCTTGAAGTGATCGAGGAAGCTTGTGAAAGTTCGGTCGGTTCGCCATCCACACGATTCGCACACGGTCGACTCGTAGAAACCGGGCTCCGGTTCCGTCGTCTGCTCAATGTCCTCATTGAGGCGGTACGACTCGCACTTCGGGCAGCGAGGGATCGGGCCGTCCTCCCGCTGACGCATGAGCTTGCTCATGACTTGCAGCACCTGGCCGGTCGCCTCGATCACGATGTCAGCGTCCAGAGGAGTGGCGTTGGCGTTGTGTTGTAGCCAGACGGTCAGGTCCCATGTCTTGTCCACAAGTGCCTTGAGGTATGACCGCATGCGACCTTCCGCAAGTCGGTCCGCGAAGATGTTCGCCCACCCTTTGAAGTCCGCCCCTTTCGGGCGCTCGTCGAGATCGCCTATCCACTCTGCATCCGCATGCGTCTTCGCGAGCGCGATGAGGGCGTCCCGGCACTTAATGCCTACGGCCTGGTAGTCCTCGGACTCGCCCGCATCGTTCATTGCATCGACGGCCTGGCTGAAGCGACGCCAGGCCGTCGAGACGTGTTCCAGCTGGTCTTCCTCAAGTTCGGTTCTTTCACGCTCCGCCATGATCACCCCGAGACCGAGGTGGAAGATGAGCGCCTGTTCGAAGTCGGGGAAGTCGTCTTGCGAGTAAAGATTCGTTGGATCTGTGATGACCCACCAACGTGTGTGCTCGCAGTGCACGTCATAGATCTCGCGGGGACGACCGAGTATTCGCCGCGCACCGACTTTCTGAACGAGCCCTGCTCGGTCATCGTCATGCGATTGCGAATTGACATAGTCGCGTATGCGACGTTCTTCCGGCTCGGACATCTCCATCGACACAGTCTGGCAGGAGGCGTTCCCTCCTGGCACAGCGCGCAACAAGAGGCGTCCCTCGTGCCGGGCGAGGCTGCCTGAGAGCGGGGAGTGACTCAGCTGGTTTCGTCGGCCATGAGCTGCGCAGTCTCGGCATCAGCTCGCTCGACTGCTAGGGCGACACGCAAAGCGAGCTGCCTGACAATCTCAGCGAACAGGTCAGGGTCGGCGCTGATTTCTTCAGCGAAGTACAAGTAGCCCTCCATAAGAGAAAGGTCCAGGTGGCTGTCCGTCTCCAGATACGCGAGGAGATTATCGAATGCGTCTTGACGAAATTGCCGGTTCGCCTCAAAGCCCGCCGCGACATCCTCTGCGAGTGCTCGGGTGTTGGTGAGGTCGAGCGTCGGCCCGTCGTTGTTTTCAGTCATGCAGCAGAGCGTAGCGCCGTCCGCCTCTAGGTGACGGTCAAACGAGCCCTCCGAACCCCTCCGAAACCCCTCCGACGTCGCCTGACGAAGCCTCCCGCCGGTTCCCGTCGGCTCTCCTGAAGTCTGCCAAGAAGCTCGAAAACACGGGGCGAAACGCGGAGAGGCGGGAGCTGTCGTTTGTCTCAGGCGGTCGCTCGGAGCTACCTGGGGGTCAAGGGGTCGCAGGTTCAAATCCTGTCAGCCCGACCATAGAGAGGCTCGGAATCACGCGGAAGTCGCGAGGTTCCGAGCCTCTGTCGTATCCATCACGGTGCCGTGGCAGAGCGGTCGAGCGACTCCGGTTCGATGAATTTCAGATCCAGGTGCATCCAAACTCCGACATCTCGGAGAACAACTCCTATGAAGGGCCGCGCAGGGCGGTCCGCGTTCAGGAGGAACAGATGCGCAAGACAGTCGCCGCCGGCCTCGCCGTCGGAATGATCACCGCTCTCGGCCTGGCATTGCCGGCCGGCGCTGCTACGGCCCAGGAGGCCCAGCTCTCCGTGCTCCACGCGATCCCTGACACGCCGGTCGACGTGTATGTGAACGGCGAGCTGACGCTCGACAATTTCGCCCCGGGAGACCTGGCAGGCCCGCTCGCATTGCCTGCCGGTGACTACGAGGTCGCTCTCACCGCTCCCGATGCCGCCGACGCGAGCGCCCCGATCCTCGGTCCGGCCACTCTCACCCTCGAGGGCGGCGCGAACTACACGGCCGTCGCACATCTGACGGCGGCGGGAGATCCGGGCCTCAACCTGTTCACGAACGACATCTCTCAGACGGCACCTGGTCAGGGGCGGCTCACGGTCCGTCACACGGCCGCCGCACCCGCGGTCGACATCCTGGCGGGCGGATCGCCCGTCATCCAGAACCTCGCCAACCCCGATGAGGCGAAGCTCGACCTCGCCGCGGGAACGGTGTCGGCGGCCGTGGCTCTGGCCGGAACGACCGACCCTGTCATCGGCCCGACCGACGTCGCCGTCCAGGAGGGCGTCAACACGATCCTCTACGCCTGGGGCAGCGCCGAAGACGGAAACCTCGCCATCGCGGCGCAGACGATCGGCGGGCTGCACACGAACCCCGACGGTGTGCCCTCGGGTACCGCCGGCTACCTCGCACAGCAGGACGCGTCGGTGACGACGATCGTCTCGGTCGGCGTCATCGCGATGGCCATCATGGCCGCGGTGGGCGCAGGCCTGGTCGTGCGTCGACGCCAGTCGGTGCGCTGATGCCCGCAGGCACGTCGCGGATTCCCCGTCTGCACCGCGCCATCGCGGCGTTGGGTGCAGTGGTCGCCGCGGCGTGCCTCGTGGCATGCACACCGGGAGGGGCGGGTGATGGCTCCCCTCCGTCGTCGGAGCCGACCCCCACGACTCCGACCCCCGTCCCTCCCACGCCCACGCGAGACGTGGAGGTGCGACCGGGCTCCCTCCCCGCCCCGGTCGCACCCGTCGCCCCCACGCGTCTTGCCATCCCATCTCTCGACGTCGACATGCCGGTGACGGATGTCGGGGTGGAGGAGTCGGGACAGATGGAGCTTCCCGTCGACCCGGCCGTGGCCGGGTGGTACCGGTACGGGGCGGATGCCACGAGCACGAGTGGCCGGATCCTGATCGCAGCGCACGTCGACGCGATCGACTATCCGATCGGACCGCTCGCTCGCCTGCGGGACGTGCCCGCAGGCGAGACCGTCAGCGTCACCGCGGCGGACGGGACGACTCGCGACTTCGTGATCCAGTCGCTGACCTACTACGAGAAGTCGGCGTTGCCCTCTGATGAGCTGTTCGCCCGAGGTGGATCGTCCGCCCTGGTGCTCGTCACCTGCGGCGGCCCTTTCGACAGCACCACCGGCCATTACCGCGATAACGTGGTGGCCGTGGCCGTCCCGCAGTGAGGCGGGGTGATCACCATGGAGAGGAGACTCCGGGTGGATGAGACCACCGAAGCCGAAGCGGCGCTCGATCGACGCTTCGTCGCGGGCGATGAACAAGCCCTCGCTGAGCTGTACCGGCGGTGGTCTCCGGTCGTCTTCACGCTCGCGCTGCGATCGCTCGGCGATCGAGGCGATGCGGAGGACGTGACGCAGCGCACTTTCGTCTCGGCGTGGAACTCGCGCGCGGGTTATGACTCGTCGAAGGCGCGCCTCTCGACCTGGTTGATCACGATCGCCCGACGGCGCATCGCCGACACTTTCGAGGCGAGGGCCAAGGTGCAGCAACTGCAGGCCGAGATGGAGCGCCTCACTCCGCCGGACGCACTCGTCTCGGATGCCATCGACCTCTCCGAGACGCTTCTGCTCTCGAGCGAGCTGCAGCAGCTCGCACCGGACGCTCAGGCCGTGATGCGATTGGCCTTCTACGATGACCTCACGCATGACGAGATCTCCCGGAGAATGGGGATGCCGCTCGGCACGGTGAAGAGTCACATCCGCCGAAGTCTTGCCCGAATGCGTGATCGATTGGAGGTGAACCATGTCGCATCTTGATGACGAGACGATCGCTCTGATTGCGATGGGTGAGCCGGTCGACTCCGACGCAGACACGCAGCATCTGGCCGAATGCGATGCCTGTGCCGCCGAGGTGGCCGAGATGTCGCGCGTGGCACTCGTGGCTCGATCCAGCGTCGTGGAGGGGGAGCTGGAGAGTCCCTCCGCGGAGGTGTGGTCGAGGGTTCACGAGGAGCTCCGTCTGAGTCCAGCGCTGGCTTCGGATCCGGCGTCTTCGGGCGCACCCGAAGTCTCCGAGGCGCCCGAGCAGCCGATGCGTGTCGCCGCGCCGACACCTCCGCGTGCCGGGCACACGCGTCGCTCACGGTCGACCATCTGGGTGCTCGCGGCGTCGATGGCACTCGTCGCCGCGATCGGTGCCGGCATCTGGATCACGCGCACGCTCACGCCGTCGTCTGCGGTGATCGCGTCGGCCGAGCTCGCAGCCTTCCCCGACCACCCGCAGGCGACAGGGCAAGCCGAAGTCGACGATGACGGCGACGGACGACGCACCCTCACCGTGACCCTCGAAGGAGACGAAGGCCTGGACGGCGACTACCGCGAGGTGTGGTTGATCCGTGCCGACGGTGAGGCCCTGATCAGTCTCGGTGTGCTCGAGAACGCGTCAGGGACATTCCTCGTGCCGGACGGCGTCGACCTCGACGAGTACCGTGTCGTCGACATCTCGTTCGAGCCTGTCGACGGTGATCCGGCACACTCCGGTGATTCGATCGTGCGCGGCGAGCTCGACTTCGCCTGAGCGCTGGGTCATCTGCCTGACACCACGGGCGAAGCGTGGCGTGCGGATGGCGTTGTGCACGCTTCATCCCGACAGCCCAGACGTCGTCGGTCGCTGGGGGTGAGGGGGAGAGGCAGACGGTGCCGATTCTCGTCTGCGACCTCTCGTGGACAGCAAAGAGGGAGGGAGTGGGATCGACTCCCACTCCCTCCCTTCTTTCTAGAGGATCCTGCCCTCACTCACGATCGGGAGAACCTGGATCCCGACCTCACCTTGAGCGCTCCTCCGAGCACGAGGAGGAACGCGGCGGCGAGAAGCGCAGCCCACAGCGGCTCCGATCCCGTGGTCGCCAGCCCGGAGAAAGGGGGAACCGCGGGGACCTTGACCGTGGAGGGCGGCGATTCGATCGGCGGGCCCGTGGGCGGGACGCCGGTGGCCGTGGCCGTGTTCGACAGGCTTCCGGACTGCAGATCAGCGCGCGTGACGACGTAGGTCGCGGTGAACGTGGTCGACGCCCCCGGGGCCAGAGTGGCTACCGACGCCGGCGTGATCGGTCCCAGCTGACCGGAACCGGTGAACGCACCCTCCTTGACCGTGACACCGGTGAGCGTCGTGTTGCCGGTGTTGGTCACCAAGAACGAATAGGTGATGGTCTGACCGACAGTGGACACGCTGGGACGGTCGACGGACTTCACGAGGGAGAGTCCGGGGGCGGGGATCGAGGGGATCTCGACCGTGGAGGGTGGGGACTCGATCGGGGGGCCCGTGGGCGGGACGCCGGTCGCGGTCGCGGTGTTGCTGGTGGTTCCGCGGTCGATGTCGGCCTGGGTGAGTGTGTAGGTCGCGGTGAACGTCGTGGATGCTCCCGGTGCGAGAGTGGCGACGGACGCCGGGGTGATCGCCCCGAGGGTGCCGGAACCGGTGAACGCGCCTTCTTCGACGGTCACGTCGGTGAGGGTTCTGTTGCCCGTGTTCGTCACCAAGAAGGAATACGTCAGTGTCTGGCCGGCCGCCGAGACGCTGTTGCGATCAGCAGACTTCACCAGGGACAGTCCCGGTGCGGGGATCGAGGGAACTTCGACCGTGGAGGGCGGGGACTCGATCGGCGGGCCCGTGGGCGGAACACCCGTCGCGGTTGCGGTGTTGCTCGTGGTTCCGCGGTCGACATCGGCCTGGGTGAGCGTGTAGGTCGCGGTGAACGTCGTCATTTCTCCCGGTGCGAGAGTGGCGACGGACGCCGGCGTGATCGGTCCCAACTGGCCCGAACCCGTGAACGCGCCTTCCGTGACCGAGATGTTCGTGAGTGTGGTGTTTCCCGTGTTGGTCACGACGAACGAGTACGTCAGCTCCTGGCCGACCTCATAGGTCGCCGCATCCGCGGGGTCGACCGACTTCACCAGCGTGAGCTCCGAGCACAATCCGCTGTCCTGGGGTGAGGTCGCGCCGAAGAACGGCAGTCCCGTCGCGGCGATCGTGGTGAGCGGCACAGGCGAGGTGGAGGGCACGACGGGTACGGAGGCGATCTCATACAGGTCACCGTTTGACCCGGCGAGATAGATCTTGCCGCCGCTCTGGGCGGCGCCGAACGACTGCGGCACGGTGCCGACCTGAGTCACCGAGAAGTCGGGGGCGATGCGGAACAGCGCACCCCCGGACCCCGTGGAACCGACGGCGAGGATGTCTCCATCCGCGAGGGAGAGGAAGTCACCGGCTGACCCGTAACCGGTCGGGAACATGGCCTGGAACGGGGTGGCGACACCCGTCGTCGGGTTGATCTCGAAGATCATCCGGCCGGTTTCCCCGTTCGGTGCCGCACCGACGAGAAGAGACCCATCGGGCGCCGCACTCAGGGCATTGGCGAAGTAGGCGGTGGCAGGCAAGCCGGTGACGGAGACCGATCCGATCTCGGCCCCGGTGTCGGGATCGATCGTGTACAGGACCGTCGGGGTCCCCGGAGCGATGCCGTAGAGCGTGACGCCATCGCCCAAGAACGCGATGTCCGTGTAGGAGCGCGCAAGCGGGACGCTCGACACGAGGTCACCGGTCGTCGAGTACTTGTTGAGCTCGTTGACGGCGCCACCGGTGTTGGCGTAGATGTTCCCCGGCGTGCAGACCGCCGCGGCCTGCGCGGTCTGCGCTGACCCGATGACATTGATCGTGGTCAGCATCGCGAAGATCATCGCGAGCACTGCGACGACGGCCGCTCGGCGCTTTCCTGGAGACTTGCCGGTGTGCGCTACGAGGGCGCGACGGTCGTTGTTCATTTTTTCCTCCCCTGGCCGGGGCGGAACCTCAGCCCCACCGCCGATCCCCCTGTCGCGGGCACCAGATGATCCGGCACCCGTTTCGCGCCAGTATATCGATCGACTGTGGCGCGGCAAGGGGCGATGCCCGTGCCAGCAAGAGCGGCGCGGGGCCGTCGTCGCGCTGCCGTGAGCCGCATTTCCGTCGTGCCGGACCGATGTGCGAGAACGAGGCGGCGGCGGTCCCTCTCTGGCTCTGGAGAGGCCTCGAGGGACCGCCCGGGTCCGCCAAGTTGGGGGACTCCGCAGGCCCGCTGGCCGAGATGACTCAACGGCTATGCGGCCACCATACTGAGGCGCTGTGGAGAGCGGAAGAGGACGGCCGACGCGGCTCTTGTCGTGAGTGCGCTCAGCGGAAGTCGAGCACCTCATCGCCCCAGGCTGCTCGCAGTGGTGCATCGAGGTCGGCGACGAGGGTGTCCTGCCGCTCGATCACGAGAGTCTGTCGACTGTTGTCCGTTTCGCCTGCGTAATAGGGGGCCCACGCAGGCGCGTCCTTGGCCGTCGGGGAATCAGGGCTGCGTCCGTGAGCGAAGGCCGTCCAGCGCTCCTGCATCCGCACCGAGATCTCCTCGGCGGCTCGTCGACCGCCCAACCGGAACGTCGGATCCTTCGGTCCGCTCGACAGATTGCCCCACAGATACGGCAGCTCGGTCGCGTGCGTCGCCCCGAGGCCGAGCAACCGCAGGAAGGGGGCGGCGTGATCGAACCGGTACAGCCACACATCGGCCACCGTGCTGTGTCCTTCCGCGATCCACAGGGTCGGCATGCGGAAGCCGATGTCACGGGCGATGCCGAGACCCACGGCGCGCTGTCGCACGTTCTCATACGCCGTCTGCACCTGGGCGACGGCGGGGAGGGTGATCGTCGGATTGTCCTCGGCCATATCGGTGAACATCTGCCTGATGCGATCGTCGGTGATCGGGATGAGAGGCGACTTCATGAACTTGAACAGCGATGCCTCGTCCTTGTTCGTCCCGATCAGGAGGGGAACCCGGATCCCGCGTCCCTCGCGCAGGACCGTGACCGGCGCCTCCGGAATCAGCTCGCCGTCGATGACGGGCGCGAAGGCGAGGGTTCCCGGGGCCTCGTCCGGCACGGCCGCGTACACGCTCATGCTCGCCGCCACGATGTCATCGACGGATGCCGCGCGCAGTGCCCCCGCGACTGCCGCAGCATCCGTCGAATCGATGCCCAGCTCATGCACGAACCGGGCGGCGACGTCACGCGCTCGCTCGGTGCCGTACATGCTCGATGCGGGGGAGGACTGCGCGATCGCGCGCGTGAACAGGCCTTCAGCAGAAGGCGTCGCCAGGAGCGTCGTCACGAGCCCTCCTCCCGCGGACTCCCCGAACACCGTGACCCTGCCTGCGTCGCCCCCGAACGCGGAGATGTTCTCCTGCACCCAGCGCAACGCGAGCAGCGCGTCCTTCACAGCCAGGTTGCGATCGAAACCTCCTTCGGGCAGGACTCCGGCGAGATCCAGAAAACCGAAAGCGCCGAGTCGGTAGTTGACCGTCACGATCACGACGTCGCCGCGCGTCACGAACGAGGCCGCATCGAACAACGGCTGGCTCGACGAGCCGAAGGTGTAAGCACCTCCGTGCAGCCAGACCATCACCGGCAGCGGGGTATCGCGTGACTCCGACGGTGCCCACACGTTCAGCACGAGGCAGTCCTCGTCCATCACCGCGTCGTCGCCCAGGGGCACAGCGGGGTTGGGCTTCTGCGGGCACACGTTGCCGTATGCGGTGGCATCGACCTCACCCGAGGCGGCCGGAGCAGCGACGGGATCACGCCAGCGCAGCGGGCCGACGGGGGCTTGGGCGTAGCGGATTCCGCGCCACGAGCGCACGGCACCGGTTGCCGTGCCGCGGAAGGTGCCGGCCGGAGCCGTGACCACCTGCGAGTGGTCGCGGGGGAGGGACTCGTCTGACATGTGCGCTGCTCCTGACATGGTCGTGGTTCAGATCAGATGACGGATGACCTGGGCGGCTTCGTTCGCGGCGAGGATCGCGAACAGCACCGTCATGATGATGGCGTTGTGGGCGATCATCTCGGACTTCACCCGCTCGAGTGCCTTCGTGACGGCAGCCGAACCGCTGGTCGCGACACTGGCCGCGACGATGAGCGGCAGCGAACCGATGACCGCCAGTGCGAGGCACAGCCCTCCTGCCGCGAGCAGGGGGAGATGCGCTTCACCGATCAGGGCGCCGCCCTTCAGCGCGAGCGGGATGTTCTTCGTGTTGGTGACCGCCATGATCAGGCCCAGCGCCGCTGCCTTGGCCGGGGTGACGGAGTCGAGAGCCGCGAGCCAGGCCGGGGCCTTCGGCGGCTGCTCGTGGCGCGGACGCGAGAGCCAGCTCGCGATGGCGAGGGCCGCGAAACCGAGCGTGAGCACGATCGCGAGGATGAACGACACGGTCTTCGCGGTAACGGACGGGGAGGCCGAGGAGGAGCCGGCGGAGGTGAGGGCACCGACGATGATGAACACGAGGGAGACGCCGATGAACACCGACGCATAGGCGGGTGCCGCCGTGCGTCCGCGCGGAGCGAGGATGATCGCCACGATGGCCACGATGGGCAGCGGCGAGATGAGCATGCCCACCGCCAGGGGGAGGAGGTCGTGCAGCTGGTTCACTTCGCGTCCGTTCGTCTTCGTATGCCCTGCGGAGCGGGGCGAAGACGACGTTACGGCTGCGGGGTGCGCGTGCGGACGCGATGTTCGGCTGACACGACAGCCGGAACGGAGGAGAGGGCGAAAGAGGCCTCGAGGGTGACTCCGTCGGGGATGCGGATGAGGCGGGCTCCGAGTTCCTGCATGCGGGAAGAGGCTCGAAGTCGTGCCCCGGGCGCTGCCGCGCCGGCCGAGGAGACGCGAACACGAAGCCGAGGCCCGGCGCCCGTCGTGACGCGGTGGAGCGACACAGCCGCTCGTCGCTCGCTCGCGTGTTTGGCGGAGTTCAGCAGTCCCTCGGCGATGACGTCGTAGCAGTCCCTCGCCACCCACGGCGCATGCTGCAGTGCCGCGCGGGCAGCCTCGTCGATGTCGATGCGAAGGTCGATGACATGCGCCCAGGTGTCGAACAGTGAGGTCAGAGACACGTGGGCTGAGGGACCGGGGGCCGTGGTGAAGGCATCGGGCAGGCGTCTCACCACCGCGGCGAGGTCGTCCTGCAGGAGCTGCACCTCGTCGATGGCGGGTGTCGGGTGAGCGAGCGCGAACACGATGCAGGCTCCCTGGGCCTCGGCGTGCAGGAGGTCGGCAGCGGCGCGGAGACCTTCGCGAGTGGGCCGTGTGCCGGCGCGGGCGAGGTCCTGAGCGGCGGAGACCGCGCTGGAGAGTCGGTGCTGCTCACGGCGGAGGCTGTGCAGGACGCCGGCGCACGATGCGGCGGCGAGCGCGAATCCGACGTACGCGATCGCGGAGACGGCCGCCAGGAGCGGTGTCACCCCTTGCACGACCGCGAGGGCCGCGAGCGCGACGCCGACGGCGAGGGAGAGGAGCGCGAAGACCCAGGAGGCTCGGTGGGGGATTCGGGTGATCGTGCGGCGACGGGGCAGCAGATCGGCCAGCACGCCTCCCGCGGCGAGCGCGGCGATCCCGATGAGCAGGTCGAGCGGTGTCTGCGTCCGCGCCGCGTAGGGGAACAGGCACGCCGCGTAGACGAGTGTGACCATGCCCGGTGGCGGCACACGGAACGGAAGGCGTCGCCGGGCGGGGCGGGCGACGGGGATGCTGTCGTCGGCGAGAGCGTCGTCGGCGCTGCGCGGGCCTGCCGCACCCTTCGCCTCGGAGAGTTCGGCGAGGCGGTGGCTCCATTCGCGGATCTGCTCGCTGCCGAGGCGGCGGACGCCGGCGGATGTCGGTTCCAGATCGATGATCGCCGCATCGAGAGTCGCTCGCGCCCGGTCGATGAGGTGACCGGCGTCGGTGGCGAACACCTGCGCGTCTTGCTTCGCCCGAGCGAGCTCCTGGGCGACCGATCGCAGCAGGGCGTTCGCTCGACGCAGCGATCGGAGCGAGGATTCGAGCACGGCGAGGATGCTCAACACGACCGCCCAGACGACGATGTTCGTCGCGATGCGGAACGGCAGCTGGTCCGTCGGCGGAAGGGGAAGGCCGCTGAGATGTAGCCAGCCGTCCTGCACCACAGGGCGCAGTGTCGCGCAGGCGACGATCCCGGAGATCACGATGGCGGCGCGTGCCCGCCTCGTGCGACTCCACCGTTCCAGCGCGGCGACGACGGCGAGTGCGGCGCCGAAGCAGAGCCAGGTCGCCCCCGTCGCCGCGAGCGCGGTGAGCGGATCGACGCCGTCTCCTGTCGGGGCCATGACTGTCAACGAGAGCGGGAGCGAGGCGGCGATCGACCAGGGGGTGAGGAAGCGGCCACTGCCGACCGCGCGACCGGCGGCGCGGAGGAGATTCCTCATCGAGCGGGACCGAAGGCGGCGAGATACAGCCCCGCCGCCGCCACGCGTGCGTTCACGGTCGGATCGCGTGTCACCTCTAGCCGCGCGAACAGTCGGCTGATGGACCGTTCGACCGCACGGACCGTGCCGCCGGTCTCGACCGCGATGCGCTCATTCGACCATCCGCGGGCGATCATCGCGAGGATCTCCAGCTGATGCCGCGTGAGGGCGCCGAGGGCGTCGACCGAGTCTGCTTCGGGAGGTGCCGGCGTCGGATGCGTCGACAGGGCGCGCTCCAGTGCGGAGAGGAGAGTCTCGGGAGAGTCGAGGTCCTGCTTCGCGACGAACACGGCGTGCTCGATGCCCATCGCCGTGGCCCCCGCGGCGGCGCGGGGGTAGCTGCTGAGGAAGACGACCGCGATGTGGGGTGCGAGCTCGACCAGCATGGCGGCCAGATCGGCTCCGGACGGGCGGGAGCCCAGATCGATGTCGGTCAGCAGCGCGTCCGGGTCGAATTCGGTGAACAGTCGTGTCGCCTCTGCGGCATCGGAGGCCGCGGCGGTCTGGAACCCGTGGCGCTCGAGCAGATCGCACACCAGCATGCGCAGAGCGCCCTGATCCTCGACGACGAGCACCCGTCGTCTCCACTCCGCGCCCACGTTGTCACTGTAGTGGAGCGCGGCCGCGCCGATCATGGTCGAAGGGCCAGAAGACACTGGTGCGCACGAGCGCGACCGAGGATGATGTCGTCCACCGGCCTCGGAGGAGGCGCCTCAGCCGGGCAGAACGATCACGAGAGTGAAAGGCCTATCGGAGTGATGACGAACCTCACCATCGGAGCGGCGCTGGAGGACCCTGACACGTCGGTCGATCTCGATGCCCGACGCTTCAACCGGCACACCTTCTGGGTCGGGCAGAGCGGCAGCGGCAAGACCTATGCGCTCGGTGTCGTGCTCGAGCAGCTCCTTCTGCACACCGAGCTGCCGATGCTCATCCTCGACCCGAACGGCGACTTCACACGCCTGCCGGAGACGCGTGCCTCTGCGGGCGTGGTGGATGCGGACCGCATGGCGGAACTCGACATCCGCGTCTTCCGCTCCGGTGCCGGCGAGGGCGAGCGTCTGCACGTGCGCTACGTCGATCTCGCCCCGGCGTCGAAAGCGGCCGTTCTGCAGATGGACCCGATCGCGGATGCGGAGGAGTACAACGCCCTTCTGCACGAGGAGCGAGACGCGCACACCTTCGACGGACGGGACATGCTCCCGGGCCTGCGCGCATCGGGAGACCCTGCACGGGTGCGCCTGGCGAACCGGATGGAGAACCTGCAGGTGCTGGAGTGGGCGCTGTGGTCGCGTGGTGCAGGATCGGTCGTCGATGTGATCGAAGAGCGCCCGCGTGCGACCGTTCTCGACCTCGGCGGATTCGAACACCCCCCGGAACCGAAAGTCGCCGCCCTGGCCGTGCTCGAGCACCTCTGGGCGCATCGTGAGGAGCGTCGGCCCGTCCTGATCGTCATCGATGAGGCACACAACCTCTGTTCGCCGAACCCGGAGACGGCGGTCGAGCGCGCTCTCACGGAGCAACTCGTGCAGATCGCCGCCGAGGGACGCAAGTTCGGGCTCTGGTTGTTGCTCTCCACGCAGCGACCGACGAAGATCCACCCCAACGTGCTTTCGCAGTGCGACAACCTCGCACTGATGCGTGTCAACGCACCGCGGGACCTCGCCGAGCTGGCCGAGGTCTTCGGCTTCGCCTCTGAGGACGCCATCCGCAGGTCGGCGGACTTCGTGCAGGGGCAGGCCCTGTTCGCCGGGGGGTTCATCGCGGCGCCGACCTTCGTGCAGATGGGGGAGCGGATCACCGAGGAGGCCGGAGGCGACGTGAAGGTCCCGCTGCGCGTCGAGGGATGAGGGGAGTCGGATGCGGCGACGGCGCCGGGGACCGGGAGGGACAGCGGTGACGGACAGGCGGAGAACGGCTGCGGACGACGGGATCCTCCGGGTGCATCAGGCGCTGCGGTCGGGATTCGGCACGGAGGCGGCCGTCTACGGCACGATTCTCGTGAGCGGTCTGGTGGCGGTGTCCTCGGCGCACGGGGAGACATCACTGGTGGTGCTCGTGACCGTCGCCGTCACCGTGCTGGTGTTCTGGGGCGCACATGTCTATGCCGGCACCGTGGCCAGGGTCAGCGATCGGGACGAGCGCGAACAGGGCGAGACCGTGGGCGTGCGCGCGGCGTTCGCGGCCTCGGTGAAGCACTCCCTGGGCATGCTCAGCTCCGCCACGGTGCCGGCGGTGTTCCTCCTGGCCGGCACGACCCGCGCCATGCCCGACGGGCTCGCGAACGATCTCGCCCTCTGGTCGGGCGTCGTCATCCTCGCCTTCCTCGGCTACGTGGCCTTCCTCCGCCGGGGCAGCCCTCTGCTCACGCGCATCCTCGGCGCGCTGGGCACGGCGTCTTTCGGGCTCGTCTTCGTGGTCCTCAAAGCCCTCGTGCACTGAGCCCGGTGCGCCCGCCGCCGTCGTCGTTGGTTCAGGGAATCGGGCGATTCAGACGCTGTCCTGTCGGCGAACCGCCATCAACGCGGCACCGGCAAGCACGGCGAGCAATGCGGCGGACGAGAGTCCGATCGGCAGGGCTCCGCCCGTGGCCGCGAGTCTGGTCGCTCCTGCCGAGGTGCCTGCGACTGTCTCGGGTGCCCCCACCACAGGAGCGGCCATGATCGAGACGGTCTGGTCTGCATCGCCGAGGTCCGCATGCGTCGCGATCGGAGCACCGTCCGTCGTCGCGCCGAGGAAGAGGTATTCGAACGCCACCAGGGTCTGGCCCGCGTACCCGGCCGGCACCGTGAACGCCACCTCCACGGTGCCCTCTGCCGCAGTGGGGGTGAAGGTCGTCGATCCGGTGATCCCGGTGGCCGAGGCGTCGCTCTTGCGGATCAGTGCGCCGGAGACCGTGTAGGCGGTGCCGGGCGTCAGACCGGTGTAGGCGATCCGATCGACCAGCGCGCCTCCGGTCGAGGGGAGCATCCGGTCGCCGTCGGCGGCGTCGGTCAGCGTGGTGCCGATCGTGGGCGACGCGGCTGCTGCCCAGGTCATCACCGAGGAGGCGGATGTCGTGGCGTCTGAGGCTCCCACGAGGATGATGGACTGCGCGTGAGATGCGCTGGTGGGCGTCTCTCCGGGAACCGTGGGAACCGAGACGACGAGGCCGGTCGCCACGGAGCCGTCCACGACCGCTGTCAGCGTCGTGGAACCGGAGTCGGCGACGCCGCGGAGGTCGATGTACAGCTCCTGGCCGTCGACGACCGCGTCGGCGTCGACGGCGGATCCGGTGGCATCCGTGAGGGGATAGGCCGGGTCGGTGAAGACACGCGCGCTCGGCTGATCGGTGGTCACGACGAACGGTCCGGCCAGACTGCCGGCGATGGGCGCCGTCGCGGGCCCCGCCACGGACACGGAGACCGCCTGCGGCGCGGTCGGCGTCGGGCCGGCCCCCGCGAGCGCCCCCTCGACGAGGTAGTGGTAGACGGCCTCGGAGTTCGGTGTCTCCCAGGCCCACGGCGTGCTGGGATCGGACCAGAGGTCGGTGAAGTTCCAGATCGCGTACTGCGTCGCCTCGATCGCATCGTCTCGTGAGAGCGCGGTGATTCCAGCGGCGGCCTCGAGTTCGAGGAGGTCTACAGCGGGGTAGGAGTGAGTCAGGGTCCACTGGACTCTGGCCTGGACCGCGGGGTCGGTGAACCGGTTGCTTCCGAGGTAGCCGGCGCGATCACTCACGACCCCCGACAGACCCGTGAGTGCAGAGACGTCGTGTTCGATGCAGTAGGCCCACAGATCCGGTTCCCCCGGAGCGGCCGGGTCGGCCGGGGTTTCCCCGTGGATCGGGAAGATCGCCGTGCCGGCGTAGCCGTGCCCTGCGCGCGAACCGATCCACACCGCATCTCCCGATTCGACGGCGTCGGCGACGGCGGCCGTGGCGGTGAACGACGCGGGTGCGACGACCGACAGGGCGAGCACGACGGCGGTGATGCTCCGTCTGGTCCTCACAGCACGTCTCTCTTCTCTCGTCTTCACGACCACGGCAGCATCCTTCTCTCGGTTCCGCGGCGACGCCGGGTGCGGCGTGCGCGGTGGGGTCCTTCTCGCGACCCCGGCTCATTATGGAAGGGAAGACGGTGGCTGTGAGGGGTTCTTCCCGGTTTGACCCACGATGGGGGTCACGCCCGTGCTCCGCGTGACCGCGCGTTCGTCTCAACCGAAGTCTGCGGTGAGGAGGGGGCCGGTGTCGGTGAGGATCCCGTCCGCCTCCGGGTCGGCGTAGCCTTCGGCCCAGGCGATCCGCGCGAGCTGGAGCTTGGAACGTGCCGGCCACCCCGCGGCCGTGAACTTGGCGCGCACGCGATTCAGATATTTGCGCGCGGTGTCGTGCCGCACTCCGATGCGATCGGCCACTTCGACGATCGTGAATCCGGAGGCATAGAGGGCGAGCACGCGCTCCTCCTGGATGCTCAGTCGCGGTCCCTGCGCCTGGCGTTGCAGATCCGCTCGAGCACGCGCAGTGGCGAGCGTGCGACCTGCCAGCAGACTGCCGGCCGCCGCCAGGAACTCCTGCTCGCTGTCGGCGGTCGAGACGAACCCCTCCACTCCGTCTGCCAGGAGGCGGCGGGAGATGCGGCGCGCAGGGGACGACGTCACCGCGAGCACACGCACTCCCGCCCCGCGCAGTGCGCCCACCGCATGGGAGTAAGCGGCGACATCGCCCGCGGAGGGGACCGCCAACACCATCAGGTGCGGCCACTGCGACGGGTCCGCCCGGCGCAACCAGTCCAAGAGATGTCGCATGCCGGCGCCCGTCTGCACCACGTCGAGCCGCAGCTCCTGGCTCAGAAGCTGGTGGATCCGGCTGCGCTGCAGCACGGATCCATCCGCGACGGCAGCCCGCTTCCCGCGTCTCGCATGCCCGTGCACCTCGAACACGTGATCTCCTTCCCTGCTGCTCCACGTCGGCATTCCCGGTCGGGCCGCGTGCATGAGCCGTCATCGAGGAAGTGCGCGAAACCGGCGAAAAGTGTCGCGACGAATTCTCCTGACCTTCGAACGGGGTCTGTTGACCCCCGAAAGGAGGTCAACCGCGGGTCGTTGCGACATCACCGCCTCCGCCGTGGTGCACCACCACTACAGTGAGATTGTCGGCATCCGTCTTGCCGACAAAGTCGCGCTGCTGGGGAGTGCGACAGCACATTCGAGGCCGCTTCCGGAAGGTGCCCCAGCGCTGTGACCATCCTTCGCATGACTCCCCACGGCTCTCACCCGGATCGCGCGAGGAACGGCATGTCGAAGTGGCCAGACGACGAGCTCGTCGGAGCTCTCCGCGAGGGCGATGCCGCGGCCTACGAGGTGCTCTGGCTGCGCCACGTCGGCGCGGCCGTCCGCATTGCGCGCCGGTGGGCTCCGACCCAGGCCGATGACCTCGTGTCCGAGGCGTTCTTGACCGTGTACGACCAGATCCGGCATCAGGGGAAAGGCCCGACGGACGCATTCCGCGGGTACCTGTTCGCGGTGATCCGGAACATCGCCGCGCGCTGGTACCGGGAGGGCACCCGTCTGATCCACGACCCGGATGCCGACCTCGTCGTCGAGGACGAACCGCTCCAGGAACTGGAACGCGCCGACGATCGCGCCATGCTGCTGCATGCGTTCCAGGAGCTGCCGTCGCGTTGGCAGCGGATCCTCTGGCTGACGGATGTCGAGAACGCGGCGCGCCCGGTGATCGCGGGAGAGCTCGGCATCGCCCCGAACGCGGTGTCGTCCCTGCATCGGCGAGCCCGTCACGGACTCCGGCTGCGGTGGCTGGAGCAGCACATCCCGGCTGATCTTCGGACGGACCCCGCTCACATCGCCGGGGATCTGCCCCGCGCGATCCTTCGAGGGCCGCTTCCGATGAGCGCGAAGCTGTCGCGTCACCTCGCCGTGTGCCCTCGGTGCCATGCCATCGATGGTGAGCTGCGTGCGTCGTATCGCGAGGGCCGGAAGGCGGCGGCTTCCATCGGCAGTCTCGCCGCGCTCGGAGTCGTCCTCCCTGCGGCATCGTCGTGGTGGGTCGCACCCGCCACCATCACGGCGGCCGCCGGGGTCGGTCCTCTGGGCGCTGCGGCCGCGGCGGTCGGAATACTCGCCGTCGGCCTCGGCGCCACCACGCTGTCGTTGCTCCCGTCGCAGACGGGTACCCCCGCAGCCACGGTCTTCGAGACCAGGGCCCCGCTCACGAGTCGCCAGGCGACGGCGGAACCACCCGCCGCGACCACGTCGACAGCGATCCCGCTCGAGGCGCCCGCCGCGACCCGGGCCGTCGTCGGGCGGCCGCTGCAGCCCTCGCCCGCGGCGGAGATCCCCATCCGCTTCACTCCGGACGGATTGTCAGGGTTCGCCGACCGTCCGGCCCCTGCGGTTCCTTCCTCGCCGGGGGAGACCCTGCCGCCGGGATCGGTGCCTTCGAGCCCGGCAGCGCCGTCGGTCGCCTCTGCGGCTCCATCGTCTGCCTTCCTCGCGCCGGTCTTCAGCGGCGTCGTGCGGCCGGGGGCGACGGTCGCGGTGCAGGTCGCCGATCTGACGTACCGGACGGCGCCGGATGCGACGGGTGCGTGGACCTTCGACCTGCGCACCGTGCAGCTCTCGGCCGGAACTCACGCTGCGATGGTCTGGACGATCACGGACGGCGTGGCGTCGCACGCGGCTGCGCTCAGTTTCACCATCGAGCAGATCGTGCTCGACGGATTCCCCGACAGCTATCCGTCGGTGACGCTTCGCGACGGGATGGGTGGCGGCCTCCCGTTCACGATGAGGGGCGCGCCGAACGGTTCCGTCTGCGTCGAATCCGACACCGGCCAGTCGGCGGTGGTCCCTCTCGATGCGGACGGCGTCGCCACCAGGGTGCTGAGGTTCTACAACTACGGGATCTACGTCCTGCGGATCTCGGCGTGCGACGGGTCCCGCTTCGGCCCCGACATCGGACGGGTGGTCTCGGTGACGGAGGGCGTCTTCGATCCCTATGTGTTCGACGACGACATGTCCTGGGACCTCAGCGAGTTCTGAGGCCCCAGCACGTGTCACGACGCATCAGGCGGTCTGATCCGCTCTGATGCGGTTGGCGGCAGCGATCACCGCGGACAGGGTCGCGGAGAGGACCGACCGGTCCCGCCCCGCCGACCAGGCGCCACCGTCGGCGGTGCGGTGTTCGAGGAGGGTCAGCGCCTCGCTGTCGGCGCCGGATCCCACGCTGGTCTGGTGCAGACCGACGACGTCGATCCGGATGCTCTGAGCCTCGAGCGCTGCGGCGAGCGCCTCGACCGGACCGCAGCCTCGATGAGCGGAGGTGTGTTCGCGCCCGTCGATGCGCAGGGTGATCCGCGTGCGGGAATCCCCGTCGGTCTCGGCGGTGTCGTACGAGGTGATCGCGATGCCGGCGTCGACATCCGCGCGGAGGTAGGCCTCCTCGAACACCTTCCAGAGATCCGCTGCCGTGACCTCCGTGCCGGTCGTGTCCGTGTGCTGCTGCACATGTCGGGCGAAGTCGATCTGCAGCCGACGAGGCAGTTCGATCCCGAACGCGGTCTCCAACAGGTAGGCGATGCCGCCCTTGCCCGATTGCGAGTTCACGCGGATCACCGCGTCGTAGTCACGGCCGATGTCGGCGGGGTCTTTTCGAACGCTTTTTTGTCGCACATCNTTACAGTATGCCCATCGCAGTTCGCTACACGCAGGACGCTTTTTCACGTTCTGGTTGGTTGTGGCCTGTTGATGCTAAAGGTGAGCCGCAAAAAGCTTTCGAAAAGCGAAGCCCTTCTTGATCGCGTCCTGGTGGGTGCCGCTGAACGCCGTGTGCACCAGGTCGCCGACGTACGGGTGACGGGCATGCACCTCGATCCGGTTGCAGTGCTCCACGGTGCGGCGGATCTCGTCGATGTCGGAGAAGTCGATCATCGGATCGACGCCCTGCGCATGCAGGTTCAGGGCGAGAGTGGCGATGTCGACGTTGCCGGTGCGCTCGCCGTTGCCGAAGATGCAGCCTTCGACTCGCTGTGCTCCGGCCAGCACCGCGAGCTCGGCGCACGCGATGCCGGTGCCGCGGTCGTTGTGGGGGTGCACCGAGAGGATCACGGCGTCGCGGCGCGCGAGGTTCTTGTGCATGTACTCGATCTGGTCGGCGTACACATTCGGGGTGGCGACCTCGACCGTCGCCGGGAGGTTGAGGATCACCGGACGCTCCGGCGTGGCGTGCCACAGTGCGGTCATCGCGTCGCAGATCTCGATCACGTAGTCGGGCTCGGTCAGGTTGAACACCTCGGGGGAGAACTCGAATCGCACGTTGGGCATGTCCCCGGCTAGCTCCCACACATCGCGTCCGCCTGCCAGGATCAGCTGCTTCAGGTCTTCGGGTTCGCGGCCGAGCACCATGCTGCGCCAGGTCGGTGCAGTCGCGGTGTACATGTGGATCACGACCGGATTGGCGATGCCCTGGATGGACGCGACGGTGCGTTCGATGAGGTCCCGGCGCGCGGGAGTGAACACCACGACAGTGACGTCATCGGGGGCGATGCCACCCTCGGCGATCAGCCGGACGAAGTCGTAGTCGGTCTGCGACGCCGAGGGGTACCCGACCTCGATCTCCTTGTAGCCCATCGTCACCATCAGCTCGAAGAAGCGGCGCTTGCGTGCGGGGTCCATCGGCTCGGCGAGCGCCTGGTTGCCGTCGCGCAGATCGACCGGCACCCACAGGGGGGCTGCGGTCAGCCGATTCGCGGGCCAGTCCCGCTCGGTCTGGGGCACCTCCACCCGGGAGTAGACGTCGCGATAGCGGTGCGATGGCATCGAGGAGTGCCGTTGCCGGTTCCAGAAGGGGGCCTGGAGGGGAATGGGGCCGGCGGGGGTGGAGAGGCGGGGGAACGATGTCGTGGTCATGTCGGTGCGGATCCTTCGTCGAGAATTGCGACCGGCACACGATCGACCCCACGACGGGGAGCCGGTCCGGCTACGCCCCGCCGTGGCGGCGAAGAAGAAGGTGCTCTGACGAGAACATGGCTAGACTGTAGCACAACTCCTCAGACAAGTAGACAAATTTGGCCGGATGAGAAGATCTGAGGGGAGAGATCGGAGTCGACGCATGGCACAGGTCAGACGTGCGCCCTTGGCGGACCAGGCCGCGGAGCTTCTGCTGGAGCGGGTCCGCGCCGGGGAATGGGCACTGGGGGAGAAGCTCCCTGGCGAGACGACGCTCGCCCCGCAGCTCGGCGTCGGCCGCTCCACCGTGCGCGAGGCGATCCGCCAGCTCGCCGGGCGCGGGGTGCTGGCCTCGCGACAGGGCGCTGGCGTGTTCGTGACGGCGCTCGACGCCCCGGAAGACTGGGACGCGGTACTGCGCAAGGCCGGCATCGCCGCCGTGATCGAGGCGCGTATCGCGATCGAGACCGAAGCTGCGGCGCTCGCCGCTGTGAGACGTACCCCCGCAGACCTGCGCAGCATCCGTCGCGCCCTCGCCGATCGTGGCGCGCAGCGGTCAGACATCGAAAGCCATGTCGATGCCGACACCGCGTTTCATCGGACGATCGTCGCCGCCTCGCACAACCCGGTTCTCCTCGATCTGTTCGACAGCTTCACCCCCCGGCTGCGCGAGTCCATGATCGAGATGCTCCGCCTGCGTCGCGAGTTCGGCGACGATGCCGACCACGACGCCCATGCCGCGCAGGTGGAAGCGATCGCCGACCGTGATGAACCAGCCGCATCAGCGCGCAGCCGCGCTCATCTCCTCGCTCTGCGTGACGCGCTGGCGTGACCGGGGAGACGCATCAGCCGAGCGGATCGGCGTCCGAAGCGCTGACACGATGTCATCGGAGCACGACGAGCTGCCGGGTCGAGCGGGTCATCGACACGTACCGATCCACGGCGCCGGTGATGTCGTGCCCGAACTGCTCTGGACGCACGAGGACGACCAGATCGAACTCCAGGCCCTTCGAATCCTCGGGAGTCAGCGATCGTACTCGCGCGGTCGGGGGGAACTCCGGGGCGCCGATCACGCACGCGACACCGTCCGGATGCCCGTCGAGCCAGGTGCGCAGCAGGCCGGGGAGGGAGTCGACGACGCCGTGATGCACCGGTGTCCCGCTCTCGCGCACCGAGGTCGGCACGTTCGCGTCCGGGATCGCCGCGCGGATCTCGGGCTCCGCTTCTGCCATCACCTCGGCCGGGGTCCGGTAGTTCACGCTCAGATGGGCGATCCGGACGTCGCGAAGCCCGACACGCGTGAGCCGCTCCTCCCAGCTCTCCGTGAAGCCATGCCGCGCCTGCGCCCGGTCGCCGACGATCGTGAGACTGCGCGAGGGGCAGCGTGCGAGGAGCATCCGCCATTCCGCGTCCGAGAGCTCCTGGGCCTCGTCGACGACGATATGCGCGAACGGCCCAGCCAGCTCATCGGGGGCGAGCGCGGGCGGGGCGTCGACACCGAGCAGCACGTTCCTCGCATCCTGGCCGCGAAGGATGGACATGACCTTCATCTCGCTGTCATCGTCCTCGATCAGGTGATCGACGACATGGGAGATCTGCTCCTGCGCCGAAGAGATCACGAACTGACGGCGGTGCTCCTCGCGCACGGCGTCGGGATCCCCGATGCGGCGGCGTGCAGCATCCAGGAACGGCAGGTCGGCGATGGTCCAGGCGTCCGGGACCTCCCGCTGCAGGAGTGCGATCTCTCGGGGCGAGAGTTCCGGTGCACAGTGCCTCAGGAACTCGGGCACGCTCCACAGCCGCGCGACCACCGCGGTCGGGGAGAGCATCGGCCAGGCGCGTACGAATGTCCCGGTGAGCTCCTCGTCTTGACGCAGCCACCTTCGGATGAGATGAGGCGGAACGTCGCCGTCGTGGACCTGGTCGGTCAGCAGCTCGAGGACCTCCTCCCAGACCCCGTCCCGTGCCTCGTTGTGTGAGAGGGCGGGGTCCGCGCCGGAGAACAACTCCGTCCACTCTTCGCGGCTCATCCAGAGGTCGGCCCATGGCGATTCGAGACGCATCGCGCGCTGCGGTGGGCGTTCGAACCACTTCGTCGCCTTTTCGAGCATCGTGACGGGATCGAGCGAGGCCTTCAGCGCCGCCGCCGGTGGATCTTCGTCGCGTGCTGCCGACGCTCCCTCCGGCACCAGATCGCGCAGGGTCGACAGCCTCACGGTGTCTTCGCCGAGACTCGGCAGCACATCCTCGACGTACGCGAGATAGTGGGCATGGGGTCCGACCAGCAGCATGCCTCCTGCGCTCTGCGTGAGCCGCGGCTCCGCGTACAGCAGATGCGCGGCACGGTGCAGTGCCACGACCGTCTTCCCGGTGCCGGGACCCCCGTCCACGACGAGTGTGCCCGGGGAGGGCGTGCGGATGATCGCGTCCTGATCGGCCTGGATCGTCGCGAGCACGTCACGCATCCGTGCCGTGCGGTGGGCGCCGAGGCCGGCGATGAATGCGGACTGATCATCGAGAGACGCCGCACCGTCGAGCGCGGCATCGGCCAGCGCCTCGTCCCAGTAGTCGCTGATACGTCCGTCGGTCCAGCGATACCGACGTCGCGAGAGGAGGCCCCGCGGGTTCTCCATGGTCGCGGCGAAGAACGGCTCCGCGGCCGGGGTGCGCCAGTCGATGAGGAGCCGGGAACCGTCGGCCGCTGCCAGCCCCACACGGCCGATGTACACCGGTTCGCCGTCCTCCGGGCTCATGCGCCCCAGGCAGACGTCCATGCGGTAGCGCTGGAGCACGCGGAGTCGTCCACTCAGGCGGCGTATCTCCAGATCCCGGTCGACCGCGCCATCGCCGAGCTGCGCCTCCTGGCGCTGCACCGCGGTCAGGCGCGACATCACGTCTGCGCGTTGCGCCTCGAGCGTGTCCGCTATCCTCCGGAGGTGATCGCGATCGGCGTCGATCAGTTCAGGAGCGGCCTTCGCCTGGAGACTCTCAGCGAGGTGAAACGGGTCGAGAGGCATGAAATCTCCTTCACGCTCGCGCGTGGATCGCACGAGCGAGGGTCGATTCTGCCCCACGATGGGGGCCTTGCGGCAAGCCCCCACCTCGGCGATATCCTGGAGATGTCGACGGAGAGCGCTGTCGAGCAGCGCAGACGGTGTCAGGCCTCGTGAACCGTCCGGCCCGCGATCACGGTCCGGACCACTCGGGTCGTGAGAAGGGTCGCCGGATCCGCCGCGAACGGGTCGACGTCGAGAACGGCGAAGTCTGCCGCGTGGCCGACCGCGATGCGACCGCGCCAGCTCCCATCGCCGATCGACGCCGCAGCATCCCGAGTGGCGTGCGCGATGGCTCGCTCGAGCGGAAGAGCCTGTTCCGGGTGAACCGCCGGTGTACCCGGAGCCAGTGCCGAGGCGCGGGTGGCAGCGACGTACATGTTCGCCAGGGCCTCGTGTGGCGCCGTCGGTGCATCGGTGGAGAAGGCGAGGAGCGCACCGGCTTCCTCGTATTCCGACCAGGCGAACGCGCGGTCCGCGCGTTCGTCGCCGACCTGTGCCGCCCAGTTGGCGAAGATCGCGGGGTCGGCGTGCACGGGTTGCATGGATGCCGTCACCCCCAGCCGCGCCATCCGCTCCGCCGTCCCTGCCGCCGCGAACTCGAGGTGCTCGATCCGGTGACGGCGCTCGCGCTCGCCGTTCAGCGAGACGGCATGCTCGATCGCATCGAGGGCGAGCGCGCTCGCCGCGTCGCCGATCGCGTGCATCGCGATCTGCAGTCCCGCGGCATCGGCCGCCGCGACGACCGGCAGCAGTCGTTCGGCAGGCCAGATCGGCTCGGCGTTGGTGCCATCGGCATAGGGGGTGCCCATGGCCGCCGTGCACGCGTCGATCGTGCCGTCGAGCACGAGCTTGATCCCGAGCACCCGTACGCCCGCCGTCGTCCCCGAAGCGTGGGCCGATGCCTGTCTGACCTGCGCGAGGTTCGCGGCGTCGTCTCCGGTGTTCGCGACGAACCAGTGCGCGGCGATACGTAGCGGGAGCCGGTCGCGCTCGGCTGCTCGACCGAGCGCATCGAGCCCGAGCTCGTCGAAGGCCATGTCCACAGCGCCGGTCACACCGGCGGCGAGATAGGCGGACACGACCCGCTCGACCGCCGCGTCCCGCTGGGCATCGCTCGTGGTCGCGTCACGATGAGCCCACGCGTGCAGCTGCGCTGCCGTCTCGTACAGCATCCCCGTCGGCTCGCCGAGCGCGCCACGCGCGATGCGTCCACCGATCGGGTCGGGGGTGTCTCGTGTGATCCCCAGCTCGGCGAGGGCCGCCGTGTTCACCCAGCAGGAGTGGTAGTCGTTCGCGTCGAGGTAGACCGGGATGTCGGCGACGACCTCATCGATCATGGCCGCGGTCGGCTCACCGCCGGGGATCGCGTCGAACAGCCAGCCGCGTCCGCGCAGCACGCCGGACGCCGTGCGTCGCGCGGCGATCAGTCGGCGCTGGATCTCGTCGAGCGAGTCCGCATCGGTGAGTCCGACCTGTCCGAGCGCCTCGCCCATCATGAGCAGATGGGTGTGCGCGTCGGTGAAGCCGGGAAGGACGACGCGACCCCCCAGATCGATCGCCGTGTCGGCGGGTGGTGCGGAATCCTCGGTGCCGACGTGGATGAACTCCTCGCCGTCGACGACGAGGGAGTCCGCCCAGCGCGACTCGTCGCCGGTGAAGATGCGGCCGTTGCGGTAGAGGGTGCGGGTCATGCGTCGATCTCCTGTGCGGTTATGCGTTCCAGACGCGTCGATACGAGGGCGATTGCTCCGGCGGGCACGGCCAGGACGACACTCGCGACGCCGAGAGCGATGGCGAAGCCCTGGTATCCGAGAGCGCCGACGAGCGCGGCGCCGATGACGGGCGTGAGTGCCGAACCGATGAGGTAGACGGCGAGCAGAGGGCCCGACCAGCGGCCGTCGGCGTCGAGCGCCGCTGATGTCGACACGAAGTACATGAACGCGATCGCGTACACGGAGTTCCAGACGATGAACACCACGATGAACGCGGTGGGGTCGGTCACGAACCCTTCCACGACCTTGAGTGCGCCGCCGACGATCAGCAGGATCACGAGGGGGACGGCACGCCCGAAGCGCGCTCCGACGATCATCAGCAGCAGTGAGCCGAGCAGTCCGCCGGCCGTGGCGCCGCTGAGCGCGATGCCGAGTCCCTCGGGTGTCAAACCGGCCTGCTCCGCGCCCATGACGCCTGCCATCGCCCAGAGCGAATCCTCGCTGGCCGCCCAGAGCGCGAACACGAGGAGGAGCCCGAAGCCGGCGAGGGTGACGGTGCGTGAACGGGCGGGAGAGGTGCGGATCGTCCCGGTCGGGGGGATCTCGATCGGCATCGCCTCGGCGACGGCCGCTCCCGCCTGCGGAGCGACGACCGGCGCGGCGGGGAGCCACGCCGAGGCGATGAGTCCGATCAGGTTGAACAGTGCGAGGGCGCCGAAGACATCGATCGGAGCGAGGCCGATCAGGGGGATCACGGCGAGCACGACCGTGATGATGCCGCGGTTCGCGAGCCCGTTGAAGCCGGCGACCCTGTCCGGGTTGCGGAAGGCGGCGAGCGCCGCGCCGGACGCGGCGACCGCGCCACCGGCTCCGGCCCCGCCGAGGAGGAGTCCGGGAAGCATGGCGGCGGGCACGAGGGCCGCGATCGTGAAGCCCACCACGGCGAGACCGAGGCCCGCACGTGCGACGGTCCGGCGATGCACGCCGGCGCACAGGGGGGCGATCGCCAGGCCCGTCACGGCGGTGAGCAGGAGCGTCGCGGTGACGAGCCAGCTCGCGGCGAGGACGTCGAGGCCGAGCCCCGTCTGCGCGGCGGTGATCATGTAGGGCGACAGGTTGACGCCGAGGTATCCCGCGATTCCGACGGCGAAGGTCGCCGTCGCTGTCGGGAATCGGAGGGGGATTCGCGTGCGGAGATCGAGCGTTGTCATGGGGCTCCAGGGAGTCGGCACGGCATTGTGCGCGGAGGGGAAGTCGGCGGACGTGCGTCGGATGGGGCACGACGTCGTAAACGAATGGTGTTCGTAAACGAATGGTGTTCATTATTATGCACAGGAGAGGGTTTCCGCGGAACCCCGAATTTCACGATCCGGTCATCCGGAGAAAGCGAGCTTCCGATGCCGAGGCCCTCCTCCCCGCTTCTTTCCCCGGAGATCATCGGCTCCGCGGGCCTCGCGCTTGCCAGAGCAGGCGAGCCGTTCGGGGTCAACGCCATCGCTCGCGAGCTCGGGGTGCGGCCGTCATCGCTCTACAACCATGTCGACGGCATGGAGGGGATCCTCGAACTCATGCGCGGACAGCTCGTGGAGGGCTACCGCATCCAGTGGCAGGGGGAGCATTGGGAGGAGTTCGTGCTCACCGTCCTGCGCACCCAGCGTCGGATGTACGCCGATCATCCGCAGCTCGTGCCGCTGCTCGTGGGCAAGACGATCACGCACCCGGCGGTCATCGCCGCCTACGACGACCTCGCCTCCGTGCTCGTCGACGGAGGATTCCCCGATGACGAGGTGCTCTCGGTCATCGCGGTGATCGACGCCTTCGCGATCGGGTTCGGTCTCGATCTCGCATCCCCCGACGAGGTCTGGCAGCCGGGTGGGCCGACCCGCACGCTCGGTCGCCTCATCGACGGCGCGGAACGGGGGACCGCCCGGTCGGATCGCACGTTCGAACTCGGCGTCGGTCTTCTCCTCGATTCGCTGCGCATGCGTCTCATCGATGCCCCATCCGCGGTCGATCGTGAGGCCGGGCGCGATCTGACGTAGCATGCACTCTGCCGTATCGACCGACCCCGAGGAGGACTCATGACGACCTGGAACGCCGAGGAGCTCGCGCGCATCGCCGAGCCGGAGATGTTCGATCTCTCCGCACAGCTCGAAGACGGGACGACGCCGAAGACGGTGGGGATCTGGGCGGTCGCCGTCGACGGGCGCCTCTTCGTCCGCTCTTACACGGGGCTCGAGGGAAAGTGGTACGCCCCGGCTCTCGCCAGTCTGCGCGGCCGCGTCTCGGCGGGCGGCGTCACCAAGGACGTTCGCTTCGAGCGGATCACCGACGAGGCGATCAACTCCGCGATCGATGCCGAGTATCTCCGCAAGTACACCCCCAGCCCGTACGCTCCCGAGATGGGTCAGGAGCCGGTGCGGTCGAATACGCTCGAGGTCATCCCGCTCGACTGAACCGGAACTCTGCTCGACGGGGCTCTTCTCGATGTGCCCTCCGGGGAGAAGGCCCTCTCGATGACCCGCCCCAGACGGTGCCGTCGAGAGGGCTCACCGCCCTTCCCGGACGGTAGGGGAGGCGGCGAAGATCTCGCTGCGCTCACGGCTGATTCCCCAGTCCATCAGCCTCGTAGCCCCCGCTACCCGAGCAGAATATCGCTTAATCGTCTTGTCCGCCATTTGGGGGACAAAGAAATCTACGAATGTTACTCGCGTGGACTCCCTGTTGTCTTCCTGACGGGCGTGCCTAGGGTGGACTCATGGACAGACTGCTCGTGCTCTCCGCTCAGGTCGCCATCGCTCACGGCCACCGCATCGAGGTGACGGAGCAGGCCGATCCGCTCACCGATGAACCGGTAGTCCTCACCCTCGTCGACCTCGACACGGGGATCCGCTACCGACGTGAAGAAGACCCGAGCGGCGACTTCTCCCGCTGGATCGGGCGAGTCCTGCGGTGCACCGTGACGATGGGGAGCGCAGGGGGGCACACCACGCTGCTCGTCGATCCCCTCGGGCCCGGCCCGACGGGCGCCAAGGTCGCTCTGCGCGAAGCCGACGCGGCTGCCGAAGCCGCGAAAGCCGAAGCCGACAGGTGGGGTGGAGTCGACCGTCCTCCGGCGGAGGAGTCAGAGCGCTTCTGGTGAGTCGGGGGCCCTCCTCAACGGAAGTCCCTGGAGCGGTGTGTGAGACCGGTGCGCAGGTCCTCGAAGCCGTCGGCGAGCACGTTGATCACGCCCTCGGCGGATCGCTCCAGGATGCCGCGGATGATGAGCGCCGGTGAATCCCTGGCGACGCGGCGGTAGCGGTTCCAGACTCCGGCGGAGCAGACGATGTTCACCAGGCCGCTCTCGTCCTCGAGGTTCACGAAGGTGATTCCGGCGGCCGTCGCCGGTCGCTGACGATGGGTGACGAGGCCGGCGACCTCGATGCGTCGCCCCACCTCGTGCCCGCGCAGGTCGACTGCCGTCAGCACACCGCGGGCGCGCAGCTGTTCGCGGAAGTGCGCCATCGGATGATCGTCGGTCGACACACCGGTCGCCCACAGGTCGGCGGAGAGGCGCTCGTAGCTGGTCTGGTCGGCGAACAGCGGAGGCTGCACGGCGACCGTCGTCCCCGGCAGGAACCGGGAGCGGTCGTCCGCCGCCGCACCGGCCAGCCAGATGGCCTCGCGACGCTCCAGGCCCAGACAGTCGAAAGCGCCCGCGGTGGCCAGAGCCTCCACGTGTGCGGCGGTGGCATCCGTTCGCCGCACCAGGTCGTTCAGATCCCGGTACCGGCCGTTCGCGTCGCGTTCGGCGACGATCCGCTCCGCCATCGGCACACCGATCCCACGGATGCCGCTGAGCCCCAGCCGTACCGCGGAGTTCCCATCCCTGCGGTGCGCGGCCGATTCGTCCGGCGCATCCCGATCGAAGCGGAGCGCGGGCGGCTGCAGGTCGGCGGTGCACCCGTCCCGACCCGTCGGCCTTCGCGGGGCGCCGTCGACGAGCGGCTCCAGAGTCTCCGTCGCCCCCGAGACGTGCAGATCGGGACGTCGGACCTCGACTCCATGCCGCCGCGCATCCGCGGTGAGGGTCGCTGCGGAGTAGAAGCCCATCGGCTGTGAGCGCAGGAGGCCGGCGAGGAACGCTGCGGGGTAGTGCAGCTTCACCCAGGAGCTGGCGTAGACGAGCAGAGCGAACGACAGGGAGTGCGATTCGGCGAATCCGAAATTGGAGAACGCCTGGATCTGCGCGTAGATGCGATCGGCGGCCTCATCCACCAGGCCACGCCTGGCCATCCCCGCGTACAGCTTGTCCCTGACCTTCTCGATCTTCTCCAGGCCGCGTTTGGACCCCATGGCACGACGCAGCAGGTCGGCCTCATCGGCCGTGCAGTCGCCGATCGCCGTCGCCATCTGGATGAGCTGCTCCTGGAAGATCGGAATGCCCAGCGTGCGCTTGAGGATGTCCTCCAGATCGCTGTGCGGGTACGGGATCGCGAACTCCACGGGCGCCTCGCCGCGAGTCGCCCGTTCCCGGTTCTCCTCGTCGATGCGATCCTTGGCCATCTTCCGCCGTACGAACGGATGCACCGCGCCGCCCTGGATGGGGCCGGGGCGGATGAGGGCGATCTGGATGGCGAGGTCGTAGAAGGCCCGGGGCTGCAGACGGGGGAGCAGCCCGATCTGCGCGCGCGACTCCACCTGGAAGACCCCGATCGAATCCGCACGGCAGAGCATGTCGTAGACCGCGGGCTCCTCCTTGGGGATCGTCTCGAGCGTCCACTCCTCGCCCGTGCTCTCCCGGATCAGATCGAAGCAGTGCTGAAGGGCGGCGAGCATCCCGAGCCCCAGCAGATCGAACTTCACCAGGCCCATGAAGGCCGAATCGTCCTTGTCCCACTGGATGACCGTGCGATTCTCCATACGGGCGTGCTCCACAGGCACGACCTCGCCGACGGGGCGGGCGGTGAGCACCATGCCGCCGGAGTGGATGCCGAGATGTCGGGGGGCCTTCAGCAGTTCACCGGCATAGGCGAGCACCTTCTCGGGGATGTCGTGCCCTTCGACGGGTTCCAGTCCTGCGCCCCAGCCGTCGACCTGACGGGACCAGGCGTCCTGCTGCCCGGGGGAGTGGCCGAGCGCTCTGGCCATGTCGCGCACTGCGTTCTTCGGGCGGTACTGGATGACGTTGGCCACCTGGGCCGCACGTTCCCTGCCGTACTCGGCATACACCCACTGGATGATCTCCTCGCGGCGGTCGGAGTCGAAGTCCACGTCGATGTCGGGCTCCTCGGTCCGCGTGGTCGCGAGGAACCTCTCGAACGGCAGGCGGTAGAGGATCGGGTCGACCGCGGTGATCCCCAACAGGTAGCAGACCGCGCTCGCCGCAGCCGACCCCCGCCCCTGGCAGAGGATGCCGCGTCTGCGCGCCTCGGTGACGATGCCGTGCACGATGAGGAAGTACCCGGGGAAATCCTTCTCCTCGATCACGTCGAGCTCGCGGGCGATCCGGTGGCGACCGTCGTCGTCCAGTCGCGGGTACTTCGACGGCACAGCCTCCCAGACCAGGTGACGCAGCCACGTCATCGGTGTGTGCCCCTCCGGTACCTTCTGCTGAGGCAGTGCCGGTCGCGCCAGACGCAGGGGGAAGGCGGACGCCGCGGCCAGATCGAGCCCGTACGAGATCGCGCCGGGGTGGCGTGAGAAGCGCGCCGACATCTCGGCACCGCTGCGCAGATGCGCGCCCCCGTGCGCAGGCAGCCAGCCGTCGAGCTCGTCCATGCTGCGCACCGCGCGGACCGCGGCCACGGCTTCGGCGAGCGACGCCTGCGCAGGTGTGGCGTAATGCACGTTGTTGGTCGCGACCACCGGCAGCCGCATCCGACCGGCGAGCTCGGCGAGGGCGTCGTTGCGACGGGTGTCCAGGGGATCACCGTGGTCGAAGAGCTCGACGACGACGTGGTCGCTCCCGAACAGATCGACGAGCGACCGCAACGGAGCGCGCGCGTCTCCCGCCTCGAGCCCGCGGCGCACGGCACCCTTGCGGCATCCGGTCAGGATCGTCCAGTGCCCGTCTGCACGCGCGGCGAGATCGTCGAGGTCGTACACCGGGCGCCCCTTCTCACCGCCGCGCAGCTGCGCCGCGGTGATCGCCCCCGAGAGCCGGTGATAGCCCTCCATGCCTCGGGCGAGGACCAGCAGGTGCTCGCCGGCGGGGTCGGCGGAGCCTCGTTGCGGCGCGGGCAGATCGAGCGACAGCTCTGCCCCGAACACCGTCTGCAGCGGGCTCTCCATGAGATCGGCCACCTCGGCGAAGCGCGCGGCGCCGTAGAAGCCGTCGTGATCGGTGAGAGCGAGAGCGGTCAGCCCGAGGCGATCGGCCTCGGCGAGGAGGTCTTCGGGGGATGAGGCGCCGTCGAGGAACGAGTACGACGAATGAGCGTGCAGCTCGGCATAGGGGACCGCGCTCTCGGGACGGGGGACGGCGACGGGAGGGGTGCGCTTGCGGCGATGGCTCACCGGCCCTGCATCCGTCCGCTGCCCCCGGGGCTCGGCGGCGGGAGGAGGCGACGGGGGTGACTCCTCGCCACTGAGGGTGCGCTCCAGGTCGTTCCAGGAAAGGGGCGGATTGTGCCAGCCCATCAGCGATACCTCCCCTCGGCCCACCAGCGCTCGCCGGTGTGAAAGACCAGCCACGCGCGGTCGTGGGCGTCGATGATCTGGAGGCGATGGCCTCGCTTCCCGCCGCCGGAGGTCCAGCGCCTCTCATGCACCGGCCAGGGGCCGGCCCAGGCCTGCACGGCGGCCCCGTCGATGCGGGCAGGCTCGCCCGAGAGAGCCCCGCGCTCATCGACGCTGATGGTGCTGTCATCCGCGGCGAGCACCCCGATGGGGCGCGGGGGCAGGAACACCTCGGCGGGCAGCGGGTCGGGAAGGCTCCCCGGCCACGGGGATCCGGGGTCGCGCGGGGGTACAGGGCGCTCGCCCCAGGGCGTGAGCACCTGGCGATCGGCGAGCCAGCGGCCGCCCGCCACAGCGGCTGTGACCACACCCTGGTGACCGAGCATGGTCTGCACGCGCGAGACCGCATGGTGCAGGCGTTCATCGGTGCCGGATCCGAAGAGGCTGGGCTGATGGTGCGCGGCATCGTCGACGGCGGCCGGGACGATGCGCACCGCCACGATGCCGCCGAACGCTCGTGCCTCGTCGACCGGATCCTTCGCGGACTGCGCGGCCAGCGCCTCCAACTGCCAGCGCACCCGGTCGACGAGGTCGGAGGCGTCGAAGCAGGTCGGATGCAGCCAGGACCGCGAGAAGACCGCCCCGTTGTCGTCGGTCAGGTCGATCCGCACCTCCGTGCAGACGAGCGAGGCGTCACCGAGAGCGAGCAGCACCGCATCCGCCGTCTGACGCACGGCGAACGCCACCTGATCCGTTCCGCCCAGCGGGGAGTCGAACTCGATGCTGCGCACCAGCTCGGGGTCGGGAGGGCGCGGTGTCAGCGGACGGGAGTCGGCGCCGGCGGCGAGTGCCTGCAGGCGCGCACCGTGCTCGCCGAAACGATCGCGCACATCGAGCGGTGCGAGGGCGGTGAACTCGCCGAGAGTGCGCACTCCCAGCCGCACGAGGAGGCCGGTGATCTGCTCGTCGCGCAGCACCTGCACGGGGTACGGCGCCAGGAACTCCCGTGAGCCCCCTGGCGGCACGACCGTGCAGGGCACGGGGCCCCGTGCGGCGATCTCGGCCGTGAACAGGCCATCGGCGACACCGACGCGCACCTCGGGGAAGCCGGCCTCCGTCAGGACGGCGGTGAGTGCTTCCGCGGCCTCCCCCTCTCCTCCGTGATAGCGGGAGATGCCCCTGGCGCGGAGGATCGCGAGCCCGGGGCGCAGAAGCGTGACCCCGGGGGCGTGCTTCTCGATCAGGTGCAGCACCGGCAGGAAGGCGCGTTCGTCTCGATCGGGGTCGTGCGAGAGCACACGCAGCGAGGAGAGGTGGCCCTGTGCGACCCGGCGGCGTTGACCGGTGCGCACACCATGCTCTCTGGCGGAGGCGGTGCAGGCGACGATCGTGTTGGCCTGCACCAGGGCGGTGGGCGGATGCGGAGGTGCGCTGCCGAGGACGGCCCGCATCGGCCAATCCGGGAACCACAGCACGAGCACGCGGAGCGGGCTGCTCATCCGGCTTCCGCCCATCGCAGGAGCTCTGGCGGTGCGGATTCGCGTGAGGCGACGGACTCCGCCGGTCGTGCGGGCAGTGCAGCGAGCTCGACCCCGACAGCCTCGACGGCCCCGTGTCCTCCCGGCAGCTGCACCCGCACACTCGACGGGCGAGGGCTGTGCCGCGTCTGCGCCGTCACCGTCACGGTGCAGTCGGAGAGCAGCCCCCAGCCGGCGCCGAGGCCGTGCCAGTGCGGATCGTGCAGGCGTATCGTCCCCTCGCTCTGCGGCCAGCGTTCGGTGACGGGAGACTCGGTGACCAGGAGCGTGCACCCGCGGTCGCGCAGGCGCGCGCTCAGCCGGGCGACATCCGCGTCTCGTGCGCGGGCGCCGGGGGCCACGACGATCAGAGGCACGACCTCGGCCAGGGCGGAGGTCGCCGCCAGCCAGCGGTCTCCGGGGGTGGGGACGAGGATCAGGCGGGCGAGGTCGATGCCGAAAGCGGCGGCGGCCTCGACGCCGAGGGTCGGCATGCCCACCACGGCGCACCACAGCCCCTTCTGCGATGCGGCGCTGAGCAGTGCGAGGACGAGGCTCGGCGAGGGGGAGACGGTGTAGGAGGTGCCGGTCTGCAGTCCCTCCTCCGGGAGGAGCGCGGCGAAGGCGGGGTCGAGGGGGAGCAGCGCATGTTCGCTGCGCCGTCGTTGCATCCGGTTGATCTCGCGACGCAGCCGCAGCACTTCTCCCGCGCGGGAGTCGCCCGCCGGAGAGAGCGAGGCGATTGCATCGAGCCCGATCACCTGCATCCTTTCTCGAAGATATGTTCTAATATAACAACCCGTGTGAATGACGATAGTTCGTACATCGGACATCGGCCAGGGGTTCTCCACAGGGAGTCGGAGCGAGGTCCGCCGATCTCCTAACCTGCGGGGATGGACATCCGGCTCGCCTTCATCGCCCTCGTGCACGCTGCACTGATCGGGGTCGGCGTGTGGCTCATCGTGATCGACGCCCGCACGCATCGCCTCCCGAACCGGATCGTGCTGCCGACGCTCGGCTGCCTGCTCGCGCTCGTCGTCGTCGACGCCCTGGCCACGGGGCAGGGGGCGCCGCTCGTGCGTGCCCTCTTGGGGATGGTGATCCTCGGAGGCTTCTATGCGGTGCTGCGGGCGCTCAGCCGGGCGGGGATGGGAGGCGGAGACGTGAAGCTCGCCGCCGTCATCGGGCTGGTGCTGGCCTGGCACGGCTGGCAGGCGCTCGCGATCGGGGCGGCCGCGGCCTTCGTGCTGGGAGCGCTCTACGCGCTCGTGCTCATCCTGCTGCGGAGAGCGAACGGCACCACCCGCATCGCCTTCGGTCCCTGGATGATCGCCGGCGCCCTTCTCGGTGTCGTCCTCGGTTGATTCCGCCTGCCTCGCACCGATACCGCGACGACGGCGCTACCCTGAGCACATGGCACTCGCACGACTTCACGGCGGCCCGCTCGACGGGCAGATCATCCCCCTCGGCGACGCGGACGACAAGCTGATCGTCCCCTACAGCGAGACGCAGGTGGTGTACAACCGCCGCGGCGAGCCGCAGAACACCGGCCCCGCCGATGGCCCCACGGAGATCGACTACTGGTTCGAAGAGTCTCTCGAGGACCTCACGCTCGACGATGACTGAGCCCTCCCGCACGGTCGAGGTCGAGCGCAAGTACGACGTCGATCCGGAGACCCCGTTGCCGCGATGGGAGGCGCTCCCGGGCGTCGACGCGGTCAGCCCCGGTGTGCTGCGCACGCTGGACGCCCAGTACTTCGACACCGCTGACGGCACGCTCTCGCGCGCCGGTGTGGCAGTGCGTCGTCGCACCGGCGGGCCCGACGAGGGCTGGCATGTGAAAGGTCCCCGACAGGGAGACGGTCGACTCGAGCTCGGCTGGCCTCTGGGGGAGGGCGACGCGCTCCCCTCTGCGGTCGCCGCGACCGTGTCGGAGTGGACGAGCGCACCGCTCATCCCGCTCGCCCGCATCGAGAACGACCGCACCGCCTATCTGCTCACCGGCCAGGACGGCGTCGTCGCCGAGTTCGTCGACGACCGGGTGCGAGCGAGCGACCTGCGCCAGAACGTGAAACGCGAATGGCGTGAGTGGGAGATGGAGCTGGGGCCCGCAGCGCCGGCTGATGAGGCGGGACGCACCGCGTTCTTCGCGGCAGTGGAGCAGGCGGTGCTGGCTGTTGGAGGCCGCATATCGGCATCCGACTCCAAGCTCGCCAGGGCGCTCGGCTTCTAGGGCAGACCGCGGTCGCGCGCAACCCCTTCCCCCCGGGCGGTGCGCAGTGCTTGAGTGGCACCATGAGCCGACCGCCTGTGCTTCGATCGCTGCAGACGATCGTCCCCGATACCGTTCTCGTCCAGGATCAGGTGCGTGACGTCTTCGCGCAGCAGCCCGGCCTCGGGCGGCTGGCGCAGCGCATCGTCACGACGTCGTTCAACGTCTCGGGCATCGATACCCGGCACACCGTGATCGACGAGCTGTCGCTGGATTCCGAAGCGACGGACCCCGTGTTCTTCGACCGCGGATCGGGGATGCTGCTCGCCCCCGGCACCAAGGCGCGCAACGACTTCTACGCCCGAGAGGCCACGAAGCTCTTCGTCGAGGCCGCCCGACGGGCGATCGACTCCGACCCCGACCTCGAGCCGGCCGATGTGACCCACGTCATCACGGTCTCCTGCACCGGGTTCCATGCCCCGGGGCCGGAGTACGAGATCGTGCGTGCGCTCGGGCTGTCCGATGCGGTGCAGCGTTTCCACCTCGGCTTCATGGGCTGCTACGCCTCGATGCCCGCGCTCCGGGCGGCGAGTCAGTTCTGCGCCGCGGATGAGAACGCCGTGGTCCTGGTCGTGAGCGTCGAGCTGTGCACTCTGCACCTGCGTTCCTCGGAGAATCCCGACACGATCGTCGCGTCGTCCCTGTTCGCCGACGGTGCGGCCGCCGGGATCGTCACCGCGCGCGATCTCCCGTCCGCGTCGACCGGGTTGCGCCTTGACCGCTTCCACACGGCCATCGCGCCGGAGGGGGAGAAGGACATGGCCTGGACGATCGGCGACACCGGTTTCGAGATGATCCTCTCCACGGCCGTCCCGCAGATCATCGGCGAGACGATCATCGGTGCGCTCCGGCCGTTGTACAGCGCCGAGGAGGGGCTCGGCGAGGCCTTCGAGGCCGGCAGCGTGGGGGATGCGGTCCAGCACTGGGCCATCCATCCCGGCGGGCGGAGCATCCTCGACAAGGTGCAGGAGCGACTACGCCTCAGCGATGCGCAGCTGCACCCGGCCAGGGACGTGCTGCGGGAGAACGGCAACATGTCCAGTGCGACCGTGCTGTTCGTCCTCAAGCGCATCCTGGAGGTGGAGGGGGCGAGCACCGGCGACCGGGTCTCGGCGATGGCGTTCGGTCCCGGTCTGACGGCGGAGAGCGCGCTGATGACCGTCGTCGCCTCGCCCGGGTCATGAGGCCCGACCTCACGACGCGGGACGCCGAGGCCCGCGAGCTGATGGACGATCCGCACGCCGACGCACGGATGCTGGCGCGGACCTACGGACGGTTCGGGTTCGTGAACGCCCTGGTCTCCCGACCGGGGGCCCTGTACCGACGCGACATCCGACCGCGTGCGCGACGCTCTCGGCCGTTGCGGATCCTCGACGTCGGGGCGGGCGGGGGAGACCTCTGCCGGCTCCTCGCCTGGCGGTTGCGTCAGGACGGTCTCGACGCCGAGATCACCGCTCTCGATGCGGATGAGCGGGCAATCCGCTGGGCGTCGGCGCACGACGGCGGCGCGGGCATCCGGTATCGCCGTGCCCTGACGAGCGAACTCGTGGCCGCGGGCGAGACCTACGACGTGGTGCTGTCCAACCACGTGCTGCACCATCTCGATGACGCCGAACTCACGACCGTGCTCAGCGATTCCGTGCAGCTCATCACTCCGGGAGGGCTGGTGTCGCATCACGACATCGCACGCAGCCGCACCGCCTACGCGCTGTTCGCCGCGGCCACCTGGACCATCTCGACCACGCTGCTGGCGGACTCGTTCATCCGCGAGGACGGCCTCATCAGCGTCCGCCGCTCGTACACAGCCGCCGAGCTCGCCGCGATCGCCCCTGCCGGGTGGACCGTCCGCGGGGGTGTGCCCTCTCGTCTGGAACTGCGGTGGCAGGGCGATCATGCCCGACCATGACGTGCTGATCGTCGGCGCGGGGCCGGTCGGGCTGTTGCTGGCCTGTCTGCTGGTGCAGGACGGGGTGCGGGTCGCGGTCTGCGAACGCCGGACGCACCCCGACGATCGGACCAGGGCCATCGGCATCCACCGCCCGGGGCTCGAAGCGCTGGATGCCGCAGGCATCGGCACCGCGGTGCGCGCGGAGGCGCTGCGGCTCGAGGGCGGTGAGGTGCGCAGCCGTCGACGGAGTCTGGCGACGCTGACCTTCGCCCCTGACCGCCCGGTCCTGATCCTTCCGCAGCCACGAACGGACGCCCTGCTGCGCGCGCGGCTGCACTCGCTCTCCGCGGACGCATTGATCTGCGGATGCACCGTGCGCAGCATCCGCCAGAGCGCAGATGCCGTGCGGATCACGGCCGACTCCGCCGAGGGGCCGCACGAGCTCTCGGCCACCGTCGTCGTCGTCGCGGACGGCGTGCGCAGTCGATTCCGCGACGAGGTCGGTGCCGGGTGGCGCCCCCGCGCGGGACGCGCCTCCTATGCCATGGCGGACGCGGTCGATGCGACACCAGACGCACGTGCCGTGCTGCACTGCGAACCGGAGGGTCTCGTCGAGTCGTTCCCCCTGCCGGGCGGGCGCCGGCGATGGGTGGTGCGGGATACGGGGAACGGTGTCCTCGGCAGCATCGACGACTTCCGGGCGACGATCCGGATGCGCACGGGAATCGACCTCGAACTCGCGCCCGACCTGAAGCCCGCGTCGTTCGTCGCCGCGCAGCACACGGCGACGAGGCTGCATCGGGGGAGGATCGCGCTCCTCGGCGACGCCGCGCACGAGGTCAGCCCGATCGGCGGGCAGGGGATGAACCTCGGCTGGATGGATGCCGTTCGTCTCGCCGCAGAGCTCTCACGGGTGTTGCCGAGCCGGACCCCCGACTTCTCAGCGTTCGCGCGAGAGGCGCACCGATCGGCGACGCGGGCGCAGCGCCGCTCGTCGTTCTACATGTCGATGGGCGCTCCGGCATCCACCGCGGTCGTGCGCGGCAGGGAGCTGCTGATGCGGGCGCTCGGATCCGCGCCGCTGCGCGGGTGGACGGCAGGGCTGCTCACGATGCGCGGTCTGTGACGCACGCACCACGACGCACGAAGGCCCGGTCCGCGTATCGCGGACCGGGCCTTCGTGCGGAAGAGATCAGAAGTTGATCATGTGGCCGGCCAGGCCGTGGAAGCCCTCCTGCAGCGCCTCCGACAGCGTCGGGTGCGTGTGCACGTTGCGGGCCAGTTCCAGTGCCGTCAGATCCCACTTCTGAGCCAGAGTCAGCTCGGGCAGGAGCTCCGACACGTCCGGGCCGATCATGTGGGCGCCGATGAGCTCGAGGTGCTCGGCGTCGGCGATCAGCTTGACGAAGCCGACCGGCTCGCCGAGGCCGTGTGCCTTGCCGTTCGCCATGAACGGGAAGGTGGCGACCTTGATCTCGCGCCCCTCGTCCTTGGCCTGCTGCTCGGTGAGACCGAACGACGCGACCTGCGGAGAGCAGAACGTCGCACGCGGCATCATGCGGTAGTCGCCCAGCGTCTGGGTCTCCGCGCCGCCGATCGTCTCGGCAGCGACGACGCCCTGAGCCTCGGCCACGTGGGCGAGCTGCAGCTTGGCGGTCACGTCGCCGATGGCGTAGATGCCCTCGACATTGGTGCGCATGTGGTCGTCGATGTCGATGGCGCCGCGCTCGGTCAGCTTCACTCCGGTGTTCTCGAGGCCGAAGCCCTCGATGTTCGGGGCGAATCCGACCGACATGAGCACCTTGCCGGCCTCGATCGAGCTCTGCTGCCCGTCCTTGCCGGTGTAGGTGACGGTGACGGAGGAGCCGTTGTCGACGACCGACTCGACCTTGGTCGAGGTGAGGATGTCGACGCCGTAGTTCTTGTACTGCTTCGTGATCTCCTTCGACACATCGGCGTCCTCGTTGGGCAGCGCGCGGTCGAGGAACTCGATGATCGTGACCTTGACGCCGTAGTTCGTCAGAACATAGGCGAACTCCATGCCGATGGCGCCGGCGCCGACGATGACGATCGACTCGGGCAGCTCACGGGTCATGATCTGCTCTTCGTACGTCACGACGTTCTCGCTGAGCGTGACACCCGGCAGCAGGCGGACCTTGGAGCCGGTGGCGATGATGACGTTGTCGAAGGTGACCTCTTCGACCTGGCCGTCGGCCTTGGCGACCGAGATCGCCTTGGGGCCGGTGAAGGTGCCGCGACCGTTGTACTCGGTCACCTTGTTCTTCTTCATCAGGAAGTGGATGCCCTTGACACGGCCCTCTGCGACCTCGCGGCTGCGGTCGAAGGCCTTGCCGAAGTCGATCGTGAACTCGCCGGAGATCCCGAAGAACTCCGCCTTGTGGTTCAGGGTGTGTGCGAGCTCCGCGTTCTTCAGGAGCGCCTTGGAGGGGATGCAGCCGACGTTGAGGCAGACACCGCCCCAGTACTTCTCCTCGATGATGGCGGTGGAGAGACCGAGCTGCGCGCTGCGAACCGCAGCGACGTATCCGCCAGGACCTGCACCAAGGATGACGACGTCGTAGTGTGGCATGCCTTAAGCCTATCGCTCGGAGGACGGGTCGGAATCGGTCGCAGTCGTGCCGCGACGGCGGCTCATGACGATCCAGACGACCACGCCGGCGACGACCAGGACGGCGATGATCGAGACGATCCAGATCGCCGCGGAGGCGCCGGCGGAGTCGTCTGCGTCCGTGCTCGGCGCGCTGGTGACCTCGGGAGCGGCAGTCTGCTCCGCGGTGGGCGCGGCCGTCGACGGTGCAGCGGTGGGCTCATCCGTGGTCGCCGCGTCGCCGACGTTGACCGTGAAGAAGTACTCGCCCGACGTGGGGTGCCCATCGCTGGAGACGACCTTCCAGATCACGTGGTAGGCGCCGGCCGGTCCCGATCCCTTCAGCGGCTGGGTGACGATCGCGCCGTCGACCGTCGCCGCGCCGTCGGTGACCTGATTGCCGTCGGGGTCGGTCACGACCACCTCGGTGGAGCCTTCGCCGCCGATCAGCTTGGCGCTGAAGGTGAGCGTCAGCGTGGCGGGCACGACGTCGACCGACTCATCAGCCGCCGGCGACGACGAAACGAGCGCGTCGTGCGCCGAGGCCGAAACCGGGGAGAGGAGAACGAGAAAGGCAGCGAGCAGTGTCGCGGCGAGGGCGATCGGGGCAGCCGAGCGGCTCAGAGCTTTGGTCTTCACGAGTACAGCCTATGAATCCTCGGTATGGGACCGCTGAGTGTGAAAGCGGCCTCCCGCGAGCGGCTCGGCATCCGTTAGTCTGGACAATCAGGAGGGCACAGTGACTGACAGCGACAGCCGACCGGCCGGAGAAGCCGCGATCCACCGTTCCGGTGAGCAGAGACACGACGTTACGCAGACGTTCGGACATGATTCCGATCTGTCGTTCGTGCCGTTCGGAGTGGAGCTCACCGACGTCGAGCAGACGGCGATCGCCGCTCTGCCTGCGGGATCGGCGCTTCTGCTGGTCCGCTCCGGCGCTCTCGCCGGAGCGCGATACCTTCTCGACACCGACGTGACGACCGTCGGACGTCACCCCGAGGCCGACATCTTCTTCGACGACGTGACGGTCTCGCGTCGTCACGCGGAGATCACTCGCACCGGTTCGACGTTCGAGATCATCGACCAGCGTTCGCTCAACGGCACGTATGTCAACGGCGAGCGCGTCGACCGCAGCGCGCTGGTGGACGGTTCCGAACTCCGTGTCGGCAAGTTCCGCCTGAACTTCTTCGCCTCTCCGCACGACCGCCTGGCGGCGAACGCCTGATGGCGGCCTCTCCCGCCCGCGAACGCTCTGCGTCCGCGGGCCTGCTGAGTATCGGCCAGGTGCTCGCACGGCTCACCCCGGAGTTTCCCGACCTGACCTCCAGCAAGCTGCGCTTCCTCGAGGTGCAGGGGATCGTCACCCCGTCTCGCACGGAGTCCGGCTACCGCAAGTTCTCGGCCTCCGACATCGAGCGGCTGCGTCTCGGGCTCACGCTGCAGCGCGACCACTACCTGCCGCTGAGCGTGATCCGCGAACAGCTCGATGAAGCCGACGCCGGCGGGGATGCGACCGCGCTCGTGCCGCCGCCGTCGATCGCTCCGACGCCGCGCCGCTATCGCCGCGACGAGCTCCTGGCTGCTGCCGGAGCAGGGCCCCAGCTTCTCAACGACGCGATCAGCACCGGCGTCATCACCGCTCAGGAGAGCTACCCCGAGACGACGGTCACGCTGCTGCGCGGTCTCGTCGGACTGGATCGTCACGGCATCGAGCCGCGGCACCTCCGCTCGCTGCGCCAGGGGGCCGAACGCGAGGTCGCCCTCATCGAATCCGCCATGTCCGCGCTGCTGCGCCGGACCGACGCCGCCTCCCGTGCGAAGGCCAGCGAGCTCGCCCCCGAGCTCGCCTCGCGCATCGATGAAGTGCGCTCGCTCTTCGTCAAGGACGCGCTCTCGCGAGTGCTTTCGTAACGAACTGATTGCGACACACCTTCGCCGTCCCACGGATGTGATTGCCGGTGCCCAGGCACTGCTCTACCGTGGAAGATAACCGTTCCAGGGAGGATTTCAGATGAATGCGGATGAGCTCACAGGCGACCCGCGGTTCGTACCCGAACTCCTCTTCACCGACGGTCTTCCCGCCATGGATGATGAGGTCGGATACCGCGGCGCTGTCGCTGCTCGTGCCGCCGGCATCACCTACCGACAGCTGGACTACTGGGCACGCACCGAGCTGGTCGAGCCCACTGTCCGCGGAGCGAGCGGTTCCGGCTCGCAGCGGCTCTACGGCTTCCGGGACATCCTCGTCCTCAAGCTCGTGAAGAGCCTTCTCGACACCGGCATCTCGCTGCAGCAGATCCGCACGGCCGTGGACGAACTCCGTCGCGCCGGCATCCGCGACCTCGCAGGCACCACGCTCATGAGCGATGGAGCCTCGGTCTACCTGTGCACCTCGAACGACGAGGTCATCGACCTCGTCAGCCGTGGTCAGGGAGTGTTCGGCATCGCCGTCGGCAAGGTGCTCCGCGAGGTCGAGTCGACGCTCGTCGCCTTCGATGCGACCGCTCCCGACCCCGTCGACGAACTGTCGGCGCGTCGCACCAAGCGTTCCGCCTGACTTCGCGCGTCATACAGAAAACGGCCGTCCTCGAAGAGGATGGCCGTTTCGCTGCGTGCGCCCGGGAGGGTCAGCTCTGCTGACCGCTCTCGGGGACGGCGATGCGTCCGGTGCGGATGATCCGGTCGAGCAGCTGGTCGAAGTCGGCCGCGAGCTCCTGCGCGGAGTCTCCCGGCCAGATGTGCAGCGGCTTGGCAGCACCCTGCGCCTGCTGCAGCGACGTGCGCTCCGGCAACTGCGGGGAGAGCACGAGAGGCCCGAACATGTCGCGCAGCTCCTTGATGCGGAACTGGTGCTCGATGGACTGGGGGCGCACGCGGTTCACGACGATGCCGAGAGGCTGCAGACGAGGCGAGAGGCCGCGGCGGATCTCCTCGATCGCGCGAAGGGCACGGTCGGCCGCGGCGACGGAGAACAGTCCGGGCTCGGTGACGACCATGACGCGGTCACTCGCCGCCCATGCGGTGCGGGTCAACGCGTTCAGAGACGGTGCGCAGTCGACGAGCACGAGGTCGTAGTCGGCTTCGACGGATGCGAGCGCCTCTTCGAGCTTCCACACGTCGCGCACGCTCGGGTGCGGACCGTCGAAGTTGATCGCCGAGGGGCTGCCGATGAGGACATCGATCGTTCCGGGGTGCACCTTCGCCCAGCCGCTGGAGGTGATCGCCTGACGGACGACCTTCTCCTTCGGGTTCGCCAGGACGTCGGCGATGTTGAGTCGTCCGGCCACCTGGATGTCCATCCCGGTGGAGACGTCGGACTGCGGGTCGAGGTCGACGACGAGAGTCCGGACTCCTCGGGCGAAAGCCGCTGAGGCCAGCCCGAGTGTCACGGTCGTCTTGCCGACGCCTCCCTTGAGAGAGCTGACGCTGAGTACGTGCACGGACACCACGTTACCTTCCCCTAGGCTGGGGGAACACTCAGCCCCGCCCCATGCGCATCGAAAACGCTGCGCATCGAGCTCCCAGAGGTGTGCATGTTCCAGAAGATCCTTGTGGCGAATCGCGGCGAGATCGCGATCCGTGCCTTCCGTGCGGCAGTCGAGGTGGGGGCGCGCACCGTCGCGGTGTTCCCGCATGAAGACCGCGGCTCCGTGCACCGGCTCAAGGCCGATGAGGCCTACGAGATCGGTGAGCGCGGGCATCCTGTGCGCGCATACCTGAACGTCGACGAGATCATCCGCGTCGCGCTCGAGTCCGGTGCGGATGCGATCTACCCCGGTTACGGGTTCCTCTCCGAGAACCCGGAGCTCGCGGAGAAGGCCGCGGCGAACGGCATCGTGTTCATCGGACCTCCTGCCCACGTTCTCGAGATGGCCGGCAACAAGGTCGAGGCGAAGCGTCACGCGACCGAGGCCGGTGTCCCCGTCCTCCGCTCCACCGAGGCATCGGACGACGTCGAGGCTCTGGTGGCGCAGGCCGAGGACATCGGATTCCCGCTGTTCGCCAAAGCCGTGGCCGGCGGCGGAGGGCGCGGGATGCGTCGGGTCGAGACCGCAGGCGACCTCGCTCCCGCTCTCGCCGAGGCGATGCGGGAAGCTGCGAGCGCCTTCGGCGACGCACGGATGTTCCTCGAGCAGGCGGTCGTTCGGCCTCGGCACATCGAAGTGCAGATCCTCGCCGACAAGACCGGCGAGACCGTGCACCTCTTCGAGCGTGACTGCTCGGTGCAGCGACGCCACCAGAAGGTGGTGGAGATCGCTCCGGCGCCGAACCTCGACGACAGCGTGCGGACGGCCCTGCACGGGTACGCCGTCGCCTTCGCCCGCTCCATCGGCTACGAGAACGCCGGAACGGTCGAGTTCCTGCTCGAGACGGCGGGGGAGCGCACCGGTGAGGTCGTCTTCATCGAGATGAATCCGCGCATCCAGGTCGAGCACACGGTCACGGAAGAGGTGACCGATGTCGACCTGGTGCAGAGCCAGATGCGGATCGCCTCCGGCCAGAGCCTCGCCGACCTCGGCCTGCAGCAGGAGAACCTGCATCTGCGCGGCGCGGCACTGCAGTGCCGCATCACCACGGAGGACCCGACGCAGGGATTCCGCCCCGATACCGGCAAGATCACCACGTACCGTTCTCCCGGCGGTGCCGGCATCCGCCTCGACGGCGGCACGGTCCACCAGGGGGCCCAGATCAGCCCCCACTTCGACTCCATGCTGGCCAAGCTCACCTGCCGTGGGCGCGACTTCCCGGCCGCCGTCGCTCGCGCACGTCGTGCTCTCGCGGAGTTCCGCATCCGCGGCGTCTCGACGAACATCCCGTTCCTCCAGGCGCTTCTGGAAGATGAGGCCTTCATCGCGGGCGACGTCAGCACGTCGTTCATCGACGAACGCCCCGAGCTGCTGCGCGGCCGCGTCTCGAAGGACCGCGGGACGAAGCTCCTCAACTGGCTGGTCGACGTCACGGTGAACAAGCCGCACGGCGTCCACCCCGGGGTCGTCGACGCGGTCACCAAGCTGCCTGCCGTCGATCTGACTTCCGAGCCGGCACCGGGTTCGCGCCAGCGCCTGCTCGAGCTGGGACCTGAGGGCTTCGCCCGCAGCCTGCGTGCGCAGACGGCCCTGGCGGTCACCGACACCACGTTCCGCGACGCCCACCAGTCGCTCCTCGCGACACGCGTGCGCACCAAGGACCTGGTCGCCGCGGCGCCGTACCTGGCGAGGCTCACTCCCGGTCTGCTCTCGGTCGAGGCATGGGGCGGTGCCACCTACGACGTCGCGCTGCGCTTCCTCGGGGAGGACCCCTGGGAGCGCCTCGACAAACTCCGTGCGGCGCTGCCCAACGTGGCGATCCAGATGCTGCTGCGCGGTCGCAACACGGTCGGCTACACGCCGTACCCCACAGCCGTGACCGAGGCGTTCGTCGCGGAGGCCGCTGCCAGTGGCGTCGACATCTTCCGCATCTTCGACGCACTCAACGACGTGGAGCAGATGCGCCCGGCGATCGAAGCGGTCCGCAACACGGGGACCGCCGTCGCCGAAGTGGCGCTCTGCTACACCGGCGACCTGCTGGATCCGGCGGAAGACCTCTACACCCTCGACTACTACCTGGGCCTCGCAGACCAGATCGTCGCCGCGGGCGCGCACATCATCGCCATCAAGGACATGGCGGGTCTGCTGCGTCCGGCCGCCGCCGCGAAGCTGGTCGCGGCCTTGCGTGAGCGATTCGATCTTCCTGTCCATCTGCACACGCATGACACCCCCGGCGGTCAGCTCGCGACGCTCCTCGCGGCCAGCGCCGCCGGCGTCGATGCCGTTGACGCCGCGTCTGCGCCGCTCTCGGGGACCACGAGCCAGCCGTCGCTGTCGTCTCTCGTCGCCGCGCTCGCGCACACCGAGCGCGACAGCGGGATCTCGCTCGACGCCGTCTCCGATCTCGAGCCCTACTGGGAGGCGGTCCGTCGCCAGTACGCACCGTTCGAGTCGGGTCTTCCCGGTCCCACCGGGCGCGTCTACCACCACGAGATCCCCGGCGGTCAGCTGTCGAACCTGCGACAGCAGGCGAAGGCGCTCGGCCTCGCCGACGACTTCGAACTCATCGAGGACATGTACGCCGCGGCCGACCGCATCCTCGGTCGCGTGCCCAAGGTGACGCCGTCGTCGAAGGTCGTCGGCGATCTCGCCCTCCACCTCGCGGCCGTGAAGGCCGACCCTGCCGACTTCGAGGCCAACCCCGAGAAGTACGACGTTCCGGACTCCGTCGTCGGCTTCATGGCGGGCGAGCTCGGCGACCTGCCCGGGGGATGGCCGGAGCCCTTCCGCACCAAGGTCCTCGCCGGGCGCTCCGTGCGCACCGGCCTCACCGCGATCACGGCAGACGACGAAGCAGCACTCGCCGGAACCAGCGCCGAGCGGCGGACGCGCCTCAACACGCTGCTCTTCCCCGCGCCCACCGCGGAGTTCGCCGAGCGTCGGGAACTGTTCGGCGACCTCTCGGTGCTCGATACCAGTGACTACCTCTACGGTCTCGTCGCGGGGCAGGAACACCAGATCGAGATCGATCGCGGTGTGCGCCTGTATGTCGGACTCGAGGCCATCGGCGATGCCGACGACAAGGGCATGCGCACCGTCATGACGACTCTGAACGGGCAGTTGCGTCCGGTGTTCGTCCGCGACCGTTCGATCAAGGTCGACGCTCTCGAGGTCGAGAAGGCCGATACCTCCGTTCCTGGTCAGGTGGCCGCCCCGTTCTCCGGCGTCGTCACTCTGAAGGCCGAGGTCGGGGCCACTGTCCGGGCCGGCGAACCCGTCGCATCCATCGAGGCGATGAAGATGGAGGCGGCCATCACCGCCCCCGTCGACGGCGTCGTCGAGCGGCACGCGATCGCCGAGACCCAGCAGGTGGATGCAGGAGATCTTTTGGTCGTGATCCGCCCGGCGCACTAATCTTGTGCGGGCGAGGGCCGCGCATTCGTGCCCACCCGAGGCCCGCGCAGGCTTGGAGCGACATCGTGACACCGAAGAACACCACTGACCCCGAGGAGAACTCGCTGGGGGTGCTCGACGAAGCCGCGTCTCTCGACACGGCAGTGATCGGCATCCTCGGCGGGACGGCCCAGGTCAGCGTGACCCTGCCCAGGAGCGACGACGACGATGACCTCGCCGACGACGGTGTGGTCGACGGCGAGGTCATCGGCGACCTCGTGATCGATCCGCCCCCCGCCGTGGAATCGAAGACGAAGACGAAGACGCTTCCGAAAGCACCCCGTCCCGACCCGGTGCCCGCAGCCGTCGCCGTCGCGCAGGATGCGGAGCCGGACGAAGCCCGGGTCGTCGAGGCGGCGTCAGAGGCCGAGGCTCCTGCGGAACCGGCTGTCGTCACGGGCGTGATCGATGAGCCGCTCGTCATCGAACCGATCGTGATCGAGGTGACGGCACTCGAATCGGATGCCATCGTCGATGCGGTCGTCGATGCGGTCGTCGTCGATGACCAGGTGTCCGAGACGATCGCCGACGATCGTGACACCGCCGACCAGCGCGCAGCGGAGGAAGCCGCCGCCGCCCAGTTCCTCGCCAAAGCTCGGTCCGAGATCGAGACGGCTCCGCCGGCACCGGCATCCGCCGTGCAGGCGGCCACCGAGAAGGAGACCACCGTGTCCACTCCTGAAGAGAGGTCCGTCGTGCCGCAGCCCGCTCGGGCGGCAGCGCGAGCGGATGTGACGCTGACCTCGAAGCGCCTGGACGATCTGGGCGAGTCCTCGCGCGAGTCCGCCGATCTGCTCACCGCCGACCGGCTGCTCGACCCGCACCGCATCACGAAGCCGGAGCCCGAGGGGGCGTGGAGTCATTTCCTCTACGCCGTCTCCGGTCGGCGCATCAACATCGGCGACGGTCGCCGTGCGCGGGAGCGGAAGGCGCTCTCGGCGAGGATCGCGGCACCACTCGCCGGGGGAGCGCGATTCGTCCCCGTGCTGTCCCGTAAGGGCGGAGTGGGCAAGACGACGATCACCGCGCTGCTGGGCATGGCTCTCGCCGACGCCCGCGAGGATCGTGTGATCGCGGTCGACGCCAACCCCGACCGCGGAACGCTCGCGGAGCGCATCGTGCGCCCGCACCACAGCAAGTCCGTGCGCGACCTCGTCCGCATCCACGACGACGTCAAGGGATATCACGACATCTCCGCGATCGTGGCGAGGGATGCGACCCGCCTCGACGTCCTCGCCTCCGATGCCGACCCTCGCATCGCCGAGGCCTTCAGCGACAGCGACTACCGGGATGTGGCCGGCGTCGCCGCTCACTACTACTCGCTCGTCCTCACCGACACGGGCACGGGCATCGTGCACTCGGTGATGTCTGCGACTCTCGATCTCGCCGATCAGATCGTCATCGTCTCCGGTCTCAGCGTCGACGAAGCCCGGCTCGCCTCCGAGACGCTCACGTGGTTGGAGACCAACGGGTACGAGGAGCAGGCGCGCGAGGCGATCGTCGTGCTCAACCAGTCGACGCCGGGGACGCCGCTCGTGCGCCTGAACGAGTTGCAGGCCCACTTCGCCACTCGGGCGCGGAGCGTCGTGCGCGTGCCCTACGACCCGCAGATCGCCGGGGGCGGGACCATCGTGTTCGCGAATCTCCTGCCGGAGACGCGGATCGCAGCCCGTGAACTCGCCGCGCTGCTCGTCGAGGGCCTGCGGGCCAAGGCCGCCTGATGGCCGTCCGCGAGATCCGCATCTTCGGAGACCCCGTTCTGCGGGCGGTCTGTGCGCCGGTCGAGGAGATCGACGACGGAGTGCGTGCGCTGGTGGCAGACCTGGTCGACACCGTGGAGCTGCCCGGTCGCGCCGGAGTCGCTGCGCCCCAGATCGGTGTCGCTCTGCGCGCCTTCAGCTACAACATCGACGGCGATATCGGCTACGTGATCAACCCGGTCCTGACCGAGGTGCGCGGAGAGCCCGAGCCGACGGGGGAGGGCTGCCTCTCGGTCCCCGGACTCTGGCACGACGCGCAGCGTCATCCCTGGGCTCGTGTCGAGGGGATCGACCTCGACGGCAACCCCGTCGTCCTCGAGGGGGACGGCCTGCTCGCACAGGCGCTGCAGCACGAGACCGATCACCTCGACGGCAAGCTCTTCCTGACCCGTCTCGATCCGCAGACGCGCAAGGTCGCCATGCGTGAGGTGCGCGAAAGCGCCTGGTTCTGACTCTCAGAGCACGAAGAAGGGCCCCGCAGCTGCGGGGCCCTTCTTCGCTCTCGGAGCGTCAGCCGCCGATCGGGACGTTCGTCGTCGCGACGGGCTCGTCGTAGATCGCGGCGATCTCGTCGGCGAAGTCGTTCATGATGATGTTCCGCTTGATCGAGAGCTTCGGGGTCAGATGTCCCGAGGCCTCTGTCCATTCGGAGTCGAGGATCGTGAACTTGCGGATCGACTCCGCACGCGAGACGCGAGCATTCGCGGCATCGACGGCGCGCTGCACTTCGGCGCGCACACCCGCGTTCTTCGAGGCCTCGACGAGCGACATCTTCGCGTCGAGGCCGTTGTTCGCCAGCCATGTCGGGAGCATCTCGGGGTCGAGCGTCACGAGCGCCGAGATGAACGGACGCTGATCGCCGACGACGACCACCTGGCCGATGATCGGGTTCGCGCGGATCGGGTCCTCGAGCGCCGCGGGTGCGACGTTCTTGCCGCCGGCCGTGACGATGATCTCCTTCTTGCGCCCCGTGATCGTCAGGAAGCCCTCGGAGTCGAAGCTGCCGATGTCGCCGGTGTGGAACCAGCCGCCTTCGCTGAAGGCCTCGGCTGTCGCCTCGGGGTTGTTCCAGTACTCCTTGAACACGTTGATGCCGCGGACCTCGATCTCGCCATCGTCCGCGAGACGCACGCCGACGCCGGGGAGCGCGGGACCGACGGTGCCGATCTTCGACTTGTCGGCCAGGTTCACGGTGGCGGGAGCGGTGGTCTCGGTCAGGCCGTAGCCCTCGAGGATCACCACGCCGAGGCTGTGGAAGAAGTGCCCGAGCCGAGAGCCGAGGGGAGCGGAGCCCGAGACCGCGTAGACGACGTTGCCGCCCATGGCCTCGCGGAGCTTGCTGTAGACGAGCTTGTTGAACAGGGCGAACTTGAGCTTCATCCCGAAGGGGATGGGCTTGCCCGCCTCCAGCAGCTGGGAATGCTCGATGGCGACGTCGGCCGCGGCCCGGAAGATCTTGCCCTTGCCGCCGGCCTCGGCCTTCTGCTCCGCGGAGTTGTAGACCTTCTCGAACACACGGGGGACCGCGAGGAGGAAGGTGGGCTTGAACGATCCGAGTGCCGGCAGGAGCTGGCGGGTGTCGGGCTGGTGGCCCGTGCGCACACCCGCGTGGACGTCGAGGATCGAGATGAACCGAGCGAACACGTGCGCGGTCGTGATGAAGAGGAGTGTGGAGGCTCCGGGCGTCTGGACGACCTCATCCAGGGCCTTGGCCGAGTTGCGGGACAACTCGACGAAGTTGCTGTGCGTGAGCACGCATCCCTTCGGGCGCCCGGTGGAGCCCGACGTGTAGATGAGGGTCGCGATGTCGGATCCGACCGCCAGACTGCGCCGGCGCTCGATCTCGGCGTCGGTCACCGAGGCGCCCTGCGCGGTCAGGGTGTCGATGGCTCCGAGATGCAGCTGCCACACCTCACGGATCAGGGGAAGGTCGCCGCGGACCTCGTCGACACGGGCGAAGTGCTCCGGCGACTCCACCATGAGCGCGATCGCTCCGGAATCCTCGAGGATCCACTGGATCTGTGAGGGCGAACTGGTCTCGTAGATCGGCACCATCACCGCACCGGCGTAGAAGAGCGCGAAGTCGACGAGCGTCCATTCGTACGTCGTGCGTGCGAGGAAGCCGACCTTCTCGCCCGGGCGGATGCCTGCAGCGGCGAAGCCCTTCGCGAGCGCGATCACGGCCGTCTGGAAGTCCGCGGCGGAGATGTCGCGCCAGCCGTCTCCCTCGGGGACCGAGAACAGCGCACGATCAGGGGTGGCTTCGACGCGCTTCACCAGAAGGTCGGCGACGTTCGCGTCGGGATCGGCGGGGACGATCGCAGGGACTTCAAACTGGACCACGGCAGCTCCTTCGGTACCGGTCGGGCACGGACTTGGCTACGAGTCTAGGGCATGGAACCGAGTCGCGCCTTGGGTGAAACTGGGTCGCGCGCGGACTCGACGCGGGAAGAGGCTTCCGACAGACGCCGGGCGCGGCGCTAGACTTCACCACGATGTTCTACTGGCTGATGAAGTACGTGGTGATCGGCCCCGTGGTCAAGGCGGTATTCCGCCCCTGGATCGTGGGGCGGAACAACGTGCCCGCGAACGGCGCGGCGATCCTCGCGAGCAATCACCTCTCCTTCGCCGATTCGATCTTCCTTCCCCTGGTGATCGACCGGTCGATGTCCTTCCTCGCAAAGAGCGACTACTTCACCGGCCGCGGTATCAAAGGCTGGGCGACGAAGTTCTTCATGAAGGCCACAGGGCAGATCCCCATCGACAGATCGGGTGGCAAGGCCTCCGAGGCCTCGCTGAACACGGGGCTCCAGGTTCTCGGCGGAGGCGACCTGCTCGGGATCTACCCCGAGGGCACGCGCAGCCCGGACGGCAAGCTCTACCGAGGGCGCACCGGCATCGCCAGGATGGCGCTCGAGGCGAAGGTCCCTGTCGTGCCCGTGATCATGGTCGACACCGACACCGCGATGCCCATCGGCCGACGGCTCCCGCGCATCGTGCGCGTCGGAATCGTGATCGGAGAGCCTCTCGACTTCTCCCGTTACGCGGGGATGGAGAACGATCGCTACATCCTGCGATCGGTCACCGATGAGATCATGGTGGCACTGCAGCGGCTCGGCGAGCAGAAGTACGAAGACGTCTACGCCTCGACCGTCAAGGAGCGTCTCCCCAGTCGCGTCACATAGGCCTCGCGCGGATCTGGGCGGCACCAGCGACCACTAGGCTGGAACGCATGCTCCCGCACCACATCGAAGCCCTTGATGCATGGCGCTCGCTTCCCATCAAGCAGCAGCCGCAGTGGCCCGACGCGGACCGCGTCGCCGACGTCTCCCAGCAGATCGCGACCCTTCCGCCTCTGGTCTTCGCCGGCGAGGTCGACAACCTTCGCGACCGGCTCGCTCGCGCCGCATCCGGTCAGGCATTCCTGCTCCAGGGCGGCGACTGCGCCGAGACCTTCGCAGGGGCCACCGCCGAACAGATCCGCAACCGCATCAAGACCGTGCTGCAGATGGCCGTCGTGCTGACGTACGGCGCCTCGATGCCCATCGTCAAGATGGGCCGCATGGCGGGACAGTTCGCGAAGCCGCGTTCGAGCGACTCCGAGACCCGTGGCGATGTCACGCTGCCGGCCTACCGCGGCGACATCGTGAACGGCTACGACTTCACCGAGGGGTCCCGCACGGCCGACCCCGGCCGCCTGCTCCAGGGCTACCACACGGCCGCGTCCACGCTGAACCTGATCCGCGCGTTCACGCAGGGTGGTTTCGCCGACCTCCGCGAGGTGCACTCGTGGAACAAGGGCTTCGCGCAGAACCCGGCCAATCAGCGCTACGAGCGCATGGCCGCCGAGATCGACCGCGCGATCAAGTTCATGGAGGCCGCGGGCGCGGACTTCGACGAGCTGAAGCGCGTCGAGTTCTTCACCGGGCACGAGGGCCTGCTCATGGACTACGAGCGCCCGATGACGCGTATCGATTCGCGCACGGACACTCCGTACAACACGTCTGCGCACTTCCTCTGGATCGGAGAGCGCACGCGCGAGCTCGACGGCGCGCACGTCGACTACTTCTCCAAGATCCGCAATCCCATCGGTGTGAAGCTCGGGCCGACCACGTCGCCGGACACCGCCCTCGCGCTGATCGACAAGCTGGATCCCGAGCGCGAGCCTGGCCGACTGACGTTCATCACCCGCATGGGAGCGGGCAAGATCCGCGATGCTCTTCCGCCCCTGCTCGAGGCCGTTCGCGACTCCGGCGCGCAGCCGCTGTGGGTCACCGACCCGATGCACGGCAACGGCATCACCACGCCGACCGGCTACAAGACTCGTCGCTTCGACGACGTGGTCGACGAGGTGCGGGGCTTCTTCGAAGCGCACCGTGCCGTGGGGACGTTCCCCGGCGGCATCCACGTCGAGCTCACCGGTGACGACGTCACCGAGTGCCTCGGTGGGTCGGAGCAGATCGACGAAGCGGCCCTGGCCACGCGCTACGAGAGCCTGTGCGACCCGCGACTGAACCACATGCAGTCGCTGGAGCTCGCTTTCCTCGTCGCTGAAGAGCTCGAGAAGCGCTGACACTCCCGTCGCGAAGACGAAAGAAGCCGCCCTCCCGGAATCATCGGGGAGGGCGGCTTCCTTCGTCGGTGGGTTCGCACTCTCGCAGGAACCGGCTCGGCAGCGCTCAGCCGCTCAGCTGGATCGAGAGGTTCACGGTGCCGCCGCGGGGGAGGGACTTGTCCGCGCCGGGATCCTGGCCGGTGACTCTCGCCATCTCGGCGAAGCCCGGCAGATCGCCCCACGCGGCGTAGGTCGACTTGAAGCCCTTGTCAGCGAGGATCTTCTTGGCCTCGTTCAGGGTCTTCCCCGAGACGTCGGGCACGGGGAAAAGCTCCGGCCCCTTCGAGACGATGAGCTGAACGTTGTCGCCGGGCCGCCAGTTGCCCTCTTCCGCGCGGTCGGCCACACCGATGACGACATCCTTGGCGACGCTGTCGCTGAAGGTGTACTGCGGCTCGGCGGTGACGGTGAGGCCCTTGTCCGAGAGGGTGGAGGTCGCCTCGCCGATCGACATGCCCGCGACATCGGGGAACTCGCCGGCAGAGACGTACAGCTCCACCGTGTCGTCTTCGAAGATCTCGCAGCCGTCGCCGCAGATGTACGCCTCTCCGCCGGCTCTCGGGGTGACGTAGGCGTTGATGACGATGCCGGCGTCGGCGTCGGAGAACAGCATCAGCGAGGTGTCGGTGACGTTGACGTTGAGGCCGTCGAGGTAGTCGCGAGCGTCTTGCTCAGCGCGTCCGTTCAGGGGGTCGAGAGTGTGCGCGGCGGGTCCTGCGGAGACGATCACCGTGACCGAGGCGCCCTTGTCGAGTCGCGAACCCTCGGCAGGGTCGGTCTCGATCACCGTTCCGGCGGGGATGTCGATGGAGAACGCGTCCTCCTGCGCGGGGACGAAGCCGGCTTCGGTCAGCGTGGAGGCGGCCGCGTCGTAGGTTCCTCCTGCGACAGCAGGCACCGCGATCAGCGATCCGGGGCCGGAACCGAACCACCAGCCCACACCACCGGCGAGCACTGCCAGCAGGAGCACGAGAGTGAGCAGGAACGCTCCGCGCGCGCGGCGTTTGGACGCGCGTCGCCGCAGGAGGGTGGCATTGTCGAGCGCGGCGGGGACGGGAGCCGTGGGATCGGTGATCACCATGGTTCCCGGCATCACCTTGGTGAGGTCGCCGGAGTCGCCGTGGCTGTGCTGCGCAGCCGTTGCCCTGGCCGCCGTCGGCGTGACGCCGAGGTCGCGTTCGATCTCGCGCAGGCGCTCGAGCATCTGCTGAGCATCGTCCGGTCGGTCGTCCGGGGACTTCTCCGTGGCCCAGAGCACGAGCTCGTCGAGCTGCTCCGGCACTGCGGGGTTGCGAACGCTCGGCCGCGGGACGGACTCCGTGGCGTGCTGGAAGGCGATCTGCATCGGCTGCTCGCCCTTGTAGGGCTGCTCGCCGACCAGCATCTCGTACAGCATGATGCCGAGCGCGTAGATGTCGCTGCGGGCGTCGGCGGTGCCTCGGGTGACGAGCTCGGGGGCGAGGTAGGCGATCGTCCCCAGCAGCTGCTGTCCGGTCGCGGTGTTCGCGGTCGTCGCTCGTGCGAGTCCGAAGTCGCCGATCTTGATGCGGCCGTCCTCCGCGAGGAGGACGTTCTCGGGCTTCACGTCGCGATGGACGATGCCGGCGCGGTGTGCGGCCGAGAGACCGGCCAGGATCGCGTCCATGATCGTGATGGTCTGCGGGATCGTGAGGCGCTTCTGCTCGCGGAGGAGTTCGCGCAGGGTGATTCCGGGCAGGTACTCCATGACGAGATACGCCAGCTCGCCGTCCTGCCCCTGGTCGAACACGTTGACCACGTGCGGATCCGCCAGGCGGGCCGCGGCCCTCGCCTCCTGGATGAAGCGGCTCTGGAAGGCCGAGTCGTCGCTGAGGTGCGCGTGCATCACCTTCAGGGCGATGCGCCGTTCGAGACGGAGGTCGGTCGCGACATAGACCGTCGCCATGCCTCCGCGGGCGATGCGGGCGCGCACACGGTAGCGGCCGTCGACAAGCCGCCCGATGAGGGGGTCGGCTTGCTGATTGGTCGTCACGTCAGAATTCTATGGAGAACTGCCTGAAAGACAGGGGAGCGGCTCACCCCTCGGGCCTGCGGGTTTTCCCGGATGTCGTCAGCTGTAGAGAGCGAGCCAGGCATATGCTTGCGCCTCCCACTGGCCGTACCTGTCCGGATAGGCCGAGATCTGCACGGCCTGGGCCGCCGCTGCGAAGGGCATGCTCTCCCAGCCGGGGATGTCCAGGAGCCCGCGGGTCGCCTGTCCGTTCGGGTCGCTCTGGCCGCCGTAGAACACCCGTGTGCTCCGGTCGGCGTCCATGATCTGCGCGGGGGTTCCCCACCCTGTGCTCGGACGCTGCTGGAAGATGCCGAGCGAATCGCGGTCGCCCCAGTCGAGGTTGCGCAGCCCCGACTCGACCATCCCGGTCGCGAGGGCGATGGCGATGGCTCTGTCGCCGACGCCGATCTCACGACCGATGCGGATGATGAGCGCCGCGTTCGCCGCTTGCTCCGCGGAGAGCGTGGTCGCCTGCTGTCCGCCCGCGGAAGCGGGAGCGGTCGTCGCGGGGGCGGGGGCCGGCGCCCCCTGCAGAGAGAGCGTCTGGCCGGGATAGATGATCGATGAGGGACCGAGCCCGTTGGCGGCATACAGCGCCTGGGTCGTCGTGCCGTATCTCTGTGCGATGCCGAACAGGGTGTCTCCTGCGACGACGGTGTGCGTGGCGGTGGATGCCGGAGCAGGGGTCTGGGCCGGAGCAACTGCCGGCGCAGTCGCCGCACTGTTCCCGGAGACGATGAGGCTCTGACCGGGGAAGATGATCGACGCGCGGCCGAGGCCGTTCGCCGAGAGCACGGCGTCGACGGTCGTGCCGTACTTCTGAGCGATGGCGTACACGGTGTCGCCGGCGACGACCTGGTGCGTGGCCGCAGCTGCGGGTGCCGGAGCGGCGGCGGCGGGGGCTGCGACCGCTCCCGGCTGGAGCGTCAGGCTCTGGCCGGGGTGGATCACCGAGCGCCACGAGAGGCCGTTCCAGGACAGGACGTCGCCGGTGCGCAGCCCGAAGCGCGTCGCGATCGCCGAGACCGTGTCGCCTGGTTGGACGACATAGCTCGGCGGTGCCGCTTCGGTGGGAGTCACCCGTGCGGGGAGGAGGCGCTCGCGTTCGATGGTGGCGGTGCCCACGGGGGACGACGCGCTGGCCGGTGCGACGGTGAGGGTGGTCGCGAGGGCGCCGAGCACGGCCGCAGGCACTCCGATCTGCAGGTGTCGCGTTCGACGCGTGGCGGTCTTGAATGTCAAGGCTTGCCCCCTTTTCGAGTTTTTCACGCTGACACGGATGTAAACAGAAGTCAACTGAAGTGACGCAAGTGAAGGATGTGACTGGAGGGTCGACATGCGACGGTCACGCAGAGGTGAGATAGTGGGCAACGTGTCTGAGAACGTTGCTGGAACCCCTGCCGCTGCCGCCATCGAGTGGTTGACGATGCCCGACCTCGTCGAGGTGCTCGACGAGCCCCTCGGCCGTGTGCGCCGTCTGATCGACGAGCACTACCTGGTCGGATCCACTCGCAGCGGAGTCTTCGCGGTGCCGTCGGTGTTCATCGTCGATGGACACCCGCTGAGTTCTCTGCGTGGAACGGTGATCGTGCTGCAGGATGCCGGCTTCACGGACGACGAGTTGATCGACTGGCTCCTCGCCGACGAGGAGAGCCTCGGTCGCTCGCCGATCGACGCCCTGCTGGCCGGGCACAAGAGCTCGGTCAGACGCCTCGCTCGCACCCTCGCCTGACCGCAGGATCGCTCAGGACGAACGCACCGTCGCCGCCCGCGCGAGCTCGCGCAGTTCGCCGACGGCCGCGTTGTCGAGCCGGGCGCCCGACAGTGCGCGATCGGCCTCGCGCGCATAGTCCGCGATCATCGCTTCGACCTGTTCCAGCGCGCCGGAATCGGTGATGGTCGCCTGCAGGAACGACACCTGTTGCGGCGTCAGTTCCGTGTCGCCGAGCATCTCGTCCAGGAGATTGCGTGCGGAAGCGTCGAGAGTCTGCCTGGTGAGGGCGATCAGCACTGTGCGCTTGCCCTCGCGCAGATCGTCTCCGGCCGGTTTCCCTGTGACGGATGCGTCGCCGAACACGCCGAGCACGTCGTCCCGGAGCTGGAAGGCCATGCCGACCGGGTGTCCGAAGCGGCGCAGCGCCGACATCTGATCCGCGTCGGCCCCGCCGAAGGCTCCTCCGAGGACCAGAGGCTGCTCGATGCTGTACCTGGCGGACTTGAGCGATGCCACACGCAGAGCGCGTTCCGCATGGAGGCCGCCGTCGTTGACGCTCCACGCCGACTCCTCGGCGATGTCGAGGAACTGGCCGGTGGTGACGTCTCTTCGCATCCTGGCGTACTCGGAACGCACGGTGAGTGCCTGAGGCTGCCCTTCCAGCGCCGACTCCAGCAGGTCATCGCTCCAGGCGACCAGGAGATCTCCCAGGAGGATGGCGGATGCCCGGCCGAACGCCTCCGCATCTCCCGACCATCCGGCGGCGCGGTGCGATGCCTCGAGCGCACGGTGCGCTGCGGGGCGACCACGGCGGGTGTCGGAGTTGTCGATCAGGTCGTCGTGCACGAGCGCGGCCGACTGGAAGATCTCCAGTGCTGCGCAGATGTCCCACAGAGCGTCGGACTCCGTCGCATCACGGTCGTGGAACCTGGCCACAGCGCGCCAACCTGCATGGCAGAACCGCGCACGAAGCCGCTTGCCTCCGTCCAGCGTGGCGGCGGCGGCGGAGAGGAAGGATGCCGCATCGGGGCCGTACTCCATCGATTCGTCGCGCATCCGCGCGAGGAAGCGATCGAGATGTGCGGCGACGGCGTCGGGTACGGGGGAGGAGGACGACACGACTCCCAGCATACGTAAAGCAAGGGGACGCCGAACTGCTAGCCCCGGACGCCTCGTCGCGCGTAGAATGGAAGGCACGATACCCGAGGGGGACGAAATGCCACTCTCCGAACAGGAGCAGCGTCTGCTCGACGAGATGGAACGCCATCTCCTTCACAACGATGCCGACGTGGTGACCGCGCCGTCCGGCGATCGAGCATTGAGCTACCGAAATCTCGTCTACGGCGCACTCCTCCTGCTCGCCGGCGTCGGCGGTCTGGTCGCCGGAGTGATCCTCAGCGGCGTCTGGGGCATCGTCGTGGGCGTCGTCGGTTTCGCCGCGATGCTCGCCGGTGTCATGGTCGCCGTCACTCCCGTGAGACGAACGAGCGCGGCCGAGCCCCGGGAGCGTTCCGCTCCCAAGCGGCAGGAATCCGCCTCGTTCATGGATCGAATGAACGACCGGTGGGATCGCCGCCAGGACGGTCACTGACCGACCTCGATACTTCACGACAGAAGCCCGGATGCTGAGCATCCGGGCTTCTGCCGTTAACCCCCGCGGGGAACGGGGCTTCTCGACGAGTGGGAAAACCCTCCACTAGCCCTCCACCTTCCTCCACCGCGTAATTCCGCGGCTCCTCAGCGCGCAGATCGACGTCGGAGTGCGTCGCCTGCGGATTGGTCGTAGGTAAGTGGAGGAAAGTGGAGTAAAGTGGGGCGCACCTCGAGTTGGCCGGACGCAGAGGGGGTGATGGCCGATGTTGCTGGGTACGCACTCACCGAAGCTGGACGACAAAGGACGGGTCATCCTTCCTGCGAAGTTCCGCGAAGACCTCGGCGGCGGCATCGTCGTCACCCGAGGCCAGGAGCGGTGCCTCTACGTGTTCAGCACGGCCGAGTTCGAGGCGATGCACGAGCGGATCCGTCAGGCCCCGCTCGCCAACAAGCAGGCGCGTGACTTCATGCGACTGTTCCTCTCCGGAGCAAGCGCGGAGATGCCAGACAGCCAGAACCGCATCACCATCCCGGCGCACCTGCGTCAGTACGCAGGTCTGCAGAAGGAACTCATCGTCACCGGAGTCGGCGCCCACGCCGAGATCTGGGATGCCGAGAGCTGGAACGCCTACCTCGCCGCCGGCGAGGAGACCTACTCCGACCTCGAGCAGGAGGTGATTCCGGGACTCTTCTGACCACGGCTGTGATGCCCCGCCGCTCCCGCCCCGACACACTTCCCCGGTGCCGGGTCGAGAAGCGGAGGGGGATCAGAGCCGAAGGTCACCCCGAGAAAGATCATGAACCTCCGAGACATCCACACCCCCGTCCTGCTCGACCGCTGTGTCGAGCTGCTCGCTCCCGCCCTCCAGGCGGACGGAGCGGTGCTCGTCGATGCCACCCTCGGCATGGGAGGCCACTCCGAGGCACTGCTCGAACGCTTCCCGAACATCCGTCTGGTCGGACTCGACCGCGACACCGACGCGCTGCGTATCGCGGGGGAGAGGCTCGCTCGCTTCCGTGATCGCGTCACTCTCGTGCACACGGTGTATGACGAGATCGGCCTGCATGCGCAGGGAGCTTCGGGGATCCTGTTCGATCTCGGCGTCTCGTCCCTTCAGCTCGACGAGGCCGAGCGCGGGTTCGCGTATTCGAAGGACGCCCCGCTCGACATGCGGATGGATCAGACGAAGGGCGTAACCGCCGCCGACGTGATCGCCACCTACAGCGAGGGCAACCTCCGCCGCATCTTCGAACGCTACGGCGAGGAGAAGCTCGCCGGCCGCTACGCCCGCTTCATCATCGACGCGCGTCAGAAGCAGCCGATCACGCGCTCCGGCGAGCTCGTCGAGATCCTCATCGCGGCGACACCCGCAGCGGCGCAACGCGCCGGTCACCCGGCCAAGCGCGTGTTCCAGGCGCTGCGCATCGAGGTGAATGCGGAGCTCAACGTGCTCGCAGACGCGATTCCCTCGGCCATGGACGCGCTCGGCGTCGGAGGACGCATCGTCGTGATGTCGTACCAGTCGCTCGAAGATCGCCTCGTGAAGCAGGCGTTCGCCGCCGCTTCCTCCTCGACCGCACCCGCCGGGCTCCCGGTCGAGCTCCCCGAACATGCTCCGCGCTTCCGCATCCTGACCAAGGGTGCAGAACTCGCAGACGATGACGAGCGCGCGCGCAACCCGCGGGCGATCCCGGTGCGCCTGCGCGCCGCCGAGAAACTGCGGGAGAGCGTATGAGCCTGAATGCCGTCGTCCGCAAACCGGTGCAGCCGGTCGCACCGGAGCGGGCCCCGCAGCGGAAGCTGCAGCCGGTCACTCGTCCGGCCGTCCGTCGTAAGCCGAAGCTCGCCTACGCTCTCGTCGCACTCGGTGGAGCGCTCGCGATCGGCGCCGCGCAGATCGCACTGTCGCTCGCCATCACCCAGGACTCGTTCACCCTTGCCAGCCTCTCGTCGCAGCAGCGCGAATTGAACCTCAAGACCCAGGCGCTCCAGGAGGAGCTCACCGGCGTCAGCTCGCCGCAGGTACTGGCGGGCAATGCTGCCGGACTCGGCATGGTGGTGGCGGGCTCGCCGTCATACCTGCGCCTCAGCGACGGAGCGGTCTTCGGCACGGGGGCCGGCGCCGACTGGACATCCACGGTCAACCCCGCCGGCGTCGGAGCCGTGAGCAACTCGCTCATCGTGGAGCCGCCGCCGTCTCCTCCCGCGGAGGCTGAGGACGGGACGGCCACGACCGAGCAGCCGGCGCAGGAACTCCCGCCGTCGATCACCGACGGCCTCCCCAGCCCCACGACGCACTGACAGACACGATCGACGGAGAGATCCCATGACGACACGAGCCACCCGCGGACCGCGGCGACGCACCGTCGTCGCCCTCGCCGTCATCCTCTCGGTGCTGGTCGCCTTCGTGGTGCGGCTGGTCGATATCCAGGTGGTCAGCGCCGACGAGCACGTCTCCGAGTCGCTCGAGCATCTGGGCGCGAGCTCGGCCATCCCCGGGCAGCGCGGCTCGATCCTCGACGCCGACGGCACGGTCCTGGCGTCCAGCGTGATGGTCTATGACGCGCAGCTCAGCCCGCAGGTCATCATGCTGGTGGAGGAGAAGGACCCGAAGCTGCCATGGGCCGAGGCCTCGGACAAGATCGCAGCCATCACCGGACAGACCGGCGAGGAGGTTCGCGCGTTGGTGTCGAACGCTCTCGCCGAGAACCCCAACAGCCAGTACGTGGCCCTCAAACGCGGACTCAACACCGACCAGTTCATGAAGCTCAAGGCGCTGGGTATCTCCTCCTACCTGAGCATGCCGCCACGCGAGACGCGGGTGTACCCGAACGGCGCGGTCGCCGGCAACCTCCTCGGCTTCCTCGACAACTCGGGCGAGGCGCAGGCCGGCGTCGAGAAGCTGGACGACTCGTGCCTGGCTCCCATCGACGGGGAGGAGACGTACCGCAAGGGCAAGGACGGCGTCGTGATCCCCGGGAGCGAGCGCACCATCGACGCCGTGAACGGCGGTTCCGTGCAACTGACCATCAACAGCGACCTCAACTGGTACCTGCAGCAGATGATCGCCGAAGAGGCCCAGACACAGGGCGCCAAGGGCGGCACGGTGACAGTCGTCGAGGTGAAGACGGGGAAGATCCGCGCCGCGGCCGAGTGGCCGGCGCTGGATCCGAACGACCTCGACGCCTCGACACCGGCGACCAGGGCGAGCCAGATCTTCCACCGCGACTTCGAGCCCGGATCGACTTTCAAGGCCGTCACCGCGGCTGCAGCCATCGAGGGCGCTGGCCTGACGCCCCTCAGCACAGTGAGCGCTTCCTCTCGCGAGAAGTTCCCGAACGGCGCCGTCGTCAACGACGCGTTCAGCCACCCCGCCTACAACTACACCCTCGCCGGTGGACTCATCGACTCGTCGAACGTCGCGCTGTCGAAGTTCGGCACCATGGTGAGCCCCGAGGTCCGGTACGACTACCTCGAGCGGTTCGGCGTCGGCGAGAAGACGCTCGACTTCCCGTCCGAGGTCGGGGGGATCCTGCACCCGGTCAGCGACTGGGACAACCAGTCGCTCTACACGACGACCTTCGGGCAGTACTTCACCGTGACGGCCGCCCAGCTCGCCGGCGCCTACCAGGCGATCGCGAACGGCGGGGAGAAGATCGACCTCTCGCTCGTCGAGTCGTGCACCGGAGCCGACGGCACCGTCACCGAGCCGGCGGATCCGAAGCACGAGCAGATCATCCAGGAGCAGACGGCCGCAGAGCTCACCCGGATGCTGGAGAACGTCGCGGTGCAGGGCGGCAACGCCGAGCGCATCCAGGTTCCGGGCTACCGTGTGACCAGCAAGACCGGTACCGCGCAGGTCTCCGACGGGAACGGCGGCTACAAGGCCGGGGTCTACTACACCAGCATGGTGGGCTTCGCGCCGGTCGACGATCCGCAGTACGTCGTCGTGGTCACCCTGGACGAGCCGACTAAGGTTGTATCGTCCGCGGCCACCGCATCCGCCTTCCAGAAGGCGATGACGCAGGTGATGAAGACCTATCGCGTGATGCCGTCCTCTGTCCCGATGGACGAGCTCCTTCCCAAGTTCGGATAGTCGGCGAGAGCCGCGCATGGAGATGACATGATCGCCCTGACGCTCGCTGAGATCACCGCCGCTGTCGGCGGTGATCTGCGCGTGGCCGGAGAAGACACGACCGAGACCGTGGTCGACGGACTCGTCGACACCGATTCACGCACCATGGGTCCCGGCTCGATCTTCGTGGCCAAGCCCGGAGCCGAGACCGACGGCCACCGCTTCGTCGGTGCCGCCGCTGACGCCGGCGCCGTACTGGCGATCGTCGAGCACCCCGTCGACGTCGCCGTCAGCCAGATCGTCGTACCGGATGCGGTCGCAGCCCTCGGCGCACTCGCGAAGGAGGTCGTCGCGCGCGTCCGAGCCGGCGGAGATCTTCGGATCGTCGGCATCACCGGATCGAACGGCAAGACCACCACCAAGAACTTCCTCGCGCGCATCCTCGAAGCCGAGGGTGAGACCGTCGCCCCCGTGAAGTCGTTCAACAACGAGGTCGGCGCTCCCGTCACCATGCTCCGGGTCACCGAGAGCACCCGCTTCCTCGTGAGCGAGTTCGGAGCCGCGGCACCGGGGAGCATCGCTCACCTCGCAGGCCTCGTCGAGCCCGATGTCGCCGTCGTGCTGATGGTAGGTATGGCGCATGCCGGTGGATTCGGCGGGATCGAGGCGACGGCCAAGGCGAAGGCCGAACTGGTCGCCGCCGCCCGCGTGCCCGGAACCGCAGTGCTCAACATCGACGACGCCAGGGTCGCCGCCATGCGCGACCTCGCGGACTCCCGCGGGCTGCGCACGGTCGGCTTCGGCCAGGGGCCCGCAGCCGACGTGCGCGCGCACGACATCGAGGTGTCTGCCTCAGGGACCGCATGCGTCGTCGAGGTCGACGGCGAACGACTGCCCCTGCGGCTTCGCGTGCTCGGTGCGCATCACGTCTCCAACGCCCTGGCCGCGATCGCCGCCGCGCACGTGCTCGGTGTTGCCCCCGCCGACGCGGTCGCCCGCCTCGAGACGGTCGAGATCGCCGAGCGGTGGCGCATGCAGCCCCTGGGCAGCGACCGGGTGCGGATCATCAACGACGCCTACAACGCCAGCCCCGACTCCATGGCGGCCGCCCTGCGCACACTCGCGCAGATCACCGGCCCCGACGAGCGCACGGTCGCGGTGCTCGGTGCCATGAGCGAGCTCGGCGAGAGCGCAGGGGAGGAGCACGACCGCATCGGGCTGCTCGCGGTGCGCCTCAACATCCGCCGTATCGTGGTCGTCGGACCCGAGGCGCGGCGGCTGTACCTCGCCGCGGTCGGTGAGGGTTCCTGGGACAGCGAGGCCGTGCACCTGCCCGACCAGGACGCGGCGTTCGAATACCTCCGCACCGAGCTCCGCGACGGCGACCGCGTGCTCGTGAAGTCATCCAACTCCGTGGGCCTCCGGCATCTCGGCGATCGTCTGGGAGAATTGTTCTCGTGAGGTCTCTCATCATGTCGGCGGCGATCTCGCTCGCCTTCACCCTGTTCTTGACTCCCGTCTTCCTCCGGCTCTTCCGGAAGTGGGGCTGGGGGCAGGTCATCCGCACCCCTGAGTCCGTCCACAACCCGAGCCATGAGGCCAAGCGCGGCACCCCCACTATGGGCGGTGTCATCTTCATCGTCGGTTCGATGGTCGGCTACTTCACCGGCGTGCTGGTGAGCGGGGAAGTCCCCGCCCTCTCCGCGCTGCTGGTGATCTGGCTGATGGTCGGATTCGGTGCCGTCGGATTCATCGACGACTACATGAAGGTGCGCAGCCAGCGCAGCCTCGGACTCTCGGGCTGGCGCAAAGTGATCGGCCAGCTGCTGGTCATCATCCCCTTCGGCATCGTCGCGCTGAACTTCCCCAACAAGTGGGGTCAGACACCGGCGAGCTCTGCCATCTCGCTGTTCCGTGACATCACCTGGCTCAATCTCTTCGCGTTCGGCGTGGTGCTCGGCTGGATCCTCTACCTCGTGTGGATCTCGATCATCGGCGTCGCGACCTCGAACAGCGTGAACCTGACGGACGGTCTCGACGGGCTCGCCGCCGGCGCCGGCGTCATCGTCGTCGGCGCCTATAGCGTCATCGCCTTCTGGCAGTTCAAGCAGCCGTGCATCGGCGGCGATCCCGACGCCCTCGGCGGGTGCTACGAAGTGCGCGACCCGTTCAACCTGGCGATCATCGCCGCCTCGTTCGCCGCGAGCCTCATCGGATTCCTCTGGTGGAACGCGCCCAAGGCGAAGGTCTTCATGGGCGACGTCGGCTCGATGGCGATCGGCGGCGTCATCACCGCGATGGCGATCCTGACCCGCACCGAGCTCCTCCTGCTCGTGATCGCCGGCGTCTTCGTCCTGTCCTCCGGGTCGGTGATCCTCCAGCGCACGTACTTCAAGCTCACGCGTGGCAAGCGTCTCTTCCTGATGAGTCCGTTCCATCACCACCTCGAGATGCGCGGGTGGTCCGAGGTCACGATCGTGGTGCGGATGTGGATCATCGCCGGGCTGCTCGCCGTCTCGGCCGTCGGACTCTTCTATGTGGAATGGCTGACCCGTGTCGACTGATCGTCTCGCAGGGCTGACGAGCTGGAACGCCGACTGGCGCGGTCTGCGCGTCGCCGTGCTCGGTCTCTCGATGACGGGCTTCTCGGTGGCGGACACGTTGGCCGAGCTCGGCGCCGACGTGCTCGTGCTGAGCGAGTCCGCCGAAGAGGAGTACGAGCGTCTGCTTCCGGTCATCGGCGCGCGGCTCGAGCTGGGTCCGCTCGCTGAGGTTCCCGGCGTCCTCGTCGACTTCGCCCCAGAGGTGATCATCGCCTCGCCGGGGTTCTCGCCCGCTCATCCGCTCATCCGCTGGGCGCAGGAATCCGGCATCGCGATCTGGGGCGACGTCGAACTCGCCTGGCGCGTGCGGGACAAGGTCGTCCGGCCCGACGGCACGCCGGCGGACTGGGTGCTCATCACCGGCACCAACGGCAAGACGACGACGACTCAGCTGACAGCCACGCTGCTCGTCGCGGGTGGACTGCGAGCGGCTCCGTGCGGCAACATCGGCGTTCCGGTGCTCGACGCCGTCCGCGACCCTGCCGGCTTCGACGTGCTCGTGGTCGAGCTCTCCAGCCACCAGCTCTGGTATCTGGGGCAGTCGAGTCCCGAGGGAGAGCTGTTCCCCTACGCATCGGTGTGCCTCAACCTCGCAGACGACCACCTCGTCTGGCACGGGAGCGCAGAGGCGTACCGCGACGCGAAGGCTGTGGTGTACCACAACACCAGGATCGCGTGCGTCTACAACAAGGCCGACGAGGCCACTCGGCGGATGGTCGAGGAGGCGGAGGTCGTCGAAGGCGCTCGGGCGATCGGCTTCGATCTGGGCATCCCCGGACCGAGCGACCTCGGCGTGGTGGAGGGACTGCTCGTCGACAGAGCGTTCCTGGACGATCGCTCGCGCAGCGCCCTCGAGCTGACGACCGTCGCCGATCTCGACGCCGCGGGCCTCGCCGCCCCCCACGTCGTGCAGAACATCCTCGCCGCGAGCGCGCTGGCACGTTCGCTCGGCGTCGAGCCGGAGGCCATCCACACCGCCCTGCAGTCTTTCCAGCTCGATGCGCACCGCATCCAGGTGGTCGCCCGGCATCGTGGCATCACCTGGATCGATGACTCCAAGGCGACGAATCCGCACGCCGCGGCGTCTTCGCTGCGCGCGTACCCCGGAGCGGTGTGGGTGCTCGGCGGGGATCTGAAGGGCGTAGACATCTCCGACCTCGTCTCCGAGGTCGGCTCGACGGCACGTGCTGCCGTCGTTATCGGGGTCGAGCGCTCCGCCGTGGTCACGGCATTCCGGCGACACGCGCCCGGGGTGCCGGTGTTCGAGGTGGATGCTGGCGAGACTGGACAGGTCATGAACCGTGTCGTGGAGATCGCCGCGGGAATCGTCGACGACGAGGGAACAGTCCTGCTGGCCCCGGCGGCGGCATCCTTCGATCAGTTCTCCGGCTACGCGGAACGAGGCCATCGCTTCGCCGAGGCGGTGCGGGACTGGATCGACCGGGGGAGCGCCGATGACACAGGTATCTCGCCCTCCGCGCTCTGAGTCGGGCGGACTCGCAGCCCGGGTGTCGCTCGGGCGCCGGTTCACCCCGGTGTCCACCGAGTTCCTGCTCATCGCATCGACCGCACTCCTGCTCACGCTCTTCGGTCTCGTCATGGTGCTCTCGGCGACGAGTGCGACCGCCGTCTCCAAGGGTGTCAACCCCATGGACGGCGTGCTGCGCCAGGGAGTGTTCGCGCTCCTCGGCATCCCGCTGATGTTCCTGATCAGTCGCCTGCCCGTCGACTTCCTCAAGAGGATGGCATGGCCGGCGCTGTTCGGTGCCGTGGCGCTGCAGATGCTGGTGTTCACGCCCCTGGGCATCGAAGACGGCGGAAACCGGAACTGGGTGAAGATCGCGGGCTTCACGCTGCAGCCCTCCGAGTTCCTCAAGCTCGCCCTGGCCCTGTGGATCGCGGCCGTCCTCCTGCGCAAACGCACGATGCTCGGCACCTGGCATCACGTGTTCATCCCCGTGATCCCGGTCGGTGCGCTCGCGATCGGCACGGTGCTCGCCGGCAAGGACCTCGGTACCGCCATGGTGCTGGTGCTCATCCTGCTCGGGTGCCTCTTCTTCTCCGGGGTCAAGCTCCGACTGTTCATCATTCCGCTGATCCTCGGCATCATCGCCGTGCTCGCCTACGCGCTGTCGAGCGAAGACCGCATGCGGCGCATCACGGCGACCTGCGACAACATGGCGCTCTACTACACGGACTGCTACCAGTCGATCCATGGGATCTGGGGGATGGCCACCGGCGGCATCTTCGGTCTCGGACTCGGCAACTCGCAGGAGAAGTACGGGTGGCTTCCCGCTGCGGGCAACGACTTCATCTTCGCCATCGTCGGTGAAGAGCTGGGCCTCATCGGCTGCATCGTCGTGCTCGCCCTGTTCACGTTCTTCACGATCGGCGCGTTCCACATCATCCGCAAGACCCCGGACCCGTTCATCCGGGTGGCGGCCGGCGGCATCACCGTGTGGATCGTCGGCCAGGCCGTCATGAACGTCGGTGTCGTCATCGGCGTCTTCCCGGTGATGGGCGTCCCGCTCCCGTTCATGTCCCAGGGCGGCACGGCCCTGCTGGCGGTGCTGATCGCCTGCGGTGTGCTGCTCGCGTTCGCACGCACGATCCCCGTGACCGAGAAGCAGTCAGCCGAGCGGGGTAGGGTCACCAGGTGACTTCGTATCTCCTCGCCGGCGGTGGCACCGCCGGTCATGTCAATCCCCTGCTCGCGGTCGCGGATGGTCTTCGCGCGCGCGATGCCGACGCGTCCGTCCTCGTGCTCGGCACGGCCGAGGGGCTGGAGTCCCGTCTCGTCCCCGCCCGCGGCTACGAGCTACTGATCGTCGACAAGGTCCCGTTCCCCCGGCGCCCCAACCGCCAGGCCCTGTCCTTCCCCGGGCGCTTCCGCCGGGCCATCGCCCAGGTGCGCGCCCACATCCGTCGGCACGGCATCGACGTGGTGGTCGGGTTCGGCGGGTACGCCTCGGCCCCGGCGTACGTCGCCGCCCGTCGTGAGGGTGTGCCCTTCGTGGTGCACGAGGCCAATGCCAAGCCGGGGCTGGCGAACGTGCTCGGTGCCCGCCGCGCGGCCGCAGTGGGCGTCGCCTTCGAAGGAACCCCGTTGCGCGGCGGTGAGGTCGTCGGCATGCCGCTGCGCCAGGAAGTCATCGCCCTCGACCGTGCGGCTTCCCGCGCGGAGGCCGCGGAGTACTTCGGCCTCGACGTCGAGCGACCCGTGCTCCTCGTCTTCGGGGGATCGCTGGGCGCCCAGCGTCTCAACGAGGCGCTCGAGGACTCGTGGCGCGACATCCTGGACACCGGGTGGCAGCTGCTGCACGTCACGGGAGAGCGCAGCGACCTCCCCGACCCCGGCGTCACCGGCTACGCCCTGCGCCGTTACGTCGACCGCATGGATCTCGCCTTCGCGCTGGCCGATCTGATCGTCTCCCGTTCCGGGGCGGCGACCGTGAGCGAGATCAGCGCCCTGGGCATCCCCGCACTCTACGTCCCCTATTCCGTGGGCAACGGCGAGCAGCGTCTGAACGCCGCCTCCGCTGTCGCGGCCGGGGCGGCTGAGCTCCTCGACGACGCCACGTTCGACGGTGACGCGGTTCGGCGCATCGTGGTCCCGCTGCTCGGAGATTCGGCGCGGATCGCGCGGATGGCGGCGGCCGCGGAGTCGGCCGGCACCCGCACGGGCACCGAGAACGTCATCACTCTCATCGATCGCGCACTCGTCGCCGCCTGACGCGGTCGGTGAGACCGAAGAAAAGTAGACTGAAGCGGACATGATCAGACCCGACCTCTCCCTCCCCATTCCCGACACGATCACCTCCGCGCACTTCATCGGCATCGGCGGTTCCGGCATGAGCGGTCTCGCGAAGATGTTCCTCGACGCCGGCATCCGGGTCTCCGGCAGCGACCGTGCCGACAGCGACAACCTGCGGGCACTGGCTGCCGCGGGAGCGACTGTTCACGTCGGTCACGATGCCGCCCATCTCGGCGACGCCGACACGGTCGTGCACACCGGCGCGATCTGGCCCGAGAATCCCGAGTTCGTGACGGCGAAAGCCCGCGGACTCCACGTGATCCATCGTTCGCAGGCACTGCACTGGCTGATCGGCTCCCGTCGCCTCGTCTCGGTCGCAGGCGCGCACGGAAAGACGACGTCGACGGGCATGATCGTCACCGCGCTGCGTGAGCTCGGCGCCGACCCGCACTTCGTCAACGGCGGTGTGATCGAGCAGCTCGGTACGTCGAGCGCGACGGGTTCCGGCGACCTCTTCGTCATCGAGGCCGACGAATCCGATGGCACGTTCCTGCTGTACGACACCGCGGTCGCGCTGATCACCAACGTCGACCCCGACCACCTGGACCACTACGGCTCGGACGAGGCGTTCCACCAGGCGTTCGTGCATTTCGCTGACGCCGCCACCGAGGCTGTCGTGATCTCCAGCGACGACGCCGGGGCGCTGCGGGTCGGCGCCGGACTCTCGCATCCGAACATCCTCACCTTCGGTCAGGCCGAGGGCGCGAATGTGCGGGTCACCGACATCGTCGCCGCAGGTCCCGTCGCTGCGACGCTGACGCATGGCGAGGGGCAGGCGCGCATGCAGCTCGCCGTTCCCGGTGTGCACAACGCCATCAACGCGGCGGGAGCCGTCACGGTTCTCCGCGCGCTCGGCCACCCGCTCGCCGACGCCGTCCGCGCGGTCGAGGGGTTCGCGGGCACCGTGCGTCGCCTGGAGCAGCACGGCGTCGAGCGCGGCGTCACGGTATACGACGACTACTCGCACCACCCCACCGAGGTCCGCGCGGCTCTCGAGGCGATGCGCAGCATCGCCGGGGAGGGGCGGATCATCGCGATCCAGCAGCCCCACACGTACTCCCGTACGCAGCACATGTACCAGGAGTTCGCTGACGTGCTCGAGGAGTTCGCCGATCACACGGTGATGCTCGACGTGTACGGAGCCAGGGAAGACCCTGTGCCCGGAGTCACCGGTGAGCTGGTGAGCGGAGCCTTCCGCGACCCGGCGCGCGTGCACTACGTCGCGGACTGGCAGCAGGCGGCCGACTACACGGCGACGGTCGCACGAGACGGCGACTTCGTCGTCACGCTCGGCTGCGGAAACGTCTACCAGATCATCCCGCAGGTCCTGGATTCGCTGCGTCGGACCGACGAGGCGTAGCCGATGCGTCGGCCCGCACCGCTTCCGAGAACCCCGGGGCGCCCGGGGGAGGAGGCCGCCGCGCCGGTGGCGCCGTCTCGCCGGCGACGTCGCGACGCCGGAGCGGAGGAAGAGCTCGCCCCGACCGACGCGGTGACTCCCGACGACAGCGCGGACGACGACGCGAGCGATGACGCGCAGCCGACGTCGACGCGAGACGTCTGGCGTGCGGCGCGTGCGCGACGCAAGGCCCTTCGCGCCGAGATCCGGCGCTTCACCCAGCGATCCCGACGGCGCAGGATCATCTGGTTGAGCAGCATCGGCGCCGCGCTCCTGCTCGTCGGGGGCAGCGTCGCGGCGGCCTACAGCCCGCTCTTCGCCGTGCAGAAGATCACCGTCGACGGTGCCACGAGCCTCGACCCCGCAGCGATCGAGGCCGCCCTCGGCGACCAGCTCGGAACCCCCCTCGCGCTCGTCGATTCGAGCAAGGTGAAAGCGGCGCTGCTCGCGTTCCCCCTCATCGAGACGTATGCCCTCGAGGCGCGTCCGCCGCACGACCTCACGGTGCGCATCGTGGAACGCACCCCGGTGGGCGTCATCCGTTCGGAGGCCGGCTACACGCTGGTGGACGCCGCCGGCGTCGCCCTCTCCACCACCTCGGATCAGCCGGCGGGGCAGCCGGTGATCGACGTGGCGGGTGGTGTCGATTCCGCGGCGTTCCGCAGTGCCGGTCTCGTCGTGCGCTCTCTGCCATCCGACGTGCGCGCCGCCTTGACCGGCATCAGGGCGACGACGGCCGATGACGTGACCCTGACCCTCAGCAGTGGGCTGACGGTCGTCTGGGGGAGCGCCGAGAAGTCCGCGCTGAAGGCCATCGTCCTCTCGAAGACCATGGCTGCGAAACCGGATGCCGCCTCGATCGATGTCACTTCTCCCGAGGTCGCGGTCGCGGGCTGATCGCTTTCGCGGGGCAATGGCGCGACACGCCCGTGTCTTCGCGCGCGCGCGGCCGGGCGGCGCTTACCTTCGATCAAAGAGAACGCAATACCGGGAAATACTTTACACCTCTAGTTGAGGTTTAAGGTTCACCCACTTCCAGGCTCGAATAATCGGAGGCCGGCCATGAGCCAGAACCAGAACTACCTCGCCGTGATCAAGGTCGTCGGCGTCGGCGGTGGCGGCGTCAACGCCGTCAACCGCATGATCGATCTCGGCCTCCGCGGAGTCGAGTTCATCGCCGTGAACACCGACGCCCAGGCGCTGCTGATGAGCGACGCCGACGTCAAGCTCGACGTGGGGCGAGAACTCACCCGCGGCCTCGGTGCCGGCGCCGACCCCGAGGTGGGTCGTCGTGCGGCCGAGGACCACGCCGAGGAGATCGAGCAGGCGCTGACCGGCGCCGACATGGTCTTCGTCACAGCCGGCGAGGGCGGTGGCACCGGAACCGGTGGCGCGCCCGTCGTGGCTCGCATCGCGAAGTCCATCGGCGCCCTCACTATCGGTGTCGTGACCAAGCCGTTCTCGTTCGAGGGTCGTCGTCGCCAGAGCCAGGCCGAGGCCGGTGTGTCCAAGCTCAAGGAAGAGGTCGACACCCTCATCGTGGTGCCGAACGACCGTCTCCTCGAGATCAGCGACCGCGGCATCTCGATGATCGAGGCCTTCGCCACGGCTGACCAGGTCCTCCTTGCGGGTGTGCAGGGAATCACCGACCTCATCACGACCCCGGGTCTCATCAACCTCGACTTCGCCGACGTGAAGTCGGTCATGCAGGGCGCGGGATCCGCGCTCATGGGCATCGGATCGGCGCGCGGTGCCGACCGGGCGATCAAGGCCGCCGAACTGGCTGTGGAGTCTCCGCTCCTGGAAGCGAGCATCGAGGGTGCGCACGGCGTGCTCCTCTCGATCCAGGGTGGCTCGAACCTCGGCATCTTCGAGATCCACGATGCGGCCGACCTCGTCAAGGAAGCCGCTCACCCGGAGGCGAACATCATCTTCGGTACCGTCATCGACGACACGCTCGGCGACGAGGTGCGGGTGACGGTCATCGCGGCAGGTTTCGACGGCGGTGAGCCCTCTCTGCGTCTGGATCCGATGGTCGTGTCTCGGCCTGCCGCGACGACGCTTCCCGAGGTCGCGCTCACCGAAGAGACCGAGAGCAAGACCGAGACGGTCAAGCCCGAGCCCGTGCAGCAGCGCGTGCCGGCGACCAGCATCGAGCCGGCCTTCGCGGATGACGACATCGACATCCCCGAATTCCTGAAGTGACCCCGCCGGTCGACGCCTCGGAGTCGTCCCTCCTGGCGGCGCGGCTGTCGGCGATCGACGAGAAGATCGCCGTGGCCGCGCACGCCGCGGGGCGCAGCGCCGAGGAGATCACCCGCATCGTGGTGACGAAGTTCCACCCGGCATCCCTGGTGCGCGACCTCTATGAGCTCGGTGTGCGCGACGTCGGCGAGAACCGTCAGCAGGAGCTGTCGGCCAAGCAGGACGAACTCGCGGCTCTCGATCTGCGCTGGCATTTCATCGGGCAGGGGCAGACGAACAAGGCTGCCGCGATCCGCAGGAGTGCGGGCGTCGTGCATTCGGTCGATCGCGATCGATTCGCCGATGCCCTCCACCGGGCGGCGGACGGCGACGATCGGCTCGACGTGCTCGTGCAGATCAACCTCACGGACGATCCCGGTCGCGGGGGAGCCGCGCCCGCTCAGGCGGTCGCACTCGCCGAGCACGTCTTGGCGCTGCCGTCGTTGCGTCTGCGCGGCGTCATGGCCGTGGCGCCCCTCGACGAGGAGCCCGCATCGGCCTTCGCCCGCCTGCGCGACGTCGCCGACGGCGTCCGCGCAGTGGACCCTTCCGCCTCCTGGATCTCTGCCGGGATGACCGGAGACTTCGTCGAGGCGATCGCCGCCGGCGCGACACACCTGCGGATCGGCTCCGCAATCACCGGCCCCCGACCAGACCGGGGTTAACCTGTGAAAAGACCAGCCCGACACGTTCGAACCGGAGGACACGATGGGTAACCCGCTGAAGAAGACCATGGTGTATCTCGGCCTCGCCGATGAAGAAGAGGTCTACGAGGAGGAGACGCAGGCTCCCGCCCGCGCCCACCGCGAACGTGACCGTGACCGCGAGGAGCCGGCACCGGCCCCCGTCACGCCGCTTCGTCGCCCCGTCGCCGTCCGCCAGCCGTCTGCAGGAGCCGTGAACGAGATTCTCACCGTCCACCCGAAGCAGTACCGCGACGCCCAGCTGATCGCGGAGAGCTTCCGCGAGGGCGTCCCGGTCATCATCAACCTCTCCCAGATGAGCGACGCCGACGCGCGTCGCCTCATCGATTTCGCGAGCGGGCTCTCTCTCGGTCTCTACGGCCGTATCGAGCGCGTGACCTCGAAGGTGTTCCTGCTGTCGCCGGAGAACATCGCCGTCTCGGGTCACGGGGGCATCGCACACGCAGACGCCGAGTCTGCGGGCTTCGACCAGTCGTAGCCCGTGCAGCTGGTCTCCGTTCTCGCGAGCATCGTCCATCTGGTGCTCCTCCTGTACGTCTTCGTGCTTTTCGCGCGCCTGATCCTGGACTACATCCCGATGTTCAATCGGGAGTGGCGTCCCAAGGGTTTCGGATTGGTGGCTGCCGAGGCGGTCTACACGCTCACCGATCCGCCCATCCGGTTCTTCCGGCGGATCATCCCGCCGCTGCGGATCGGTTCGCTCTCCCTTGATTTCGGGTTCACGCTCACCCTTCTGATCGTTCTGATTCTGATGAACGTCGTCGGGCTGTTCATCCGCTGAAATCCAGGCGTGTCTCCCGATCGGACCTCGACCACTTCGCCCACTCTGGGTGTCGTGACATCGCGGCGCCAATGCGCGGGGGCTATGCTGGCACCCAGGTGCGCGCCCCGGGTTCGCGCCACATCACGACCACGCCATACATCGATACTGGCAATCGAACTCATCGAAAGAGGAGCCACCCATGGCACTTACCCCGGATGACGTCGTCACCAAGCAGTTCCAGCACGTCCGCTTCAAGGACGGCTTCGACCCGGACGAGGTCGACGACTTCCTCGACGAGATCGTCATCGAGTGGCGCAAGGCCCTCGAAGAGAACGTCGAGCTGAAGGCCAAGCTGGCCGCATACGAGTCCGGTGCTGCTCCTGAAGCCGCCGCTCCCGCTGCCGCCGAGGCTCCGGCCGCCGCCCCTGTCGCCGAGGTTCCTGCGGAGCCCGCTCCGACCGGCTCCGCCACCGCGACCGCCGGCATCATCGAACTCGCACAGCGTCTGCACGACGAGCACGTCGCCGAGGGTGAGGCGAAGCGCAACGCGCTCATCGCCGAGGCCGAGACCGAGGTCGCCCGCATCCGCACCGAGGCCGAGGCCAAGCAGCGCGAGGAGTCGGCCCGACTCGAGCGCGAGCGCAACACGCTCGAGGCTCGTATCACCGAGCTCCGCAACTTCGAGCGCGACTATCGCTCGCAGCTGCGCGGCTACATCGAGGGTCAGCTCCGCGAGCTCGACGAGAAGTCGACCTCCACGGACTCGACGCCCGTTTCCGCGATCGGTCTGTAAGGCGCCCTCTTGTCAGGACGCCGTCCCCTTCGTCGGTCGGCGGCCGGTGCGGTCGTTGCGATTCTCGCAGCGCTCGTACTGGCCGCCGATCAGTTTGTGAAGCACCTCACGATCGAGAACCTTCCGTATCAGGAGCCGGTTCCGGTCTTGGGGGAGTTCCTTCAGCTGTACTACGTCCGCAATCCCGGAGCGGCGTTCTCCCTCGGCTCCGAGGTCACCTGGATCTTCACGATCGCCCTCGCCGTCGTGGCTTGCGTGATCGTCTGGAAGGCGTTCGGACTCAAGTCGCGGCTGTGGGCGGTCGTCCTCGGTTGCCTTCTGGGCGGGGTGCTCGGCAATCTGAGCGACCGTCTCCTCCGTGAGCCCGGTTTCCCGGTGGGGCATGTCGTCGACATGATCTCGATGCCGTGGATGATGCCGGCGATCTTCAACGTCGCGGACATCTTCATCGTCACGGGCATGATCTCCGTGGCATTGCTGGTCGTGTTCGGCCTCCGCTTCGACGGCACGCGGGAGCGCGATCACGAGATCGTCGAGACCGAGGCAGAAGCCGAGGCGGCGGCTGCGGCCGCTGTCGTGGGAACGGAAACCGACGACGAGATGGTCGACGCAGGCGATTCCGCGCCGCTGCGTGCGTCCGATGACGATGCGCCCTCGGAGGGTGCGACTCCCGCACCCGAAGGGCGCTGACCGTGGAGTCGCGGTCGCTTCCCGTCCCCGACGGTTTGGATGGTGCGCGGGTCGACGCGGCGCTGGCGAAGCTGATGGGCTTCTCCCGCACCTTCGCCGCCGACGTCGCCGCTGCCGGCGGAGTGAGACTCGACGGCGTGACGCTCGACAAGTCGGACCGTCTGCGCGGCGGCGGCTGGCTCGACATCGAGTGGCAGCCGAAGGAGGCGCCGAGGATCGTTCCCATCGCGGTGCCCGAACTGGGCATCGTCTACGACGATGACGACATCATCGTGGTCGACAAGCCGACTGGCGTCGCCGCGCATCCGTCAGTCGGATGGGAGGGCCCCACGGTCGTCGGCGCTCTGGCCGCCGCAGGCTTCCGCGTCGCGACCAGCGGTGCCCAGGAACGTCAGGGTGTCGTGCACCGACTCGATGTCGGCACCAGTGGTCTGATGGTCGTGGCGAAGTCCGAGCACGCGTACACCGTCTTGAAGCAGGCTTTCAAAGACCGCACCGTCGAGAAGATCTACCACGCGGTCGTCCAGGGGCATCCCGATCCGCTCGCGGGGACGATCGATGCACCCATCGGACGTCACCCGAATCACTCCTGGAAGTTCGCAGTGGTCCCCGAAGGCAAGCCCTCGGTCACGCACTACGAGACGCTGGAGGCTTTTCCCGGCGCTTCGCTGCTCGAGATCCACCTCGAGACAGGACGCACCCACCAGATCCGCGTGCACATGGCGGCGCACCGTCACCCCTGCGTCGGCGACCCGCTCTACGGAGCCGACCCGACGATGTCGGCGCGGTTGGGGCTCACCCGCCAATGGCTGCACGCGCACCAGCTCGCCTTCGCCCACCCGACGACGGGGGACTGGGTGCAGTTCGAATCCCCGTACCCCGAGGACTTCCGTCACGCATTGGATGTGCTTCGAGGCGAGTAGACAGTGCTGCGCCGACACGATGTCCGTGATGTGCGCAACACTGGGCGCATGACCATCGAGGTTCGACCGGCGACGGTGTTCGACGACGTAGCCACGCTCGTCGGGCCGAAGAACCCGTCATCGAATGTCTGCTTCTGCCTCAGCTATCGCATCGGCAGCAAGGAGAACGTGGCGCTGAAGGGGAGTGCTCGCGCCGACCGCGTGCGCGAGCTGTGCCATCAGGACCCTCCGCCCGGTGTGGTCGCGTATCTCGACGACGAACCGGTCGGGTGGGCCGCCGTGCATCCCCGACGGGAGACGAGCTTCGCTCGAAATCGGCTGATCCCGCACATCGATGACCTCGATGTGTGGTCGCTGTGGTGCTTCCGCGTGCGCCCGGGCTACCGCAAGCAGGGCATCTCCCACGCATTGATCGACGGCGCCGTCGCGTACGCGAGGGAGCGCGGTGCGTCCGCCATCGAGGGGTATCCGGTCGACAACGGTGGGGAGAAGGTGAACCCGACCATGGCCTACGTCGGTACGCGCGCGCTTTTCGAGAGCGCAGGCTTCGTGAAGGCGGCGGATACGGGGTCGGTCCTCGATGGGTTCCCCCGGGTATTGATGCGGCTCGATCTGGGCGCATCGACGACGTCGTCGAAGAAGGCGTGAACCGCTCGACGGCCCACGGCCAATACATAGCGTGACCACAGACAGCGAGATCATCCAGCGATCTCTCCAGCAGCCGGCGGCGTTCGCCGAGCTCTTCGACAGACATGCGCGCGCGGTCAATGCGTTCGCGACGTATCGGATAGGTCGGCATGCGGCCGAGGACGTCTTGAGCGAGACGTTCCTCGTCGCGTTCCGCAGACGCGCGGACTTCGACACGGACGTCGAGTCGGCGTTCGGCGTTCTTCCTCGCGATCGCCCTGATCCCGGGATTCCAGGTGGTGGCAGAGGAGGGTTCGACGGCAACGTCGGAGTACGTCGTCCCCGGCCACCGGACGACGACGATGGTGATCGACACCGATCAGGGGCTCATCGACTCGATCGCGGAGGACTACGGAAGCGGCGGGCCCGCAGGTGACACTGTCGACTCCATCACGGCGGTGCACACGTCCGTCGTGGACTCCGCGCCCCGGGGGTAGCGACCCGGCAGGGAGCCCTGACACCGACCTCCGGTGTCGGGGCCCCGCCGTAGAATCGAAGGCATGGCATCCGACTCTTTCGTCCACCTGCACGTGCACAGCGAGTACTCGATGCTCGACGGTGCGGCGAAGATCAATGCGATGACCCAGGCGGCCGCCGACTACAAGATGCCGGCCATCGCCGTGACCGATCACGGCAACACTTTCGCGGCTTTCGAGTTCTACAAGGCGGCCAATGCCGCGGGTGTCAAGCCGATCATCGGGCTCGAGGCCTATGTCACTCCCGGCACGCACCGCAGTGACAAGACGCGTGTGCAGTGGGGCTCGCCCGACCAGAAGAGCGACGACGTCTCGGGTTCCGGTGCCTACACCCACATGACCATGTGGAGTCAGAGCACCGAGGGCATGCACAACCTGTTCAGGCTCAGCTCCCGCTCGAGCATGGAGGGCTACTACTTCAAGCCGCGCATGGACCGCGAGCTGCTGCAGACCTACTCCAAGGGACTGATCGCGACCACCGGCTGCCCTTCCGGTGAGATCCAGACACGCCTGCGTCTCGGGCAGTACGACGCCGCGCGCGCCGCGGCGGCCGAGTTCCAAGACCTGTTCGGCAAGGAGAACTACTTCGCCGAGATCATGGACCACGGGCTGTCGATCGAGCGGCGCGTGATGACCGATCTGCTGCGGCTCTCGAAAGACCTCAACATCCCGTTGGTCGCCACCAACGACTCGCACTACACGCATCAGCACGAGGCCGACGCGCACGAGGCGCTCCTGTGCGTGCAGTCGGGCTCGACGATGGACGACCCGAACCGGTTCAAGTTCGACGGCGACGGGTACTACATCAAGACCGCGGCCGAGATGCGCCAGCTGTTCCGCGACCACCCCGAGGCCTGCGACAACACGCTGCTGATCGCCGAGCGCTGCGAGGTCGAGTTCAACACCTCGGCCAACTACATGCCGCGCTTCCCGGTTCCCGACGGCGAGACCGAGGACAGCTGGCTCATCAAGGAGGTCGAGGCGGGCCTGCACTACCGGTATCCCGGCGGCATCCCCGACAAGGTGCGCAAGCAGGCCGAGTACGAGACCGGCATCATCCTGCAGATGGGCTTCCCCGGGTACTTCCTCGTCGTCGCCGACTTCATCAACTGGGCGAAGGACAACGGCATCCGCGTGGGGCCGGGCCGTGGCTCCGGTGCCGGCTCGATGGTCGCTTACGCGATGAAGATCACCGACCTCGACCCGCTCGAGCACGGACTCATCTTCGAGCGCTTCCTCAACCCCGACCGTGTCTCCATGCCCGACTTCGACGTCGACTTCGATGACCGGCGCCGCGGCGAGGTCATCGACTACGTCACGGAGAAGTACGGATCCGAGCGCGTCGCGCAGATCGTCACGTACGGAACGATCAAGTCCAAGCAGGCGTTGAAGGATGCCGGCCGTGTGCTCGGCTTCCCGTTCAGCATGGGGGAGCGGCTCACCAAGGCGATGCCGCCGCCCGTGATGGGCAAGGACATGCCCCTCGACGGCATGTTCGACTCCGCGCACCCGAGGTACAAGGAGGCGAGCGAGTTCAGGACACTGATCGAGACGGATCCCGAGGCGAAGACGGTCTTCGACCGCGCGCTGGGTCTCGAGGGACTGAAACGCCAGTGGGGCGTGCATGCCGCCGGCGTGATCATGTCGTCGGATCCGCTGCTCGACATCATCCCGATCATGCGACGCGAGCAGGACGGGCAGATCGTCACGCAGTTCGACTACCCGTCGTGCGAATCCCTCGGCCTGATCAAGATGGACTTCCTGGGGCTCCGCAACCTCACGATCATCTCGGATGCGCTCGACAACATCCGCACGAACCGTGGCGAAGAGCTCGATCTCGAACATCTCGGCCTCGACGACCCCGGCGTGTATCAGCTGCTCGCCCGTGGTGACACCCTGGGCGTCTTCCAGCTCGACAGCCCGCCACTGCGTTCGCTCATGCGCCTGATGAAGCCTGACAACTTCGGTGACATCTCAGCACTCATCGCCCTGTATCGACCAGGCCCCATGGGTGCCAACTCGCACACGAACTACGCGCTGCGTAAGAACGGGGTGCAGGAGATCACCCCGATCCACCCCGAGCTGGAAGCGCCGCTCGCCGAGATCCTGGAGGAGTCCTACGGGCTCATCATCTACCAGGAGCAGGTCATGGCGATCGCCCAGGCGGTCGCCGGGTTCAGCCTCGGACAGGCAGACATCCTGCGCCGCGCGATGGGCAAGAAGAAGAAGTCCGAGCTCGACAAGCAGTACGAGGGCTTCGCTGGCGGCATGACCGAGCGAGGCTTCGGTGAGGCGGCCATCAAGGCGCTGTGGGACATCCTGCTGCCGTTCTCGGACTACGCCTTCAACAAAGCGCACTCCGCCGCATACGGCCTCGTGTCCTACTGGACGGCCTACCTCAAGGCGCACTATCCCGCCGAGTACATGGCCGCGCTGCTCACCAGCGTCGGCGACTCCAAGGACAAGATGGCGCTGTACCTGAACGAGTGCCGCCGCATGGGCATCAAGGTGCTCCCGCCGGATGTGTCCGACTCGATCAACTTCTTCGCCGCCGTCGGCGACGACATCCGTTTCGGCCTGGGGGCTGTGCGCAATGTCGGCAGCAACGTCGTCGAAGGCATCGTGCAGGCCCGCAAGGATGAGCGCTTCACCTCGTTCCATCACTTCCTCGACAAAGTGCCGCTGCACGTGTCGAACAAGCGCACCATCGAATCGCTGATCAAGGCCGGTGCCTTCGACTCGATGGGCGACTCCCGTCGCGCGCTCATGGAGGTGCACGAAGATGCGGTGGAGGCCGCAGTCGACCGCAAGCGCAACGAAGCACAGGGCGCGATCGGATTCGACTTCGACAGTCTCTATGACGGCATGGACGAGGCGGCCCCGGCGAAGGTCCCCGCGCGTCCCGAGTGGGTCAAGAAGGACAAGCTCGCCTTCGAGCGCGAGATGCTCGGCCTCTATGTGTCGGACCACCCTCTGGCGGGGCTCGAGGTCCCGCTCGCGAAGCACGCATCGATCTCGATCCATGACCTCAACAACTCCGAAGACCTCCAGGACGGCGACCAGGTGACGGTGGCCGGCCTCGTGACCAGCGTGCAGCATCGTGTCGCCAAGGCGAGTGGAAATCCCTACGGCATGATCACCGTCGAGGACTTCAACGGCGAGGTCACCGTGATGTTCATGGGAAAGACCTACACCGAGTTCCAGCACACGCTGCAGCAGGACGCGATCCTCGCTGTCCGCGGGCGGGTATCCCGGCGCGACGACGGGCTCAACCTCCATGCGCAGTCCGCATTCGCACCCGATGTGGGCTCCTTCGATGCTGCCGGCCCTCTGGCGTTGGTCCTGGCCGAGCAGAGAGCAACCGAGCGCGTGATGATGGAGCTCGCGGAAGTGCTGCGGCGGCACAACGGCGACACCGAGGTACTGCTTCGCGTGCACCGTGGCGGCACGGCGAAGGTCTTCGAAGTGCCCATGCCGGTCAAGGTGTCCGCGGATCTGTTCGGTGACCTCAAGTCACTGCTCGGACCCACCTGCCTCGGGTGAGCGGGGTAGGATCGTGAGCCGTCGGCAGCACGACGAATCACCCCGTCGAGCCCTGTGACGAAAGGACCACGCATGAGCACGGATCTCCCCGAAGCAGAACCCGAGGACGAGGTTTTCGGCGACGATGACGGTGTCCTGTACGACGAAGAGGTCACCCCTGAGTTCGGCATCCTCGGATTCACGCTGCGGGAGCTGCTCATCGTCGGCGTCTGGCTGCTGTCGTTCGTGTTCTCGTTCTTCCCGCTGATCGGCGACCTCTCGCTGTGGAGTGTCGGCATCCAATGGGTGCTCCCGGTCGCGCTCCCGACGGTCGCCGTCTTCCTGCTGGTGCTGCGCCGATTCTCGCCCGAGGGCATCCGCCGGGTCGGTTCGCTCGGCATCGATCAGTTCGCCTCGGTCGCCTTCTCCGTGTCGGCGACGGTCTGGGCCGGCAGCCTCTGGCTCGCGATCTCCGCTGCGGTGTCCACCGGGAACTGGAGCTTCCCGTGGAACGGTGTGGCCATGGTCATCACCTCCCTGGCTCTCGTCGTCCTCACGGTCTTCGCCCCGATCATCCCGGGATTGAAGGAAGATTTCCACGGTCGCCTGGTGACTCTCGCCCACCGCAATGCGAATCCGGTGCGCCCCGTCATCGCGAGACCGCGTCCCGAACCCGTGCCGGTCCCGGAAGCCTCCGAAGGCTCCGTCGAGACATCCGTCGCGGCGGCATCCTCCGCCGCGCCCGAGGCACACGCCGAGAGCCCGACAGGCGTCATCGCGGACGGCTCCGCATCCCCCCTCGTCGTCGCGCTCGACGACGAGGCATCGGGTCAGCAGGCGACCGACGAGATCGCCCGATTCGACCTGGCTGCACAGGTGCCGCTGACGGCGCACGCCTCGGGCGGCGGCATCGGTACCGAGCAGGCGAGCACCGACGAGGGGTATGTCCCGGCCTATTCGCGCCGTTCCCGTGGACAGGAGCCGGAGATCGTCTCGGACACCGGAAGCATCGAGTCCCTGCTGGAGACGGCCGCGACCTACGAGACGGGCGCGGTCGAGGAAGAGTCTGCGCCGCTGCTGCTCGAGGGCGTGACCGATGCCGATCTCGAGGCGACGAACCCGCGCGAGACCGCCGCCGTGGCACAGCCGTTCTGGATCCTCGCGCCCTCTGAGCGCGACGTCCACGACGAGCGGGGCGAACCGCTTTTCCGTATCGGTCCGAACGCCTGGGCTCTCGTGATCGAGGACCGTGGGGGAGCGTTCGTCGTCCGACATGACGACGGACGGATCGGCTACCTCCACGACATCTCCGACATCACGAAGGGCTGAAATGCGCACCATCGATCTGCGAGGGCGCGAGCTCTCGCCCGCCGGCATGCTCGCCGCAGTACCCCGGGCGACCCAGGCGCGTGCCGAAGCACTCGACACTGCCGCACGCATCGTCGAGGACGTGCGTGACCGCGGCGAGACCGCTCTTCGCGAGCAGGCCGAGCGTTTCGACGCGGTCACGGACCACGCCGTGCGCGTGCCTGCCGAGCACATCACCACGGCTCTCGCAGAACTCGCTCCCGAGGTGCGCAGCGCGCTCGAGGAGGCGATCCGCCGAGTCCGTCTCGCCTCCGCCGCGCAGGTCCCCGCCACGCAGGTCACCAGGATCGGCGAGGGAGCAGTCATCACACAGCGCTGGCAACCGGTCCACCGCGTGGGCGTGTACATTCCCGGCGGCAAGGCCGTCTACCCGTCGAGCGTGATCATGAACGTCGTCCCCGCGCAGGTCGCCGGCGTCCAGGAGATCGCCCTGGCTTCGCCGCCGCAGGCAGATCAGGGTGGAAGAATCCACCCGACCATTCTCGCGGCGGCAGCGCTGCTGGGTGTGACCGAGGTCTACGCGATGGGCGGTGCCGGCGCGATCGGCGCTCTGGCCTACGGCGTGCCGTCGCTCGGCCTCGATCCGGTCGATGTCGTCTCCGGGCCGGGCAACAACTATGTCGCGTCGGCCAAACGTGCCGTCGCCGGCGTCGTCGGCACCGACTCGGAAGCCGGAGCGACGGAGATCCTCGTTGTCGCCGATGCACATGCGGATCCGCGTCTCATCGCCGCCGACCTCGTGAGCCAGGCCGAGCACGATGAGCAGGCGTCCGCCGTCCTGGTGACCGACGCGGCCGAGCTCGCAGAACAGGTCGCCGTCGAGGTGCAGCGCATCGCCGCTATCACCCGGCACAGCGAACGCGTCGCCGCCGCGCTGTCGGGGCCTCAGTCCGCCATCGTCCTCGTCGACGACAGGGCCATGGCCACGGCGTTCAGCAATGCCTATGCGCCGGAGCACCTCGAACTGCACCTCGTGGATGCCGAAGAGGCAGCCGCCGACTTCACCAGCGCCGGAGCCGTCTTCGTCGGCGACCAGACGCCGGTGAGCCTCGGTGACTACATGGCGGGCAGCAATCATGTGCTGCCGACCGGGGGACAGGCTCGCTATGCTCCCGGGCTCGGCTCGTACACATTCCTTCGACCGCAGCAGGTGATCTCCTACGACAGGGCTGCGCTGGCGGCCGTGCGTGCCGGGGTCGTCGCTCTCGCCGACACCGAGGTGCTTCCCGCGCACGGTGAAGCGATCGAGGCCCGTTTCACCGCGTAGGATCGGTCAGATGCACTGCCCCTTCTGTCGGCACCCCGACTCCCGCGTCATCGATTCACGCACGAGCGACGACGGGCTCTCGATCAGGCGTCGTCGACAGTGCCCGGAGTGCGGCGGGCGTTTCACGACGACCGAGACCGCGAGTCTCAACGTGATCAAGCGTTCCGGCGTGATGGAGCCGTTCAGTCGGGAGAAGGTCATCACGGGTGTGCGGAAGGCCTGCCAAGGGCGCCCGGTGACGGAGGGAGACCTCGCGGTGCTCGCACAGCGCGTGGAGGAGGCCGTCCGACAGACAGGGGTGTCGCAGCTCGACACCAACGAGATCGGTCTCGCCATCCTCGGTCCGCTTCGTGACCTCGATGAGGTCGCGTTCCTGCGCTTCGCCAGCGTCTATCAGGCCTTCGATTCGCTCGAGGATTTCGAGGCCGCGATCACCGATCTGCGCGCCGACCACACGAAGCGGGAGTCCGAGGAGCGGTAATCTGGCAGGGATGTATCCGCTGCTCTTCCGCGCTGTCCTCTCGCGCTTCGATCCCGAGTTCGCCCACCACGCCGGCATGGCGGTGATCCGCGTGCTCGGTGTGCCTCCGTTCTCGTGGGCCACGCGCGCGATCACGCGCCCTGACCCTTCGCTGCGCGTCGAGGCGCTCGGTCTCACCTTCCCCTCGCCGTTCGGCGTCGCCGCGGGCTTCGACAAGAACGCGGTCGGCGTGCGAGGACTCGCCGCTCTCGGCTTCGGACATGTGGAAGTCGGCACCGTGACCGCGATAGCCCAGGAGGGGAACCCGAAGCCGCGGCTGTTCCGTCTCATCGCGGATCGCGCCGTGATCAATCGGATGGGCTTCAACAACGCCGGAGCGGATGCGGCGGCGCGCAGGCTCGCCCGCCTGCGGCGCGGCGCGCCCGACACGATCATCGGGGTCAACATCGGCAAGAGCCGTGTGGTCGAGGTCGAGGATGCGACGGCGGACTACGTGGCCTCGGCGACGCGGCTCGCTCCGCTCGCGGACTACCTGGCCGTCAACGTGTCGTCGCCGAACACTCCGGGACTGCGAGGACTGCAAGCGGTGGAGACGCTGGCTCCGCTGCTGCGCGCCGTTCGAGAGGCTTCCGGCGCGACCCCGCTGCTCGTCAAGATCGCACCGGATCTCCCCGACGAGGAGATCACGGCGATCGCCCAGATGGCCGTCGCCGAGGGACTCGCGGGAATCATCGCGCACAACACCACCATCAGTCGAGACGGTCTGCTCACGGATGCCGAGACGGTCGAGGCGGCGGGCGCGGGAGGACTGTCCGGTGCACCGCTGAAGAAGCGCTCGCTCGAAGTCCTTCGCGTCGTGCGCGAAGCCGTTCCCGCCGACTTCTGCGTGATCGCCGTCGGGGGAGTGGAGACGCCATCCGACGTGCAGGAGCGCCTTGCGGCCGGTGCGACCCTCGTGCAGGGCTACACCGCTTTCCTGTACCGCGGCCCGTTCTGGGGCCGGGAGATCAACAGGGGACTGATCAGTCGGGGTACTGGCCGCGCTTGACCTGCGGCTTCGGCAGACGCATGAATCGCATCTGCAGGGCGCGCATCGCGGCGTACCAGCCCAGACCGCGCTCGAGACGCTCCTTGCCGAACTTCGCCGCGGCCTTGCGCTTGACGCGCATGCCGAGCAGGATCATGCCGCCGATCGCGATGACGAGGTAACCCATCATCACGATGTATGCGTAGAACGAGATGACCGTGTTCGCCGGCACCAGCGAGGCGAGGATGACCAGGACCATCACGCCCATCACGAACTCGGCCGGGTGCCAGCCCGCATCCACGTAGTCGCGGACCCAGCGGCGCTGCGGGCCCTTGTCGCGGACCGGGAGGTACTTCTCCTCGCCGGCGGCCATGCCGGCCTGCGCTCGTGCGCGACGCTCGTTGAGCTCCGCCTTCGCGGCCGCCTTCGCCTCCTTGGTGTTGGCGACCAGGGGGCGGCGACGAGCTGCCTCCTGCTCCGCACGGGTCGGCGTCGCGCGCCCCTTGCCGACGGCAGTCGTCTCGGGGGTGTCGTCGTTCGTGGAAGGGGAGGTAGGGGTAGTGGACACGGAGTTCCTCGGTTCGCCGGCGGGGGATCACCTTAAGATTACTCGCATGACCTCTCCTGTTCCTCCCCGTGAGTCCGATGCCGCCGTCCTCGAGGCGGTGGCGACCGGGATCCCGTCAGCGCTGTCGGACCTCGGACACCTCGTGCGCATTCCGGGGATGGCCTGGCCCGCGTTCGATCAGACCCAGCTGGAGCGCAGCGCGGAAGCCGTGGCCGCGCTGGCGTCTGGCACCGGAGTCTTCGACGAGGTGCGCGTGCTCCGCGCCGCGATCCCCGGCACCGACGAGCAGGGGCAGCCCGCTGTCCTCGCCACGCGCGCGGCCCGCAACGGCAAGCCCACGATCCTTCTGTACGCCCACCACGACGTGCAGCCTCCGGGCGACGATGCCCTCTGGGAGACCCCGCCGTTCGAGCCGACGGTGCGCGACGGGCGTCTCTACGGGCGCGGCGCGGCCGACGACAAGGCCGGCATCATGTCGCATATCGCCTCGATCCGCGCGGTGAGCGAGGTGCTCGGCGATGACCTCGACCTCGGCATCGCGATGTTCATCGAAGGGGAGGAGGAGTACGGGTCCCGTTCGTTCGCCCAGTTCCTCTCCGACAACAAGGATGCTCTCCGCGCCGACGCCATCGTCGTGGCCGACTCGGGCAACTGGGACTCCGTGACTCCCGGTCTCACCGTCTCGCTCCGCGGCAACGCCCGGTTCACGATGCGCGTGCGCACCCTGGACCACGCCTCGCACTCCGGAATGTTCGGCGGCGCCGTACCCGACGCGATGATGGCGACCGTCACGCTGCTGTCCACGCTCTGGAACGCCGACGGCTCGGTCGCGGTCGAGGGGATGACCGAGCGCGACGCGCCCACCCCCGACTACACCGAGGCGACGCTGCGGGACGAGGCGGGACTCCTTCCCGGTACCACTCCCATCGGAGACGGCAGCATCCTCAGCCGGATCTGGAACAAACCGTCGGTCACGGTGATCGGGATCGACGCCACCAGCGTGGCGGCAGCCTCCAATACGCTGCTCCCCGAGGTCACCGTCGTGATCAGCGCTCGCGTGGCTCCTGGCCAGAGCGGCCAGGACGCGTACGAGGCCCTGGAGCGCCACCTCAGCGCACACGCGCCGTTCGGTGCCGAGCTCACCTTCTCGGATGTCGACCTCGGCGACGGGTTCCTCGTGGACACCAGCGGCTGGGCGGTCTCGCTGACCCGCGATGCGATGCGCGACGGGTACGGGGTGCCTCCGGTGGACCTGGGCGTGGGCGGATCGATCCCGTTCATCGCCGACCTGGTGCGGGAATTCCCCGCCGCACAGATCCTCGTCACGGGTGTCGAGGACCCGCATTCGCGCGCACACAGCCCGAATGAGTCGCTGCACCTGGACACCTTCCGCCACGCGGTCGCGACCGAGGCGCTGCTGCTCGCTCGCATGAATGCCGCAGAACTCTGAGCCTCCCCGCATCTGCGGCGGTAGAATCGTCCGAGAAGCCGTGCACCTGCGGCCCGTCACAAGGAGCGACATGAGCGACACCACACTCTCCCCAGAGACCACCCGCGCACACGGCGTCACCCTGACCGACGCTGCCGCCACGAAGGTCAAGAACCTCCTCGAGCAGGAAGGCCGCGATGACCTGCGTCTGCGCGTCGCCGTGCAGCCGGGCGGGTGTTCGGGGCTGATCTACCAGCTCTACTTCGACGAGCGCTACCTCGAGGGCGACGAGACCGTCGACTTCGACGGTGTCGAGGTCATCATCGACAACATGAGCGTCCCGTACCTCGACGGAGCGGCGATCGACTTCAAGGACACCATCTCCGAGCAGGGGTTCACGATCGACAACCCCAACGCAGCGGGCAGCTGCGCGTGTGGCGACAGCTTCCACTGACCCTCGCTTCGCCGACTCGGCCGTCGTCACCACTGGTGACGACGGCCGTTCTGGTTCCGGAACCTGCGTGGATGGCATGAATCAGGTGTGAGGTTGCCCTAGACTTGGGTGTGCTCTGTTCGCGATCTGAAAGGTGCATCGTGCCCTCGAAACGCAGCCTTCGTTGGGCCGCCCTCCCTGTGGGAGTTGCGGCAGCCTTGGCCCTGGCGGGATGCTCTCCCACCGAGCTGAACGGCTTTCTTCCGGGCTTCGTGGAGGGTGGCCCCGCAGCCACCAACCAGACCGAGCGCGTCTCCTCGCTCTGGGTGAACTCCTGGATCGTGCTTCTCGCCGTCGGCATCATCACCTGGGGCCTGATGGCCTGGGCTGCGATCGCCTACCGCCGCCGCAAGGGTCAGACCGGTCTTCCGGTGCAGATGCGCTACAACATGCCGATCGAGATCTTCTACACGATCGTGCCGCTCATCCTCGTGCTGGGGATGTTCTTCTTCACGGCTCGTGATCAGACCGAGATCGAAGCCAAGTGGGACGAGCCCGATGTCGAGATCACCGCGATCGCGAAGCAGTGGGCGTGGGACTTCCAGTACGACGGCGATGAGAAGGACAATTCCGACGCCGTGTGGACCATGGGCATCCAGGCCCAGCCCGACAAGGACGGCAACATCGACCAGGCGCAGCTGCCGACGCTGGTGCTGCCCGTCGACAAGAAGGTGACGATCAACCTTCAGTCCCGTGACGTCATCCACTCCTTCTGGATCATCGACTTCCTCTACAAGAAGGACATGTTCATCGGGAAGGACAACTCCTGGTCGTTCATCCCGACGCGAGAGGGCGAGTACGCCGGCAAGTGCGCCGAGCTCTGTGGCGAGTACCACTCGATGATGCTCTTCAACGTGAAGGTCGTCTCGCAGAGCGAGTACGACTCCTACCTCGCGTCGCTCGAGGAGCAGGGCAACACCGGTGACATCACCGGCGCCTACGACCGTCTCTCGAACCTCCCGGGAACGACCCCGAAGACCGACACCGAGGAAGGAGGGGAGTAAGCCATGTCGACCACAGAAGCTCCCCGTACCGACGAGTCTCCCCGCTCGCGTCCTAACACCCTGCCTGCACGCCAGGCTGCTCTGATGAGCTCCTCGCGGGTCGAGCAGAAGGGCAACATCGTCGTCAAGTGGATCACCTCCACGGACCACAAGACCATCGGGTACATGTACCTGATCGCCTCGGTGATGTTCTTCCTGCTCGGCGGTGTGATGGCACTCGTCATCCGTGCCGAACTGTTCGCGCCGGGCATGCAGATCATCCCGACGAAGGAGCAGTACAACCAGCTGTTCACGATGCACGGCACGATCATGCTGCTGATGTTCGCGACGCCGCTGTTCGCCGGCTTCGCCAACGCCATCCTGCCGCTGCAGATCGGTGCTCCCGACGTCGCCTTCCCGCGTCTGAACGCCTTCGCGTTCTGGCTCTTCCTCTTCGGCTCCACCATCGCGGTCGCCGGCTTCCTGACCCCGCAGGGCGCGGCCTCCTTCGGATGGTTCGCCTATCAGCCGCTGGCAGGAGCATCCTTCTCGCCGGGGGCGGGCGGAAACCTCTGGATGGTCGGCCTCGGCATCTCCGGTTTCGGAACGATCCTCGGTGCCGTGAACTTCATCACGACGATCATCACGATGCGTGCGCCCGGCATGACGATGTGGCGCATGCCGATCTTCTCGTGGAACACGCTGATCACGAGCCTGCTCATCCTGATGGCGTTCCCCGTTCTCGCAGCCGCCATCTTCGCTGCAGCGGCAGACCGCATCCTGGGTGCTCACATCTACGACCCCGCCAACGGTGGCGTCCTGCTCTGGCAGCACCTGTTCTGGTTCTTCGGTCACCCTGAGGTGTACATCATCGCGCTGCCGTTCTTCGGCATCGTCTCCGAGATCTTCCCGGTCTTCAGCCGCAAGCCGATCTTCGGCTACAAGACCCTCGTCTACGCGACGATCGCCATCGCGGCGCTCTCGGTCGCGGTGTGGGCTCACCACATGTACGTGACGGGCTCGGTCCTGCTTCCGTTCTTCGCGCTGATGACCATGCTCATCGCCGTGCCGACGGGTGTGAAGATCTTCAACTGGATCGGTACGCTCTGGCGAGGGTCCGTGACATTCGAGACTCCGATGGTGTTCTCGCTCGGCTTCCTCGTGTCCTTCGTCTTCGGCGGTCTGACCGGCGTCATCCTCGCGGCTCCGCCGCTGGACTTCGCTCTCTCCGACTCGTACTTCGTCGTCGCTCACTTCCACTACGTCGTGTTCGGAACTGTCGTGTTCGCCATGTTCGCCGGCTTCTACTTCTGGTGGCCGAAGTGGACCGGACGCATGCTGAACGAGCGCCTCGGCTACGTGCACTTCTGGCTGCTGTTCATCGGCTTCCACATGACCTTCCTCATCCAGCACTGGCTGGGCGTGGACGGCATGGTGCGTCGCTACGCCGACTACTCGGAGGCAGACGGCTGGACCTGGCAGAACCAGGTCTCGACGATCGGTGCGATCATCCTCGGCGCCTCGATGCTGCCCTTCTTCCTGAATGTCTGGATCACGGCGCGCAAGGCTCCGAAGGTCACGGTCAACGACCCGTGGGGCTACGGCGGATCGCTCGAGTGGGCGACTTCCTGCCCGCCGCCGCGACACAACTTCACGTCGATCCCGCGCATCCGCAGCGAGCGTCCTGCGTTCGATCTGAATCACCCCGAAGCCGCCGAGTTCGCTACGACGGCTCCCGGCGAGCGAGAGGCCCACTAAGTCATGCGCGACAATGTCATTCTCTGGTGGATCCTGACGGCGTTCTTCGCCCTCGTCGGTGTGGTGTACACCGGCTGGCACATCCTGGCCACGCCGGCGGACAACTTCGCCATGCGGATCGAGTGGGTCGGAACGGTCGCCCTGTTCTTCGGTGCCTTCATGGGAGCCATGATCGCGTTCTACCTCGATCGCACGCACAAGGCTCAGCGCGGTGAGCTTCCCGAAGACATCCTGACCTCCGACATCGATGACGGTGACCCGGAGCTGGGCGAGTTCAGCCCGTGGTCCTGGTGGCCGATCGTGCTGGCGGCCTCGGCGGGAGTCTTCGTCGTCGGCCTCGCCGTCGGACACTTCCTTCTGCCGATCGGTCTCGCGATCTTCGTGGTCGCCATCGTCGGCTGGGTGTACGAGTACTACCGCGGCAACTTCGCCCGCTGATACTGCCTCATCGACGAAGGCCCCCGGATTCCTCCGGGGGCCTTCTTCGTGTGCGGACGGCGCCGTGATCAGGCGCGGGTACGGATGCGGGGGATGCCGGTCAGCGGATCGACCGGACGGTGATGGACGCCATCCGCGTCCTCGACCGCGTACCCTTCTCTGACCCAGTACTCGAAACCGCCGATCATCTCGCGGACACGGTAGCCGAGACGGGCGAACTCGAGCGCGCCCTTCGCACCGGCGTTGCATCCGGGACTCCAGCAGTAGACGACGACGTCAGCGTCCTTCGGCACCTCCGCCGGCGCACGTGAGGATATCTCGCTGTAGTGCATGTGCACGGCGCCGACGACGCGGCCCTGCGCCCAGGCTGCGCCCGACCGGACATCGACGACGACGATGCTCTCGCCGGACTCCAGCGCGGCATGGACGTCGCTGGGGTCTGTCTCATAGGCCAGCTTGGCAGCGAAGAAGTCAGCGCGATCGATCATGACCTCAGCCTAGGAAGGCGGCGTCGTCGTCTCCAGCGGATTCCGGTCGCGCGGCGTCCGATTGCCGTCAACGACAGTCGGACAGAGCTTGTGAGGGTGCTCGGAGCGCCGACCGCTCAGAGCGTGGCGGTCATCTGCACGCGAGGGCCGTGCTCGAAGAGTCCCAGACGCTCTTCGACGAGTACGAGCTCTCGGAGCATTGCCGTGTCGGGCTCGCTCTCGACGAAGCCGCACGAACCGTAGAACGGTGCGTTCCAGGGCACGTCGGTGTAGGTGCGCAGCGTGACGTGGGTGTGGCCGCGTCGCCGCGCCTCCGCCAGTGCGGCCGTGACGAGCTGACGACCGATGCCACGACGTCCGAACGAGGGGAGTACCGAGAGCTGTTCGAGATGAGCGTGTCCGTCGATCTCGAGGACGTGGACGAAGCCGACGACGATCGGTGCCGCGACGTCGTCGGCGAGCTCGGCGACCAGGACGAACCCCGGTGACGCTGCACGATCATGTGCCGGCGCCGGGGGAGGCCAAGAGACGGCGCCGAACAGGTCGATGAGCAGGGCATCGGCGGTGAGCTCGATCTGTTCTGTCAGCGCATCGTCCCTCGGCGTGGAAGGGCGTATGACGATGTCCATGATCAGTCGGTGACGGCGGCGATCGCTTCGATCTCCACGAGCTGGTGGTCGTAGCCGAGCACGGTGACTCCCAGAAGGGTGCTGGGGACGTCGTGAGCGCCGAAAGCGGCGTGGACAACGTCCCAGGCCGTCACGAGGTCGGCCTGGGCGGAGGACGCCACCAGGACCCGAGTGCTGATGACATCCGTGAGGGTGGCGCCGGCGACATCGAGCGCCGCCTGCAGGGTCTCCACACAGCGCGCCGCCTGGGCCGCGTAGTCGCCTGGTGCCGCGGTCGTGCCGTCATCGTTCAGAGGGCACGCTCCGGCGAGGAAGATGAGCCGGGATCCCGCCGGTGCGGTCGCGGCGTAGGCGTACGGAGTGTCGGCGAGGGAGGTGGCGCGGATCAGCTCGACGGCGGATGACATGGGTGGATCCTCTCATTCGGGGACTAACGATGAAGGCCCCGTCCGTATGGACGAGGCCTTCATCAGATGGGGGAGTGGCGACTACTCGCCCTCCTCCGACTTCTTGCGAGGCTTCTTCACCGGCTCGGTCGCGATGACCGTGCTGGGGGTGTTCGGCGTCTCGTCGACGTGCGTCTCATCGACCGTGAGCGGGGCGTCGGGGAATCCTGCGCGCTCGTGAGCGCCCTGGATCTCCGCGGCCTCGGTCTCGTCGTTATGAGCCGTGACGTGGTGCTGGTGAGCGTCTGCTGCCTCGACCTCGGCCTGCGTGAGCGGTGCCAGGCGGTCTTCGAAGAACCAGCGGGAGATCGAGGAGCGGAGGTTCTCCGTCCACGGGATACGTCCCTTCGCGTTCGGGCGCACCACGAGCGGCTCGTACGTGTCGACGTCGATGAGCTTCCAACGGTCGTACTTGTCGACCGGCTGGTGCACCTCGATGAACTCTCCGCCGGGAAGGCGGACGATGCGACCGGACTCGAAGCCGTGCAGCACGATCTCGCGGTCCTTCTTCTGCAGCGCGATGCAGATGCGCTTCGTGACGAAGTAGCCGAGGATCGGGCCCAGGAAGAGCATCGCCTGCAGCGTGTGGATGACGCCTTCCATCGTGAGCATGAAGTGCGTCGCGATGAGGTCGGACGAGGCTGCAGCCCACAGGACCGCGTAGAAGATGACACCGGCCACACCGATCGCCGTGCGCGTCGCGGCGTTGCGCGGGCGCTGAGCGATGTGGTGCTCGCGCTTGTCGCCCGTAACCCACGCCTCGATGAAGGGGTAGATCGCGACGAGCACGATGAACAGACCGAGCACGAGGACCGGCGCGATGATGCCGAACGACCAGGTGTGGTCGAGGAAGACGATGTCCCAGTTCGACGGTGCCAGACGCAGGGCGCCGTCGGCGAAGCCGATGTACCAGTCCGGCTGCGTGCCGGCGGAGACGGGGGACGGGTCGTACGGTCCGTAGTTCCAGATCGGGTTGATCTGGAAGAAGGTCGCGATCAGCACGATGGTGCCGAAGACGATGAACAGGTATCCGCCCATCTTCGACATGTACACCGGCATCATCGGGTAGCCCACGACGTTGTCGTTCGTGCGGCCGGGGCCGGCGAACTGCGTGTGCTTGTTGATGATCATGAGCATCAGGTGCACCACGATCAGTGCGATGACGAGCATGGGCAGCAGCAGGATGTGCAGCGTGTACAGGCGTCCGACGATGTCGGTACCGGGGAACTCGCCGCCGAAGAGGAGGAACGAGGTCCAGGTGCCGATCAGGGGGAGGCCCTTGATCATGCCGTCGATGATGCGAAGACCGTTGCCCGAGAGCAGGTCGTCGGGAAGCGAATAGCCGGTGAAGCCCTCTGCCATCGCGAGGATGAAGAGGATGAAGCCGATCACCCAGTTGAGCTCACGCGGCTTGCGGAACGCACCTGTGAAGAACACGCGGAGCATGTGCACGCCGATTCCGGCGATGAACACCAGCGCGGCCCAGTGGTGGATCTGACGGACCAGCAGACCGCCTCGGAGGTCGAAGGAGATGTGCAGCGACGATTCCAGCGCTGCGGACATCTCGATTCCACGCATCGGCGCGTAGGCGCCGGTGTAGTGGGTCTCGACCATCGACGCGTCGAAGAAGAACGTCAGGAAGGTTCCGGAGAGGAACACGACGACGAAGCTCCACAGCGCGATCTCACCCAACATGAACGACCAGTGGTCGGGGAAGATCTTGCGTCCGAGCTCCTTGACGAAGCCGGAGAGGCTGGTGCGCTCATCGATGTAGTTCGACGCGGCACCGACGAAGCGGCCGCCGAGAGGTGCCTTGGTGTCGTTGTCGTCTTTGGACAGCGTTGCGGTGCTCAATGGCGCTCCCAGAAGCTCGGGCCGACGGGTTCCGTGAAGTCGCTGCGTGCGATCAGGTAGCCCTCGTCATCGACGGTGATGGGCAGCTGCGGCAGCGGACGTGCCGCCGGGCCGAAGATGACCTTTGCGTGGTCCGTGACGTCGAACTGCGACTGGTGGCACGGGCACAGCAGGTGGTGGGTCTGCTGCTCGTACAGTGCCACGGGGCATCCGACGTGCGTGCAGACCTTGGAGTAGGCGACGATGCCGTCGTAGGACCAGTCCTTGCGGTCCTCGGCCTCGATCAGCTGCTCGGGGCGCAGGCGCATCATCAGCACGATGGCCTTGGCCTTCTCCTCGAGGTAGCCGTCGTGGTGGCTCAGCGTCGCGAGCTCTTCCGGGATCACATGGAACGCGGATCCGAGCGTGACGTCAGCGGCGCGGATCGGGGTGCCGTCGGGGTCGCGCACCAGGCGCGCTCCCTCTTCCCACATCGTGTGCTTGAGCAGCACGACCGGGTCGCCCGCCGTGGGGTCCTCCGGAGTGGAGTGCGGCGCCAGGCCACGGAACAGCGTCACGCCGGGGATGATCGAGGCGACGATCGCTGCGAACAGCGAGTTGCGGATCATCGAGCGACGACCGAAGCCGGACTCCTCGTTCGCGTCGGAGAAGGCCTTGATGGCAGCTTCCCGCGTGGCGTCCGTGCCACGGGTGGGGTGGCGGTGCTCGATGAACTCCTTGTCGGACATGAGCGCCTTGGACCAGTGGATCGCACCGATACCGAGGGCCAGCAGCGCGAGGGCGATGCCGAGACCGATGAAGAGGTTGTTCTGCCGGATGTCGATGAGCGCGCCGCTCTCGATCGGGAACAGCATGTAGGCGGCGACCGCCCAGATGCTGCCGGCGAGCGAGAGGTAGAACAGCGTGTAGACAGTGCGGACAGCGGCCTTCTCAGCGCGCGGGTCCTTGTCGGTCATCCGCTCGCGGTGCGGCGGAAGCCCGGGGTTCTGCACGGGATCGCTGACTGCGACACCCAGCCCCGGAGAGGGCTGGTAGGCCCTGTCAAGAGCCTGCGAGTCGTCGTCGTGTGCCATGGTGCTCCTCGTACGTTCCTCTTCGATGATTAAGCGTCAGTTGGACTTCGCCGTGATCCACACGGTGACGGCGACGAGTGCGCCGATACCGAAGATCCACACGAACAGGCCCTCGGAGACCGGTCCGAGCGAGCCCAGCGAGAATCCGCCGATCTGCACGGACTGCTGCTGGAAGAGCAGCGCCGAGATGATGTCGCGCTTGTCTTCGTCGGACAGGTTCATGTCGCCGAAGACGGGCATGTTCTGCGGACCGGTGACCATGGCCGCGTACATGTGCAGTGCGCTGGTCTCGCTGAGTCCGGGGGCGTACTTGCCCTCGGTGAGCGCTCCACCGGCGGCGGCCACGTTGTGACACATCGCGCAGTTGACGCGGAACAGCTCCGCGCCCTTGGAGACGTCACCCTTGCCGTCGAGGATGTGGTCCGACGGGAAGGTCGGGCCGGGTGCCTCGGACTGGACGAAGGACGAGATCGCGAGGATCTGGTCCTCGGTGAACTGCGGTGCCTTCTGCGGTGCCTGCGGTCCCTGCATCTGCAGGGGCATGCGACCGGTCGACAGCTGGAACTCGGTTGCCAGCTCGCCCACGCCGTAGAGGCTGGGGCCGTTGGCCGTTCCCTGCAGGTCGAGACCGTGGCAGGTGGCGCAGTTTGCCGTGAACAGCTTCTTGCCGTCTTCGACGGTCAACTGCGAGGTCGCGGCCGACTGGGTGTCGGACGCAGCGAACGCGGCGGACGCTCCGGCGTACACAGCGCCGGTGATCATGAGGCCTGCTCCGATGAGCGCCGCTGCCGCCAAAGGGCTGCGACGACCGCCGGAACGGCGCTTCTTCTCTCGTGCCATCTCGGGGATCAGCTCCGCTCTTATTTCAGGAAGTAGATAACGAGGAACAGCACGATCCAGACGACGTCGACGAAGTGCCAGTAGTAGGACACCACGATCGAGGAGGTCGCCTCCTTGTGCCGGAAGTTCTTGACGGCGTATGCACGGCCGATGACGAGCAGGAACGCGACCAGACCACCGGTGACGTGCAGGGCGTGGAAGCCGGTCGTCAGGTAGAACGCGGAAGCGTAGGAGTCGGCGCTGATCGGCATGCCTTCAGCGACCAGCTGGGCGTACTCCCAGACCTGGCCGGAGACGAAGATCGCGCCGAGGGCGAAGGTGAGGAAGAACCACTCGACCATTCCCCAGCCGAACAGGCGACGGCGCCCGGCGCCGTTCTTCTGTCCCTTGCCGATCTTGTAGGGCTGCAGGTCCTCCGCCGCGAACACGCCCATCTGGCACGTGAACGAGGAGAGCACGAGGATCGCAGTGTTCACTGCGGCGAACGGGACGTTCAGCAGCTCTGTCCGGTCTGCCCACAGCTCCGGGGAGGTGCTGCGGAGGGTGAAGTAGATCGCGAAGAGTCCCGCGAAGAACATCACCTCACTGCCGAGCCACACAATGGTGCCGACAGCTACCGGGTTGGGCCGCTTAATCGTTCTCGCCGCCGGGGCATACGTCGCTGAGGTCGTCACCCCTCCATTATGGCCGATCCGCGGGCGTGATTCTTGCACCGGCGGCCCTCGAATACCCTGCCTTGGACTTAGGGGACCCTAAGAAAACACTGCGAATACCCGGTGAATCCGCGGGAAACAAGGGGTGAGGGCGCTGTGCACGTGCGTTCGGAAGCATCTGCATGTTTTCTCTGCGCCGATAGGATCGCACACATGGCTGATTCCCTGACCTGGTCCGACGTGCTCACCTCTCTGTTGGAGCGCCGTGATCTCAGTGTGTGGGAGTCCACATGGGCCATGCGCCAGATCATGCAGGGAGGCGTCACCGAAGCGCAGTTGGCGGGCTTCCTCGTAGCCCTCCGTGCGAAGGGGGAGACGATCGATGAGATCGTCGGTTTCCGCGATGCGATCCTCGAGGCTGCGGTGCCCCTTCCTGTCTCACCCGACGTGCTGGACATCGTCGGCACCGGCGGTGACCGTGTCGGCACGGTGAACGTCTCGACCACGGCGGCGATCATCATCGGAGCGACGGGTGTGCCCGTGGTCAAGCACGGCAATCGTGCGGCGAGCTCCGCCTCCGGGTCCTCCGACGTGCTGGGAGCCCTCGGGCTCGAGCTGTCCCTCGACCCTGCCGCCGTCGCATCCATCCTCGACCGCACCGGCATCACCTTCGCCTGGGCAGGAGCCTTCCACCCGGGCTTCAAGCACGCCGGGCCCGTGCGGGCGGAGCTGGGAGTGCCGACCGTCTTCAACATGCTCGGACCGCTGTGCAACCCCGCTCGTGCCGAGGCCAACGCGGTCGGCGTCGCGCAGATCGAGCGCGTCCCGCTGATCACGGGTGTGTTCCGTACACGTGGTGCGACGGCGCTCGTGTTCCGTGGCGATGACGGACTCGACGAGCTGACCACCACCGGACACAGTCGCATCTGGGAGGTCACCCGCGGGGACATCCACGAGCACGACCTCGATCCCCGCGACCTCGGCATCCCGATCGCCGATCTCGCCGACCTCATCGGCGGCTCGCCCCAGCACAATGCGGAGGTGCTCCGGCGCACTCTGGCGGGGGAGACCGGCGCCGTGCGTGACATCGTGCTGCTCAACGCCGCGGCGGGCATCGTCGCCTTCGAGCTCTCGCAGGATGCCACTCAGGTGCAGCGGCCGATCCTGGAGCGCCTGCGTGAAGGCTACGACAAGGCCTCGGCGGCGGTCGACGACGGTCGCGCCCTGGCGAAGCTCGACCAGTGGATCTCGGTGAGTCGCGAACTGGCTGCTCCGAAGGAGTGACCGTGGACCCCGTCGACGCGCTGCTGGAGATCGCCTCTCTGCTGGAGCGTGAGCGGGCGTCGCGGTATCGAGCGAAGGCATTTCGTCAGGCCGCGGCGACTCTGCAGGACCTTCCCGACGACGTCCGCGCCGATCCCACCCGACTGCGTGCGGCGAAGGGCATCGGCGAGTCGACGTTCGCGGTGATCCGTCAGGCTCAGGCGGGGCAGGTTCCCGACTACCTCGTCGAGCTGCGGGGAGATGTCGAACCCGAGCGTGTCTCCGAGCTTCGCGCGAAGCTCCGCGGCGACCTGCACGCGCATACCGACTGGTCCGATGGAACGACTCCGCTCTCCGTGATGGCTGCTGCTGCACGCGCCCTCGGGCACGAGTATCAGGCGATCACCGATCACTCGCCGCGCCTTCGGGTGGCCAGGGGGCTCTCCGCAGAGCGGCTGCGCGAGCAGGTGCCCTTGGTCCGTGCGGAATCCGGTGACGGTTTCACCCTTCTCGCCGGCATCGAGGTGGACATCCTCGACGACGGGACACTCGACCAGGAAGAGGCCCTGCTCGGCGAACTCGACATCGTCGTGGCATCGGTGCACTCCAAGCTGCGCATGGACTCGCGTCCGATGACCGCGCGGATGATCGCCGCGGTGTCGCACCCGAGGGTGAACGTGCTCGGACACTGCACAGGTCGACTCGTACAGGGCGAGCGGGGCACGCGCCCGCAGTCGGCATTCGATGCGGCAGCGGTCTTCTCCGCCTGCGCCGACAACGGAGTGGCCGTCGAGATCAACTCCCGGCCCGAGCGTCAGGATCCGCCGGATGAGCTGATCGCGATCGCCCTGGAGGCGGGATGCCTGTTCTCCATCGATTCGGATGCTCATGCTCCCGGTCAGCTCTCACTGCTGGACCACGGCGCCGAGCGTGCGGAGCGTGCGGGGATCCCCGCGTCGCGGATCGTGACGACGTGGGGGCTCTCGCGTCTGCTCGCCTGGGCGGAGTAGACCCGGCTCCGCCGCCCTGTCAGCCGGCTTTGAGCGCGGCGTCGGACACCGCCGCGACCGCACGGGTCATGGAGCCGCCGAGGTTCCACTTGTCCGCGAGTGCCGTGGCCGCGTCCACCTCTGCGGGGTCGAGCACTCGAAGCGGGACGTCGGGCGCGGTGAGGGGGAGCGAGGTGGCAACGGCCACCACGGTCGGCGCGACATCGAGGTAGGCGGAAGCCGCGAGCAGCTTCGCGCGCACTCCGGCGCTCATGCCCTCTCCTGCCTCGGCGGCGGCGCGGATGCCTTCGAGATCGGCGTGCGCCTGGAGCAGGGTCGCCGCGGTCTTCTCGCCGACGCCGGCCACACCGGGGAGTCCGTCTGAGGCGTCCCCGCGCATGGTGGCGAAGTCGGCGTACTGCGAGGGGAGCACGCCGTACTTCGCGACCACCGTCGCATCGGTCACGATCTCGAGGTTGCTCATGCCGCGTGCGGTGTAGATGACCCGCACGTCGCGGGCGTCGTCGACGAGCTGGAACAGGTCACGGTCACCCGTGACGATGTCGACCGGCATCGTCGCGGTGGTCGCGAGCGTGCCGATCACATCGTCGGCTTCGTATTCCGCGACCCCGACGATGGGGATCCCGATCGCCGCGAGCGTCTCGCGGATGAGGGGGATCTGGGCTTCGAGAGGGTCGGGAACCTCTTCGACGTCTGGCCCGCTCTCGACGACTTCGACGACGCGGTGCGTCTTGTAGCTGGGGATGAGGTCGACGCGCCACTGCGGGCGCCAGTCGTCGTCCCAGCAGGCGACCACATGAGTGGGCTCGTAGAGCGTGACGAGCTTGGCGATGATGTCGAGCAGACCGCGTGCCGCGTTGATCGGCGAGCCGTCCGGCGCAGTCACCTTGTCGGGGACGCCGTAGAAAGCGCGGAAGTAGAGGCTGGCGGTGTCGAGCAGCATGAGGCGATCGGTCACGAACGACAGTCTGGCACGGGCATGTGGCGCGGGCCGGCTCATGTCGGTCGCAGACTGAGACGATCCGCTCGGTGGGGACACTCACGGGTATGAAAGCTCCTCTTCGCACGTTCTCGTCCCTCGTCCTGGGCGGGGTGGTGCTCGCCGCGGCACTGACCGGATGCGCGACGTCGGCGGGAACTTCTCCGGTTCCGGAGTCGACGTCCTATCCGAACACCTCTGACACGTCCTATGCCCCGAAGGCGGCGTGGCTCGATGGAACGTCTTTCGTGTTGAAGACGTGGGGCGATGCGTGCGTGCCGCAGATCGGGGACATCGTGGCGGGGGATCAGTCCCTCGAGATCGTGCTCGTCGAAGGGCAGGACGAGGTGTGTGCGGCCGTGCAGACCGCGCACGGAACTTACATGGGATTGCCGGCCGGGTTCGATTCCTCACGCCCGGTTGAGCTGACGGTGACCGACGCGGCAGGCATGAAGAGCGAGCTCACCCTGCCCGGGCTCGCGGACGGGGAGATCATCCCTGCGGACAGGATGTCTCCGCAGACACCGGCGGCGACGTGGATCGATGAGCACGAGCTCGCGATCCTGACGTGGGGGTCGTCGACGTGCATGCCGGCCGCCGGAACCGTCGAAGTCATCAGCGAGATGGAGGGGATCGTCCGGCTGGAGCCGAGCGCGAACGAGGTCTGCACGATGGATCTGGTTCCGCAGTTCACGTTCGTGCCGGCGGAGGGCGTCGCCGCGGATGCGAAGCTGACGCTGGAAGGCTATGTGGATGCGGACGGTGCTCCGGTCGTCGTGACCGCCGTACGTTAGTCCGCGTGCGTCGTCTCAGCAGCCGGGTGCGGACGGTCGCTGCGCGCAGGTGGACGCCACGAGCGCGGTGTGCGCCTCGAAGATGCGTATCTCTCGCGCGGGGCCGGGGACCGTGAGGTCGCCGGCGACCGGGAACCAGCCGCCGCCGAGGTCGACTTCGGCGGCGTAACGGACCGTGACGTGCGCCTGGTACGTGCCCCGTTCGCTGTACACATGGCTCGTGGAGGTGGGGGTGAACGGTGATTGACCGAGCGCCGACCACGTCTGTCCGCCTGTGCCCGAGGTGGCTGACGTGCCGTCTCCGTGCACGAACTCATAGCCGACAGGCGTGAAGCGCACGCTGAGCGGTGCGCCGAAAAGCGTGCCAGAGCGCGTGTGCACGGATGCCGCTGCGATGAAGTTCGTCGGCATCCCGGCCACGCCGACGTTGTCGGGCTCGCCCTCGCTCGTGACCGGATCCGGAGCGAACTGCGCGAGGTCGTCGATAGTGATCACCGGCGCTGCAGGCGAGTCCTCACCCGGTGACGACGGCTCCTCATCGACCACAGCGCGGAAGCAGCCGCGGGAGCTGTTCCAGTCGTCGAGACAAGTATCGAAGTCGAACTCGTGCACGGGGAAGACAGGGGAGGGCGGGGAGCCGGGGCGCGGGGCGCTGTCGCCGGGGCCGTCGGACGAGGTCTGGGTCTGCGTGCCGGAGATGGTCAAGGAGTTGCCATTATTGCTGCAGCCAGCTACCCAAGCGACGGCCACGTTGCAGGAGCTAGTTGCCGACGCCGACAACAAAGGCACCTGGACGAGAAGCAACAAGGAGGCGATTACGACGCGCACGTGAATGTGTCTGTCGGATCTTGGGCTGAGATCGTGACGAGTCCACTGCCATGCGCTCCGTCAAAGGTGACCAGCATGGGTTGTCGGGCGGGTCGATCGGGAGAGACTACGGATGAGCCGGATTCGTCGACAACGTCGACCTCGGTTACATCAACGCAGACATTCGCTGAGATGGTTCCGCTAGCGAGATCCGCGGAGGCTCCGGCGAACGAGTCGTACTTTGTGAGCCCGATCGTGCGAACCTTCGCAGCATAGAACTCGCTAAAGACCTTCCTCGTTGACGCTTCACTTGCGCCGGACAGCAGCACGTACACGGCGTCGAATGTCGAAGGGTCGCTGAAGTCGACCTGGTTTACCGCATCCGTGTAGGCCCGATACGTCTCTTCTGCGGCGGCGAAGGCTTCTTCCTCCGAGGCGAAGGCCGCGGTGGGGGTGGGCGTGGGCTCGGGCGTCGGCGCACAGCCCACGAGCATCACGACGATCGAGACCATCATGAGCACACCGGAACGACGGGACATGGCGGAGGCAGTTGTCGGCGGAATCACCCCGTCACGGTAACCCGGAGGGTCGACGGCCCGTGTGAGTTATCCACAGCGTGATGCGCGGGGGAATCCGACTCCTGCAGTGTCGGAAGTTCTGATAGCGTTAACTGTCACTCGTGGCGTGCATACGCGTGCCCTCGTGGCGAGAAAGCCAAAATCCAACTGCTGTGAAGCATGCAGTCGGCCGTGCGCGGCCGTTGCCTCCCAGCCCGAGTCTCCATTCAACAAGGACAACCCACTACATGACTACCGCAACGACCGCCCCGGCCACCAAGCAGGTCGCCATCAACGACATCGGATCTGCTGAGGACTTCCTGGCCGCGGTCGAGAAGACCCTGAAGTTCTTCAACGACGGCGACATCATCGAAGGCACGATCGTCAAGATCGACCGCGATGAGGTCCTCCTCGATGTCGGCTACAAGACCGAGGGTGTCATCCCCTCGCGTGAGCTCTCGATCAAGCACGACGTCGACCCCAACGAGGTCGTCGCTGTCGGCGATCTGGTCGAGGCCCTCGTTCTCCAGAAGGAGGACAAGGAAGGCCGTCTGATCCTCTCCAAGAAGCGCGCACAGTACGAGCGTGCCTGGGGAGACGTCGAGAAGATCAAGGAGAACGACGGCGTCGTCACCGGTACGGTCATCGAGGTCGTCAAGGGTGGACTCATCGTCGACATCGGCCTCCGTGGCTTCCTCCCGGCTTCGCTCATCGAGCTGCGCCGCGTCCGCGACCTCACGCCGTACCTCGGCCAGGAGATCGAGGCGAAGATCCTCGAGCTCGACAAGAACCGCAACAACGTCGTCCTGAGCCGCCGCGCGCTGCTCGAGCAGACGCAGTCGGAGTCGCGCACCACGTTCCTGAACAACCTGCACAAGGGTCAGGTTCGCAAGGGTGTCGTCTCGTCGATCGTCAACTTCGGTGCGTTCGTCGACCTGGGTGGCGTGGACGGCCTCGTGCACGTCTCCGAGCTGTCCTGGAAGCACATCGAGCACGCCTCCGAGGTCGTCGAGGTTGGCCAGGAGGTCACCGTCGAGATCCTCGAGGTCGACCTCGACCGCGAGCGCGTCTCCCTGTCGCTGAAGGCGACGCAGGAGGACCCGTGGCAGGTCTTCGCCCGTACCCACGCGATCGGTCAGGTCACGCCGGGTAAGGTCACCAAGCTCGTTCCGTTCGGTGCGTTCGTTCGCGTCGCAGACGGCATCGAGGGCCTCGTCCACATCTCCGAGCTCTCCAGCAAGCACGTCGAGCTGGCTGAGCAGGTCGTGTCGGTCGGCGAAGAGGTCTTCGTCAAGGTCATCGACATCGACCTCGAGCGTCGTCGCATCTCGCTGTCGCTGAAGCAGGCCAACGAGTCGGTCGACCCCAACGGCACCGAGTTCGACCCGGCCCTGTACGGCATGCTCGCCGAGTACGACGAGAACGGCGAGTACAAGTACCCGGAGGGCTTCGACGCCGAGACCGGTGCGTGGAAGGAAGGCTTCGACGCCCAGCGCGAGGCATGGGAGCAGGAGTACGCTGCAGCCCAGGCTCGCTGGGAGGCGCACAAGGCTCAGGTCGTCAAGGCGGCCGAGGCCGAGGCTGCGGCCGGAGACGACTTCGGTGGCCAGTCCTTCACCAGCGAGGCTGCCGGCGCCGGCACCCTCGCGGACGACGAGGCTCTCGCCGCTCTGCGCGAGAAGCTCTCGGGCGGCAACGCGTAAGCAGCATTCTGAAACGGGTCGTCACCTCGCCTTCGGGCGGGTGTGGCGGCCCGTTTCGCATGTCCGCGCGGCGGACTCCCGTGCGTGACGCAGCATTACGCCCGCATTCGTCGCAATCGATCCACTCGGCCAGCATGGGCACATGACCGCCCTGCTGCCCGCGCCGCGCACCACAGCCGTCCCGTCGGCGTGGGGGACCGCACAGGCGGTCCGGCTCGACGGCATCGAACGATCGTTTCCGCTGGCGAGCGGACGCCGCGACGTGCTGCGCAGTGTGGAGCTCGACATCGCCGCGGGTGAGATCGTGGCCGTGGTCGGACCCTCCGGGTGCGGAAAGTCGACCCTGCTTCGCCTCATCGGCGGCCTGGACGCACCGACACGGGGCAGCATCCGCCTCGACGACTCGCTCGTCGCCGACGTCGACGAGCGCACGGCCGTCGCGTTCCAGGAGCCCCGGCTGCTTCCGTGGCGCACGATCGCCCAGAATGTCGAGCTCGGCCTGCCGCGCGGCACCGCTCGTCGTGCCGGTCGTGAACGCGTGCGCGAGCTGCTGCACCTGGTGGGCCTCGACCATGCGGCCGACCAGCGCCCGCGTGAGGTGTCCGGCGGCATGGCCCAGCGCGCATCCCTCGCGAGAGCCCTCGCCCGCAATCCCGGCGTCCTCCTGCTCGATGAGCCGTTCGGGGCGCTCGACGCGCTCACGCGCCTGCGCATGCACGACCTGCTGCTGAAGATCCATGCCGCGGAGCCGACCACGGTCCTCCTCGTCACCCACGACGTGGAAGAGGCCCTCTACCTCGCCGACCGTGTGCTTCTGCTGCGCACCCTGGACGAAACCGAAACCGACGAGTCCTCCATCGCCCGCACGATCACCGTGCCGGGCCTCCGCCCCCGAGACCGCGCCGATCGCGGCCTCGCCGACCTGCGCGCCGACCTTCTCGAAGGCCTCGGCGTCGACACCCACCACAGCACCGCCGAGGAGAACCGATGAGCATCACCACCCGCCGAATCATCCCCGCGATCGCGATCGCCGGGACGATGATGCTCGTCGCCACCGGCTGCGTCGCCGGAGAGAACGCCGCAGCCACCGACACGAAGCCCACCGCCGGCACGACCGAATGGTCAGCCGACACGCTCTCGATCGACTTCGCCACCTACAACCCGCTGAGCCTCGTGATCCGCGACCAGGGCATCCTCGAAGACATCCTGGGCGACGATGTCACCGTCGAGTGGGTGCAGTCCGCCGGTTCGAACAAGGCCAACGAGCTGCTGCGCTCCGGGTCGGTCGATGTCGGATCGACGGCGGGATCGGCTGCGCTCCTGGCCCGGGCGAACGGCTCGCCCATCCAGGTCATCGACATCTTCTCGCAGCCGGAGTGGGCGGCGATCGTCGTCGGACCCGACAGCGACATCACCTCGATCGAAGACCTCAAGGGCGCCTCGGTCGCGGCCACCAAGGGCACCGACCCGTACTTCTTCCTGCTGCAGGCGCTCGAAGAGGGCGGCCTGTCTCTGTCCGACGTCGAGGTGCAGAACCTTCAGCACGCGGACGGCCGTGCCGCTCTCGACGGTGGTTCGGTCGACGCGTGGGCGGGTCTCGATCCGATCATGGCCGCGGCCGAGGCGGAGTCCGGAGACACGCTCATCTACCGCAACGTCGACTTCAACACGTACGGCTTCCTCAACGCCACCGAGGACTTCATCACGAACCACCCCGACCTGGCGCAGGCCGTCGTCGATGCGTACGAGCAGGCCCGTGAGTGGGCGCTCGAGAACCCCGACAAGACCGCGGCGCTTCTCGCCGAGGTCGCCGGCATCGACATCGGGGTCGCCACCACCGTGATCGAGGAGCGCTCGAATCTCGACGTGAGCGGGATCCCCGGGGACGACCAGATCGCCGTGCTCGAGAAGATCGCTCCCGTGCTCGTGGAGTCCGGCGACGTGCAGGGCGGCAAGGAGTCCGTCGACAAGGCTCTGTCGTCGATCGTGAACGACACGTTCGCCAAGAAGGCGGTCGACGGCGAGTGAGCGACCTCGACCAGCGGGTGATCGTCCCTGCGGATTCGCGAGACGCCCTCGACTTCGCCAGGGGAGAGCTCCGGCGCCCTGACCCCGACGTTCGGCGCACGTGGGATCGACCCGCAGTGCGGATCATCGCCGGGCTGGTACTGCCGGCGATCATCGTGATCGTCTGGCAGGTCGTGACGACGAATGGAGCGATTCCGTCGTACCGTCTTCCCACACCCGCCTCTGTCTTCCAGGCCGGTGTCGAGCTGGCGCAGAGCGGGCAGCTCTGGACACACATCGCCATCTCCGTGCAGCGCGTGCTGCTCGGATTCGCCATCGGATCGGTGATCGGGCTCGCCGTGGCCGGCGTGGTGGGGCTGTCGCGGCTGGGAGACGTACTGCTCAGCCCGACGCTCGCCGCCGTCCGTGCGGTGCCCTCGCTCGCCTGGGTGCCGCTGCTGATCCTCTGGATGCAGATCGGCGAGGAGTCCAAGGTCACGCTCATCGTGATCGGGGCGTTCTTCCCCGTCTACACCACGGTCGCCTCGGCGCTGCGTCACGTCGATCCGCAGCTCGTCGAGGCCGGACGATCGTTCAGCCTGCGCGGATGGTCGCTGTTCCGCGTCGTGCAACTGCCCGCCGTCGTGCCCTCCGTCATCTCCGGCCTTCGCCTCGCGCTCGCCCAGGCCTGGTTGTTCCTCGTCGCCGCCGAGCTCATCGCGTCGTCCATGGGCCTCGGCTTCCTGCTGACCGATTCCCAGAGCAGCGGTCGGGTCGACCGCATCCTGCTCTCGATCATCCTGCTGGCGCTGCTGGGCACCCTCACCAACGGCCTCCTCGTGCTGGTGGAGAAGTACCTTCTCCGACGATGGGTGTGAGCGTGACCGAGGCCCGGCTGCAGGAGACACGCGTCTACGAGCCCTCGAACGAGTTCCCGCACGCGAACGTCACGGGGGAGGCCTATGCGCGCGCGGCAGCAGATCCCGTCGCCTTCTGGGAGGATGCTGCCCGCCGCCTCGACTGGTCGGAACCGTGGCATACCGCCCATGAGTGGGAGCCGCCGATCGGCGACGCGGTTCCTGCGGCACGCTGGTTCGTCGGCGGCAGGCTCAACGTGGCCGCGAACTGCGTCGATCGACACGTCGAGGCCGGCCACGGAAACAGGGTGGCCCTGCACTTCGAGGGCGAGCAGGGCGACCGCATCGCGGTGACCTATTCCGACCTGCAGCAGCGGGTCTCCCGCGCCGCCAACGCCCTCGTCGCGCTCGGCATCCAGTCGGGCGACCGCGTCGTGATCTACCTCCCCGTTCTCGTGGAGACGATCGTCATCACGCTCGCCTGCGCCCGGATCGGTGCCGTGCATTCGCTGGTGTTCGGCGGATTCTCGGCCGAGGCCGTGCGCTTCCGCCTCGAAGACACCGGCGCGAAGCTGCTGGTGACGAGCGACGGGCAGTATCGTCGCGGCGTCGCCACCGTGGTCAAGACCACGGCCGACGTCGCGGCGGCCGGTCTTCCCGACCTCGAGCACGTGCTCGTGCTTCGGCGCACCGGTCAGGACGTGCCGTGGACCGACGGGCGTGATCTCTGGTGGCACGACGTGGTCGACACCGCTCCGTCTGCCCACGAGGCACAGGCGTTCGACGCCGAGTATCCCCTCTTCATCATCTACACCTCCGGTACCACCGGGAAGCCGAAGGGGCTCGTGCACACCTCGGGAGGGTATCTCACGCAGGCGAGCTGGGCGCACTGGGCGCACTTCGACGCGAAGCCGGACGACGTGCACTGGTGCACGGCGGACCTCGCCTGGGTCACCGCGCACACCTACGAGATCTACGGCCCGCTCTCGAACGGTCTCACCCAGGTCATCTACGAGGGGACACCGGATTCACCGCATCGGGAGCGCCACCTCGAGATCATCGAACGGTACGGGGTCACCGTGTATTACACGGCACCCACGCTCATCCGCACCTTCATGACGTGGTTCGGCGCCGAGCTGCCGAGCGGCCACGACCTGTCGACCCTTCGACTGCTCGGCACGGTCGGCGAGGCCATCAACCCCGAGGCCTGGATGTGGTTCCGGCAGAACTTCGGCGGTGACGAGCTGCCGGTGATCGATACGTGGTGGCAGTCGGAGACCGGCGCCGCGATGATCGCTCCGCTGCCGGGCGTCACGCGGCTCAAACCCGGTTCGGCGTCGGTGCCGCTGCCGGGGATCGACGCCGCGGTGGTCGACGCCGACGGGATCGAGGTGGCACCCGGTCGCTCGGGGACACTCGTCATCCGCCGCCCGTGGCCCGGGATGGCCCGCACCGTCTGGGGCGACCCGGTGCGCTATCGCGACGCGTACTGGTCGGCATTCTCCGGTCACGGACGCTTCGGCGGTTTCTACGTCGCCGGTGATGGCGCGACCAGGGACGCCGACGGGTACATCTGGATCCTCGGTCGCCTCGATGACGTCGTCAACGTCTCGGGACACCGGCTCTCCACGATCGAGATCGAGTCGGCTCTCGTCGCACACGACACGGTCGGCGAGGCGGGCTCCGCCGGAGTCTCCGACCCCGTCACCGGTCAGGCTGTCGTGGCTTTCGTGACGCCTTCCGGCCGTGCCGACGTGAATCCGGCCGACCTGCGCGCTCAGGTCGCGCAGTCGATCGGCCCCGTCGCCAAGCCCCAGCACATCGTGGTCGTGCCCGATCTGCCCAAGACGCGGTCGGGCAAGATCATGCGACGACTCCTGGCGCAGTTGTGGGAAGCCGAGCAGGATCGACGGGCCGGTCGCGAAACCCAGCCGCTCGGAGACACCACGTCGCTGCAGAACCCCTGGGCCGTCGATGAGATCGCCGACGTGCTCGCCGCCGCTGAACTGAGGACATCATGACGGAAGAACATCGCTTCGGATTTCGCACCAGGGCACTTCACGCCGGTGGAACCCCCGACGCCTCGACCGGTGCGAGGGCCGTGCCGATCTACCAGACGACGTCGTTCGTCTTCGACGACGCGGCGGATGCCGGCAACCTCTTCGCCCTGCAGAAGTACGGCAACATCTACTCCCGGATCGGGAACCCCACGGTCGCCGCTCTCGAGGAGCGCCTCGCATCGCTCGAAGGCGGTATCGGCGCCGTCGCCACGGCCTCGGGCATGAGCGCGGAGTTCATCACGTTCGCCGCTCTGGTCGGCGCGGGCGATCACGTCGTCGCCGCTGCGCAGCTGTACGGCGGAACGATCACTCAGCTGGATGTCACGCTGCGCCGCTTCGGCGTGGAGACCACGTTCGTCGCCTCGACGGACCCGGCCGATTTCGCCGCCGCGATCCGCCCGGAGACGAAGGTCGTCTACGTCGAGATGATCGGCAACCCGTCGGGTGAGATCGCCGACATCGAGGGGCTCGCCGCCGTCGCCCACGCGGCGGGTGTGCCGCTCGTGGTCGATGCGACGCTGGCGACCCCCTACCTCGCGCGTCCTCTCGAACACGGCGCCGACATCGTCATCCATTCCGTGACGAAGTTCCTCGGCGGGCACGGCACCACGCTCGGTGGCGTCGTCATCGAGAAGGGCACGTTCGACTGGGGCAACGGCAAGTTCCCGCAGATGACCGAACCCGTCGACTCGTACGGCGGCATCAAATGGTGGGACAACTTCGGCGAGTACGGATTCCTCACCAAGCTCCGCTCCGAACAGCTGCGCGACATCGGTCCTGCGCTCAGCCCGCAGTCGGCGTTCAATCTGCTCCAGGGGATCGAGACCCTTCCGCAGCGCATCGACGCGCACCTCGCGAACGCTCGCATCGTCGCCGATTGGCTCGCCTCCGACCCGCGCGTGGCATACGTGACCTGGGCAGGGCTCGAAGGGCATCCGCATCATGACCGCGCGGCCAAGTACCTGCCGCTCGGACCCGGCTCCGTCTTCGCCTTCGGGGTCGCGTCGCCAGACGGCCGAGCGGCGGGGGAGAGCCTGATCGAGAACCTGCAGCTCGCCTCGCACCTCGCGAACATCGGCGATGCCCGCACCCTGGTGATCCACCCGGCCTCGACGACGCACCGCCAGCTCACCGAGGAGCAGCTCGTCGCCGCTGGTGTGCGTCCGGACCTGATCCGCATCTCGGTCGGACTGGAAGATGCCGAGGACATCATCTGGGACCTCGATCAGGCCCTCACCGCGGCGACAGGAGCGAACCGATGAGCGCGACGACCCCGGGCGATGCGTGCGCGCTGCCCTCCGTGACCGATGAGACGGCGGCCTGCGCCCTTCCGGATGCGGTGCCGACGTCGCCGCGGCGGACCTGGATCGGGCCGACCCAGCAGGAGCGTTTCGGACTGCTGCGACGCGCGAAGTCGATCGCGATCGTCGGAGCGTCCAACAACCCCGCACGCGCGTCGTACTTCGTGGCGACGTATCTGCTCTCCAGCACGGCCTACGACGTGTACCTGGTGAACCCACGCGAGACGGAAATCCTCGGACAGCCCGTCTACGCGACCTTGAGCGACCTGCCCGTGGTGCCCGACATCGTCGACGTGTTCCGTCGGCATGACGACCTCCCCGGCGTCGCCCAGGAAGCGATCGAGGTGGGGGCGCAGACGCTGTGGCTGCAGCTCGGGTCGTGGAACGAGGACGCGGCAGCGATCGCCGAGGGCGCCGGTCTCTCGGTGGTCATGGACCGCTGCATCAAGATCGAGCACGCGCGATTCCACGGCGGACTGCATCTGGCGGGCTTCGACACCGGCGTGATCAGCTCGCGCCGTCAGCTGCTCGCCCGATGAGACACGATCTCGACGACGCCTAGACTGGCGGCATGCCCCTCATCGCCCTCACCGGCGGCATCGCCTCCGGGAAGTCGACCATAGCCCGGCGCCTGGCAGAGCACGGTGCCGTGATCGTCGATGCAGATCAGATCGTGCGGGACGTGCAGTCGCCCGGATCGCCGGTCCTCGCGAGGATCTCGGAGGCCTTCGGCGCCGCCGTCATCGCACCGGACGGCTCCCTCGACAGAGCCGCGCTGGGGGCGAAGGTGTTCGGCCATCCCGACCACCTCGCGCAACTGAACGCGATCGTGCATCCTGCGGTGCGCGAGGAATCGCAGCGGCGTTTCGATGCCGCCCTCGCCGACGACGCGAAAGCCGTCGTCGTCTACGACGTGCCCCTTCTCGTCGAGGCTCGGGTGGACGACCCATGGGATCTCATCGTGGTCGCGCACGCTCCTGCAGCGTTGCGTCGGCAGCGGCTCGTCGACCTGCGCGGCATGGACGAGAGCGCGGCGCAGGACCGGATCGACGCCCAGGTCTCCGATGACCGCCGCCTCGCGATCGCCGACGTCGTGATCGACACCTCTGACACCCTGGAGCGCACGCTCGAGCAGACGGACGCCCTCTGGGAGCGGATCAGCGAAAAGTGACCTTCTCCGGTCACGCGCCGGGTTCGCGCGAGTATCGGCGTCTGATCGTCGGCCTCTTCTTCGCCGGCATCGCGACGTTCGCGCAGCTGTACTCCGCTCAGGCCGTGCTGCCGCAGATCTCGTCCGACCTCGCCGTCAGCCCGGCCACGGCGGCGTTGAGCGTGTCGGCGGCCACCCTCGGGCTGGCACTGGCCGTCATCCCCTGGTCGGTCGTGGCCGATCGCATCGGTCGGGTGCCGGCCATGGCCACGGGCGTTCTCACGGCGACGGCGCTGGGGCTCTCCGCGCCGCTCAGCGGTGAGATCATCACGCTGCTGTCGCTCCGGTTCGCGGAGGGAGTGGCCCTGGGCGCTGTGCCGGCCGTGGCCCTGGCCTATCTCAGCGAGGAGGTCGAGGCACGGCACGCCGCCGCGGCCGCAGGGAGCTACATCGCCGGAACCACCGTAGGCGGGCTGCTCGGCCGCATCGCGTCGGGGATCGTCGGGGAAGTGGGCGGATGGCGTGCCGGAATCCTCTCCGTCGCCCTGATGTGCGCGCTGGCCGCTGCTCTGTTCCTCTGGCTCACGCCCCGCGCCAGGGGGTTCGTCCCCGGACGGCTGCGAGTGGACCGCGGGCCCGGCATCCTGGAGAAGCTCCGGGCGCCTCTGCGCTCGCCGCTGCAGTGGGCGCTGTATGCACAGGGCTTCCTGCTCATGGGGGCCTTCGTCGCGGTGTACAACTACCTCGGCTTCCATCTCTCGGCCGAGCCGTTCGCCCTCCCGGCCTGGCTGGTGCCGCTGCTCTTCCTGGCCTATCTGGCAGGCACCGCCTCCTCTCCGTGGGCCGGCGCGCTCGCCTCGCGGATCGGACGCTTCCCCGTACTCCTCTCCTCGATCGGTGTGATGGCCGCGGGTGCGGTTCTGCTGCTGGTGCCGATGGTGGCGATCGTGCTATCGGGGCTCGTGCTCTTCACCGCAGGATTCTTCGGAGCCCATGCCATCGCCTCCGGGTGGACGCCTGTCGCCGCCGGTCCTGCCAGCAGGGCGCAGGCTTCGTCCCTCTACTATTTCGCCTACTACGCGGGATCGAGTCTGTTCGGCTGGATGCTCGGCCTCGTGTTCGGGGCCGCGAGCTGGGGGTGGTTCGTCGCCGTCATCGTCGGGATGTGCGCGGCCGCCGCTCTCGCGGCCTTCTCCGCACTGCGCGGTGCGTCGAGCGGCCAGTCGTCCGGCTGAGCGCATCTCGTCATCGGGCGACGGCCTCGATGTCGGAGGGGCGGCATACGCTGGAGGTATGCAACCCACGCGCAGTGTCCGACCCTTCGAGGTCATCAGCGAGTACGAGCCTGCAGGCGACCAGCCCAAGGCCATCGCCGACCTGGCGGCACGCATCAACGCGGGCGAGACCGATGTCGTCCTGCTCGGCGCGACCGGTACCGGAAAGTCCGCGACGACGGCCTGGCTGGTCGAGCAGGTCCAGCGCCCGACGCTCGTGCTCGCGCACAACAAGACGCTGGCCGCTCAGCTCGCGAACGAGTTCCGCGAACTCATGCCGAACAACGCGGTCGAATACTTCGTCTCGTACTACGACTACTACCAGCCCGAGGCCTACGTGCCCCAGACCGACACCTTCATCGAGAAGGACTCGTCGATCAACTCCGAGGTCGAGCGACTGCGCCACTCCACGACGAACTCGCTGCTGAGTCGCCGCGATGTCATCGTCGTCTCGACCGTGTCGTGCATCTACGGACTCGGGGCGCCGGAGGAGTACCTGCGTGCCATGGTCGCGCTGCAGGTGGGGGAGCGCTACGACCGTGACGCGCTCATCCGGCAGTTCATCGCGATGCAGTACAACCGCAACGACGTCGACTTCTCGCGGGGCAACTTCCGTGTGCGCGGCGACACGATCGAGATCATCCCCGTCTACGAAGAGCACGCCATCCGCATCGAGCTGTTCGGCGACGAGATCGAGGCGCTGTACTCGCTCCACCCGCTGACCGGAGAGGTCATCGAGAAGCTCGATGCCGTGCCGATCTTCCCGGCCTCGCACTACGTGGCCGGCACCGACGTCATCCAGCGTTCGATCGGCACGATCGAGACGGAGCTGGAAGAGCGTCTGGCGGAGTTCGAGCGGCAGGGCAAGCTCCTCGAGGCGCAGCGTCTGCGCATGCGCACCACTTTCGACCTCGAGATGCTGCAGCAGCTGGGCTTCTGTTCCGGCATCGAGAACTACTCGCGGCATATGGATGGACGTGCGCCCGGCGAGCCGCCGCACACCCTGCTCGACTTCTTCCCGGATGACTTCCTGCTGGTGATCGACGAGTCGCACGTGACCGTGCCGCAGATCGGCGCCATGTACGAGGGCGATGCTTCTCGCAAGCGCACGCTCGTCGACCACGGCTTCCGCCTGCCCAGCGCGATGGACAACCGGCCGCTGCGATGGGACGAGTTCAAGAACCGCATCGGGCAGACGGTCTACCTCTCGGCCACCCCCGGGAAGTACGAGATGGGGATCGCCGACGGCATCGTGGAGCAGATCATCCGCCCGACGGGCCTCGTCGATCCGGAGATCGTGGTGAAGCCGTCGAAGGGGCAGATCGACGATCTGCTCGAGGAGATCCGTGTGCGGGTCGAGCGTGACGAGCGTGTGCTCGTCACGACTCTCACGAAGAAGATGGCAGAAGAGCTCACCGACTTCCTCGGCGAGCACGGGGTGCGGGTGCGTTACCTGCACTCCGACGTCGACACGCTGCGTCGCGTCGAGTTGCTCAGCGAGCTGCGCGCCGGAGTGTACGACGTCCTCGTGGGCATCAACCTCCTGCGTGAGGGTCTCGACCTGCCGGAGGTGTCCCTCGTCGCGATCCTCGATGCCGACAAGGAGGGCTTCCTGCGTTCGGGTACCTCCCTCATCCAGACCATCGGTCGTGCCGCTCGAAACGTGTCCGGCGAGGTGCATATGTACGCCGACAAGATGACCGATTCGATGACGAAGGCCATCGAGGAGACCGACCGGCGCCGCGAGAAGCAGGTCGCGTACAACAAGGAGCACGGCATCGACCCGCAGCCGCTCCGCAAGCGCATCGCCGACATCACCGAGGTGCTCGCCCGTGAGGGCGCAGACACGGCGGAGATGCTCTCGGGTCGAGGCCGCGCGACGGGCAAGGGCAAATCGCCGACGCCCAACCTGCGGCGCACGGGTATCGCAGCCGATGGGGCGCAGCAGCTCGAGGCCACCATCCAGGACCTGTCCGACCAGATGCTCGCGGCGGCCGCCGAGCTGAAGTTCGAACTCGCCGGGCGTCTGCGTGACGAGGTGCAGGATCTCAAGAAGGAGCTCCGCGCCATGGAGCGCGCTGGACACGCGTAGACAGGGGCTGGTCGATGGACGCTGCGGGGAATGAGTTGGCCGACCGGGTACGCGCCTTGTTGGGGGCCGACACCTGGATCGAAGAGCGACGCATGTTCGGCACCAGGGCGTTCCTCGATGACGGGCACATTCTCGTCGGAGCGCGTCCTGGTGGAGTCCTCCTGGTGCGCGTCGACGACGAGAACGGCGCGGCGCTGCTCACGCACCCCGGAGCCGCACGTGCGGTGATGGGTTCGCGCACGATGGGTTCGGGGTGGATCGACGTGGTGCCGGGTGTCATCGAAGACGACACGGAGCTCATGTTCTGGCTCGATGTCGCCCGCGAGTCGACGGGCTCGGCGGTCGAAACCCCGGAGCAGGGCTGACGCTACGGGCAGTGCACCAGGGTCTTGGGTCCGGTGCGGTCGATCTCGTGCTTCGTCATCGGGGCGCCGCAGAGCGGGCAGGCGCGCTCGGCGCGTTCGGCAGCGCTGGGTGGCGGGGTCTTCTCGTACGGACCGACGGATGCGGGCCCCGCGAACCGGATGAGGTTCGTGTTCACCCAGGAGTACAGCCCTCCTGCGTCGCGGATGCGAGTGCGGAGGGGTGGGCGGTCGGAATCCTTTGCCATGTTCGTTAGTGTACTAACTATTAGTGCAGATGTATAGTCTCCCTTGTGACGGCATCCGACGACCTGCTCCGGCTCGAGAACCAGCTCTGCTTCGCCCTAGTGACAGCGGCGCGCAACGTCGTCGCCCTGTATCGCCCGATCCTCGAGCCGCTGGGCCTCACGCATCCGCAGTACCTCGTGATGCTGGCGCTGTGGGAGAGGGCCCCGCGCACGCTCAACGATCTGGCGGTCGATCTCGCCATGGAGCCGGCGACCGCATCGCCGCTGGTGAAACGGCTCGAAGCCGAGGGGCTGGTCGCACGTCAGCGCAGCAGCGAGGACGAGCGACGTCTGGAGATCACACTCACCGCAGCGGGGTCGGCCCTCCGTGATCGGGCGATCGACGTTCCGCACCAGGTGATGGCGGCGGTGGGCATGGGCGTCGATGAGATCGCGGCCCTTCGGGACGGTCTCGGCCCTTTCGCCGGTCGGCGCCCTGACCTCGCCTGACGAGTCGTCTCACGGCGCGCTCGGGTCCGGGGCGGGGGACAGCCCCCTAGGGTGGAGGCATGTCGCGCTCCGAGCCCTCGGTCCCGGAGCGGCAGCGTGTCGGAGAAGAACGGCCTCGAACGAGGCTTCTGCTCCCGTTGCTCGCGATAACAGGCTTCTTCGTGACGATCATGTTCGCGGCGGCCACGCAGGGGATTCCGCAGTTCGGCGGGTGGTTGGACGACACCGAGGGGCGCGCTGGCGAGGATGTCCTGCCGACCGCGCCGACGGACACCGCACCCCCGCCCTTGGAGCCTCCGGAGGATTCGCCGCTGCTCGCGATCATCGGCTACATCCTCGCCGCGGTCGTCCTCGCCGCTGTGCTCGCGATGGCCTACCTCGGTGTGCGGCTCCTGATCCGCTACCTCGTGGGGCTGTGGCGTGACCGCCCGCTCGCACGCCAAGAGGCGGCGCAGGTCGCCATCCAGGTCGTGGCCACGCCCGTGACGGATGTCGAGCCGGACGAGGCCACGATCCGACGAGGAATCGAGGAGGCCCTGCGGACGATCGACGACCGCCCCGTGCCCGGCGACAGTATCGTGGCAGCGTGGGTGGGCCTGGAGGAGTCGGCGGCGGACGCCGGTGCCGGGCGAGGACGCAATGAGACTCCGTCGGAGTTCACCGTGCGCATCGTCGGTCGGCGCGCCGGAATCGCCGCCGACGTGGTCACCCTGCTCGCCCTCTACGAGCAGGTCCGCTTCGGCGGTCATGACGCCGACGAGAGCGATCGAGCCCGCGCCTCCCAGTGCCTTCGAGGCATCCAGGAGGGGTGGCGATGAAGCGACGGATGCTGGTCCTGGGTATCGGTGGCGTTCTCGCCCTGGCCGTGCTCCTGCTGCTCGCGCAGCTGGGCTTCCCTGTGCCGTTCGTGCTCGCGTGGATGATACTCGTCGTCGCCGTGGTCGTCGCCTGTCGCCAGGAGTTCATCGAGGTGGGGCCGGCGTGGCCTCCCGAGAAGTCCGGCCGCGACTCGCGCGGCTCCGAGGTGTCGCGCATGGCCTGGGCGATCAACACGCGCACGGGCGTTGCCGGCCACGTCGTCGTGCGCCGGGTGCAGGGCGTGCTGAGAAGACGCCTCGCCCTGCGTGGACTCGACCTCGACGACCCCACGCAGCACGCTCGCATAGACGCCCTCCTCGGCGAGGGGGTGCGCGACGGCCTGCACCGTCGCGAAGTGCAGCGCACCGACATCGAGATCGTGCTCGACGCGATCGAACGAATCCCGAACGACACGGAGGAGGCCGGATGAGCAGCCAGGAGACCACCCAGATCGCCGAGACCGGGCGTCGAGTGCTCGACAGCGTCCGCGGAGCCGTCGTCGGGATGGACGAGCCCCTCACGATCGCCCTCGCTGCGATCCTCGCGGGTGGCCATGTGCTCTTCGAGGATGTTCCGGGGCTGGGCAAGACGCTCGCTGCGCGGAGTCTGGCGTCGGCGCTCGGCCTCGACTTCCGTCGCCTGCAGTGCACTCCGGACATGCTCCCCGGGGATGTCACCGGCTCCTACGTCTACGCGCCGGCCACCGGCGACTTCGTGTTCCGGCCCGGGCCGATCTTCACCGGTCTGCTCCTCGCCGACGAGGTGAACCGCACGACCCCCAAGACCCAGTCGGCGATGCTGGAGGCCATGGCGGAGCATCAGGTCACCGTCGAGGGGAACAGCTTCCCGCTCCCACTGCCGTTCCACGTGATCGCGACCTCGAACCCCATCGAGTACGAGGGGACGTATGCGCTTCCCGAGGCGCAACTCGACCGCTTCATGGTGCGCCTCGCCGTGGGGTACCCCGCACCGGAGGATGAGACGCGCATCATCCTCGACCGCGTGCGCCGACAGAGTCCCGATGCATCCGTCGACCCCGTCGTCGACGCGGCAGGTCTGCTCGCGATCCAAGCAGCCGTCGAGAGGATCCATGTCGACGCCGATGTCGCCAGGTACTGCGTGGAGCTGACGAAGGCCACGCGGGAGGCGACGCATGTCGCCGTCGGAGCCTCGCCGCGCGGATCGCAGTCTCTCGTGCTGCTCGGGCGCGCACTCGCGGCGCTGGACGGACGAGACTTCGTCCGTCCCGACGACATCAAGCGCATCGCGGAGGCGGTGCTCGCGCACCGCCTCACGCTCACGCCGCAGGCGTGGGCACAGGGAATCGACCCCCGGACCGTCGTGGCCGCGGTGGTCGAGAGCACGCCCGTGCCGCCGACCGTGGCCGCGGTGCGGTGACCGAGCCGGTCCGCGTCACGGCGCGTTCCTCTGCGCGCTGGAGTCGGACGCCCGTGATCGCGATCGGCATCGCCGGCTCGGCGATCCTGGCAGCGGCGGGCCTGGTGTTCTCGCGGCCCGATGTCGTCGGCATTGGACTTCCGCTCGCCCTCGGGACAGCATGGATGCTTATGCGTCGGCCTCGGGATTCGACGATGTCGATCGAACTGCGTGCGCATGTCGAGGGTTCGGGAGACTCGTCGGAGGTCATGGCGGAAGTCGATGCGATCCTCGACGGCGACTGGGTCCAGGTGGCGATCGATCAGGAGGCGCGGCGGTCCGGGCTCGCCGATGCGCGACCTGGGCACTCCATCCTCCTCACCCGCAACCGCCTGCAGCACTCCGGTCCTGTGGAGCTGCTCGGAGTGACTGTGCGCGGCGTCGCGCTCGACGGCGCATGGGTCTCGGAAGCCGGCCCCCGCGTCGTGCTGGAGTGGAACACCCCACCCAGGCAGGTCCGGATCGGGCAGCTGCCGGTCGCTCCCCGGCTGACGGGTCTGCACGGCGCCCACGAAGGTGTCCGTCCCGGCCAGGGCGGTGACTTCCGCGACATCCATCCGTTCGTCCCCGGCGACGAGCTGCGCCGCGTCGACTGGCGGGCGACGGCTCGCGCGGCTCGTCGACCGGGCGAACTCCTCGTTCGACGCAGCACGACCCTCAGCGATTCCTCGGTGGTGATCGCCGTGGACACCGCGGAGGATCTGGGGACCGTGGTCGCCTCCTGGGGAGCGGACGACGCCGACCGATCAGGGGTCACCTCGCTGGATCTCGCGCGTGAGGCTGCACTCTCCATCGCCACGGCGGCGGTCGGCGTCGGTGATCGGGTCGCGTACCACGCCTTGTCGCCCGGCGGCCGCAGCCTTCCCTCGGGTGGCGGCCCGCGCCACCTCGCACGCGTGCGGGACATGATCGCGGCGACCGGACAGAGCGATGAGGTGTCCCGGTACCGACGGTCGCCGGTCGTGCCGTCGGAATCCATCGTCTTCGTGCTCTCGACGTTCTTCGACGGCGTCGCCGCTCAGCTGGCCACCCGGTGGCGGGCGGCGGGTCATGTCGTGGTCGCGGTCGATGTGCTCCCGATTCCTGACCGCAGTCGGCTGACTCGTGAGCAGCGCATCGCACTGCGCACGCTGCTCGCTGAACGCTCCGACATCCTCGTCGAGCTCCGACATGCCGGGGTCGAGGTCGTCGCATGGACGGATCCCGACATCGACGTCGCGATGCGGCTCGCCGCCCTTCGCCAGCGACGGATGCGGACGGTGCGGCGATGACGCGCGGCCTCCGTTCGTTCCGGGTGCGTGCCGCTGTTCCCGGGATCTCCGTCCGCCTCCTGATTCTCGCGATCGTGTGGGGCGGCGCGGTCGTGCTCGTTCCCTTCCCGCTGTGGCAGGGGGTGGCGGTCGTCGCCGCGCTCGTCGCGGTGGCGCTCCCGCGATCACTGGCGGCGTGGTTCGGGGCCGCGTGCCTCGTTCTTGGCGTCCTCCTGAGCGAATCGGATCCGGGACGCACAGCCCTCGCCGTGCTGCTCGTTCCCGCGATCCATGTCCTCGCATCGGTGAGTCTCGAGATCCCGATCTTCTCGCGCGTGGCCCTCGCCGTGCTGTGGCCGAGCCTTGCGCGCTTCCTCGTCGTGCAGCTGCTGGCGCAACCTGTCGTCTTCGGCGTGTGGGTGCTCGCGCCCTCGAACGCCGACCATGGGATCGCCGCGATCGCCCCGCTCGCCGCCGTGGCGCTCGTGCTCGGGGTGCTGCTCGCAGTGCGAGCCGTGCGGAGGTCGGATGCTCCCCGGAAGGTGTCTCAGGTACAGGACTGAGGTGTGGGTCAGCGTCCTCGCGGAGCCAATGTCCGTGGCCCCTCGTAGACTTGTTCGGTGCCCATCGTCCCCGTTGCCTCCTCCGGAAAACTCAGTGTCCGCGGTGCCCGCGTCCACAACCTCAAGAACGTCGACATCGATATCCCGCGCGACTCGCTCGTCGTGTTCACCGGCTTGTCCGGATCGGGGAAGTCCAGCCTGGCGTTCGACACGATCTTCGCCGAGGGGCAGCGTCGCTACGTCGAATCGCTGAGCGCGTACGCGCGCCAGTTCCTCGGTCAGGTCGATCGACCTGACGTCGATTTCATCGAGGGCCTGAGCCCCGCCGTCTCGATCGATCAGAAGTCGACGAACCGCAACCCGCGGTCGACCGTCGGCACGATCACCGAGATCTACGACTACATGCGTCTGCTCTGGGCGCGGATCGGCATCCCGCACTGCCCCGAGTGCGGTGAGCGGATCCAGCGCCAGACCGTGCAGCAGATCGCCGATCAGCTCATGGAGCTTCCCGAGCGCACTCGCTACCAGGTCGTCGCGCCGATCGTGTCGCAGAAGAAGGGCGAGTTCGTCGACCTCTTCCGTGAGCTCGGCGCGAAGGGGTACTCCCGCGCGATCGTCGACGGTGAGCTCATCCAGCTGGCCGAGCCGCCCACGCTGAAGAAGAGCTACAAGCACGACATCGCGGTGGTCGTCGACCGCCTCGTCGCCTCCGACGACATCCTCGGACGCGTCACCGACTCGGTCGAGACCGCTCTGGGCCTCGCCGGCGGCGTGGTGCAGATCAACTACGTCGACGGCGAAGGCGACGACGCCTGGCAGACCTTCTCCGAGAAGCTGGCGTGCCCGAACGGGCACGCGCTCACGCTCACCGAGATCGAACCGCGCACGTTCTCGTTCAACGCGCCTTTCGGTGCCTGCCCCGCCTGCTCCGGACTCGGTACGCGCATGTCTGTCGACGTCGACCTGATGCTCGGCGATGAAGACCTCTCGATCCGCGAAGGTGTCATCATCCCGTGGACCACTCAGGGCAAGGGGCTGTTCCAGTACTACGAACGCCTGCTGGAGGGGCTCTCGAACGACCTCGACTTCTCGCTGGACACCCCCTGGCGCAAACTCCACTCCGATGTGCAGAACGCGGTGCTGCGCGGCGAGAACTACAAGGTCTCCGTCAAGTGGAAGAACCGCTACGGCCGCGAGATGCGGTACACATCCGGGTTCGAGGGCGTGGTGCCGTACATCGAGCGGCAGTACCTGCAGGCCGAGTCCGACAACCAGCGCAACCGCTGGGGCGAGTACCTCCGCGAGGTGCCGTGCCCGGTGTGTGACGGCAACCGTCTCAAGCCGGAAGTCCTCGCCGTCCATGTGCACGGTCATTCGATCGCCGAGGTCTCGCATCTCAGCCTGGCCGACGCGCGCGCCTTCATGGAGACCCTCACGCTCACCGACCGTGAGGCGAAGATCGCCGCGCAGGTGCTTCGCGAGATCCGTCTCCGTCTCGACTTCCTGCTGCAGGTCGGTCTGTCCTACCTCAACCTCAGTCGCTCGGCGGGCTCCCTCTCGGGCGGAGAAGCCCAGCGCATCCGCCTGGCGACGCAGATCGGCTCCGGCCTGACCGGGGTGCTCTACGTGCTCGACGAACCGTCGATCGGTCTGCATCAGCGTGACAACCGCCGTCTGATCGAGACGCTGCTCGCGCTGCGCGACCTCGGCAACACGCTGATCGTGGTCGAGCACGACGAAGAGACCATCGAAGCGGCGGACTGGGTCGTCGACATCGGCCCCGGCGCCGGCGTCAACGGCGGAGAGGTCGTGCACTCCGGGCCCTATTCGGCCCTGCTCGAGGACCGTGCGTCGATGACGGGGGAGTACCTCTCCGGTCGCCGCGAGATCCCCCTGCCGGCCAAGCGGCGCAAGATCGACAAGAAGCGGATGCTGAGCGTCGTGGGCGCTCGTGCGAACAACCTGCGCAACGTCACGGCCGACTTCCCGCTCGGCGTGCTCACCGCGGTCACCGGGGTCAGCGGCTCCGGCAAGTCCTCGCTCGTCAACGACATCCTCTACCAGGTGCTGGCGTCGCGGCTCAACGGTGCGCGTACCGTTCCCGGCAAGCACACACGGGTGACCGGACTCGACAACCTCGACAAGGTCGTGCATGTCGACCAGGCGCCGATCGGCCGTACGCCGAGGTCGAACCCGGCCACCTACACGGGTGTGTTCGACCGCATCCGCACACTCTTCAGCGAGACGCCGGAGGCGAAGGTCCGTGGCTACCAGCCCGGCCGGTTCAGCTTCAACGTCAAGGGCGGCCGCTGCGAGGCCTGCTCCGGCGACGGCACCATCAAGATCGAGATGAACTTCCTGCCCGACGTGTACGTCGACTGCGAGGTCTGCCACGGCAAGCGCTACAACCGCGACACGCTCGCCGTGCACTACAAGGGCAAGAACATCGCCGAGGTGCTCGAGATGCCGATCGAGGAGGCAGCCGACTTCTTCGAGCCCATCCAGGCGATCCACCGCTACATGAAGACTCTCGTCGACGTCGGGCTCGGCTACGTGCGGCTCGGCCAGTCGGCGACGACGCTCTCGGGTGGTGAGGCGCAGCGCGTCAAGCTGGCGACCGAGCTCCAGCGCCGCAGCAACGGTCGCAGCATCTACGTGCTCGACGAGCCGACGACGGGTCTGCACTTCGAAGACGTCCGCAAGCTCCTCGAGGTGCTGGGCGGTCTGGTCGACAAGGGCAACACGGTCATCGTCATCGAGCACAACCTCGATGTGATCAAGTCGGCCGACTGGGTGATCGACCTCGGACCCGAGGGCGGTTCCGGCGGCGGACAGATCATCGCCACAGGCACACCGGAGCAGATCGCGCGCGTCGAGGAGAGTCACACCGGTCTGTTCCTCTCCGAGATCCTGGGTGAGGGGCGCTCCGCGCGGAAGGCCAGCTGATGGCCGACGTCCTGTCGTACAAGCCGAGGCCGGGGGAGATCCCCACCGACCCCGGCGTGTACCGCTTCCGCGACGCCGCAGGCCGGGTGCTCTACGTCGGCAAGGCGAAGAACCTTCGTCAGCGCCTCTCGAACTACTTCGCGCCGCTGCGCACGCTGCACGAGCGCACGCGGCGCATGGTGACGACCGCGGCCTCCGTCGAGTGGACCGTCGTGCCGACCGACGTCGATTCGCTGCAGCTCGAATACATGTGGATCAAGGAGTTCGATCCGCCCTTCAACGTGCGCTACAAAGACGACAAGTCTTACCCGTTCATGGCGGTGACGCTCGCGGACGAAGCGCCCCGCGTGATCGTGACCCGCAACCGGAAGATCCCGGGGGCGCGGTACTTCGGTCCGTTCCCGAAGGTGTGGGCGGTGCACGAGACCATCGACCTGATGGTCAAGGCGTTCCCGATCCGTACGTGCAGCGACTCCAGCTACCGGCGCGCGATGCAGACGGGCAGGCCGTGCTTCCCCGGACAGATCGGCAAATGCGGTGGTCCGTGCTCGATGACGGTGAGCATCGAGGAGCACCGCGCCATGGTCGACGACTTCGTCGCGTTCATGGCCGGTGGTGATGAGCGCTTCACCCGCGAGCTCACCAAGCGGATGCTGGCGGCCTCCGCGGCGATGGACTACGAAGCGGCGGCGAAGTATCGCGACAAGCTCTCCGCGATCGAGGCGGTGCTCGGCAAGAGCGCACTCGTGCTCCCCAGCGACGAGGACGCCGACCTTTTCGGTATCGCCGAGGACGAGCTGGCCGCCGCGGTGCAGCACTTCGTGATCCGCGGTGGCAGAGTGCGCGGTGTGCGCGCGCTGACGATCGAGAAGGAGATCGACATCTCCAGCGGCGAGCTCGTCGAGCAGGTGCTGCAGCAGGCCTACGGCGAGGCGCAGGACGTTCCGCGGCGCATCCTGGTCCCCACCCTGCCCGACGACGCCGCGGAGCTCGAGGTGTGGCTGCGCGAGCGTCGGGGCAAGAAGGTCGAGATCGCGGTCGCGCAGCGGGGTCAGCGCGCCGACCTCATGCGCACCGCGACTCTGAACGCGCAGCAGGCACTCATCCGTCACAAGACCCGTCGCACCACCGACTATGTCGCGCGCACGCAGGCACTCACAGACCTGCAGGAGGCGCTCGGGATGGACGAGGCGCCCCTGCGCATCGAGTGCTTCGACATCTCGCACCTGGGCGGCACGAATGTCGTGGCGTCGATGGTGGTCTTCGAAGACGGCCTGCCCCGCAAGGACCAGTACCGATCGTTCAACATCGCCGAGACCACAGACGACACGGACTCGATGTACCAGGTGCTCCGTCGCCGGCTCGCCTACCTCGATCGTCCTGACGAGTCGGAGACGATCGACCCGACGACCGACGAGGTCGTCGGGGAAGACGTCGGCGAGGCGACGGTGCGCCGCAAGCCCCGTTTCGCCTACCCGCCCCAGCTGCTCCTGGTCGACGGCGGCCAACCGCAGGTCGAAGCCGCGGCGCGAGCGCTGCGCGATGCCGGACACACCGAGATCGCAGTCTGCGGCATCGCCAAGCGACTCGAAGAGGTCTGGCTCCCCGGAGACGACTTCCCCGTGATCCTGCCTCGCACGAGTGAGGCGCTCTACCTGCTGCAGCGTCTGCGCGACGAGGCGCACCGGTTCGCGATCACTCATCAGCGCAAGAAGCGGCGAAACGACATCGGTTCGGTGCTCGCCGAGGTTCCGGGGCTCGGCGCCGCGCGCATCAAGGTGCTGCTCAAGCACTTCGGCTCGGTCACCGCTCTGCGTGCGGCCGAGCCAGGGCAGATCGAAGAAGTCCAGGGAATCGGTCCCGTGCTCGCTCAGAACATCCACACGCACCTGTCCACTCGCTAGGCTGGAGGCCGAGGGGGAGAGGGAGCACTGAGCAATGGCTGACGGGGAAAAGGGCGAGTTCCTCATCGTCACGGGAATGTCCGGCGCGGGTCGGACGACGGTGGCGAACGCACTCGAGGATCTCGGCTGGTACGTGGTCGACAACCTGCCCCCGCAGATCCTGCGTCCGCTGCTGGATCTGACCGACATGGGTGGCACCGCTCTTCCGAAGGTCGCGGCCGTGGTCGATGTGCGCGGCCGCAATCTCTTCGACGACTTCCCCGGGGTGGCGCGTGCGCTGCGTTCACGGGGTTCCGTGCGGGTGCTCTTCCTCGACGCGTCCGACGACGTGCTGGTGCGTCGATTCGAGTCCGTGCGCAGACCGCACCCGCTGCAGGGCGAAGGCACCCTGCTGGACGGCATCCGCATCGAGCGTGCCCGGCTCGCGCCGATACGCGAAGCAGCCGACCTCGTCATCGACACGTCGACCCTCAACATCCACCAGCTCGCGACCCAGGTCTCCGACATCTTCTCGGAGGAGGGCCAGGCGCGCCATCGCGTCACCCTGCTGAGCTTCGGGTTCAAGTACGGGCTGCCGACCGACGTCGACATCGTCGCCGACATGCGATTCCTGCCGAACCCGTTCTGGAACGAGGAGCTTCGAGGCTTGACGGGCCAGGACGAGGAAGTCCGGGACTACGTGCTCTCCCGCGACGGTGCGATGGAATTCCTGGATGCGTACTCCGCGGCCTTGGCGCCGGTGCTCGAGGGATATCAGCGCGAGAACAAGAGCCACTCGACGATCGCGATCGGCTGCACGGGGGGAAAGCACCGCTCCGTGGCGATGTCGGAGGAGCTGGGCCGTCGTCTGGCCGCGATCCCCGGCGTCGCCGTGAACGTCCGTCACCGGGACCTCGGCCGAGAGTAGTGGGCCGCCCGGCCGAGTAAGCTGGACGTTTGCGTCGCGATCCGGCGCGTGAACGTGAAGGAGTGTCGTGGCACTAACCACCGACGTCAAGGCCGAGCTGGTCAGCATCCGCAATGCACCCCCGACGGTGCGAGTCGCGGAAGTGACCGCCATCCTCCGGTTCGCCGGCGGTCTGCATTCGATCGCCGGTCGTGTGGCCGTGGAGGCCGAGGTGGATGCCGAGACTCTCGCGCGCCGCGTCGCGCGTGACCTCGCCGAGATCTACGGTGTGCGACCCGAGATCGCTCAGGTGCAGTCGAGCACTGCGAACGACGGCGCCCGCTGGGCGGTGCGTGTGATCGCGCAGGGGGAGACCCTCGCCCGTCAGACAGGGCTGCTCGACCAGCGTCGGCGCCCGGTTCGCGGGCTGCCCAACCGACTCACCACCGGCTCTCGTGCCGAGGTCGCCGGGCTCTGGCGCGGTGCCTTCCTCGCCGCAGGCTCCCTGAGCGAGCCCGGTCGCTCCGCCATGCTGGAAGTCGTCTGCCCGTCGTCAGAGGCGGCGATGGCCCTCGTCGGTGCGGCGCACCGACTCGGCGTGGCCGCCAAGGCGCGCGAGGTGCGCGGCATGCCCCGCGTGGTCGTGCGCGAGGGCGAGGCCATCCGCACCATCCTGAACGAGATGGGCGCGCAGAAGACCGCCATCGCGTGGGAAGAACTCCGTCAGCGCCGTGAGGTGCGAGCTGGGGTCAACCGTCTCGTGAACTTCGACGACGCGAACCTGCGCCGTTCCGCGCAGGCCGCCGTCGCCGCGTGCGCGCGCGTCGAGCGTGCACTCGAGATCCTGGCCGACGAGGTGCCCGATCACCTGAAGGTGGCAGGCGAGCTCCGCCTCGCCCACCGTGATGCCAGCCTCGACGAGCTCGGCCACCACGCCGATCCGCCCCTGACGAAGGACGCCGTCGCCGGCCGCATCCGCCGCCTGCTCGCCATGGCCGACAAGCGCGCGCAGCAGGAGGGCATCCCCGGAACGGAAGCCGCGGTGCCCGTCGGACTCGACGTCTGAGAGGATCCCTGCATGAGTGTGTTCGGCTGGCGCGATGCAGAATTCGGTGAGGCGACGGTCGAGACGCCGTTCGCGGAGACCATCCGCGATGCGATCACGGTGCTCGGCGTCGCTCTCACGATCACCGAGGGACCTTTCGTCCGCTGGTACGACGGTGCGCGGCAGATCTCGGTCCGTCCCTCGAACAGCGGCGCGCAGATCCTCGTCGCGCGCGCGGATGCCGCCGCCGACGAGGAGTATCGCGACTTCGAGTCGCTGCCCGATTCGGCTCTTCCCTACCTGTGGCGCGCTGATGACGTCGCTCTCCTCCCCAACGGGACCACCCTGCCGGGGGAGCGCATCGTGAACGACTTCGAGGCTCTGGCTCCGGTCCTGAGCCGCACGGTCGTCACGCTGTGCGAGGCGACGGCCGCGCTGGGAGACGGTCGTTCCGAGGCGCAGCTGCACGTCTGGTACGCCGATCCGGCGCACGAGGCCCTCGCGAAGGCCGAACGCCGGGCGGCGCGTCGCACGACCTCGCTGACCATCGCGTTCAAGGCGGGGACGGGAAAAATCCATGTGATGCCGCTGGGCGGAAAAGCGCACGCAGAACGGATCTCGTTCCCCGCCACCCCCGAGAACGCGTCGACCGCCGCGCGCACCCTCTTGGAGCAGATCGGGGCCACTGGAGCACCGAATCCGCCGGCACTCCGACAGGACTCCCTGCTGTACGTCGAACGTCGCAGGCTCGCGCTCAGTCCGTTCGCTCTCGGTATCCCGCATCTGGGCCTGAACGCCTGATCCGGCGTCGACGTGTCCGAACCGTCATACGACGGAAGGATCGGGGGCGCAGCCGTGTTGTCGTCAGTAGGATGAATCACGTCCGCTCTACGCCGCACATCGGCGGCGCGGAGGATCGGCAAGCGCCGCGGCGCGGCGCGGATTGGATGAAAGCGATATGGCGACCTACACGCTCCCCGACCTTCCCTACGACTTCGCAGCTCTCGAGCCGCACATCAGCGGCAAGATCATGGAGCTGCACCATGACAAGCACCACGCGGCCTACGTCGCCGGCGCGAACACCGCGCTCGACCAGCTCGCCGAGGCCCGCGAGAGCGGCAACCTCGCGAACGTCAACAAGCTCGAGAAGGACCTCGCCTTCAACCTCGGCGGTCACGTCAACCACTCGATCTTCTGGACGAACCTCTCGCCGAACGGCGGAGGCCAGCCCGAGGGTGAGCTGAAGGCGGCGATCGATGAGTACTTCGGCTCGTTCGAGAAGTTCCAGGCCCACTTCACGGCTGCAGCGACCGGCATCCAGGGCTCCGGCTGGGCGGTGCTCAGCTGGGACTCGATCGGCTCGCGCCTGATCATCCAGCAGCTGTTCGACCAGCAGTCGAACACCGCGCAGGGCACGATCCCGCTGTTCCAGCTCGACATGTGGGAGCACGCCTTCTACCTCGACTACCTCAACGTCAAGGCCGACTACGTCAAGGCCGCGTGGAACATCGCGAACTGGGAGAACGTCGCCCAGCGCCTCGAGGTCGCCCGTAAGCAGACGAACGGCCTGCTGGTACTGTCGTAATCGGGTCGCGTCCCGACGGGCCACGGCTCGTCGGGACGCCCTCTCAGCCAAAAAACCCCGCGCTTCATGCTTGCTGGAAAGCTGCGTGCAGCGCACGAGAAACAGGGAGACCTGAGTGTCTGTCAAGATCGGTATCAACGGCTTCGGCCGCATCGGACGCAACTACTTCCGCGCGGCTCTCGCGCAGGGAGCGGACCTTGAGATCGTCGCCGTCAACGACCTCACCGACAACAAGACCCTGGCGCACCTGCTGAAGTACGACTCGGTGGGCGGCGTCCTCGACGCCGAGATCAGCTACGACGAGGACAGCATCACCGTCAACGGCAAGACGATCAAGGCGTTCGCCGAGCGCGACCCCGCAGGCCTCCCGTGGGGCGAGCTGGGTGTCGACATCGTGATCGAGTCGACCGGCTTCTTCACCAAGGCCGAGCTCGCCAAGAAGCACATCGAGGCCGGCGCGAAGAAGGTCCTCATCTCGGCACCGGGCACCGGCGTCGACGGCACGTTCGTCATGGGCGTGAACGAGGACACGTACAACCCGGAGACGGATCACATCATCTCCAACGCGTCCTGCACCACGAACTGCCTCGCACCGCTGGCACAGGTCTTCAACGACGCCTTCGGTATCGACCGCGGCTTCATGATGACCGCGCACGCGTACACTGCCGACCAGAACCTGCAGGACGGCCCGCACAGCGACCTCCGCCGTGCACGCGCCGCCGCGATCAACATCACTCCCGCCTCCACCGGTGCCGCCAAGGCCATCGGCGAGGTGCTGCCGGAGCTCCAGGGCAAGCTGAGCGGCTCCTCGTACCGCGTCCCGGTTCCCACCGGCTCGATCGTCGACCTCACCCTCATCACGGACCGCGAGAACCTGACGGTCGACGAGGTCAACGAGGCGTACAAGAAGGCTGCTGCAGAGGGTCGCCTCGCCGGTTTCCTCCAGTACAACGAGGACCCGATCGTCTCGAGCGACATCGTGCACAACCCGCACTCGTCGATCTTCGACTCGACGCTCACCAACGTCAGCGGCAACCTGATCAAGGTCTCCAGCTGGTATGACAACGAGTGGGGCTACTCCAACCGTCTCGTCGACCTGACCGAGTACGTGGCCGAGCGCCTCTAAGCTCAGACACATGACTCTGCGCACCCTGGACACACTGGGGTCGCTCGAGGGCAAGCGCGTCATCGTCCGTTGTGATCTCAACGTCCCCCTGCGGGATGGGATCATCACGGACGATGGCCGTGTCCGCGCCTCGTTGCCGACCCTCAATGCACTGATCAACGCGGGTGCCCGCGTGGTCGTGTGCTCACACCTCGGCCGCCCGGATGGCGCGCCCGATCCTCAGTACAGCCTGGAGCCGGTGGCCCAGCGGCTGTCGGAGCTGCTCGGCGCCCCTGTCGCCTTCGCACGCGACACCGTCGGCGAGTCGGCGCAGGAGGCCGTCGCCTCTCTCGAGGACGGCGGGGTCGTCGTCATCGAGAACCTGCGGTTCAACGCGGGGGAGACGTCGAAGGACGACGCCACCCGCGCTGCGTTCGCCGCGGAGCTGGCCACGCTCGGGGACGTGCTCGTCTCCGACGGGTTCGGGGTCGTTCACCGCAAGCAGGCGAGCGTCTACGAGCTCGCCGAGCTGCTCCCGTCGGCGGCAGGCCTGCTGATCGCGGCCGAGCTCGACGTGCTCGATCGTCTGACCGAGAACCCGGAGCGCCCGTACGCGGTCGTCCTCGGCGGATCGAAGGTCAGCGACAAGCTGGGCGTCATCTCGCATCTGCTTCCGCGGGTGGACAGGATCCTCGTCGGCGGCGGCATGTTGTTCACCTTCCTGAAGGCACAGGGCCACGCCGTGGCGTCGAGCCTGCTGGAAGAGGACCAGCTCGAGACGGTTCGCGGCTACATCGCGGAGGCCGCCGAACGTGGCGTGGAGCTCGTTCTTCCCACCGATGTCGTGGTCGCCGCATCCTTCGGCGCGGACGCCGCGCACGAAGTCGCCGCAGCCGACGCGATCGAGTCGACGCCGTTCGGTGCCTCCGGCATCGGACTGGACATCGGCCCTGCGACGGCGGCGCGTTTCGCGGAGGTCATCCGCGAGTCGAAGACGGTGTTCTGGAACGGCCCGATGGGCGTGTTCGAGTTCCCCGCGTTCGCGGCCGGCACCAAGACCGTGGCGCAGGCGCTCACCGAGGTCGACGGCCTCAGCGTGGTGGGCGGCGGTGACTCCGCGGCGGCCGTGCGTCAGCTCGGATTCTCCGACGACCAGTTCGGTCACATCTCGACCGGCGGCGGCGCGAGCCTCGAATTCCTCGAGGGCAAGAAACTACCTGGGCTGGAGGTCCTCGGATGGGCGTGAACTCCCGTACCCCGCTGATCGCGGGAAACTGGAAGATGAATCTCGACCACCTTCAGGCGGTCGCGTTCGTGCAGAAGCTGCACTGGACGTTGAAGGATGCGAAGCACGAGGACGGGTCCGTCGAGGTGGCGGTCTTCCCGCCCTTCACCGACATCCGCAGCGTGCAGACGCTCATCGATGCGGACAAGATCCCGTTCGCGCTCGGTGCGCAGGATGTGTCGGCGCACGACTCCGGTGCGTACACCGGCGAGGTCTCCGGGGCGTTCCTGGCGAAGCTCGACGCGAAGTACGTCATCATCGGACACTCCGAGCGTCGTGAGTACCACTCCGAAGGCGACGACATCGTGGCCGCCAAGGTGAAGGCGTCGCTCAAGCACGGCCTCGTGCCCGTGATCTGCGTCGGTGAGACCGCCGGCGACCTCGAGAAGTTCGGCGCCAGTGCGGTTCCGGTGTCGCAGCTCGAGGCAGCGCTTGAGGGTGTCTCGCCGAAGGCGGACATCGTCGTGGCCTACGAGCCCGTGTGGGCAATCGGCTCCGGCCAGGCGGCGACCCCGCAGCAGGCGCAGGATGTCTGCGCCGCACTGCGCGCCGTCGTCGCGAAGGTTCTGGGCGACGAAGCGGCCGCGCGCACGCGCATCCTCTACGGCGGTTCGGTGAAGTCGGGCAACATCGCCAGCTTCATGCGGGAGCCCGATGTGGACGGCGCTCTGGTCGGCGGGGCGAGCCTCGTCGTGGACGAGTTCGCCGCGATCATCCGCTTCGAGAAGCACGTCGGCGTGTGAGTGCAGCGGGGCTTCGGCCCCGCTGCACCGTATACTTGACCGTTACGGGGGCGCTCCGGCCCCATCGAAAGGCTCTTTCTCGTGGCAATTCTCGAGTTCGTCCTGCAGGTCGTGCTGGGTATCACCAGCGTTCTGCTGACCCTCCTCATCCTCTTGCACAAAGGTCGCGGCGGTGGCCTGTCCGACATGTTCGGTGGAGGCATGACCTCTGCGGTCGGCTCTTCCGGACTTGCGGAGCGGAACCTGAACCGCTTCACCGTCGTCCTGGCCCTGACATGGTTCGTCTCCATCGTCGCGCTGGGCCTCATCACGAAATTCGAGGTCATCTGATGGCAACCGGTGGAAACGCGATCCGCGGCACCCGCGTGGGCTCCGGCCCCATGGGCGAGCAGGACCACGGCTATCACGCCGACCGCATCGCGGTCTCGTACTGGGACGGCCTCGGCAACGAGACCGTGCGGTACTTCGCCGCCGGTCTCCCGGAAGAAGAGATCCCGGAGACGATCGATCACCCGCAGTCCGGTCTCCCCGCCGGTCGCGACAAGGAGAATCCTCCTGCACTCGCCAAGGCGGAGCCGTACAAGACTCACCTCGCCTACGTGAAGGAGCGTCGTACCGACGAGGAAGCCGTCCAGCTCCTCGACGATGCCCTCACGCAGTTGCGCGAGCGCCGGGGACAGTGACCTCGGTCTGACATGGAAGAAGCCGCCGCGAGTGATCGCGGCGGCTTCTTCCGTATCCGGAGACCGTGCTCAGCGGCAGCCCGCCGCTGCGTCGATGTAGTTCTGCGGAGGGTATCCGTATGCCCAGACCCCGTTGGCATCGTCGGTGTAGCCCATGCTGATGGCCCAGGCGGTCGCCCACTTCTCGATGCTGTCCTGCGTGGAGGAGTCATACATGCTCTGACACTTGACGCTGATCGCATGCCCGACCTCGTGTGCGACGAGCGCCTTGCTCCGGACGGCCGGCCACTGCTCGGCGACCGAGTTCGAGAGTGCGATGGTCGCCCGACCCTTCTCGCCCCACCACCACGTCGTGTAGCCGCCCATGCTGCCGTTGTAGCCGGCGCCGCTGACGACCGGCGCCCAGTCGAAGTCGAGAAGCACGCCGGGGGCGAGGGACCGCGCGAACGCCTCGATCTCGAGCCGGGTGTCCAGAAGCGGCCCGGCCTTCTCCGCCAGCTCTTCGTTCTCGGTCGCGATGACCTGCGCAGCCGCGTCCTGCAGGGCGAGGTAGGCCGTGGCCGCATCTTCATCCACCGCCGTCGCGGCCGTCGCCTCCGCGGCCGCGTCGCGCAGGGCGATCACGGTCTCGGCGCGTGCCGAGAGATGAGCGCCTTCGAACCCAGGCGCGGCCCCGCCCGCGGTGGTGATCACAGCCACACCACTCTCGGTCACCGTCGCCCGTGCGTCTTCGATATCGGTCGAGGCGTCCACGAGCTCGTCGGCGAGGGCATCGACGTCGCGGAGTCGCTCCTCCAGTTCCGATGTGGCGCCGAACAGCTCCCAGAACCAACCGGGCTTGGGGTCAACGGCAGGGATGTCCGTCGCGACGATGCCATCCGCGTCCGAGGCCGCGGCAGTGCCGTCTTCGACCGCCGAGGCGAGCCCGGCATGTACATCGTCGGGCACGGCGATCGGCTGGTTCCCTCCCGAGATGACCCGTCCGGCCGCATCGGTTGCCGCACGCAGCTCGGCGATGTCGTCGCGCACCTGCGCCTTCGCGCTCGACGTCTTCTCGGCGGCGCTCTCGTACTGCGACGCGGCGCTGTCGTATCCGAGATTCGAGGTCACCTGAGTGATGGCCAGCGCCGCGATCACGGCGGCTCCACCGAGCAGGCCGAGGAGGAGTCCGGTGCGCGTGCTTCGGCGTGGCGGCGTCGGCGCAGGGGCGGAGGATGCCGCGGAGAACTGGACGGGCAGCTGGTGCCCGCCGTCGCGAAGCGTCTGACCCATTCGATGGTGCCTTCCGTCGGAGACTGCGTGCAGCGGTGCTGTCAGCGTATTCGACGGGAGAGACAGGAATGCGAGAAGGCCCCCACCCATGGTGGGGGCCTTCTGGAGTGGAGGGGCTGACGAGAATCGAACTCGCATCATCTGTTTGGAAGACAGAGGCTTTACCACTAAGCTACAGCCCCGGATCCGCACCTTCGGAAAGGTTCGGTACCGACTCATCGACTATACCGGACTCTGACGCATGCTCCTGTCCGTTAGACTCGGTGGGGCTGAATCCGCGTGCGGATTCCCCGGGGCGTAGCTCAGTTTGGTAGAGCGCCCGCTTTGGGAGCGGGAGGTCGCAGGTTCAACTCCTGTCGCCCCGACACGGCCCCCACGGACCTTACAGCCGCGATTCGAAGCGGAAATCACAAGGAGAACACACCAGCATGGCGAACAGCACCGTCGAGAAGCTGACCCCGACCCGGGTCAAGCTCACCATCACGGTCACCCCGGACGACCTCAAGCCCAGCATCGCTCACGCGTACGAGCACATCGCTCAGGACGTGCAGATCCCCGGCTTCCGCAAGGGCAAGGTCCCGGCTCCGATCATCGACCAGCGCATCGGTCGTGGCGCCGTCATCGAGCACGCCGTCAACGAGGGCCTGGACAAGTTCTTCCGCGACGCGACGGTCGAGCACAAGCTGCGCGTCGTCGGCCGCCCGGCCGCCGACATCACGCAGTGGCCGAACGAGAAGGACTTCTCGGGCGACCTGCTCGTCGACATCGAGGTGGACGTCCGTCCCGAGATCGAGCTGCCCTCCTACGACGGCATCACGGTGACGGTCGACGCCGTCGAGGCCGATGACGCCGCGCTCGACGCAGAGCTCGACAACATGCGTGCCCGCTTCGGCACGCTCGTCCCGGTCGACCGTCCCGCCGCGAAGGGTGACTTCGTCGAGCTCGACCTCGTCGCCACGATCGACGGTGCCGAGATCGACCGCGCCGAGGGCGTCTCCTACGAGGTCGGCTCCGGCGAGCTGCTCGAGGGCATCGACGACGCGATCGAGTCGCTCACCGCCGGTGAGGACACCACGTTCCGCTCGGCTCTGGTCGGCGGCGACCACGCCGGTTCCGAGGCCGAGGTCTCCGTGACGGTCAAGGCGGTCAAGGAGCGCGAGCTCCCCGAGGCCGACGACGACTTCGCGCAGATCGCCAGCGAGTTCGACACGATCGCCGAGCTCCGCGAGAGCCTCGCCGAGCGCGTCGCTCAGCAGGGCGTCTTCACGCAGGGCTCCGCCGCGCGCGACAAGCTCGTCGAGGTGCTGCTCGAGCAGATCGAGATCCCGGTCCCGCCGCAGCTCATCGAAGACGAGGTACACAACCACCTCGAGGGCGAGGGCCGTCTCGAGGACGAGGTGCACCGCGCCGAGGTCACCGAGGCCAGCGAGAAGCAGTTCCGCACCCAGGTTCTCCTCGACACGATCGCCGAGCAGGCCGATGTGCAGGTGTCGCAGGAAGAGCTCAGCCAGTACCTCATCCAGTCGGCTGCGCAGTACGGCATGGCTCCTCAGGAGTTCGTCGAGGCGCTGCAGTCCTCGAACCAGCTGCCGGCGCTCGTCGGTGAGGTCGCCCGCAACAAGGCCCTCGCGATCGCACTGGGCAAGGTGAAGGTCGTCGACAGCAACGGCAAGCCCGTCGATCTGTCCGACTTCATCGTCACCGACGACGAGGCCGCTGAGGCCGAGTCCGCCGAGGTCGAGGAGAAGCCGGCCAAGAAGGCTCCTGCTAAGAAGCCTGCTGCTAAGAAGGCTCCGGCCAAGAAGGCCGACGCGGCTGACGAGGCTGAGAAGCCGGCTGCCAAGAAGCCCGCCGCCAAGAAGGCTCCGGCCAAGAAGGCGGTCGACAAGGCCGAGTGATCGGACACGATCCAGTGAAGAGGGCGGATGCTGCGGCATCCGCCCTCTTTTCGATACAGGGAGCGGACGGTGATGAAGACCTGGGATGAGCGCATCGACGAGGTGTGGGATGACGCGACAGGCGAAGAGGTCGGCGACGACACGATCGCCCGCATCGACGCCCTCGCCGCCGAACGCGGACCGGATGACGCGCGTGCGGAGTTCGAGCGCGGTGGTGCGCGGGACTCCGCGGGGAGACCGGCGGAGGCCGTCGTGCTGTATCGGCGCGCCCTGGCGCTGGGCTTGGACGAGGAGCATCGCCCGCAGTGCGTGATCCAGATGGCCAGCTCTCTGCGCAACCTCGGCGAGTACGACGACGCCCTCGCCGTGATCCGCGCCGAGGAGGAGCTGGCGGCTGACGGTCCGTATCGCGACGCCATCGCGTGCGTCCACGCCCTCATCCTCGCGAGCGCGGGACGGCCGGCGCAGGGTCTCTCGGTGGCTCTGCTCGCCCTGGTCCCGCATCTGCCGCGCTACCACCGGTCGATGACGGCATATGCCCACGAGATCGCGGACGCCGACACCTGATATGCCGACGGCGAACACGGCCTGGGTGCTGCGTTGACGCCGGTAGATTCGAATCACTGAAACACGGAATCAGGAGCTGACATGGCTGCAGAACCCCTCCTCGCAACGAGCGTCTTCGACAGGTTGCTGAAGGACCGCATCATCTGGCTGGGGTCGGAGGTGCGCGACGAGAACGCGAACGAGATCTGCGCGAAGATCCTTCTTCTCGCCGCAGAGGACTCCGAGCGAGACATCTACCTCTACGTGAACTCGCCCGGTGGCTCCATCACCGCCGGCATGGCGATCTACGACACGATGCAGTTCGTGCCGAACGACATCGTCACGGTCGGCATCGGTATGGCCGCCTCGATGGGCCAGCTGCTGCTCACCGCCGGCACCAAGGGCAAGCGGTACATCACGCCCAACGCGCGAGTGCTGCTGCACCAGCCGCACGGTGGGTTCGGCGGAACGTCGAGCGACATCCAGACCCAGGCGCAGCTCATCATGTCGATGAAGAACCGCCTCGCCGAGATCACGGCGGCCCAGACCGGGAAGTCCGTCGAGCAGATCAACGCCGACGGTGACCGCGACCGCTGGTTCACGGCCGAGGAAGCGCTCGAGTACGGCTTCGTCGACCACATCCGCGAATCGGCCTCCGACGTCATCGGCGGCGGCGGAACCGACCAGGACACCGAGTAACGGAAAGCGAAAGGACGCTCATGTACACACCCACCTTCCGCTCAGCCGGTGACCTGCCCTCCAGCCGCTACGTGCTCCCGCAGTTCGAGGAGCGCACGGCCTACGGCTTCAAGCGTCAGGACCCGTACAACAAGCTGTTCGAAGACCGCGTGATCTTCCTCGGCGTGCAGGTCGACGACGCCTCGGCCGACGACGTGATGGCCCAGCTCCTCGTCCTGGAGAGCCAGGATGCCGAGCGTGATATCACGATGTACATCAACTCGCCCGGTGGCTCGTTCACCGCGATGACGGCGATCTACGACACGATGCAGTACGTCGCGCCGCAGATCCAGACCGTGGTGCTCGGCCAGGCGGCTTCTGCTGCGGCCGTGCTGCTCGCGGCCGGTGCGCCGGGCAAGCGCCTCGCGCTCCCGAACGCCCGGGTGCTCATCCACCAGCCCGCGATGGGGGAGGCCGGGCACGGCCAGGCCTCCGACATCGAGATCCAGGCCGCGGAGATCCTCCGCATGCGCACGTGGCTCGAGGAGACCCTCGCCGGGCACACCAAGCGCACCCCGGAGCAGGTGAACCGCGACATCGACCGCGACAACATCCTCTCCGCGTCGCAGGCGCTGGAGTACGGCATCGTCGACCAGGTGCTCACGACGCGCAAGCGCGTCTGATCCCGATCGACTCGAAGGGCGTCCGTCATCACGACGGGCGCCCTTTCGTCGTCCCGGCGGATGTGCACTCACCCTCGCCGAGATTGCGCATATGAGCAAGATGGTGCGCGAACGCTGTCAAAGGCCTACTCTGGAGGAGGAAGGAGGAAGCCGTGGAAGAAGATCTGCTCATGGTTCGCGTCGCCGAGCTGTACTACGACGAGGACAAGACCCAGGACGAGATCGGCGGACTCCTCAAGATCTCGCGATGGAAGGTCGGTCGGCTGCTCACGCAGGCCCGCGAACGTGGCATCGTGCGCATCGAGATCGTGCACCCGCGTGCTCGCAGGCTCGGCCTCGAGCGGCTTCTGGTCGACGGGTTCGGACTGACGGATGCCGTCGTCGTGCCGGCACCCGACGGCGATGACGGCACACTCGAGCGCGTCGCCCAGGCCGCCGCAGACTTCCTGACCGCCCTCCGGCCGGTGCCCCGCACTCTCGGGGTGAGCTGGGGACGCACGCTCCGCGCAGTCGCCGAAGCGCTCCCCGACGGGTGGGCGAACGGCGTGACCGTCGTGCAGCTCAACGGGGGAGTGAGCCTGAACCGGCGCTCCGGCGGAGCTGCCGGCCTCGCTGTCACGATCGCGCAGCGCGCCTCGGGACAGGTCTCCCTGCTTCCGAGCCCTGCGATCCTCGAGCGCGTGGAGACGAAGCAGGCGATCGAGTCCGACCGCACGGTCGCCGCAGTGCTCGAAGAAGCCGCGGAGGCGCAGGCGTTCCTGTTCACCGCCGGACCCTGCGATGCCTCTTCCGCTCACGTCGAGAACGGATACCTCAGCGCCGAGGACGTGGAAGAGCTCGCGCGTCGTGGCGCGGTCGGAGACGTTCTCGGGCGCTATGTCGACGCCGAGGGCAACATCGTCGACTCGCAGCTCGATGCACGAACGGTCGGCGTCTCGCTCGACCGCCTGCGCGGAGCCACCCGTGCGATCTTCGTCACGGCGGGACCCGCCAAGCACGACATCGCGCGCACTGTCGTGACCAGCGGCCTGTGCGGCGTTCTGGTGACCGATGAGACCACAGCACGAGCATTGTTGGAGGAACAGTGACGACCAAAGAACTCAACCGCAGGACGGCGGTGGACGTTCTGGGCGGAGAGCCCGACGACGCCACGCTGCGGCGTTTCCTGCACGGACTTCCCGGAGTGGACGCCGTCGGTCTGGAGCAGCGCGCTGCCGGGCTCGGCACCCGCTCGATCAAGACCACCTCGAAGGCGTGGGCGCTCGACACGATCATCAAGCTGATCGACCTGACGACGCTCGAGGGTGCGGACACCCCCGGCAAGGTGCGCTCCCTGGTCGCCAAGGCGAAGAACCCGGATGCCGCCGATGCGTCGACCCCGCGGGTTGCCGCCGTCTGCGTCTACGGCGACATGGTCGCCGACGCGGTCACGGCGCTGGGGAGCCTGCACGGCGACCCCGACGATGGTCTGATCTCCGTCGCGGCGGTGGCCACGGCATTCCCGAGCGGGCGCTCCTCGCTCGCGATCAAGCTTGCCGACACCGCTGAGGCGGTCGCCGCAGGAGCCGACGAGATCGACATGGTCATCGACCGTGGGGCGTTCCTGTCGGGCCGCTACGGTCTCGTGTTCGACCAGATCGCCCAGGTCAAGGAAGCGTGCCGTCGCGAAGACGGCTCCTACGCCTCGCTCAAGGTGATCCTGGAGACCGGTGAGCTGAACACCTACGACAACATCAAGCGCGCCTCGTGGCTCGGCATCCTGGCCGGAGGCGACTTCATCAAGACCTCGACCGGCAAGGTCCAGCCCGCCGCGACGCTCCCGACCACCCTGCTGATGCTGGAGACCGTGCGCGACTGGCACCGTGGCACCGGAGAGAAGATCGGCGTCAAGCCGGCCGGTGGCATCCGTTCCTCGAAGGACGCGGTGAAGTATCTCGTGACCGTCGCCGAGACCGTGGGTGAGGAGTGGCTCCAGCCGCACCTCTTCCGCTTCGGCGCATCCAGCCTCCTCAACGATGTGCTCCTGCAGCGTCAGAAGCTCAGCTCCGGCCACTACTCGGGCCCCGACTACGTCACGATCGACTGACGGGAAGACGAACATGTCATTTCTGGAATACGCTCCCGCACCGGAGTCCACCGCGATCCTGAACCTCAAGGACAGCTACGGTCTGTTCATCGACGGCGAGTTCGTCGACGGCTCGGGCACCCCGTTCCACACCATCTCGCCGGCGACGGAGAAGCACATCGCCGAGATCGCCTCGGCCAGTGACGAGGATGTCGACCGCGCGGTCGCCGCCGCTCGTCGCGCCTACGAGAAGACCTGGTCGAAGATGAGCGGCCGCGATCGCGGCAAGTACCTCTTCCGCATCGCGCGCCTCGTGCAGGAGCGCGCCCGCGAGCTCGCCGTCGCCGAGAGCCTCGACAACGGCAAGCCGATCAAGGAGAGTCGCGACGTCGACGTGCCGCTGGTCGCCTCGTGGTTCTTCTACTACGCGGGCTGGGCGGACAAGCTCGATCACGCCGGACTCGGCGCGAACCCCCGCGCTCTCGGCGTCGCCGGGCAGATCATCCCGTGGAACTTCCCGCTGTTGATGCTCGCCTGGAAGATCGCGCCTGCACTCGCCGCCGGCAACACGGTCGTGCTCAAGCCTGCGGAGACCACGCCGCTCACGGCGCTGATCTTCGCGGAGATCCTTCAGCAGGCCGACCTTCCGGCCGGTGTCGTGAACATCGTGACGGGTGCCGGTGCCACCGGCTCCACTCTCGTCCGCCACCCGGATGTGGACAAGGTGGCCTTCACCGGTTCGACCGGTGTCGGGCGCGACATCGCGCGGGCCGTGGCAGGCACCCACAAGAAGCTGACGCTGGAGCTCGGCGGCAAGGCCGCGAACATCGTGTTCGACGACGCCCCCATCGATCAGGCCATCGAAGGCATCGTGAACGGGATCTTCTTCAACCAGGGTCACGTGTGCTGCGCGGGAAGCCGCCTGCTGGTGCAGGAGTCGATCCACGATGAGGTCGTCGACCGGCTCAAGACGCGCCTGTCGACGCTGCGCCTCGGCGACCCGCTCGACAAGAACACCGACATCGGTGCGATCAACTCCGCAGCCCAGCTGGCGCGCATCCGTGAGCTCAGCGACATCGGGGAAGCCGAGGGCGCAGAGCGCTGGAGCGCGGACTGTGCGATCCCGGAGCAGGGCTTCTGGTTCGCCCCGACGATCTTCACCGGTGTCGAGGCGTCGCATCGCATCGCCCGTGATGAGGTCTTCGGCCCCGTGCTCTCGGTGCTCACCTTCCGCACGCCCGCCGAGGCCATCGCGAAGGCGAACAACACGCCTTACGGCCTGTCCGCAGGCATCTGGTCCGACAAGGGATCGCGCATCCTCGCGGTGGCCGACCGCCTGCGTGCCGGTGTCATCTGGGCCAACACCTTCAACCGCTTCGACCCGTCGAGCCCGTTCGGCGGCTACAAGGAGTCCGGGTTCGGCCGCGAGGGCGGCCGCCAGGGTCTCACCGCCTACCTCAAGGGAGCCGCAGCATGAGCAAGCGACTGACCGTGCCCAAGACGTACAAGCTGGCGATCGGCGGGGCCTTCCCGCGGAGCGAGTCCGGCCGCACGTACGAGGTGCTCACCCCCAAGGGTGCCTTCCTCGCGAATGCGGCGAAGGGTTCCCGCAAGGACGCTCGCGACGCCGTCGTGGCCGCTCGCGCTGCGGTCAAGGGCTGGTCCGGTGCGACCGCCTACAACCGCGGACAGGTCCTGTACCGCGTCGCGGAGGTGCTCGAAGGCCGTCGTGCGCAGTTCGTCGAGGAGATCTCGGCGCAGGAGGGCGTCTCGGCGGCGGCCGCGGCCTCGCAGGTCGACGAAGCCATCGATCTCTGGGTCTGGTACGCCGGATGGTGCGACAAGTACGCCCAGGTGGCGGGCAACGCGAACCCCGTCTCGGGTCCGTACTTCAACATCTCCGTTCCGGAGCCCACCGGGGTCGTCGCGATCGTGGCACCCCAGGACTCGGCCCTGCTCGGTCTGGTGTCGGTCGTGGCTCCGGCTCTGGTTGCCGGGAACACGGTGGTCGTCGTCGCGAGCGAGCAGCACCCGCTCTCGGCCATCAGCCTCGCCGAGGTGTTGGCCACCAGCGACGTCCCCGGTGGCGTCGTCAACGTGCTGACGGGCTCGCCGGCGGAGATCGCCCCGTGGTTGGCCTCGCACCAGGACGTGAACGCGCTCGACCTGGCGGGAGCGGGAGCTCTCGACTGGGTCGACATGCAGATCGCTGCGGCCGAGACGCTCAAGCGCGTGCTGACTCCGGGTGAGGTCGTCGCCTCTCCGGAGCGGATCGGCGCGTTCACGGAGATCAAGACCGTCTGGCACACCAAGAGCATGGTCTGACGACTATCCGAACGACGGAGGGCCCTGCCGCGCGTCGCGCCGCAGGGCCCTCTCTCGCGAAAGGGCGTTGCGGGAGCATCTCTGTGGTTTCATGACGGCATGACGATCACGCCACGTCGGAATTCCTCCGCGGTCTTGTCGCTCCTGCTCGCCGGGACACTCTTGCTCGGGGGATGCGCCGTGGTGCCGGCCGAGACGGGCGGTGCGGGGAGTCCGGCCCCGCCCACGCCCACCGTGGCGTGCCCCCAGAACGACGGTGCGGTGCTTCCCCCGGAATGCGCGCCGTACGATCCGGATCACGCCATGGCGCAGAACGATCGATATCGGGATCGCATGGAGCTCTCGGACGAGGCTGCGGCAGGAGCGGTGCAGCCGGTGACCGACCTGCGTGTGCGTCTGGAAGCACTGCGGACGGAAGGCGAGATCTCGATCCGGGCCGTCGAGCAGGCGTTGCAGGAGATCGGCCTCCCGGACGCCGTGGTCCGCGGTGACGAGGCTGCCGTGGAGTTCGGCGCCGGCGCGCCCGAGGGCGGGTGCGTGTTCGGCGAGGTGCGTCAGGACGCGGTCCGCGTCGAGGCGGGCGGATACATCATGGACGGAGGGTGCCTGCCCGCGCAGTGAATCCGGATCCGACTCGCCGCAGATCAGAGCTCGCCGGTATGCGCAAAGCACTACGCGCCAATGCGGCCCGGTGTCGTATGCAGCGGTTAGGCTCGAAGGACGATCTCTGATCCCCCCTAGGAGGACGCGCATGGCACGCATCGGTGAAAGCGCTGACCTGTTCAAATGCTCTTTCTGCGGAAAGAGTCAGAAGCAGGTCCAGCAGCTCATCGCGGGCCCCGGCGTGTACATCTGCGACGAGTGCGTCGAGCTGTGCAACGAGATCATCGAAGAGCGCATGGCCGAGTCGTCCGCCGACGGGGTCGCCGAGTTCGAGCTCCCCAAGCCGCGTGAGATCTTCGCCTTCCTCGAGGAGTATGTCGTCGGCCAGGAGCCTGCGAAGCGTGCCCTCGCCGTCGCCGTCTACAACCACTACAAGCGCGTGCGTGCGCACGGCACCCTGCAGACCGCCGAGCAGAAGGCGGAAGAGGTCGAGATCGCCAAGAGCAACATCCTGCTCATCGGCCCGACCGGATGCGGCAAGACCTACCTCGCACAGACACTCGCGAAGCGCCTCAACGTCCCGTTCGCCGTGGCCGATGCCACCGCGCTGACCGAGGCCGGCTACGTCGGCGAAGACGTCGAGAACATCCTCCTCAAGCTCATCCAGGCCGCGGACTACGACGTCAAGCGCGCGGAGCAGGGCATCATCTACATCGACGAGGTAGACAAAATCGCCCGCAAGGCCGAGAACCCCTCGATCACCCGCGACGTCTCGGGCGAGGGCGTGCAGCAGGCTCTCCTCAAAATCATCGAGGGCACGGTCGCCTCGGTTCCGCCGCAGGGCGGCCGCAAGCACCCGCACCAGGAGTTCCTGCAGATCGACACCTCGAATGTGCTGTTCATCGTCGCCGGAGCCTTCGCGGGCCTGGAAGACATCGTGTCGGCGCGTGTCGGCAAGCACGGCATAGGCTTCGGCGCCCCGCTGCACGACAAGGGCAAAGACCTCGATCTCTTCAGCGAGGTTCTCCCCGAAGACCTGCACAAGTTCGGACTCATCCCCGAGTTCATCGGGCGTCTTCCGGTCGTCACCTCGGTGTCGCCTCTCGACCAGTCCGCGCTCATCGACATCCTCACCGGCCCGCGCAACGCTCTCGTGAAGCAGTACCAGCGCATGTTCGAGATCGACGGCGTGCAGCTCGAGTTCGAAGAGGATGCACTGCGATCGATCGCCGACCTCGCCGTCGAGCGCAAGACCGGTGCCCGCGGACTCCGCGCGATCCTGGAAGACGTGCTGGGACCGATCATGTTCGAGATCCCGTCGGCGGAAGATGTCGCCAAGGTCATCGTCACGCGCGCGGCCGTCGACGAAGGCGCACCGCCCACCATCGTGATGGAGCGCAAGCGCAAGAGCGCGTGAGTGCTGAGCCGGCCGCCTGGACGACGATCGCCCGCAGGACGGTCGTCGAAGACCGGTGGATCCGTCTGCGCGCGGACGACTGCGAAGACACCAGCGGCCGGTCGATAGCGCCGTACTACGTGCTGGAGTACGGCGACTGGATCTCGGTACTGGCCCTCGACGGGAACGACGACGCGATCGTCGTCGAGGAATACCGTCATGGCGCCGCCATCGTGGCCATCGGCACGATCGGCGGGGGAGTGGAGCCCGGGGAGTCGCCGGAGGACGCGGCCGCCCGGGAACTCCTCGAGGAGACGGGCTTCGAGTCCGACGACCTCATCGGGCTCGGTGCGACGTGGGCCAACTTCGGCAACCACACCAACCGCGTGCACCACTTCCTCGCGCGAGGATGCCGGCGCATCGCGGAGCAGTCACTCGACGACGGCGAGTCGATCGCCGTGCACGTGCTGTCGCTCGACGGGCTCGGTGACCGCCTCGCGCAGAGCTACCACCAGCTCACCTGGTACAAGGCGATGGACTGGCTCGGACGATGACCGGTGCCGCGGCATTGGGCGGGGATCGTCACACCGCTCCGCCGCAGTAGTCGGCGCTGCCTCGTAGCGGGTCAGGCGGTCCGCATCAGCAGATCGGTGCGCAGCTCCGCCGGCGCGGTGCTCGGGTCGGAGACGTAGACCTCGATCCAGACGCCTCCCGGGCGGAGGCCTTCTGCGCCTGCGCGCTCGACCAGCCCTGCCCACGCGGCGCCGAGCTCTTCGTAGGAACCCAACAGGGTCGTCGCGACCGCTGGGCCTTCGGGCAGGGTCGAGGCGACGATCACACTCCCGCTGGCGGTCGGGATGGGATGCTCGGGCGGCGACTGCACGGGGTAGCCGATCTCGAGGTCGAACACGCCCATCGGATCACCGTGGTAGATCGCCAGCGCAGGGCCGGTCGGGATCAGCACGTCGCCTGCGAACGTCAGTGCGATCGCCGAGTAGCTCGCGTCGAACGCGGCCGGGAGGTCGGCGATGCGGATGCCTTTGTGTCGGATGACAGCGAGGGGGACGGCGTCGAGGTCGAGCCGGTCGGCAGGACCGAAGGGGGCGTCGGGGAATGCACTCATGCGCTCAGGGTCTCACGACTCACGAGCCCAGTCCACGGCGCTTCAGGAGCGGTTCGATGTCGGCATCGCGGCCGCGGAAGTCGCGGTAGGCCTCGAGCGGATCCTTCGAGCCGCCCACTCCGAGCAGGCGCTGGCGGAATCGGTCGCCGTTGCCTCGCGTCAGACCGCCGTTCTCGCGGAACCACTCGACCGTGTCGGCGTCGAGCACCTCGCTCCAGATGTACGAGTAGTAGCCGGCGCTGTAGCCGCCCGAGAACACATGGGCGAAGTAGGTGGACGAGTATCGGGTCGGGACGGCCGGATCGTCGAGTCCGATGTCGGTCAGCGCTGCAGCCTCGAAGGCGGCGACGTCGTCGACGTGTGCCTCTGTGCCCAGCCGATGCCATGCCTGGTCCAGCCATGCCGCCGCCAGGTACTCGCTGGTGGCATGCCCCTGGTCGAACGTCTCGGTCGTTCGCAGGCGCTCCACGATCGCGGGGTCGAGCGGTGCGCCGGTCTCGTGGTGCCGGGCATAGTTGTCGAGCACCTCGGGCCACAGGATCCACATCTCATTCACCTGGCTCGGGAACTCGACGAAGTCACGGAACACGTTCGTCCCGGCGAAGTGCGGGTAGGTCACGGTCGCGAAGAGTCCGTGCAGCGCATGCCCGAACTCATGGAACAGCGTGGTCACCTCGTCGAGGGTCAGCAGCGTCGGCTCGCCGTCTCCGGGGAGGGGCACGTTCAGGTTGTTGACGACGACGGGTGCCGTGCCGCGCAGTCGGGACTGGCTCACGATGGCGTTCATCCAGGCGCCGCCGCGCTTCGAGTCGCGGGTGTACAGGTCGAGCACGTAGAGACCGACTGCGGTTCCGTCGGCGTCGCGCACCTCGAAGACGCGGGCGCCGGGGTGGTACGCGGCGAGGTCTTCGCGCTCGGAGAAGGTCACCCCGTAGAGCCGGTTCGCCGCGAAGAAGACTCCGTCCTGCAGGACGCGCTCTGCCTCGAACCAGGGGCGCAGCGCACTGGAGTCGATGTCGTATCTGGCTGTGCGCACGCGTTCCGTGTAGAAGGCCCAGTCATGCGCCTCGATCGGGAAGGGCGCTGCCTCGGTCTCGTCGACGATCGCCTGGAGTGCGGCACGCTCAGCGCGGGCGTTGCGCGCGGACGGGGCGGCGAGGCGGCGGAGCATCCTCTCGACGGCATCCGGCGTGCCTGCGGTCTCATCGGCGGTGACATAGGCCGCGTGCGAGTCGTAGCCGAGCAGCTTCGCGCGTTCGGCGCGCAACCGCACGATCTCCCGCAGTACCGGTCGGTTGTCGTTGGCGTTGTCCCGAGAGGCCCGCATGAGCGAGGCCGCCATGATGCGCCGCCGCGACTCCCTCACGCGCAGCTGCGCCAGTGCGGGATGCCCGCTGAACAGCGGCAGCGTGATGAGGTACTTGCCGTCGAGCCCCCGATCCGCCGCCGCGCGCGCGGCAGCGGACAGCTCACCCGCGCTCAGCCCGTCGAGTTCATCGGGGGCATCGAACACCACGGCGAGAGCGTTGGTGTCGTTCAGCAGGTTGCGCTCGAAGGTGTTGGTCAGCGTCGACAGCTTCTGGTTCAGAGCCGTCAGCTGCGCCTTGTCCTCGTCGTCGAGACTGGCGCCCGCGTGCGTCATCTCGCGGTGATGGCGCTCCACGAGGTAGCGCTGCTCGGGGTCGAGGTCCAGGGCATCGCGCTGCTCGTACACCCGCTGCACCCGCCAGTAGAGCTGACCGTCGAGCATGATCGCGTCCTGGTGGGCCGCCATGAGCGGTGCGAGCTGCTCATCGATCTCCTGGATGTCGGGCGTCGCATCGGCCGAGCTCACCGTGTAGAAGGTGTGCGCGACGCGGTCGAGCAGTTCGCCTGATCGCTCCAGTGCTTCGATCGTGTTCTCGAATGTCGGCATCGAGCGCACCATCGTGATGCGTGCGATCTCGCGAAGCTGCTCCTGGAAACCCGCCTGGAACGCGGGGAGATAGTGCTCGGGCCGGATCGCGCCGTAGTCGGGGAGCCCGTAGGGGAGCGTCGACGGCTGCATCAGCGGATTCGTGGCGTCGGTCATGCCCACGAGCCTATCCACCGTGACTTGGCGCGCTCAGGATCCGTCCTCGCTCAGGCGCGTCATCACCCCGCGGAGGGCTTCGACGACCACGCGGACCGATCGGCGACGCAGAGTCTCGGGACGGGCGAGCAGGTCGATCATCCGATGGGTGCTCACTCCCTCGAGCGGGATGCGCACGATGTCGCGGTCGTCGACGCTGCGCGACGTGAATCGGGGCAGCATCCCGATCACCCCGCCGGCGGCCACGACCGCGGAGACCGCGCCGTAGTCGTTGATGCGGTGCTGGATGTCGACGGGGTGACGAGCAACCGCTGACACGGCACGGAGCACGTCATCGGGGGAGTATCCGATGCGACTGGTGACCCACCTCTCGCCCGCGACGTCGGCCGGTGTGAGGTTCGCGCGATCGGCGAGGCGATGGGCCGTCGAGACGGCGACGTCGAGCGGCTCGCGGATCAGCGTGAGACTGCGCACGCCCTGATCGGGCCAGGGCTCGGAATGCTCCATGCGATGCGCGAGCACGAGGTCGTAGCGTGCGGTGAGTGCGGGGAACTCGCTCTGGGCGACGTCCTCGTCGGTGAGCTGCACCGTCGGCGCGTTCTCGGAGGACGACAGCTCCCTCACCAAAGGGCCGAACAGGGCCTGTCCGACGCTGTGGAATCCGCTGACGCTCACGACCCCCGTGGCCGCACCTTCGAAGTCGTCGAGGGCGTGCCGCGCTGCGGCCATCGCGTCGATGGCCTCGGCACCCGCCGTTGCCAGCACCTCGCCGGCTGGCGTGAGCGCGAGCGTGCGTCCGAGCCTGCGGGTCAGCGGGGTCGGAACGCCTCTCTGCAGGGCGGCGAGCTGTTGCGAGACGGCGGACGGGGTGACTCGGAGCGCATCGGCCACCGCCGTCACGCTCCCGAGAGCGCCGAGCTCTCGCAGGATCTGCAGCTGATGGAGTTCCACGTTCTCAGTGTAGGTGCGGCTACATCGATGATGCAGACGATGCCGATTGCTCTACATCGTCTGATGCGATGGGATCGAACACATGAAGGCACTGTACAAAGGCGCACCCGGCGCCGGACTCGAGCTCGTCGAGCGTCCTGATCCGACAGCCGGCACCGACGACGTCGTCATCCGGGTGTTGCGCACGGGGATCTGCGGCACCGATCTGCACATCCTCCGCTGGGATGACTGGGCGGCGTCCGCGATCGCCGCTCCGCTCATCCCCGGCCACGAGTTCTACGGGGAGGTCGTCGAGGTCGGCCCCGGTGTGCGCGACATCGCCCTCGGCGACCGGGTGTCCGGCGAAGGACACATCGTGTGCGGCACGTGTCGCAACTGCCGGGCGGGTCGCCGCCAGATGTGCATCCGCACGATCGGCCTCGGTCTGCAGCGCGACGGCGCCTTCGCGGAGTACCTCGCTCTTCCCGCGACGAATGTGTGGGTGCACCACTCCGAGGTGACGCCCGAACTCGGTGCGATCTTCGATCCCCTCGGCAACGCCGTCCACACCGCCCTCACGTATCCGCTCGTCGGTGAGGACGTGCTCGTCACCGGCTGTGGACCCATCGGGCTGATGGCGATCGCGGTGGCCCGGCACGCGGGTGCACGGTTCATCACGGCGACCGACGTCAGCGCACCCCGCCTGGAGATGGCCCGCCGGATGGGCGCCGACGAGGTGGTCGACGTCTCGGTCCGCGACATCCGCGATGCGCAGCAGGCGCTCGGAATGCGGGAGGGGTTCGACATCGGATTCGAGATGAGCGGTGCGCCCTCGGCTCTCCCGGCCATGATCGACAACATGAACCACGGCGGCCGCATCGCGATGCTGGGTCTGCCCAGCGCGGGGTTCGGAGTCGATTGGGGCAAGCTCGTCACCCACATGCTCACGATCAAGGGCATCTACGGACGCGAGATGTTCGAGACATGGAACGCGATGGGGGCGATGCTGCAGACCAGCGCGACCCTGCGGGACGCCATCGGCCGGGTGATCGCCGAGGTCGTCCCCGCTCGCGACTGGGAGCGCGGCTTCGCTGCGGCCGAGTCTGCGGGAACGGGCAAGATCATCCTCGACTGGACGGAGCTGTGATGTACGGGACTTTTCAGAAGCATGTGGCCGGAGAGCTGGCGGGGATCGAGGAGGCCGGGCTCACCAAGCACGAGCGCGGCATCCGCGGACCGCAGAACGCCTCGATCACCGCAGACGGCACGGAGGTGCTGAACTTCTGCGCCAACAACTACCTCGGCCTCGCCGACGACCCGCGCATCCTCGACGCCGCGACCACAGCCCTGCAGGAATGGGGGTACGGTCTGGCCAGTGTGCGCTTCATCTGCGGTACCCAGGAGCAGCACCTCGAGCTCGAGCGTCGGCTCGCCGACTTCCTCGGCACCGACGAGGCCATCCTGTACTCGTCGTGCTTCGACGCGAACGGGGGCGTGTTCGAGACGCTCTTCTCCGCCGAGGATGCGATCATCTCGGACGAGCTCAACCATGCGTCGATCATCGACGGCATCCGGCTCTCGAAAGCGCGCAGGCTCCGCTACCGCAACCGCGACATGGTCGATCTCGAAGCGCAGCTGCAGGCCGCCTCGGACGCCCGTTTCCGTGTGGTGGTGACGGACGGCGTGTTCTCGATGGACGGCTACATCGCACCGCTCGCCGAGATCTGCGACCTGGCAGAGCGTTATGACGCCCTCGTCTTCGTCGACGACTCCCACGCCGTCGGCTTCGTGGGCGAGAACGGCCGAGGGACGCCGGAGCTCTGCGGAGTCGCCGACCGCGTCGACATCTACACCGGCACATTCGGTAAGGCGCTCGGCGGCGCATCCGGTGGCTACGTCGCCTCGCACGCGGAGATCGTGGCTCTGTTGCGCCAGCGATCCCGTCCGTACCTCTTCTCGAACACGCTCGCCCCGGCGATCGTGGCAGGCACCCTGACCGCGCTCGACCTCGTCCAGGGGTCGGCCGATCTTCGTGCGCGTCTGCGCAGCAATGCCGCGCTCTTCCGCGAGCGCATGACCGCCGAGGGGTTCGACCTGCTGCCGGGGGAGCACCCGATCGTCCCGGTCATGTTCGGCGACGCCGCGAAGACGGCGCGGATCGCTCGCGAGATGCAGGAGCGCGGTGTCTACGTGACTGCCTTCAGCTTCCCCGTCGTGCCCCGCGACCTGGCACGGATCCGGGTGCAGCTCTCGGCGGCGCACACGCCGGAGCAGATCGAGAGCTGCGTCGCGGCCTTCGTCGCCGCACGGGCGGCGATCGACTGATCCGCAGATCGTGCAAAGAAACACTTGCAAAGAATTCTTTGCAACGGTATCTTTGCAAGCATGACGAACGAGACGCAGGTCAGGACTCTGGACGCCAGTGCGCTGAAGGCCCTGGCGCACCCGCTCCGGGTGAAGATCTTCGACCTTCTCGCCGCTCGTGGTCCGCAGACGGCGAGCTCGCTCGCCGCCCTCGTGGGGGAGACCTCGGGGTCGACCAGCTACCACCTCCGCGCCCTTGCCGCGCACGACCTCATCCGCGAGGTCGAGGGGCGGGGCACGGCGCGCGAGCGATGGTGGGAGCGGCCCAAGGGGCGCATCGACGTGCCGGGGCCCGACGAGATGACCTCGCCGGCGAACCGTGCCGCTGCGCAGATCGTCACGTCGGAGTTCTTCCGGCTGCGGCACGAGACGTTGATGTCGTACCTCAACCGACCGCAGTCCGAGGTGCCCGAGGCCTGGCGCGATGTGGGGATCACGATCACCACCCACCTCGACATGACGCCGGAGCAGGCCATGTCGCTCCGGGAGGAGCTCGAGAGCATCGTGGAGAGGGCCATCGAGCGCTATCGGGGTCAGACCGGCCCCGATGTCCGACGCGTCTCGCTCCGCACCGAACTCTTCGACCTTCCGACGCCGCAGCAGGCGACGCGCGGATCCAGCGACGACACCGTGGAGGAATCATGACCAGCGCGACTCTTCACCTGGTGGCGCCGACCCAGACCGAACGCGGGCTGCTGAGACTCGCCGGCCATCTCACCGCCTACGTCGAGCACCGCATCTCGCGGCGCGCCGAACGGCGTGAGCTCTCCCTCGATCTGCTGCGCGAACAGCAGACCCGTAGGCAGGATCCGCGCGCCGTCGATCACGCTCTCGCCCAGCTCGGGCTGACCCGGCGCTGAGACCCGGTCTCGTCCTGGCGGGGAGGTTCAGTCCTCGAAGGGGCGGGCGACGATCTCGCCGGAGGTGGTCTGGAAGACCTCCCACCCCGCGTCGAGCTCCGCGATCGCACGGCCTTCCAGCCAGGTGAGCGTCCAGTGGCCGGTCAGCCCCTTGGCCTCGACCTCGGCGATCGCCGGCCGCAGGGAGGCGGGGACGGAGGCCGGAGCCGCGGACCCCGCCGCCCAGCGCGTGCCCAGCTGCATCAGGACGCCTCGACCGGAGCGAGCTCGATCGCGGTGACCGCGAACGCCTCCGCCTCGGTGAACTCGAGCTCGGCGATGCGGCCGACGGCGCGGAGGTCGTCGGCGGCTGCCCGGAGGGCGTCGAGCTTCGTGGCGGGGGCGGCGATCGCCGCGCGCGAGACCGGAGTCTTCTGCGAGGCCTTCGCCTCGGTCTTCGCGCGGCGGATGCCGATCAGCGCTTCACTGGCCGCAGCCAGCACCGCCGGGTCGCCGTCGATGCCGAGCGGCGTCGGCCACGCGGCCGTGTGCACGGAGCCCTCTTCGAACCAGGACCACGATTCCTCTGCCGCGAAGGACAGCACCGGAGCCAGCAGGCGGAGAAGCGTCGACAGGGCCAGACGCAGCGAGAGCGCCGCGGAGGCCTGCCCCACGTCGGCCTGGTTGTAGGCGCGCTCCTTCACGAGCTCGAGATAGTCGTCGCAGAACGTCCAGAAGAAGGCCTCGGTGACTTCCAGCGCACGAGCGGCGTCGTACCGCTCGAACGCCTTGGTGGCCTCGACCACGACGCTGTCGAGCGCGGTCAGCATCGACGCGTCGAGGGCGTGAGTCACCTGCGCACCCTCAGGTACGGGGAACGACAGCACGAACTTCGCCGCGTTCAGCACCTTGATGGCCAGACGGCGACCGATCTTCACCTGCGTCGGGTTCTGCGGGTCGAACGCCGCGTCCATGCCGAGGCGGCTGGAGGCGGCCCAATAGCGCACCGCGTCGGAGCCATGGGCCTCGAGCACGTCGGCCGGGGTGACCACGTTGCCCTTCGACTTCGACATCTTCTTGCGGTCGGGGTCGACGATGAATCCGGAGATCGCGGCGTTGCGCCACGGCGTCCTGTCGTCTTCGAGCGTCGAGCGCAGCATCGTCGAGAACAGCCAGGTGCGGATGATGTCCTGACCCTGGGGGCGCAGGTCGAACGGAGCGGTGAGCTGCCAGAGCTCCTCGTCGCGCTGCCAGCCGCCCGCGAGCTGCGGGGTGAGGGACGAGGTCGCCCAGGTGTCGAGGATGTCGGCCTCGGCGTCGAAGCCGCCTGCCACGCCGCGCTGGTCCTCGGTGTACCCGGCGGGCACGTCGGTGGTCGGGTCGATCGGGAGCGTCGCCGCATCCGGGGTGAGCACGCGGTCGTAGTCGCGCTCGCCGTTCTCGTCCAGGGCGTACCAGAGGGGGATCGGCACACCGAAGAAGCGCTGACGCGACACCAGCCAGTCGCCGGTCAGGCCGCCGACCCAGTTCTCGTAGCGCACACGCATGAACTCGGGGTGCCAGGCGAGCTCCTCGCCGTGGGCGATGAGCTTGTCGCGCAGCTCGCCGTCGCGGGCACCGTTGCGGATGTACCACTGCCGCGTGGAGACGATCTCGAGCGGACGGTCGCCCTTCTCGAAGAACTTCACCGCGTGGTTGAACGGCTTGCCGACAGCGGTCATGTCGCCCGTCGCCTGCAGCTTCTCCACGATCGCCTTGCGCGCGCTGAAGACGGTCTTGCCCGCGATCTCCTCGCCGTACCAGGTCACCGCCTCGGGGTTGGAGACGGAGGCGGGGGCCCCGGGAAGGAACCGCCCGTCCAGGCCGATCGTGGTCATGTTCGGCAGCGACTCGTTGTCGGTGGTGCGCAGCTCGCGCCACCAGATGATGTCGGTCACATCGCCGAAGGTGCAGACCATGGCAGCGCCGGTGCCCTTGTCGGGCTGGGCGAGGTGGTGCCCGTGGATCTCGATCTCGGCGCCGAAGAAGGGGGTCTTCACCTTGGTGCCGATGAGGTGCTTGTGCGGACCCTCAGGGTGCGTCACGATCGCGATGCACGCGGGGAGCAGCTCCGGGCGGGTGGTGTCGATCGCAATCGATCCCGAGCCGTCCGCGAAGGGGAACTCGATCGTGTGATACGCCGCCTGCTGGTCGCGGTCCTCGAGCTCGGCCTGCGCGATGGCGGAGCGGAAGTCGATGTCCCACAGCGTCGGGGCCAGCGCCTGATACGCCTCACCGCGCTCGATGTTGCGCAGGAACGCGAGCTGGCTCTGACGGATGGTGTGGTCGGAGATCGTGCGGTAGGTCTGCGTCCAGTCCACGCTCAGTCCGAGCTGGCGGAACAGCGCCTCGAACTGCTTCTCGTCCTCGATCGTGAGGCGCTCGCAGAGTTCGATGAAGTTGCGGCGGCTGATCGGCTGCTGATCGGCTGCACGGCTGGACTTGTTGTCGCCACCCTCGAACGGGGGCGTGAAGTCGGGCGTGTAGGGGAGCGAGGGGTCGCACCGCACACCGTAGTAGTTCTGCACACGGCGCTCGGTGGGCAGGCCGTTGTCGTCCCATCCCATCGGGTAGAACACGGTCTTGCCGCGCATGCGCTCGAAGCGCGCCTTCACGTCGGTGTGCGTGTAGGAGAACACGTGTCCGATGTGCAGGCTGCCCGATGCCGTGGGAGGAGGGGTGTCGATCGAGTACACGCCGTCACGGCCTGCCTGCGCCGCGCGCAGACGATCGAACAGGTAGGTGCCCTGCTCGGCCCATGCGGCATCCCACTTCGCTTCGAGGCCTTCGAGTACGGGCTTGTCGGGAATCTGGTTCTGCGACGATTCGGAAGCAGGCATGAAGGTCTCCTCGAGCGATGTATGCGGCACTGTGTGAGCGTGCCTGAGTGTGGGTGGTGCCGAACAGTCTACCGAGCATCGCGGGCGCGGCAGGTCGCTGCAGATCGACCCGGTCCAACAATCCGCCGTAGGATGGGGGGACCCCGACCCGCTCGTCCAGAGGAATCGTCATGCCCGCAAATTCAGTGCGTCGTCTCCTGCCCTTCGCGGCGCTCGCCGCTGCCACCGCCCTGGTGCTCAGCGCCTGCGCGGCCCCCGGTTCCGAGGGAGAGGGCGGGGGAGAGCTCGTGTGGTCCATCGAGGGCGCGAACCTCTCGGCCGGGCACATGGACCCGCAGGTGAGCCAGCTCGACGTCTCCGGCATGGTGCAGCGGGCCGTGCTCGACTCGCTGGTGTTCCAGGAGGCGGACGGAACGTTCAGCCCGTGGCTTGCGAAGAGCTGGGAAGTCTCGCCGGACAGCACGGAGTACACCTTCGTGCTCCGGGACGACGTGACCTTCACCGATGGCGAGAAGTTCGACGCCGCCGCGGTCAAGGCGAACTTCGACCGCATCGTCGACCCCGAGACGGCTTCCGCTCAGGCTGCCAGCATGCTCGGTGCCGACTTCTACAAGGGCACGGAGGTCGTCGACGATTACACGGTCACGGTGTCCTTCACCCAGCCGTACGCCCCGTTCCTGCAGGCGGCGAGCACGCCGCAGCTGGGCTTCTACTCGCCGGCCGTGCTCGCGAAGTCCGCAGACAAGCTCAAGGCCGGCGGACCCGACATCACCGTGGGCACCGGGCCGTTCGAGCTCACCGAGTACACGCCAGACCAGGAGATCGTCTACACCCGCAACGACGACTACGCGTGGGGTCCGCACGACACCGAGGCTCCGAAGTTCGAGACCCTGCGCGTCGAGATCCAGCCGGAGGCCTCGGTCCGCACCGGTGTCGTCACCAGCGGCGAGGCCGACCTCGCCAGCAACATCCCGCCGAACCTCGCGAAGGACCTCGGCGACGGCGTCACGGTCGACTCGATCGAGTACCCGGGTCTGCCGTACTCGCTGTACCTGAACGAGAAGTACGGGGTGTTCGCCGACGAGAAGGTGCGCCAGGCCTTCGCCCGCGGCATCGACATCGACGCCGCTGTCGAGGAGATCTACTTCGGACAGTTCCCGCGGGCATGGAGCATCCTCGGCTCGACGACTCCGGGCTACGACGCGTCGCTCGAGGGCAGCTGGCCGTTCGATCAGGATGCGGCCGATGCGCTGCTCGACGAGGCCGGATGGACGGATCGCGACACCGACGGCATCCGCATGAAGGACGGCAAGCGACTCTCCGTGCGCTGGATCGCCTGGACGCCGGTTCCCGACGACCGCGCCGCGCTGGCCAACGCCATCCAGTCGGATCTGAAGAGCATCGGCTTCGAGGTTCAGCGTGAGGAGCTCGAGCCCGGCGCCTACAACGAGCAGTACGAGCCGAAGACCTTCGATCTGACCGACTGGGGCTTCTCGGGCGTCGATCCCGATCTGTTGCGCAGTCACCTGCACACCGACGGATTCCAGAACGCCTCGCAGGTGAGCGACCCGCAGATCGACGCCTTGCTCGAACAGGCCGTCGCCTCCAGCGACCAGGACAAGCGCAACGAGCTGTACACCCAGCTGCAGCAGTGGAACGCCACGTACACGGCCATCGTGCCGCTGTACAGCCCATCGGCGATCACGGCCGTCGGCGACCGCGTCGAGGGACTCGAGTACGACCTGTACGGTCGGCCGCTGTTCTACGATGTGACCGTCGGCTGAACCGTCGACGGAGCGGAGGGCACGGGTGGTGAAGGCTGCTCTCGCCCGTATCGCCGGTCTGGTCGCATCCGTCGTCATCGTCCTGTGGGGCGCGGCGACCGTCGCCTTCCTCGCGTTCCGGGTGATCCCCGGTGACCCCGTCTCGGTGATGCTGGGGCCCCAGGCGCAGGTGAGTGAGGGCGTCAAGGACGGGATCCGCGCCGACCTGGGGCTCGACCGTCCGCCGTTCGAGCAGTACCTCGGCTTCATCGGCCAGCTCGCTCGGGGAGATCTGGGGGAGTCGTACCAGCTGCGGATGCCGGTGACGGAGGTGATCGGACGTCAGCTCGGAGCGACGGTGCAACTCTCGGTGCTCGCGCTCGTGATCGCCCTCGTGCTCGCGCTCGCGGTGGCGGTCCTCGTGCGGGGCAGGGCAGCGCGCACGATCGCGGCCGCTGTGGAGCTCGTGGTGCTCTCCTCCCCGGTGTTCTGGATCGGGCTCGTCCTGCTCAGCGTCTTCGCCTTCGGGCTGGGCTGGTTCCCGGTGTCGGGAGCCCGCAACCCCGCCACGCTCGTCCTGCCGGCGATCACGCTCGCGCTCCCGGTCGCCGCGCTGCTCAGTCAGGTGCTGCGTGACGGCCTGATGCAGGCGGAGCGCATGCCGTTCGCCGAGACGGTGCGTGCCCGCGGTGCGAGCTCCTCGTGGTTCACCCTGCGGCACGGACTGCGGCACGGCGCCGCATCGGCCGTGACGCTCGCGGCCTACCTGACCGGATCCGTGCTCGGTGGCGCGGTGCTGGTGGAGACCGTGTTCGCGCGTCCGGGCCTGGGCCGCGTGACCCTCGCCGCGATCAGCGACCGCGACCTCCCGGTGATCACCGGGATCATCCTGCTGAGCGCTCTGGTCTTCGTCGCGGTGAACCTCGTGGTCGAACTCGTGCATCCCCTGATCGATCCGCGTATCAGGGCCTCGCGATCCGGAGACGTCCGATGAGGCGCGCGCAGCGGGTGCTGCTGTGGGTCGCGATCCTCGTGCTCGCGGCGATCGTGTTCGCCGCGCTCTGGCCCGGCGTGCTCGCCACTCACGATCCGCTGCAGACCGCTGTCCGCTCCGCTCTGCTTCCGCCGAGTGCCGAGCACCTGTTCGGCACCGATCAGAGCGGGCGCGACGTGTACTCCCGAGTCATCTACGGCGCAGGGCGTTCGCTGGGTATCGGACTCCTCGCCACCGGGGTGGCGCTCGTCGTCGGGCTCGTCATCGGCGCGCTCGCCGGAGTCGCACCGAAGGGCATCGATACCACCGTGATGCGGGTGAATGACGTGCTGATGGCCTTCCCCGAGTTCCTCGTCGCGCTGGTCGTGGTCGCGGTCCTGGGTCCGGGGCCGGTGAACATCGCGATCGCGGTGACCCTGGCCGCTGTGCCCGTCTACATCCGGCTGGCGCGCGTGCAGACGCAGACGCTGCGCGTCGCCGAGCACGTCGAGGCGGCCCGTATCCTCGGCGTCCCGCGGGTGCGCGCGTTCACCCGGCACGTGGTACCCGGTGTCCTCGGCGCCCTGAGCGTGCTCGCGACCATCGGCATCGGTTCGAGCATCCTGGCCGCGGCCGGGCTCAGCTTCCTGGGTCTCGGTCCCTCGGAGCCGACACCGGAGTGGGGGCTCATGCTCGCCGGTGGTCGCAACGTGCTGGGACAGGCGTGGTGGATCTCGCTGTTCCCCGGCATCGCGATCACGCTCACCGTGGTGTCGGCGACGGTCGTCGGACGGATCCTGCGGGCGCGCGCAGACGGGAGGGTGGCATGAACGCTGCACTGCAGGTGCGGGGGCTGCGGATCGCCTTCGACGGGAAGCGCGTGGTGGACGACGTCTCCTTCACGGTCGAACGCGGAGAGTGCGTCGCGATCGTCGGGGAGTCCGGCGCGGGGAAGTCGCTCACGGCCCGCGCACTGCTGGGGCTGACACCGGCAGAGGCCACCGTCTCCCTGGAGGGCCTCCTCTTCGACGGGAGGGATGCCGCCGGGCTCTCCGAACGGGCGTGGCGCGACCTTCGCGGAGCCGGGATCGCGCTCGTCTCCCAGGACGCCCTGGTCTCGCTCGACCCTCTCCGCCGGGTCGGGGCGGAGGTCGCTGAGCCGCTGCAGCTGCATCGGATGGTCCGCGGACGTGCGGCGCTGGCGGGGCGGGTGCAGGAGCTCCTGGCGCGGGTATGGATGCCCGACCCCGAACGTCGCTCCCGACAGCACCCGCACGAGCTCTCCGGAGGCCTCCGACAGCGGGCACTCATCGCCTCCGCGCTCGCCGCGGCCCCCGCCGTGCTGGTGGCGGACGAGCCGACGACCGCACTCGATGCCACCGTGCAGGCCCGGATCCTCGGGCTGCTGCGCGAGATCACCGATGCAGGTACCGCGCTCGTCTTCATCAGTCACGACTTCGCCGCGGTTCGCCGGATCGCCGACCGAGTCCTCGTGATGAAGAACGGCATCGTGGTGGAATCCGGCACGGTCTCCGAGGTGCTCGAGAACCCCCGGCACGACTACACGAAGCAGCTCATCGCCGCGACGATGCACGAGCCCAGAGCGGCAGCCCCCACGGAGAGCTCGTCGGTGCTGATCGCCCGCGGCCTCTCGCGCAGCTTCGCCACGGTGCCCGCCGTCATCGACGCGACGTTCACGGTGAAAGACGGACAGACGCTCGGCATCGTGGGGGAGTCGGGGTCGGGCAAGACGACACTCGCGCGCATGATCGTCGGGGTCGACACGCCGGACAGCGGCACCCTGCGGTGGACGGCGGAGCGTCGGGTGCAACTCGTGCACCAGAACCCGCTCGGCGCCTTCGATCCACGATGGACGATCGGCCGATCGCTGCGGGAGGCACTGGAGGCGGGAGGCGTGCCTCGCGCGCGACGTGTCGCTCGCGTCGGGGAGCTCCTCGCCGAGGTCGGTCTTTCGCCGGAGATCGCCGACAGACGTCCCAGCGCCCTCTCCGGTGGTCAGCGACAGCGGGCCGCGATCGCCCGCGCGCTCGCCGCCGACCCGGAGGTGCTGGTGCTCGACGAACCCGTCTCGGCGCTCGACCCCTCGGTGCGGGAGCGGGTGCTGCGGTTGCTCGGTCGGTTGCAGCAGGAGCGGCAGCTGACGATGATCCTCGTCTCCCACGATCTCGACGTGGTCGGTGCGGTCGCCGATGAGGTGCTCGTGATGCAGGACGGACGGATCGTCGAGCAGGGGGCCACCGTCGACGTGTTCGCCTCGCCCCAGCATCCGTTCACGCGGGAGCTGGTCGACGCGAGTGGCCCCGCCGGCCGCTGATCTGCCGTCAGTCCTTGATCTGGATGCCGACGCCCGCCGCCAGCGCCGGGGCGAGCTGCTGCACCTGGAACGACGTGAGGGTGGCCCCGCGGAGACTGTGGGCGTCGAGATAGGCGACGGCGTCGAGCCCACGCAGATCCAGGTCCTTCGCGCGCATGCCCCGTGGGTCGACCTCGTCGCTCGATGTGGCTGTGAAGCGCACACGGGAGAGCTCGGCCTGCGGCATGTCGATGGTGCGGATGCTGCACCCCGAGATCTCGAGATCGGTGACCTTGGCCGCCCCCAGATTCAGATAGTCGATGCGCACATCCCGCAGGTGGAGCTCCGAGATGCGCGCCTCGCTGAGGTCGAGAGTGCCGATGCGCCCGCCGCTGATCCGCACCCGCCGCACACCGGCATCGCGCATGCGGAGGGAGGCGATGCGCACACCGGACATGTCGACGTCGACGACCGTCGCGCCGGTGAGGTCGATGGCGTCGGCGTCGGCGCTCACGATGCACTGCTCGAGCGTCGAGTAGGCGAGATCGGCCGTGCCGTTCAGGTCGAGCCGGGCGGCGATGAGGTCGGCGCTGCGCGCGGGAAGTGCAGCCTCGAGCACGGGCGGCAGGTCGGGAGCTGTGACGCGGGGAGGGGTGGGGGACTCGGGGGTGCGGGCCATGCTTCGAGCGTAGGGTGCGCCGGCGACATCGCTTCCGTCGCGCGGGAGGCCGGGGCCAGGAGAGCAGAGGAGCGTCCTGAGGGTGTGCGCACGCGTACACTGGAGACACGAGCATCGATCCGGCCATCACCGGGGAGCTCTCGGAAGAACGGCGTCGCCCTCGGGAAGCGCTCAGTAGAACCGAGCGGGGCAGGCCCGTCACAGCCGCAGTGAGAGTGGTCGCGTCGCAAGGCGTGGCACGCGAGGTGGTACCGCGGTCCGCGAGGATCGTCCTCGCAGGAGCATCCGCCACGACGACCACTGCGAGACACGATGACCTACCCCCGTTCCTCCTTCGGCCCCGCCGCCGATTCCGTCGCGCCCAGCCCCCGCTTCCCGCAGATCGAGGAGGAGGTGCTCGCGTTCTGGAAGACGGACGACACCTTCCGCGCCTCGATCGCGCGGCGTGAGGGCTCACCCGAATGGGTGTTCTACGACGGCCCTCCGTTCGCGAACGGCCTGCCGCACTACGGCCACCTGCTCACCGGCTACGCGAAAGACGTGTTCCCGCGCTTCCAGACCATGACCGGCCACAAGGTCGACCGCGTCTTCGGGTGGGACACGCACGGGCTGCCGGCCGAGCTCGAGGCCATGAAGCAGCTCGGGATCACCGAGAAGGCCGAGATCGAGGAGATGGGCATCGACGTCTTCAACGCGAAGGCGAAGAGCTCGGTCCTGACCTACACGCACGAGTGGCAGGACTACGTCACCCGTCAGGCGCGCTGGGTCGACTTCGAGCGCGGGTACAAGACGCTCGACCTCGGCTACATGGAGAGCGTGCTGTGGGCGTTCAAGACCCTCTACGACAAGGGCCTCGCATACGAGGGATACCGCGTCCTGCCGTACTGCTGGCGCGATGAGACTCCGCTCAGCGCCCACGAGCTGCGCATGGACGACGACGTCTACCAGATGCGTCAGGACCCGTCCGTCACCGTCACCTTCCCGCTGACCGGAGCCAAGGCGGAGGCGCTCGGCCTCACCGGCGTCCGCGCCCTCGCCTGGACGACCACGCCCTGGACCCTCCCGACCAACCTCGCGCTCGCCGTGGGCCCGGAGATCGAGTATGTCGTGCTCCCCGCCGGTCCGAACGGTGCGGCCGACGTGCACCAGGCCGCAGGGACGACGGATGCCGCGATCGAGTCCTCCGCGCACCGCTACCTGCTCGCCCGTCAGCTCGTCGGCGGATACGCCAAGGACCTCGGCTACGAGAGCACCGAAGAGGCACTCGCGGCCGTCGACGCCACGGTCCGCGGCGCCGAGCTGCAGGATGTGACGTACGACCGGCTGTTCGACTACTACGCCGACACCGAGACCTACGGGACCGAGAACGCCTGGCGCATTCTGGTCGACGACTACGTCACCGTCAGCGACGGCACCGGCATCGTCCACCAGGCCCCGGCCTACGGTGAGGACGACCAGCGCGTCGCCGGCGCCGCCGGGATCCCCACGATCCTGTCCCTCGACGACGGCGGACGCTTCCTCCCGAACGTCACCGATGTGGCGGGCGAGCTGTGGATGGAGGCGAACACGCCGCTCGTGCGCCTGATCCGCGACAACGGTCGCCTCATCCGCCTGCAGAGCTACGAGCACTCCTACCCGCACTGCTGGCGCTGCCGGAACCCCCTGATCTACAAGGCCGTCTCTAGCTGGTTCATCCGAGTGACGGACATCAAGGACGACCTGCTCGCGAACAACGAGCAGATCACGTGGGTGCCGGAGAACGTCAAGCACGGGCAGTTCGGAAAGTGGCTCGAGGGCGCGCGCGACTGGTCGATCAGCCGCAACCGCTACTGGGGTTCGCCGATCCCGATCTGGAAGAGCGACGATCCCGAGTACCCGCGTGTCGACGCCTACGGCTCGCTCGAGGACCTCGAGCGCGACTTCGGCACGCTGCCGCGCAACCCCGAGGGTGAGATCGACCTGCACCGGCCGTACATCGACGACCTCACGCGCCCGAACCCCGACGACCCCACCGGCAAGAGCACGATGCGCCGCATCGAAGACGTCTTCGACGTGTGGTTCGACTCGGGCTCGATGCCCTATGCGCAGGTGCACTACCCGTTCGAGAACCAGGAGTGGTTCGACTCGCACTCGCCGGCCGACTTCATCGTCGAGTACATCGGGCAGACCCGCGGCTGGTTCTACGTCATGCACGTGCTGTCGACCGCGCTGTTCGATCGCCCCGCGTTCACCGGTGTCAGCTGCCACGGCATCGTGCTCGGCAGCGACGGCTACAAGATGTCGAAGTCGCTGCGCAACTACCCCGACGTGTCCGAGGTGCTCGACCGCGACGGCTCCGACGCGATGCGCTGGTTCCTGATGTCGAGCTCGGTGCTGCGCGGAGGCAACCTCGCGGTCACCGAGGAGGGCATCCGCTCGGGCGTCCGCGAATTCCTGCTGCCGCTGTGGAACTCGTGGTACTTCTTCGCGACCTACGCCAATGCATCCGGCGCCGACGGCTACGAGGCCTCCTGGCGCACCGACTCCACCGATGTGCTCGACCGCTACATCCTGGCGCGTCTGGGCGACCTCGTCCGCGAGGTGCGCGCCGACCTCGAGGGCCTCGACTCCACCACCGCGTCCGCGCGTCTGCGTGACTTCGCCGAGGTGCTCACCAACTGGTACATCCGGCGTTCGCGCGACCGCTTCTGGACCGGCGTGACGGAAGACCCGAAGAGCCGCGAGGCCTTCGACACGCTCTACACCGTGCTCGAGACGCTCACCCGTGTCGCGGCGCCTCTCGTACCGCTCGTCAGCGAGCGCGTGTGGCAGGGCCTGACCGGCGGACGCAGCGTGCACCTGACCGACTGGCCCGACGCGGCGCAGTTCCCGGCGGCGGACGAGATCCGCGACGCGATGGACGCGGTACGCGAGCTGTCGAGCGTCGGCAATGCCCTGCGCAAGAAGGAGAAGCTGCGCGTGCGCCTCCCGCTCGCGCGCTTCACCGTGGTCTCGCCGCTGGCGGCGTCGCTCGGCCAGTTCGAGGACATCCTCCGCGAGGAGCTGAACGTGAAGTCGGTGGAGCTCGTCCCGCTCGCCGATGACACGGCGACGGAGTACGGCATCGCCCACCGACTCAGCGTCAACGCCCGCGCGGCGGGGCCGCGTCTGGGCAAGGACGTGCAGAAGGCCATCCAGGCTGCGCGTTCGGGTGACTGGAGCGAGGTCTCCGGCGTCGTGACCGCGGGTGGCATCGTGCTCGAACCCTCGGAGTACGAGCTCGTGCTCGAGACCACCGGCCGCCCGGAGGGCGAGGCTCTCGCCATCGTCCCGACCGGTGGCTTCGTGCTGCTCGACACGACGACGACCCCGGAGCTGGAAGCCGAGGGGCTCGCCCGCGATGTGATCCGCGCCGTGCAGGAGACCCGCAAGAACGCCGACTTCGATGTCAGCGACCGCATCCAGCTGGTGCTCCGGTTCCAGGACGACGTGGACACCACGGCTGTCGTCTCCGCCTTCGACCTCGCCGGGATCGCGGCGGAGACCCTGGCCGAGGAGTACTTCGTGATCGATGCACAGGGCGACTCGATCTTCGGACACGGGACGGTGCTCGCCGCCGCCGCGGGAGTGACGCCCGAGTTCTCGGCCGTCATCCCCGCCGGAACCTATGCGAACGCCGGTGACTTCACGATCGCCGTGACCAGGATGGGGGCAGCAGCATGAGCGCCGCCGACCGGGCCGATGCCGTCTACGAAACCCTTCTGAGCCGCGCGGGAGAGCGCTGGGTGCAGCCCCGCAAGGAGCGCACCGCCCGCATCCTCGCCTTCCTCGACGACCCGCAGCGCACCTACCGCGTCGTGCACATCACGGGCACGAACGGCAAGACGTCGACCGCGCGGATGATCGAGAGCCTGTTGCGGGCGCATGATCTGCGCACCGGACTGTTCACGAGTCCGCACCTGGGGCGCTTCACCGAGCGCATCATGATCGACGGCGAGCCGATCGCCGACGAGGCGGTCGCGGACGCGTGGGACGAGATCGAGCCGTTCGTCGACATCGTCGACGCCGAGCTCGAGGCAGCCGGTGACGCTCCGCTGACGTTCTTCGAGCTGCTGACCGTGCTGGCGTTCGTGGCGGTGGCCGACGCGCCGATCGACGTGCTGGTGCTCGAGGTCGGCATGGGCGGCGAGTGGGATTCCACGAACACAGCCGACGGCGACGTGGCGGTGTTCGCCCCGATCGACATCGACCACGCCGACCGTCTCGGCAGCACGATCGCCGAGATCGCCGAGGTCAAGGCCGGCATCATCAAGGAGGGCGCGGCCGTGGTGTCGGCCCAGCAGCCCGCCGAGGCGGCCGAGGTGCTGCGTCGGGTGGCGGCGGAGCGCAACGCGACCATCGCCTTCGAGGGCGAGGAGTTCGGTCTCACCGAGCAGAAGCTCGCGGTCGGTGGGCAGCTGCTCACGATCCGCGGCCTGGCGGGGGAGTACACCGAGGAGTACCTCCCGCTGTACGGCGCGCACCAGGGGCACAACGCCGCTCTCGCCGTCGCCGCCGTCGAGTCGCTCATCGGCGGGGCCACCCAGCGCATCGCCGCGGACATCGTCACGGCAGGCCTGCAGGAGAGCACCTCGCCCGGACGCCTGCAGCTTCTCGGCATCGCCCCGACGGTGATCGTCGACGCCGCGCACAACCCGCACGGCGCCAAGGCGCTCGCTCAGGCGCTGGACGACAGCTTCGATTTCGACGAGTGGGGTCTGGTGCTCGGCGTGCTCGCCGACAAGGACGCCGCCGGTATCGTCGCCGAGCTGGCTCCCACCGCGGCGCACGTGTTCGCCACCGCTCCGGATTCCGACCGCGCGAGCGATGCGGATGCGATCGCCGACCTCGTCGAGCAGAACGGACAGCGCGCGACCGTGCACCACTCGCTCGCCGACGCCGCCGACGCCGCGCGTGAGTGGGCCGCATCCTCCGACCGGCGCGCGGTGATCATCGCGGGGTCGGTCGTGCTCGCCGGTGAGGCGATCGCGCTGGCGCAGGACGAGGATTGGAAGTCGGGGTGGCGCGCATGAGCGCCCAGGCGACACCTGCTCGCCGACCACGTCCGCCGCGCACCCTCGTGCAGAAGCTCGCACCGGTCGTGCTGGGCTTCGAGGCCATCGTGGTCTTCCTCGTCGGCCTCACGATCTTCGGGCTGCGCCAGCTTCCCGAGGGGATCGAGCAGTGGTGGGCGATCGTCGCCGGCGCCGTGCTCGCGCTCGCCTGCATCGTGATCGCCGGGATGATCACGAAGCCCTGGGCGCTCACCGCCGGGTGGGTCATCCAGGCCGTCGTCGCCCTGTCGGCGTTCTTCGTCCCGTCGATCCTGCTCGTCGTCCTGATTTTCGGCGGCATGTGGGCGTATGCGACCATCGGAGGGGCCCGATTGGACGCACGACGCCCCGCCGAGCCCACGACCGAGACTCAGACAGAGAGTGAATGACATGGCCACCGAAGAAACCCTCGTCCTCGTCAAGCCCGATGGTGTCGCTCGCGGCCTCACCGGCGCGATCCTCGCCCGCATCGAGGCGAAGGGCTACGCCCTCGTCGACATCCGCCTGGTCGAGCCCGACCGCGACCTGCTCGCCGAGCACTACGCAGAGCACGAGGGCAAGCCGTTCTACGAGCCGCTGCTCGAGTTCATGCTCTCCGGCCCCTCGGTCGCCATCCGTCTCGCGGGCAACCGCGTGATCGAGGGCTTCCGCTCGCTCGCGGGCACCACCGACCCGACGACCGCGGCGCCCGGCACGATCCGTGGCGACTTCGGTCGCGACTGGGGACTCAAGGTGCAGCAGAACCTCGTGCACGGCTCGGACAGCCCCGAGTCGGCAGCTCGCGAGCTCGGCATCTGGTTCGACTGAACGCCCGTCACGCCGAAGAAGCCCGCCCGTCGATCCTCGGATCGACGGGCGGGCTTCTTCTGTATCCGTGCGGTATCAGCCGAGGGTCAGAAGACCATGCCGATGACCTCGCCGAGGAGGTCGAGGCCGCGCAGCTGCGCGAGCAGGATGACCACGGCGTAGGCGAGGATCGTCGCGAGGGGGACCCAGACCATCAGTCGGTTCGCCCGGTCCTTCAGCTTCTCGTTACTCGTGAACGTCCCGTTGCGGGTCAGATGCAGCATCGTCGCGAAGAAAGTGGGGATGGTGACCGACCAGGTCAGCATGCACCAGGGGCAGAGCACGCCGAGGTTGGGCGCGTAGATGCTCTGCCAGATCAGCCAGCACACGAGGCCGAAGGCGAACGTGACGCCCGCACCGAACGTCATCCAGAACCATCGAGGGAAGCGCGAGCCGGCGAGCAGTGCGACGCCGATGAACAGGGGAGCCATCCAACCGGCGATGCCGAGCAGGGGGTTCGGGAAGCCGAACACCTCGCCCTGCCACGAGTCGAGATTCTTGCCGCACTGGATCATGACGCTGACGTTGCAGCTCAGCACGGCGTCCGGATTCGCCGCCAGTACGAACTTCTCGATCGTGAGCTGGAAGGCGGCGAACCAGCCCACCACACTCGCGATGATCAGCCAGACGGCGTAGATGACGGGGCGGGTGCGCTGCTCGCTCATACTGGGGATTATCCCAGCGACTGCTATGGATGCGGCGAGAACAGGCCGGAGAAAACTCGCTGCGCGTGACGGGATGCCGCGAACGGAGCCACTTGGTGCGATAATGGCCTGTGATGCGATGAACGGCGTTGCCGCGACACGCATCGAGCAGACTTCGGGGTCCAATGCCCCACGCGATCAGAGCCATGAGCCGGTCGCAAACCGAGTGAGTTCGCGGAACCTGCGGGTACCGCATGAGATTTCACAGGACACCGAGTGTCCCGTGCAGGGAGTAAGCCAGAGATGGCCGATGACAACAATGACAACAACGCCCCTACCCTCGACTTCCCGGCTGACGCCGCGGGAGAGCTGACGGAGCCCGCCGCTCCCGAGGTGGACGACCTCACCGGGTCGTCGGACGAGGTCGATGAGCTGTCCGAAGCGGCAGAGGTGGCAGAGGACGCCGCCGCCGATGACGTCGCCGCCGGCTATGCCGCCGCGGATGACGCTGCGGCTGCTGCCGACGACGCTGCTGCTGCCGCCGAGTCCGTCGCGGATGCGCGGGCGGAAGCAGAAGCTGACGCGGAAGCCGCTGCAGGAGCGAGCGCTGAGGCAGAGGAGCCCGTGGCCGAGCCGGTCGCCGAGGAGACCTCCGCCACGGTGAGCACCGACGCAGAGCCCGTGGCTGAGCCGGTCGTCGAGGAGACCACCGCCTCGGAGACCGCGGTCGAGGAGGCTCCGGCCGCCCCCGAGGCTCCGGCTCCGGTGACCGCCGTGTCGCTCGGCCTGCTTCCCGAGGTGTTCGTCTCCCAGGTCTCCACTCAGCTGCATTTCTACGCGCCGGAGGTCGTCCCGCTTCCCGCACGCCCGGGTCGCGAGCGCATCTTCGACCGCATCGCCGAGCGCGAGCAGCCCCAGGACGACGCGGCGGGCCGTGGTCGTGGCCGTCGTCGCCGCGGTGGCTCCGAGGGCGAGGATCAGCGTGAAGAGCCGCGTCAGCGTCAGCGCGTCGTGGAGTACATCACCGAGCCGAAGGCCATCAAGGGCTCGACGCGTCTCGAGGCGAAGAAGCAGCGTCGCCGCGACGGCCGCGACGCCGGGCGCCGCCGCCCCGTCGTGACCGAAGCCGAGTTCCTCGCGCGCCGTGAGTCGGTCGACCGCAAGATGGTCGTCCGGTCGAAGAACGGCCGCACCCAGATCGGCGTCCTCGAGGACGGCGTGCTCGTCGAGCACTACGTCGCCCGCAACCAGGATGCGTCGCTCATCGGGAACGTCTACCTGGGCCGTGTCCAGAACGTGCTCCCCAGCATGGAGGCCGCCTTCGTCGACATCGGTCGCGGGCGCAACGCCGTGCTGTACTCCGGCGAGGTCGACTGGGACGGTGTCGAGACCGGCAACCAGCCGCGTCGCATCGAGCTGGCGCTCAAGCCCGGCGATCGCGTTCTCGTGCAGGTGACGAAGGACCCGGTCGGACACAAGGGTGCGCGTCTCACGAGCCAGATCTCGCTCCCCGGCCGCTACCTGGTCTACGTGCCGGGCGGGTCGATGAACGGCATCAGCCGCAAGCTCCCCGACAACGAGCGTGCGCGCCTCAAGCGCATTCTCAAGGAGGTGCTGCCGGAGTCCTCCGGCGTGATCGTCCGCACCGCGGCCGAGGGCGCCACCGAAGACCAGCTGACCCGTGACGTACAGCGACTCACCTCCCAGTGGGAGCACATCCAGAAGCAGGTCGAGAACCAGCAGGCGCCCGCGCTCCTGCACGCTGAGCCCGACCTTCTCGTGAAGATCGTCCGCGACGTCTTCAACGAGGACTTCACGAAGATGCTGATCCAGGGCGAAGATGCACAGCAGACCATCCGTGCGTACCTGGAGAGCGTCGCTCCCGACCTGCTGGAGCGCGTCGAGGCCTACGAGGACGAGACCGACCCCTTCGATGCTTTCCGCATCACGGAGCAGATCGAGAAGGCGCTCGACCGCAAGGTGTGGCTGCCCTCCGGCGGCTCGCTCGTGATCGACCGCACCGAGGCCATGACGGTCGTCGACGTCAACACCGGCAAGTTCGTCGGCTCCGGCGGAAACCTCGAGGAGACGGTCACCAAGAACAACCTCGAGGCTGCGGAGGAGATCGTCCGTCAGCTGCGTCTGCGTGACATCGGCGGCATCATCGTCGTCGACTTCATCGACATGGTGCTCGAATCCAACCGCGACCTCGTGCTGCGTCGACTGATCGAGTGCCTGAGCCGCGACCGCACGAAGCACCAGGTCGCCGAGGTCACCTCGCTCGGCCTCGTGCAGATGACGCGAAAGAAGCTCGGCCTCGGCCTGCTGGAGACCTTCAGCGAGGCGTGCGAGGTGTGTGCCGGTCGTGGCGTGATCGTGCACCACGACCCGGTCGTGAAGCACCGCTCCAGCAACAGCAACGGCGGCGGCAACAGCAACGGCAACGGGCAGAGCGGCCGTCGCCAGCGCGGCAACAGCAACGGCAACAGCAACGGCAACGGGCAGAGCCAGAGCGCTCCGGCGGTACCGGCCGTCACCCACAGCATCACCGAGGGCGCCAAGTCGGCTCTCGCGCAGATCGCCGCCTCAACCATCGCTCCGGCGTCCGAGGGGGCGGCGCAGGAAGCCGAGGCGGTCGATGTCGCGGCAGAGGCGCCCGCAGCTGCCGAGCGTCCGAAGAAGGCTCGCAAGAAGCGCGGCGGTGACCGCAAGGGCCCGAAGACTCCCGCTGAGCAGCTGCTCGACTCTGTTCTCGATGCCCTTCCGGAGCCGAAGGCACCCGGTCAGGGACGAGGGCGTCGTCGGGTGAGCACGGCAGCGCTCACCGGGACTCCCGTCTCGGTGAACAACGAGCCGTCAGCGCCGGTCGCGGCTGCGGACTCGGAGTCCTGAGGCGATCAGGCGACGCACCAACTCCTTGCCCCTCACATGCTGGGCACCAGCGGCGACGAGCCGGGGGATGATCTCCTCCGGCACGTCGTAGTGATCGAGGTCGAACGCGCGCGGAGCGATGCCGTGCGCCCGCGCGAACGCGTGCAGCTCATCGAGGCTCTCGTCGCTGACCAGGTGTGCCCACAGGCGTCCGTGGGCGGGCCAGAGCGGGTCGTCGACGAGTACGGTCACCTCGTCAGCCTACGTCCGCAGCGATGGGGTGGGGCTCGAGCGTGCGCCCAGACAGATCGGAGGCAGCCCGCTTTGCGACACAGACCCGCATCCGGTAAAGTAGTCCCTTGGTGCGTATGCCGCGTCGTCCTCGTCGGCCGAAGCGGAGAGTCTTGCGTTCGCACCTACCGTTCTGCGGTGCATGCAAGCAACAGTCTTCCCGTGAGATCTCGGAGCCGCGAGCTCCCCAACGAAACAGGTATGAAGTGGTTTACGCAGTAGTGCGCGCCGGTGGGCGGCAGGAGAAGGTCGAGGTCGGCACGATCGTTCAGCTCGACCGTGTCAAGGCTGCCCAGGGCGAGAAGATCGAGCTGGCTGCAGTGCTGCTCGTCGACGGCGCCACGGTGACCACCGACGCTGACTCGCTCGCGAAGGTCAAGGTCACGGCTGAGGTCATCGGCAACCTCCGCGGCCCGAAGATCATCATCCAGAAGTACAAGAACAAGACCGGCTACAAGAAGCGTCAGGGCCACCGCCAGGAGCTCACGCGCGTCAAGATCACCGGCATCAAGTAAGCCCGAGGGGACTAGGACATGGCACATAAAAAGGGCGCAAGCTCAACCCGTAACGGTCGTGACTCCAACGCTCAGCGCCTCGGCGTGAAGCGCTTCGGCGGTCAGCAGGTCCTCGCCGGCGAGATCATCGTCCGCCAGCGCGGCACGCACTTCCACCCCGGCGTCAACGTCGGCCGTGGCGGCGACGACACGCTGTTCGCTCTGGCCGCCGGTGCGGTCCAGTTCGGCGCGAAGGGCGGCCGCAAGGTCGTCAACATCGTCGCCGCAGCTGAGTGATCACAGCGCGACACTAGATATCCGGTTCGGGGCGGGCTTCGGCTCGCCCCGTCCGTGTATCTGCCCTCCGAAAACGCACAGCAACCCAGAGGACTAGCAAATGGTCACGTTCGTCGACACCGTCACACTGCACCTGCGTGCGGGTAAGGGCGGCAACGGCTGCGTCTCCGTGCACCGCGAGAAGTTCAAGCCGCTCGGCGGCCCGGACGGAGGCAACGGCGGTGACGGCGGCGACGTCGTGCTCGTCGCCGATCCTCAGACCGGCACGTTGCTGTCGTACCACCACTCGCCGCACCGTTCCTCCGGCAACGGCGGTCCGGGCATGGGCGACCACCGCTCCGGGTTCCTCGGTGAGACGCTCGAGCTGCCCGTCCCGGTCGGCACCGTGGTGAAGAACACCGCCGGCGAAGTCCTCATCGACATGATCATCCCCGGTGAGCGGTTCGTCGTCGCCAAGGGCGGGATGGGTGGGCTCGGCAACGCCGCCCTCGCCACCCCGAAGCGCAAGGCCCCCGGATTCGCTCTCCTGGGCACTCCCGGCCACGAGGGTGACGTCATCCTCGAGCTGAAGACGGTCGCCGATATCGCCCTCGTGGGCTACCCCTCCGCCGGCAAGTCGAGCCTGATCGGTGCGATTTCCGCCGCCCGGCCCAAGATCGCCGACTACCCGTTCACGACCCTCCACCCGAACCTCGGCGTGGTGCAGGTCGGCGACTTCCGCTACACGGTCGCCGATGTGCCCGGCCTGATTGAGGGCGCCAGCGAGGGTCGAGGACTCGGGCTCGAGTTCCTCCGGCACGTCGAGCGCTGCTCGGCGCTGCTGCACGTGCTCGACTGCGCGACTCTGGAGCCCGGTCGTGACCCGATCTCCGACCTCGACGTCATCCTCGCCGAGCTCGGTGCCTACGAGGTCCCCGAGGGGCAGACGCCGCTCCTCGAGCGCCCGCAGTTCATCGCTCTGAACAAGATCGACGTCCCTGAGGCACGCGACCTCGCCGAGCTCGTACGCCCCGATCTCGAGGCTCGCGGGTTCCGTGTGTTCGAGATCTCCACGGTCTCCCACGAAGGGCTCCGTCCGCTCACCTTCGCGTTGGGCGAGCTCGTCGAGAAGGCCCGTGCCGAAGCCGCGCTCGAGACGCCGCCGGAGCGCGTCGTCATCCGACCTCGCGGCTCCAAGAAGGAATTCACCATCCGTGTCGAGGGTGGTACCTACGGCAACGTGTACCGCATCCTGGGTGAGAAGCCGGTTCGATGGGTGCAGCAGACCGACTTCCAGAACGAAGAGGCCGTCGGGTATCTCGCCGATCGACTCGAGAAGCTCGGTGTCGAGGATGAGCTCTTCCGTCTCGGCGCCGTTCAGGGTTCGACCGTCGTCATCGGCGAGGGCGACAGCATCGTCTTCGACTGGGAGCCCACCATGACATCGGCCGCCGAGCTGATGAGTGCGCCCCGTGGAACCGACCCCCGACTGGCCCCGAACGCGCGACGGACGACGTCGGAGCGACGTGAGCAGTACTACGAGCGCATGGATGCCAAGGCCGAAGCTCGCGCCGAGGTCGAGACGCAGCGTCTCGCCGCGTATCGCGAGGACGGCGAGTGACAGCGCGGACCCGCGCAGAACTCGCCACTGCGTCCCGCATCGTCGTCAAGGTCGGATCCTCCTCGATCAGCGGTGAGTCGTCCTGGCGCATTCCCGTCATCGTCGAGGCCCTCGCTGCCGCGCATGCTCGCGGAGCCGAGGTCGTGCTGGTGTCATCCGGTGCGATCGCGTCGGGCATCCCGTTCCTGCGGCTGGACGCCCGCCCGACCGACCTCGCGACCCAGCAGGCCGCAGCGGCCGTTGGTCAGAACATCCTGATGTATCGCTACCAGGAGTCCCTGCGTCCGTTCGACATCGTCGCGGGGCAGGTGCTCCTCACCACCGGTGACCTCGAGAACCCGACGTCGCGCTCCAACGCCCGTCGCGCCATGGAGCGACTGCTCGGGCTGCGCACCCTGCCGATCGTGAACGAGAACGACACGGTCGCAACTCAGGAGATCCGCTTCGGCGACAACGACAGGCTCGGTGCGCTGGTCGCCCAGCTGATCGAAGCCGATGCGCTCATCCTGCTCAGCGACATCGAGTCGCTCTACACGAAGCCTCCGACCGATCCCGGCGCCGAGCCGATCGACATCGTGGCCCCGGACGCCGACCTGACCGGTCTCGAGTTCGGAGCGACGGTCGTCAACAGCGTCGGCACCGGCGGAGCGGCCACCAAGGTCTCGGCGGCGCGCCTCGCGGCGGCCTCGGGGATCGGGGTGCTGGTCACCAGCGCCGACCTCGTCGAGCAGGCTCTCGCCGGCGCCGAAATAGGGACCTGGTTCGAGCCGGCCACCTCATAAACTGGGCGGATGACCGACCAGACCCCGCAGGTGCGCCTCGAGCGAGCCAAAGAGGCCTCCCGCGCCACCGCAGCGCTCACGAGCGATGACAAGGCCCGCGTGCTCGAATCCATCGCCGTGTCCCTTCTGGATGCAGCGCCGCGCATCATCGAGGCGAACGGTCGCGACATCGCCCGCGGACGCGAGGACGGCATCGGGGAGTCGCTCATCGACCGGCTGCGTCTCGACGACAAGCGCGTGGCGGCCCTCGCCGCAGCTGTGCGCGAGGTGGCCGCTCTCGCGGATCCCGTCGGCCGCGTGGTCGGCGGACACCGGATGCCCAACGGCGTCGCGCTCGAGCAGGTGCGCGTGCCGTTCGGTGTGGTCGGCGCGATCTACGAGGCCCGCCCCAACGTGACGGTCGACATCGCCGCGCTCGCCCTGCGTTCCGGCAACGCCGTGGTGCTGCGCGGTGGGAGTGCTGCCCGCGACTCCAACACCGTTCTCGTCGACGTCATGCGCAGGGCCGTGCAGAACGCTGGACTCACCCCCGAGGCGATCCAGACCGTGGACGACTTCGGTCGTGACGGCGCGAAGGCGCTCATGCACGGTCGTGGCTTCATCGATGTCTTGATCCCGCGGGGGAGCGCCGGCCTCATCGAGGCGGTCGTCACGGAGTCGACCGTGCCCGTCATCGAGACCGGAGCGGGCAACGTCCACATCTTCCTCGACGAGACGGCGCCGGACGACTGGGCGAGTGACATCGTCGTGAACGCCAAGGTGCAGCGCCCGAGCGTGTGCAACGCGGTGGAGACCGTTCTGGTGCATCGTCAGGCGGCTCCGCGCCTGATCCCCCTGGTGGCCAGCGCGCTGCAGAGCGAAGGGGTCGCGATCCACGGCGACGACATGGTCGCCGGTCTCGTCTCCAACGTGATCCCCGCGGTCGAGGAGGACTGGGAGACCGAGTACCTGAGCCTCGACATCGCGATGAAGGTCGTCGACTCCCTCGAGGAGGCGCTCGATCACATCCGCCGATACAGCACGGGTCACACGGAATCGATCATCACGACCGACTCGCGCAATGCGGAGCGCTTCCTCGCCGAGGTGGACTCGGCCGTCGTGATGGTGAACACCTCGACCCGCTTCACCGACGGCGGCGAGTTCGGCTTCGGAGCGGAGGTCGGCATCTCCACCCAGAAGCTGCATGCGCGGGGGCCGATGGGCCTGTCGGAGCTGACCAGCACGAAATGGCTCGCGCGTGGGTCGGGGCAGACCCGCGGCTGAGGGCTAGACTGGGGGACGCTGTACATCACAGGATCCCGAACAGCACGCCACGAAACGGAGTCAGGATGAACCTCGTCGCACAGATCGCGATGGCCGCTGCCGAAACCGAGCACCACGGCAACGTCGCGCTCGAAACGGTGATCTTCGGAGTCATCGCTGCGGTCGTGTTCGCCTTCCTCGGACTGGTGACCTTCTCCTACAAGAACGTCGCCAACCGTCACTCGGCGAAGGCCGAGGCCTGGGCTGCGCAGCACGGCAAGGACGGTCACGAGGCGGGACACGGCCACTAGGCCCCCATGAACGACGCTGCTACCACGCGCACCCCGCGCATCGGCGTGATGGGCGGCACGTTCGACCCCATCCATCACGGCCACCTGGTCGCAGCCAGCGAGGTCGCGAACTCCTTCGGTCTCGACGAGGTCGTGTTCGTGCCGACCGGCCACCCGTGGCAGAAGTCGGGAGTCTCGCCGAGCGAGCATCGCTATCTCATGACGGTGATCGCCACCGCCTCGAACCCGCAGTTCACGGTCAGCCGCGTCGACATCGACCGCGAGGGCCCCACCTACACGATCGACACGCTGCGTGATCTGAAGCGCGATCGCCCGGATGCGGAGCTCTTCTTCATCACCGGTGCGGACGCCGTGGCGCAAATTCTCAGTTGGAGGGACCATGATGAGTTGTGGGAGTTGGCCCACTTCGTCGCGGTCTCACGCCCCGGACATGTCCTGAGCACAGACGGCCTCCCGAGCGACAACGTCAGCCAACTCGAGGTGCCGGCGCTGTCGATCTCGTCGACGGACTGCCGTGAACGCGTTCGCGACGAGCAGCCGGTCTGGTATCTGGTCCCTGATGGGGTCGTTCAGTACATCGCGAAGCATCATCTGTATCGGAGCAAGGCATGAGTACATCGGATCAGCAGGAGCAGGGTCCGCTGACGCGAAAGCAGCTGCGGGAGATCCGGCTGACGGGATCGACCCCGGTCATCTCCACTGAGGAGGCCGCTGCGGCGGCTGAGGCGGCACCCCCCGCGCCACCGCTGCCCCGTGCTGTCGAACCCGTCGAGGTCGCGCCGGCACCGACGCCGAACACCGACGAGGCGAACGGCGATGCACCCCTGACGCGTCGTCAGGCACGTGCGCTGGAGAAGGTCCGCACCGCCTCGGTCCCCGTCATCGCCGACGACGATGCGGCAGAGGATTCCGACGACGCGGACTCGGTGCAGTCTGTCGACCACGCGCCGGAGGACAGCCCCGTCGAGTTGACCGCCTCCAACGCGGACGATGTTGACACTCCTGCGGAGAGCGTCTCGGGTGTACCGGACTTCACCAGGAACGAAGAGCCCGGCGACGACGACGACATCGACGACGAGGTCGCCATCGCACCCGTGAGCGCATCCGTCGTCGCGGACTCGGTGGGCGAACTTCCGCTCGAGGTCGCTGATGAGCAGGCTGAGGAGTCGCCGCACGACGATGACGTGGCCTCGGCTCTCGGACTCGCTGTGGAGGACGCCCACGGTTCCGACGAAGATGCCGACGACGTGCTCGCCGATGTCGACGATGCCGACGACGACGATGACGATGAGGTCCGCCCCACGGTCAACCCCGCCTTCGGCGAGGGGCTCCTCGCCGATGCTCCGGACCCTCAGGCGCCGTTCCGCCCGTCGTTCGACGAACTGCTCACCGTGGGCGACTCGACCGGCTCGCAGCACTCCGCGCCGAACGCACTGATCTTCACTCCGTCTCCGGGCGAAGGATCGCTCTCCGGCCCTGTCGCCTCGACCGGTGAGATCCTCGTCACCGGGTCATACGAACTGCCGCAGGGCATGGGCTCACAGGGCCATGCCCTCGGAACCACCGACGGCAAGGACGTCGACGCTGTCCTCATCGACGGCGAGCTTCCTCCCGCGTCGTCCCCCACGCCGATCGCCGCCAGCTCGGCGGTCAGCACCATCAAGCCCGCCGGCGAGGTGATCCGTCCGCCGGCGCCCGAGAAGGGCAACCGGCTGATGATCACCCTGGCGATCGTCGCCGGAGGCCTCGCCCTCGCTGTCGGTGTCGTCGTCATCATCGCCATCACCACGAATGTGTTCTGATGCAATCACCTGAAACCGCCGAAGAGATGCTGCGCCTCGCAGCACAAGCCGCCATCGACAAGGGTGGAGAGGATCTCGTCGCGCTCAACGTCTCCGAGCCGCTTCCGCTCGTGGACATCTTCCTGCTCGTCACCGGAAACAGCGAGCGCAACGTCGCCGCGATCGCCGATGAGATCGAGGACCGACTGATCGAGTCGGGCCACAAGCGGGTGCGACGCGAGGGGCGTGCAGAGGCCCGGTGGGTCCTGCTCGATTTCGGCGACCTGATCGTGCACGTCTTCCACCAGGAGGAGCGCGTCTACTACGGTCTCGAGCGTCTCTGGAAGGACTGCCCCGTCGTTCCGATCGACGTGGCCGAGCCCGCCGCAGACCCCAGCTGACATGTCGACGCACCTCATCACGGGTGCGGGCTCCGGCATCGGCGCGGTTCTCGCCCGTCGACTGCTGTCCCGTGGCGATGACGTGGTGGCGCTGGTCCGTGATGCCGGGCGCGCCCGGCAGATCGCGGATGAGCTCCCCGGCGCATCCGTCCTCGTCGGCGACCTCGCGCAGCCCGGCCGTCTGTCGTGGGCGCTGTCGAAGCAGCATCTGCCCGACCGCATCGACTCGCTGGTGCACGTCGCCGGCGTCGTCGATCTCGGTGACGTCGCCGACCTCGCCCCCTCACTCTGGGAGCAGCAGCTCGCGGTCAACCTCGTCGCGCCTGCGGAGCTCACGCGCCTCCTGCTGCCGGTGTTGCGCGTGTCTCAGGGGCAGGTCGTGTTCGTGAACTCGGGCGCCGGGCTCCGTGCCAACGCCGGATGGTCGGCGTATGCGGCATCGAAACATGGGCTCAGGGCCCTCGCCGATGCGCTGCGGGCGGAAGAGGCCCCGCACGGCGTGCGGGTGACCTCGATCTACCCCGGGCGCACCGCCACTCCGATGCAGGAGCGTGTGCATCAGCAGGAGGGGCAGGAGTACGACGCCGGCCGCTTCATCACCCCGGAGGCCGTCGTCACGACGATCCTCACGGCGCTCGACCTCCCTCGCGACGCGGAGATCACCGACCTCACGGTGCGACCGGGCCGCTGAGTCGTCGCGGTTCTCCGCTCCGGTGCCGCGACCGAATCCACCGACGGCACCGTCCTCGCGCGGTGTCAAGGGGCTTCCCCGGCAGCGGTCCGTGGCGCACTCTCTAGGGAGAGAGAGTCCTGGAGGGCCCCCACATGTCTGAACTTCCGGATCCGCGTTTCATGCTGAACCGCATCACGGCATCGGAGTGGGTGATCAACGACCTTCGCTACTCGCCCAACGATCCACGCCACGTGGTGGCGTGCGTGTACGAGCTCGCCGAAACAGAAGTCGAAGTGACCTGGTTGCGCGACCTGCCTCTCGCCACCCGATACGGGACCGTCTTCGAGGTGCTCGAGGACGTCGAGCGGATGCGTGGTTCGAGCAGAGCGACGCGTCCGATCTCCATTCCCCATCGGCCGCCGCTGCTGGCGAGGTAGTCGGCCGCACGAGGCGCTGGCCGTAGCGAAGAAGCGCACCCCTCGATCATCGAGGGGTGGGCTTCTTCGTTCGCCTGTGGAGTGCTCCACCGACCGAGGTGCTCGGAGAAACCGAGTGCGACGGGCCGCACGGACACGCTCACACGTCGGTGTCGTCCCCGTCGTCATCGGCTCCCGCTGCGAGGCGGTCGGCCTCTGCGCTGTCGACGAGCGCGTCGTCGACATCCGGATCCAGCACACGCTCGCCGTCGACTTCTCTGGTCGGGACATTGGGCGCGTCGTCGTCGTGGGGGACCGGAGGCACCGGGGGAATGATCGGGTTCGACATGATCGCATCCTTTCATCGAGGTGCGTTCACGGTAGAACGTGCCACGTGCGGACCGAAGCGGGTTGACGCTGACGAGGAGGCGCGCTAGGTAGGCGCGAGTCGGTCGGACCCGCCTTCACGCATCGAAGCTGTCGAGGTGCCGTGCATCTCCGCCGGAGGCAGCCAGCATCTGCGCGAGTTCTTGGACGTTCCTCGCCTCGTTGTGATCCGGTCCGAACCTCGCCTTGGTGTCAGCCAGGAGGTCGGGGAGTTCACGCTCCGCTCGCTTTGTGTTGCCGACCGTGAGGTAGGTGTTGACCAGATTATGTCTGCTGGCCAGTGTGTCCGGGTGGGTGGCGCCGAGGACCCGAGAGCGAGCTTCGACGAGCTGACGGAGCATCCGCGCCGCGCCGATATGGTCGCCGGCGGCGGTCCGCGCGCGGCTCATGTTGTGTCGCAACGTTAGGAGATCCGTGTGGTCTTCGCCGAGCTCGGTCTTCGCGTCCTCGTATGCCTTGTCTCCGAGGAGGCGCGCTTCGTCGGGGCGACCGTCTTCGACCATGGCGTTGACCAGATTGCTGATCGTGACCACGGTTGCCGGATGGGCGTCTCCGTGCTTCGCGCGACGCACCCGCAGATTGGTGTCCAGCAGACGAACCGCGCGGTCGGTGTCTCCAGTCCGAAGGCAGGTCTCAGCGAGGTTGTTCCGGAGGATTAGCGTGCGCTCGGCGTTCGGTCCGAGCTCTGCGTGAGCCTCATTAAGGGCCGCCTCCATTCCGGCGAGAACGTCTGCGTCGTCGTCGGACATCAACATCGCCCTCGCAGAAGACGCAGCTCGCTTCAGTGGAGTCGCCCCGCCCGGCAGCTGGTCCGCGATCAGGAGAGCTTCGTCGTACAGTCGTCGCGCGCCCTCGCCGTCCCCGCTGTCCCCCAACGCGTGGGCGAGCATGATTAGGTGCTTCACCCCCATCTCGCTCGCCGGCCCATGGTCGGCGAGCGTCTGCTGCAACAGTTCCTCGAAAGTGCGGATCGCGTCATCGAAGTCTCCGAGTACCGACTGGGCGTTCGCGACGCTTTCGGCCAGACGCACGTATCTCATGTTGCTTCGGCCGAACTCTGTCTCCAGAAGGTGCATGAAGGGAGCCATCGTCGCGACTGCGGCAGGCTCGCGGATCCTCTGTGCCGCAACAGAGACGCCGCTCGCGAGCTCGAGGAATCGCGGATCCCGCGCCAGCGTGTGGAGCTCTGGTTCGCGGGCGACATCCGTGAGATGAAGGATGATGCGTCGTGCGGCGGCCCGGTCCGCCCTGTCTGGCCGCGCTAGGGACGTGCGCACTTGACGCGTGATCTGCGCGATCGACGCTCCGACCGCGTCGTCCGCCGTGCCTGCCGTGGACATGCGCTCCCGGAGGACGCGAGCGATGAGGCGGTGCATCGTCACGTCCGACCCGCCGACGCGCGCACCCAGAACCGAAGAGGTGATCAGGGCCCCAGTTGCGAGGGAGGTCTCGAACTCGTCCTCCCCGGATGCCGACAGCCATTCCCGCGGCACTCCGCGCTCGGGGCTCAGACTGAGGACGGAGAGCACGCGCTGCCCCGCAGAGGCGCGTGCAGGATTGCGGCGGAGACTGTCGAGAGCGGAATCGATCGACATGCTCAACGCGGCCCAGACAGAGCGTGTGTATCCGGTCGTCTCGGGTTCCAGAACGTCGACGAGCAGGCGACTCTCCAGTGCGGCGAGGTACCGGTCGAAGTCGAAGCCGGACTGCTGCATGGTCGAGGAAGCCTGAGCGAGAGCGAGGGGGAGGCAGCCGAGAGCCTCGGCAACAGCCTGCGCGCCGGCGCGGTCCTGCGACCGGGTCGCGCCGAGCAGATAATCGATAGCCTCCGGCAGCGGCAGAACACCGACATTCACCGTGTGCGCGGGATCCGCCTCAGCGAGAACAGTCGTGACGACGATATGCGGACCTGCCTCGAGAGGGAGCCATTTCTCGACGTCTCGCAGATTCTCGACATCGTCGAAGACGAGAAGCCGGTCGGCTGCCGATCCGTCGTTGATCCACACTCGCATCGCCGCCAACGCGACGTCTTCGTCATCCGAAGCGGTCACCAGCCCCAGGAGTACCGAGATGGCACGCAGCTCCGCCCGGATCGATTCGGGACTTGAGGCATTGACCCAGGCCACGAAAGACCACCCGGCAGCCACGCAATCAGCGGACACAGCGGCCGCGATCTGTGACTTGCCCGTCCCTCGTAGGCCGGAGAGCACGTGGAGCTTCTCGTGTCCGTCGTCTAGGCGCACCTTCAGCTCGTCGCTCGCGTCGCGACGGACGAACCCCCGCGCAGGTCGAGGCCTGTCTCCCACGACGACATGAGATGCGATGCTGTTCCGGTTGGCAAACTCCTGAGTGACCATCGTCCGTACGTCTTGGGCAGACAGCTGATGTGACCGGAGCTCTTTGAACGCCGCCTGCACCACGGGGCCCAGGTGATCTCCGGACAATGAGAGTGCCTCGACGGATGAGTGCACGACTCCGACGAGGGCGCGAAGATATCCCTGTTCGTCGTCTGTCAGATCCGCCGTGTCCGGGAACCGCTCGGGGTCCTGGAAGGCGGCCGAGAACGCTTCTTCGCCAGTGAAGGCGGCGACGAGCAACTCCGCGGCGTCGGAGTCGTCGATCCGCGCCCTGAGCACCTGGGCGATCGATTCCTGGTCGGCCTCACCGAGGCGGGAGAACTCGTGGGCTGCTGCCGAGGTCAACGACGCTTCGGCGCGCTGGACGATGCGGCCCAGACGCACCTCCGGTTCCGGAAGCGCGCCAAGGGCTACCGCCCCCAGCTCGAGCGCGCTCATAACTCGGCCGACGGTGTCCGGAGAGGCGAAGCCGCAGATGATCGCGCCGAGCTCAAGCCCGGACTTCACCAGTGCACGCACACACGACCCCTCTCCGTGTCGATTCACATGCTATCGACGAGCGACGGACTCCGTGCACCGTCTGCGAAGTTTCGACGCAGGAGGGAACCAGGAAAGGGCCGAAGTCTGCGCAAATCTGCGAGACTTCGACAAATTCTTCGGTGGGGCTCTTACAACAACACTCAGAACAAGCCGCCATGGGTGTTGTACATCGGGAGATCCGCGAGCAACGAAATGCGCCGCCAGCTCAACCAAGCGATCTTCGCGAAGATCTTCGTCGTCGACAACGACAGAGTCGAGTCTGAGCTCACGGATCCTGCTCGTGCGCTCATCGAAGCACAGGTAGCCTGTCGCGCAGCGGTGCTTTCAACAGAAAACAAAATAGCGAACGATGCCGAAGCATCGATCGCTGGTAATGGCAAGACGCCAAATACCAACCACTTTGTCAACGGTTGGATTGAGAACTATCTGGTGGACCTGAGGGGACTCGAACCCCTGACCCCCTGCATGCCATGCAGGTGCGCTACCAGCTGCGCCACAGGCCCAGACGCTGTTCCGGACCAGCCGGAGCAACTTGAAAAGAGTACTACACGAATCGACACGAGCACCAATCGGGGTGGGTATCCCGGGCGCGTCACGGCGTGGACGACGGCGGAGAGGAACAAGCGCGTGGAGCGGGGCGTTGAACCCGGCGTGAGCATCCTCGACAGTCTGGTGATCGGCGCAGGGCAGGCCGGCCTCTCGGCATCCTTCCACCTCGCGCGGCTGGGCATCTCGCACGTGGTCCTCGACGCGGATACGCGTCCCGGGGGTGCCTGGCAGCACCGGTGGGACGCGCTGACCATGCGTGACGTGCACGGGGTCGCAGAGCTGCCGGGAGACACTCCTCCACCACGCGACGGCGCACGCGCGAACGAGGCAGTGCCCGCCTACTTCGCCGCCTACGAGCACCGGCATGCACTCCCGGTGCTCCGTCCCGTGCACGTGGAACGGGTGGACGACCAGGACGGCCTGCTCGTCGTGCGCGCCCGCGAGGGGGAGTGGACGACCCGCACGCTCGTGAACGCGACCGGCACCTGGTCGCATCCCTTCCTGCCGCACTTCCCCGGCATGGAGACCTTCGTCGGCGAACAGCTGCATACCGTCGACTACCCGGGGCCGGAGCACTTCATCGGCAAGCGGGTGCTCGTCGTGGGTGGGGGAGCGTCCGCCGTGCAGTTCCTCGGCGCACTCGCTCCGATCACCGACACGCTGTGGGTCACCCGTCGAGAACCGGTGTGGCGAGACGACGACTTCACGCCGGAGGCAGGAGCTGCAGCCGTCGCGCTCGTGGAGCAGCGCGTCGCCGCCGGTCTCCCTCCTGAGAGCGTGGTCAGCGTCACCGGGCTCATGCTCCGCCCGCAGGAGCGGGAGGCCGAGCGTCTGGGCGCCTACGCCGACCGGCGCCCCCTGTTCGAGCGGATCGAACCCGACGGGGTGCGGTGGCCCGACGGCAGCTTCGAGCAGGTCGACGTGATCCTGTGGGCCACCGGGTTCCGCCCTGCGGTCACGCACCTGGCTCCTCTTCACCTGCGCAGTGCGGCCGGGGGTATCCAGCTGGACCGGAACGGCCGCGGAACGACGGCTGTCGCGGACCCCCGCGTGCAGCTGGTCGGGTACGGGCCATCGGCGAGCACGATCGGCGCCAATCGTGCCGGTCGCTCGGCGGCGAAGGGCGTGCAGCGGGCGCTGCAGTCCACGAGCGCGCGCGTCACCAGCGGTTGAGCACCTCTTCCGCGAATCCTTCGATGCCGTCGACGTGCACCTGCGTGCCTGTGTCGTCCCGCACCCAGCCCGACCACACGCCGAAGAGCTGATCCGTCCTGCTCGAGATCACCAGGGCATTCGTGCGCGAGTGCTTGTCATAGAACGGGGTGAAGGTGAGGTCGGCGCTCGTCCCGTGCACACGCCACGGTCGCAGGAACTGCTCCGGGTCGTAGTCCCAGACGAGCTCTTCGCTGATCTTCGACAGGCGTCCGTCGACCAGCAGCGCGTTCTCGGTCGCCCCGGAGCCGTCGGTCCATTTCGAGCCCAGCTGCAGCCCTATGACGCGGCCGTCGACGGCACCGCTCCCCGCCGCCCAGTTCCAACGCACGCGGTAGGGCCATCGTCCTCGCCCGTGGTCGAGTACGGCCCAGCTGCCCTCGGACACGTCGTGTGTGATGCCGTCCACCGTCACCGTCCCGGTCGTCGGGCGTGCCACATCCTTCACCGTGTACTGGAAACGGGGGATGTCCTCTCCCCGCCGCCAGGGGACGACGACACCGAGGGACTCGTGACCGGGAGGACGGCCCGCCAGCAGGTCGAAGGACACACGCGGAGCGGTGCCACGCAGACGGGTCCCGTCGAACGTCTCGTCGACGTCGATGGTGATGCGACGGGTGCGCGCTCGGACGGGCCCTGCGCCGAGAGATGCCGGTAGCGTCGCGCTGCGGCTTCCCGGCGATATCACCGTCGTGCCGACGTCGTCACCGGTCGCTCGGTCGAGCACCCACACCTCATGCAGCGACATGTAGTCGACGCACGACACCGTGAAGGCGATGATGTGCGACGCCGTCATCACGTTCCAGTACTCCCAGCGCTTGTTGCGCCCCCAATGACCGCGGCCCGGAATCCCCGAGGTGTCGTGCACCGGTACGCGCGACCAGCCCAGCGCATCGTGGTTCAAGGCCCCGTCGGGGGTGGTGAGTGACACGTGCGCGGTGATCTCGCGCTCGATCAGCGGTGTGGGCATCGTCGTCCTGCTGTCGGGAGGGACACCGTCTCGGGTCGGCGTCGTTGACCCGAGTGTAGAGGACCGAGTGTCGGGTTCGGGATCGACAGCGACCAGACCCCCGCCGCGCTCGCGGAGGGGAGCGTAGGGTGAAGACATGTCGCGAATCATCGTCTTCGGCGGCCACGGCCGCATCGCCCTCCTGCTCGCGCCGCTCCTGGTCGCTCGAGGGGATGAGGTGACGGGAGTGATCCGCAACCCGGAGCATTCCTCCGATGTGGAAGCGGGCGGAGCGAAGGCGCTGGTCGCCGACGTCGAGAGCCTGGACGTCGAGGCGCTCGCCGAGATCATCCGAGGTCACGACGCCGTCGTCTGGTCGGCAGGTGCCGGCGGCGGATCTGCCGAGCGCACCTACGCGGTCGACCGCGACGCGGCGCAGCGCTCCATGGACGCGGCCGAACGCGCGGGCGTCCGACGGTACGTGATGGTGTCCTGGCTCGGCTCCACCGCCGATCATGGCGTCCCGCAGGACGATTCCTTCTTCCCGTACGCAGACGCGAAGTGGGCCGCCGACGAGCACCTGCGCGGAACCGGCCTCGAGGGCACGATCCTCGCACCGGGAACGCTCACCTTCGACGAGCCCAGCGGCCGGATCCAGATCGACCCCGACGGTCGGGGAGCGGTATCACGTGCCGACGTCGCGGCCGTGATCGCAGCCACCCTCCACGAGCCGTGCACGGTCGGCCGGACGATCCGCTTCGGGAACGGCGACACCGACGCCGCGGTGCCGATCGCCGAGGCCCTCTCCTGCTGACGATCCCTGCACCGCACCGATGCGCGTGAACTCTCGACACCGGGGACGGGCGGCAGTCGTGCTCGCGGTGGCCGCCGTGGTGGGGCTCTGCGCCTCGTCGGCTGCATCGGCCTCGATCATGGCGACCACGGCTCCCCGCACTCCCGCGGCAACGCTGTCGAGTATCGGGGCCGAGAGGTTCGTCGACCGCGCGACCGCCCTGGTGAAGGCGATGCCTGTCCCTGAACAGGCGTCGACTGTGGTGATGGGACACGTGGTGGGGACCGATCCAGGCGCGCTCCGGGCGTACATGGAATCAGGCCTGGGCGGATTCATCCTGATGGGAACCAACATCCCGGCATCCGAAGCCGAGCTGCGGGCGCTCACCGCCGCGCTCACGGTGGATCCGACGCTGCCGCCGCTCATCGCCGTCGATCAGGAGGGCGGTCTGGTCTCTCGTCTGAACGGCGACGACCATGCCGCCTCCACCTCGCTGAAGGGTCTTCCGGTGTCTGAGACTTCCGCGGCGTTCGCCGCACGGGGCTCCTTGGTGGCACGCGCGGGGATCACCGTGAACTTCGGTACCGTGGCCGACTACACGGCCGATCCCGGCTCGTTCATCCATGGCCGCGCACTCGGCATCGATCCGGCCGGAGCGGCGGAGCGCGTGGCGGCCGCGACCGGTGCGCAGGAGCAGTTCCTCGCCTCGACGCTCAAGCACTTCCCCGGGCACGGGGCGGCGCCCGGCGACTCGCATCATGCGATCCCGAGCACGACGATGGGGCTCGAGGAGTGGCGTGCCACCGCCGCTGTTCCCTTCGCTGCCGGGATCGACGCGGGGGCCTCGCTGCTGATGTACGGGCATCTGGCCTACACGGCCGTCGACACCCTGCCGGCATCCCTCTCGCCGACCTGGCATGAGATCGCCAGGGACGAGCTCGGCTTCACGGGGGTCGCGGTCACCGACGACCTCGGGATGCTGCTCTCGTCGGGAGACCCGGCCTATGCGGACCCGGTCGCGAACGGGGTGGCGGCGATCGCCGCGGGGAACGACCTGGTCCTGATGGTCGCGGGCTCCGATGCGCAGACGGCGGGATCGATGGTGCACGGCATCACCGCGGCGGTCGAGACCGGGACGCTGTCGCCCGAGCGGCTCGAAGAAGCGGCGACGCGCGTGGTCGCGCTGCGGCTGCAGCTCTCCGCCGCGACGGCTTCCTGGACGGTCTGCGACGACTGCGACCCGGTGGACTGAGCGCTCAGGCCGCGTCGCGGGCCCCGGCGCCGAGCCAGGCGTTCAGCAGTGCGGTGCGCAGGGCGGCCCCGCGGTCCGCGAACCCTCGCTGCCGACGCACGTACTCGGCTTTGCCCTCGGGCGTCTCGATGGGCACGGGAACCACGTCCCACGCCGAGAGGTCGTACGGTGCCGCCTGCATGTCGAGAAGGCGGATGTCGCGCGCGAGCTCGAACGAGTCCAGGAGGAGGTCGCCCGGGATGAGGGGCCCGAGCTTCGTCGCCCACTTGTACAGGTCCATGCCCGCGTGCAGGCACCCCGGCTGCTCGAAAAGCGGCTGCTCGTCGCGACTCAACGAGGTGCGATTGCGGGGGACCGCCTCGGGGGTGAAGAAGCGGAAGGCGTCGAAATGAGTGCAACGCAGGTCGTGGTTCTCGACGACGGCATCCGTGCCCGCCTGCCCCAGTCGCAGCGGAACCGCATGTCGGTGCTCGTCGGCGCGGTACACCATCGCCCACTCGTGCAGACCGAAGCAGCCGAACTGCCCTGGCCGCGATGCCGTGCGGCGGAGCATCTTCTCGATGAGCGATGCCAGCTCCTCCTTCTCCCGACCGAAAGCCGCTGCATCGGGAACCGCGCTGTCAGCGGATCGTCCTGCGCGGTACCAGCGCCAGTCGAGGCGTTCGCGGGCATCGGCGAGCTCGACGCCGGCGCCCGGGTGCCAGCGGCGCAGCTGTGCGGGCTTGTACGAGTAGTAGGTGAAGAGGAAGTCCCACACCGGGTGCTTCTCCGCCCGGGTCGCCCGGTCACGGTGCGCAGCGGTGAGAGCATCGGCACGTTCGCGATGGGCTTCTTCGCGGAGCAGCCAGTCCTGGCGGGAGAGGGACATGTCAGCGCAGGATGCCGGCTTCGCCCAGCAGATCGCGAAGGCCGGCACCGTCTTCGGCACTCACCCACGGCGCGACATCCTCGGAGTGCGGCTCATGGCCTGCCCGACCACCCGCGAGGACGGCCTCGGCAGGGAGCAGACGACGGATCGCGACGCCCGCGACCGAGTCAGGGTACTCCTCCATGAACTGGCTGTAGATCGACTCGTCGTGCTGGCCGTCGTCACCGATCAGCAGCCACTTCACATCGGGGAACTCGGTCGCGAGTCGCCGCAGATTCGTCAGCTTGTGCTCCCGCCCGCTGCGGAACCAGCGCTCATGCGTGGGCCCCCAGTCGGTCAGGAGCATGGAACCGGCGGGGAAGAGATGACGGCCGAGGAAGCGCCACAGGGTGGGGGCGACGTTCCACGCCCCCGTGGAGAGGTAGACCATCGGGGCACCGGGGTGCTGCCGCAGCAGCTGGTCGAGGAGCACTGCCATCCCCGGTACGGGAAGACGTGCATGCTCGTCGAGCACGAAGGAGTTCCAGAAGGCGATGAAGGGACGAGGGAGGGCCGTGACCATCACGGTGTCGTCGACATCCGACACCACACCGAACGATGTGCCCTCGGCGACGATGAACGCTCGTGCCTCCACCGGAGGCTGTCCCTCGACGGAGAACGTGAACGTCTGCCAGCCGGGCTCGAGATCGACGCGGATCATGGCGTCGACCACACCGCCGCGGTCGGCGGCGACCTGATGAGTGGTGCCGCCGAAATGCACGCTCACAGCGGCGAAGCCCACCGGGATGCCGACGAAGCTGCGCCAGCCACGAACGCTCGCGGGCTCACCGTCGCGGGTACGACGCTGCGGCGGCACGATCAGAACACGGCCGACGACGCGGACCCAGCCGGGACCGCCGTAGCCGGGGAAGGGAAGGATCGTCGCGACGCGGCCTCGACGGCGCGCGCGACCCTCTCGCCAGACGTGGAGGCGATGTTCGAGTCGGGCGAACCAGTGGATCCGGGGGGCCGGGGGAGCCGATGCCATTGCCTCAGTCTTTCATGTCGGCGTCGGCCTCTGCCTCCGGGCCCTCCAGATGACGGGCCTCGACGTGCTGCAGGAGCTTCTTGCCGAGGAACGCCAGGAGCAGGAAGAGCGCGATCACGCCGACGAAGATGTATCCCGCGAAGTGCACGCGATCGACCAGTTCGCGGAAGCTGCCCGCAGCGAGCGACGTCACGCTCACGTAGGCGGTGGCCCAGAGGATGCATGCGGGAGCCGTCCAGGCCAGGAACCTGCGGTACGGGTACTCGCTCATGCCGACGGTGAGCGGGACGAGGGAGTGCAGCACCGGGAGGAAGCGGGACAGGAAGATCGCGATGCCGCCACGGCGCTCGAGATAGTTCTCGGCCCGAACCCAGTTGTGCTCACCGATCCTGCGCCCCAACCACGACACACGGATGTGCGGGCCCAGCCAGCGCCCCAGCCAGAAGCCGATGCTCTCGCCGATCAGGGCCCCGATCACGACGGCGACGCCCATCGCGACGCCCTCCAGCGGAGTGGCGACCCCCATCGAGGCGATGATCACGATCGTGTCACCGGGGACGACGAGCCCGATCAGGATGCTCGTCTCCAGCATCACAGCGAGCCCGGCGATCAGCGTGCGGGCGACCGGATCGATCGACTGCACGGTGTCGAGGAGCCAGATCAGGAGGTCGTCCACCCCATGAGGATACGGGAGCCGCCCGGTCCTAGGCTGGAAAGGTGCCCGAACAGCTGAGTGCTCGACCGCTTCCCGCCTGGGTGGAGCCGTCGTCGGTGTTCGGGATGCTGGAAACCGGAGCCGCGGATGTGTTCTGGCTCGATGCCGGGGCAGCCGCCACCACGGGGTGGAGTTTCGTCGGTACGGGGGAGCGCTCGACACTTCCGCACGACGTGCGCCTCGACAGGGGTGCCGCCGATCCCGCGCTGCCGCCGTTCACCGGAGGCTGGGTCGGCTGGCTCGACTATGAGAGCGGCGCCCGTGTCGCCGGGGCACCCGTGGCCGGCACCGTCGAGGAGGGCGGCGGCTCCTGGCTGCGCGCCACCCGTGTCGTCGCCTTCGACCACTCCCTCGGCCGCGCGTGGGCGCTCAGTGCGGAGCGCGACGCCGAAGCCTGGACAGCCGCTGTCTCCGCGTTGGCCGGGGCGCGGGAACCCGTGCCCATGCCCGTGCGGGCAGACGAGACCCGCGTCGCCCAGGCGCGACACGACCCGCAGGAGTATGCGGCCCTCATCGAACGCTGCCGCGATCTCATCCGTGCGGGTATCGCTTATCAGCTGTGCCTGACCACGCGCTTCACCGTCAGGGGAGCGCATGACGCCGTGGACGTCTACCACCGGCTCCGCACAGCAACCCCCGCCCACCACGGCGGGTTCGTGCGGATCGGCGACCGCACGCTGCTGAGCGCCAGCCCGGAGCAGTTCCTCCAGGCGGACGGAGGCATCATCCGCACGCGTCCCATCAAGGGAACCAGGCCCCGAAGCGCCGATCCCGTCGCAGACGCCGCGCTCGCCGCAGAGCTCGCGACGGATCGCAAGGAACGCGCCGAGAACGTCATGATCGTCGACCTGATGCGCAACGATCTCTCGCGGGTGTGCGAGCCGGGGAGCATCCGTGTCGAGGGGCTGTGGGTGGTGGAGAGCTATCCGGCCGTGCACCAGCTGGTGAGCACGGTGAGCGGCGTCGTGGCCGCGGGGACGACGGTCGGTGCTCTGCTGGAGGCGGCCTTCCCCGCCGGCAGCATGACCGGCGCGCCGAAGCTGTCGGCGATGACCAGGCTCCACGAGTTGGAGGGCGGGCCCCGCGGCGTGTACGCGGGCTGCTTCGGCTACATCGGCGCCGACGGCACCCTGGATCTGGCCATGGTGATCCGCAGCATCCTGATCGAGGGGGAGCTGGCCGTCGTCGGCGCCGGGGGAGGCATCACCTGGGGCTCCGTCGCCGCGTCCGAGGTGGCGGAGGTGGCGACCAAGGCGCGCGCACCGCTCGCCGCGCTCGGCGCCGGAATGCCTGTGCTCTGGCGTTCCGATATCCTGAACTGATCCCGCTTTTTCCTTCAGATTGGTCGTGCGTTCGTTGTCTGAGAACCTGTCCACCGCTCCTGCCGACGATGAGGCCCCGTCGGCGCACGCCATCCAGAACAAGTGGCAGAAGTACTGGGCGGACAACGGCACGTTCCTCACGGGCGGCGACGACGACACGCGTCCGCGGCGGTACGTGCTGGCGATGTTCCCCTATCCCTCGGGCGACCTGCACATGGGGCACGCCGAGAACTACCTCTACTCCGACATCGTGGCCCGTTTCTGGCGCCACCGCGGGCACAACGTGCTCAACCCGATCGGCTGGGACTCCTTCGGTCTGCCCGCCGAGAACGCGGCGATCCGTCAGGGTGCCGACCCCCGGGAGTGGACGTACCAGAACATCGCGCAGCAGAAGGTCGGTTTCGAGGCGTACGGCGTCTCGTTCGACTGGAGCCGGGTGCTGCACACCTCCGACCCCGAGTACTACCGCTGGAACCAGTGGCTGTTCCTGAAGCTGTACGAGCGCGGTCTGGCCTATCGCAAGAAGAGTCCGGTCAACTGGTGCCCCAACGACCAGACGGTCCTGGCCAACGAGCAGGTGGTCGACGGACGCTGCGATCGTTGCGGCGCCGAGGTGATCAAGAAGAAGCTCACCCAGTGGTACTTCCGCATCACCGACTACGCCGACCGTCTGCTGGATGACCTGAACCAGCTCGAGGGCTTCTGGCCGCACAAGGTGCTGCAGATGCAGCGCAACTGGATCGGTCGCTCGGTGGGTGCCGACGTCGACTTCCTCATCGAGGGTCGCGAGGAGCCGGTCACGGTGTTCTCGACGCGTCCTGACACCCTGCACGGGGCGACGTTCTTCGTGGTCGCCCCCGACTCCGACCTGGCGTCGGAGCTCGCAGCCGACGCTTCCGACGAGGTGCGCCAGCGCTTCCAGACGTACCTGGAGCAGGTGCAGAAGGAGACCGACATCGATCGGCAGTCCACGGACCGTCCGAAGACCGGCGTCTTCCTCGAGCGCTACGCGATCAACCCCGTCAACGGCGAGAAGCTGCCCGTGTGGGCAGCCGACTACGTGCTGGCCGACTACGGTCACGGCGCGGTCATGGCCGTCCCGGCGCACGACCAGCGCGACTTGGACTTCGCCCGCGCGTTCGATCTGCCCGTCAAGGTGGTCGTCGACACGACGGCCCCCGTCACCGGTGCCATGCCGGTCATCGAGGTCGATGAGGAGGGCGTGCCGATCGACACCGGTGCCGCGCTCGAGGAGCAGAACCCCGCGACCACCGGCATCGCGCTCACGGGCGAGGGTCGCATGATCAACTCCGGGGCGCTGAACGGACTCTCCAAGCGCAATGCCATCGCGCGTGCGATCGAGCAGCTGGAGGCCACCGGCACCGGTCGTGCCGCCAAGAACTACCGTCTGCGCGACTGGCTCATCTCGCGTCAGCGGTTCTGGGGCACGCCGATCCCGATGCTGCACGCCGAGGACGGAAGCATCATCCCGGTCTCCGAGGACAAGCTCCCCGTGAAGTTGCCGAGCGTCGAGGGACTCGACCTCAAGCCCAAGGGCACGTCGCCGCTGGGCGGCGCCGAGAGCTGGGTGCGCACGACCGACCCGCACACCGGGGACCCCGTGCTGCGTGACCCCGACACGATGGACACGTTCGTCGACAGCTCGTGGTACTTCCTGCGCTTCCTCTCGCCGAACAGCGACACGGTGGCGTTCGATCCGGCCCAGGCTTCCCGCTGGGCGCCGGTCGACTCGTACATCGGCGGTGTCGAGCACGCGATCCTGCACCTGCTGTACGCGCGCTTCATCACGAAGGTGCTGTTCGACATGGGGCTGATCGACTTCACCGAGCCCTTCTCGAACCTCATCAACCAGGGCATGGTGCTGCTCGACGGGCAGAAGATGTCCAAGAGCAAGGGCAACCTGGTTCTCTTCCAGGAGGAGCTCGACGCCCACGGCGCCGACGCCCTGCGCGTGGGGCTGGCGTTCGCCGGTCCTGTGGAGGACGACAAGGACTGGGCCGACGTCTCGACGACCGGCGCTCAGAAGTTCCTGGCGCGTGCGATGCGCATCGCCGGTGAGGTATCGAGCCCGGTCGATGTGGTGTTCGACGGGGGCGACGCCGCTCTTCGGCGTGCGACGCACAAGCTCCTTTCCGAAGCGCCGGGCCTGGTCGAGCAGACCAAGTTCAACGTCTTGGTCGCCCGCCTGATGGAGCTCGTGAACACCACCCGCAAGACGATCGACGGCGCAGCGGGCGCAGCCGACCCCGCCGTGCGCGAGGCCGCTGAGACGATCGCCGTGATGCTCGACCTCATCGCTCCGCACACCGCAGAGGAGATGTGGGAGATCCTCGGTCACGAGCCTTCCGTCGGCCTGGTGACGTGGCGTTCCGCCGACCCGGCACTGCTGATCGAAGACAAGATCACCGCCGTCGTGCAGGTGGGTGGCAAGGTGCGCGCCCAGCTCGAGGTCTCCGCCCGCATCGGCGAGTCGGAGCTCGAGGCTTTGGCACGCGCGGACGAGCGCGTGATCCGGTCGATCGGCGACCGCGAGATCGTGAAGGTCGTCGTGCGTGCGCCGAAGATCGTGAGCTTCGTCGTCAAGGGCTGATCACCTCTTCCTCCACGGAGGGCGATGATCCGGTCAGGGGCCCCGCGGTACGCCGCGAGGTCCCTGATCTCATTCGGGGCGTACCGGCCCTCCGGTGCGCAGAGATCCGCGAAGTCTCTCGAACGTGCGGACAGGGCATCCGCAGGCATCCTCACGGAGAAGCAGCCGCATCAGTCGGGCGGAGGACACGCCGCGTGCTCGTGGGCGATCTCCTGCACGAGGCGTCGTCTCAGACACTTGTCCACGGCTGATGTCCGAGGCGCCGACCGGAGACACACGACCCGCCTAACGTGGCCGGATGGCATCCCCGCAGGCACCCCTTCCACCGCGTCATCGCCTGCGGCTGAGCATCGGCGCGGCGGTGGTGTTGGCGCTCGTCGTGCTGTCGGCTGCTGTCGGGCTCGGCATCATGCGGGGGCAGGCAGCCCCGGTCGGATCGGTGCCGCTGACCGATGCCGGATCGGGGAACGGATCCGGCACCGAACCGTCCGGCGATCTCTACGTGCACGTTCTGGGCGCCGTCGAGAAGCCGGGGCTCTACGTGCTCGATCTCGACGCGCGACTCGTCGATGCGCTGGCGGCCGCGGGCGGGACGACCCCCGATGCCGACCTGGCTGCGGTCAATCTCGCACGTGTGCTCGAAGACGGGGAGCAGGTCGTGGTGCCGGCAGCCGGCGCGGCGGGCGGTGCGCCCGGCAGTGCAGCACCGCCACCGGGCGATGACCGCATCGACCTCAACGCTGCGGATCAGGCCGCGTTGGAGACGCTGCCGCGTATCGGACCGGCACTCGCGGAGCGGATCATCGCCTGGCGGGACGAGAACGGCAGGTTCACGTCGGTCGATGATCTTCTCGCCGTTCCCGGAATCGGCGAGAAGCTGCTCGCGGGACTCCGCGACGGGGTCAGAGTGTGAGGGCGCGTGACCTTCGGCTGGTGCCGCTCGCGGTGGCGGTGTGGGGTATGGCGCTGCTGTGCGTGCTGCTCCCGGCGGTCTCGTGGGGGTGTGCCGGCGCGTGCACGACAGCCGCGGTGGGAGTGCTGGCCTTCGTGTGTCGTCGGTCGCACGGCGCGCGCGGTCAGCACGACCACGGGGGCTTCGTGGTCGTGGTGCTGGCCGCGATGGCTGCCGCGGCGGCCTCCGTCGGATTCGCCCTCCCCGCGCGGGACGCGGCCACGCGATGGGACGGTCGCGTCGTCGAGATCACAGCCGAGGTGACATCCTCGGCCTCGGTCGGACGAGACGGGCGGCTGTGGTTCGAAGTGGCGACGACCACGCTCGGTCCGTCGGGGAGTCCTTCCGCCTCCCGTGCGCCGGTGCGCCTCGGCGTCGATCCTGCCGAAGGCTTCGACCTCGGAGCGCAGATCCGCGCGGTGGGAGAGTCGTCGGCGACCGATGCGGGGGAGCATTCGGCGCTGGTCGTCTTCGCGAGTGACGCCGAGGTCGTCTCACCCGCATCCGGTGCCTTCGGTGTCGCGGCAGGTCTCAAGAGCGCGTTCGTCGAACGCTCGCTGCGCCTGCCGGAGCCAGGATCCGGCCTTCTACCCGGCCTCGCGGTGGGCGACACCCGTGCGGTGACGTCTGCTTTGAACGAAGACATGCGCATCAGTGGCCTCAGCCACCTCACCGCCGTCAGCGGTGCGAACTGCGCGATCGTCGTCGGGGCACTCTTCTGGCTGACGGCAGTGTGCGGTGGCGGGCGGGGGATGCGCGTCGGGCTCTCCCTCGCCGGGCTTGCCGGATTCGTCGTCCTGGTCACTCCTGAGCCGAGCGTGATCCGGGCAGGCGTGATGGCGGCTGTGGGCATGCTCACGGTGCTCCTGGGCAGGCCGAGCGCCGGTGCCGGCATGCTGTCCCTGTGTGCGACCGGGATTCTGTTGGCAGATCCATGGCTGGCGGCAACACCCGGGTTCGCGCTGTCGGTGGTCGCCTCGGGCGCGTTGATCCTCCTCGCTCCACCGCTTGCGCGGGGCATGAGCCGGGGCATGCCCCATCCCGTCGCCCTGGCCGTCGCTGTGCCGCTGGCGGCACAGCTCGCGTGCGGCCCGATCATCGCACTGTTCGCGCCGCAGCAGTCGCTGATCGGCGTCGCCGCGAACCTGATCGCCGCTCCGGCGGCTCCGTTGGCGACAGTGATCGGACTCCTCGCCTGCGTCTCGGCGCCCCTGCCCGCGCTCGCTGATCTGCTCGCGTCCTCGGCGTGGCTGCCGGCGGCCTGGATCGCGACGACTGCCGCAACGACCGCGAGACTACCGGGCGCGCAGGTCCTGGTGCCTGCTGGGCCCGCCAGCGCCCTGCTGGTGGCTGTGGTGAGTGCAGCGGTCGCCATCGTGCTGATTCGGGCACCCGCCAGGGATCTGGGTCCGAACATCGCGCGCGCGAGCGTGTGGGCGAGGCGAGGAGCGGCGGCGATCCTCGTGGTCGTTGTTTCGCTGGCCGGATCCCGTGTGCTCCTCGATGGCCCCCTGGCCACGGCGACCGCTCCGGAGGGGTGGGCCATCGCCGTATGCGATGTCGGACAGGGAGACGCAGTGCTCGTGCGGTCGGCGACCGAGGTCGCGCTCATCGACGTGGGGCCTGATCCGGAGCCTCTCTCCGCGTGCCTGCGATCGCTCGGCATCGAGCGCATCGATCTCCTCGTGCTCACCCACTTCGACCTCGATCACGTCGGCGGGATAGGCGCTGTCCAGGGGCGAGTTTCCACGGCTCTGCATGGTCCGGTCGCCGAGGAGTCGGATCGACGTCTTCTCGAAGACCTCGTCGCGGGAGGCGCGCACGTCGATGAGGCCTCGGCGGGCCGGCACGGCATGCTCGGTCAGGCGGCGTGGCGCGTGCTGTGGCCGCTACGGAAGTCCGTCGCGTTCCCCGAGGGCAACGACGCGAGTGTCGTGATGGAGTTCGACGGGGGAGAAGTGCCGCGCTCGATCTTCCTCGGCGACCTCTCCGCAGCGCCCCAGCGCATGCTGCAGCGTTCAGCGAGGCTGACGCCGTACGCCGTGGTCAAGGTGGCTCATCACGGCAGTGCGGATCAGGAGCCGGGCCTGTACGAGATGATCCAACCGCGGGTGGCCGTGTTCAGCGTCGGAGCGGACAACGACTACGGCCATCCACGCTCCGAGACCCTCGACGTCCTGGCCGCGACCGGCGCGCATGTGCTGCGCACCGACGAGCAGGGACGCATCCTGCTCGGCCTCCGGGACGGCGAGCTGCAGGTCTGGACGGAACAGGTGGGGCGGTGACGGTCCGAGCCATGTCGGCCACCGCCGGTAGGCTGGATCCATGGCAGCTTCGCGAACCCCCTCCCGCGGCGGCGCGAAGCCCACCAAGATTCCTCAGGTCTCCTGGCGCGAGCCGCACCCCGCCCCGATCGTGCTCGTGTCGGGCCCGGAAGAGGTCTGTGCCGAGAGAGCGATCGCCGGTGTCCGCGACTACCTCCGGGCCGAAGACCCTGCACTCGAAGTGAGTGATGTCCGCGCCGATGACTACGCTCCTGGAACCCTGCTCTCCCTCACCTCGCCGTCGCTGTTCGGAGAACCCCGCCTGGTGCGTGTCTCGGGTGTGGAGAAATGCTCCGACGCGTTCATCCAGGAGGCGGTGTCCTACCTCGACAACCCGCAAGAGGGTGCGACGGTCATCCTTCGCCACACGGGCGCCAGCGTGCGCGGCAAGAAGCTTCTCGACGCGCTGCGCGCCGGGAACGGCGGCGGTATCGAGATCGCCTGCCCGGCCATCAAGCGCGACAGCGACCGGGTCGACTTCGCCGCCGGCGAGTTCCGTGCGGCGAAGAAGCGTATCGCGCCTCCCGCTCTGCGTGCTCTGGTCTCTGCATTCGCCGACGATCTGACCGAACTCGCTGCGGCCTGTCAGCAGCTCATCGGCGACGTCGAGGGTGATATCTCCGAAGAGATCGTCACCAAGTACTACGGTGGCCGGGTCGAGGTCTCGGCCTTCGTCGTCGCAGACACGGCGATCGCCGGTCGCTACGGAGAGGCCCTCATCGCCCTCCGCCATGCGCTCTCATCGGGCGCCGACCCCGTGCCGATGGTCGCGGCATTCGCGATGAAGCTGCGCACCATGGCGCGTGTCGCCGGCAACCGCGAGCCGAGCCGCCAGCTCGCTCAGCGCCTGGGCATGAAGGACTGGCAGGTGGATCGTGCCCGCCGCGACCTCGCAGGCTGGAACGAACGCTCCCTCGGGATGGCGATCCAGGCCACGGCGAGGGCCGACGGCGAGGTCAAGGGTGCCGCTCGTGACCCGATCTTCGCGATCGAGCGCATGGTCACCGTGATCGCCACGCGTCAGCCGTTCGGGGAGTAGCCGATCGCCTCAGGATCCGGCCGGCTCGCCGACGCGATGACCTTTCCGAGGCAATGAAGAAGGCCCGCCCCGATGACGGGACGGGCCTTTCTCAGAAGCTTCGGCTCAGAGGGAAGCGACCTGCTTGGCGAGAGCCGACTTGCGGTTCGACGCCTGGTTCTTGTGCAGGACACCCTTGCTGACGGCCTTGTCGAGCTTGACGGCGGCCTTCTTCAGGGCGGCCTCTGCTGCTGCCTTGTCGCCGGCGGAGACGGCCGTGCGAGTGGTGCGGATGACCGTCTTGAGCTCGCTCTTCACGGCCTTGTTGCGCTCGCGCGCCTTCTCGTTGGTCTTGTTGCGCTTGATCTGCGACTTGATGTTTGCCACGTGTGGACGCTTTCTGTACAGGAGTGTTCGGAATGCCGGCAGCAGAAGAGGGCTGCTGCACAGCGGTCGTGAGGGAAGAACCCACACGCAAGCCAAGAGTCGAGTCTACCAGCAGACGGGCTGTTGACGCGAAACGGCGACGGGAACACGAGACGCCGTCGCGCTTTCGATGGTACCGGGTGCAGAATCATCACTATCCCGACACTGATGTCAAGGAGCCCATATGACCCCCGCGTCCTCTCGTTCTTCCCTGCCCGCAGGGCTCCGCTGGTCCGCGGCGACCTCGGCCTTCCAGATCGAGGGGTCGCGCCCGACCGGGATATCAGGGCGATCGATCTGGGACGACTTCCTCGAGAGGCCGGGAGCCATCCTCGACGGTTCGGTCGCAGACCCGGCCTGTGACAGCTATCGACACCCCGAGGCCGACGTCGCTCTCGCCGCCGGGCTCGGGCTCGACCGCTACAGGTTCTCGATCCCCTGGGCCCGCGTACAGCCGGACGGCCTCGGACGCGGCGACGGGGTGGCGCTCGATCACTACTCCCATCTGGTCGATCTTCTCCTCGACGCGGGAGTCGTGCCGTTTCCCACCCTCTTCCACTGGGAGATGCCGAGCAGAATCGAAGCGGGCGGCGGATGGCTCGAGAGGGACACGGCGGAGCGCTTCGCCGACTACGCGGCGATCGTGGCGGATCGCCTCGCCGACCGTGTGCAGCACTGGTACACCCTGAACGAGCCCGCCATGACGACGCTCCAGGGCTATGCGGTGGGTGCGCTGGCACCAGGAAAGCAGCTCCTCTTCGGCGCGCTGCCGACCGCGCACCATCAGCTGCTCGCGCACGCTCGGGCGGCGGCCGCTCTACGCGAGCGTGGTGCCGCATCCGTCGGATTGGTCAACAACCACACCTGGGTCCTGCCGTTGCGCGACACCGCCGACGACCACCGAGCGGCGGCGATCTACGACTTGATCCACAACCGCGTCTTCAGCGAGCCGCTCCTCGCCGGTTCGTACCCCGACCTGGAAGCACTCGGCCTGCCTCCGATGCCCGTGCAGGACGGTGACCTCGAAGCCATCGGCCGCTCGATCGATTTCTACGGCATCAACTTCTACAACCCGACCACGGTGACCGCAGCCGGGGAGGAGAGTCCGATTCCGTTCGACATCGTTCCCACACCCGGAGTACCGGTGACCGGGTTCGGTCCGGAATGGCCGATCATGCCGAGCGCTCTGCACGATCTTCTGATCGACCTGCACGCCCGGCATCCGCAGCTGCCGCCCGTGATCATCGGTGAGAACGGTGCCTCGTTCCCCGAGCCCGACCGTGCCGCCCGTGTCGACGATGCCGATCGGATCTCATACCTCGCCGACCACATCGCTGCCGTCGGCGATGCGATCGATGCCGGGGTGCCGGTGGAGGAGTACACGGTGTGGTCCCTGCTGGACAACTGGGAGTGGGCCGACGGCTACACTCAGCGCTTCGGTCTCGTGCACGTCGACTTCGATACGGGCGAGCGCACGCCCAAGGCTTCGTACGACTGGTATCGAGAGGTCATCGCGAGCTCGCGTGCAGCGGTTCCTCAGGTGGCCGGGACGGGGGAGAAGCGGTGACCGAGGTCGTCGGCGCTCGCACGGCGCGGGCGGGGGCGCGATGGATGTCGCTGTTCACGCTGGCGTGGCTGGCGATCTGGACCGTGCAGCTCACGCCCGTCCAGCTGCTGCTGCCGCTGCAGCTCGACACCCCGGAGGACGACTGGATCCGTGGTGTCGTCTCCTCCGGGCTGGTTCTCGGTATCGGCGGGCTCGCAGGGATCATCGCGGGCCCCGCCGCCGGTGCGCTCTCGGATCGTGCGGCGGCCGGACGCCACCGTCGTCGCCCGTGGGCCGTGGGCGGCGCGCTTTTCACCGCGGTCTGCCTCGCGCTCACGGGCTACGCCGAAAGCCCGTGGACCGTGGGCGCCGGCTGGGTGGGGGTGTCGATCGGCGTCGCCGTGTCATCGGCGGCCTTCACCGCGCTCATCGCCGACCAGCTGCCGACGACACAGCGCGGGGCCGCTTCTGCTGCCGTCGGCTCCAGCCAGGCCGTCGGCATCGTGGTCGGAGTGGGGCTCGTCGTCCTCCTCGGCCTCGGGATCCACGAGGGGTATCTCCTGCTCGCGGGGGTCATCGCCGTGGCCGGCACGACCGCCGCTCTGCTGTTGCCGGATCCGCCGAGCACGGAGGCGATGCGACCGAAGCAGATCGGACGACGCCGTCTGGCCTCGCTGCGAGATCGGGACTTCGCCTGGATGCTCTCCGGGCGCCTCGTGACGAATGTCGGCAACGCCCTCGGAACCGCGCTGTTCCTGTTCTTCCTGCTGCACGGCCTCGGTCAGCCGAGTGCGGTGGCGCAGGACAATCTGCTGCTGCTCATCGTCGTCTATACGGTGTTCGTGGTCATCGCCTCGGTGGTCACGGGAATCGTCTCCGACCGCACAGGGAATCGGCGGACGCTCACGGTGACCGCGACCGTCGTCCAGGCGGCCTCGGGGGTGGCGATCGCGCTCGTGCCGACGTTCGAGATGACGATGATCGCTGCCGCCCTGATGGGCCTCGGCTACGGAGCGTTCTCCACGGTGGGCCTCGCGTTCGCCGCCGACCTGCTGCCGGACGAGCAAGACCATGCGAGGGATCTCGGGATCGTGAACGTGACAGCCGCTCTCGGGCAGCTCATCGGACCGGTGCTGGGGGCGGGGCTGGTCGCGCTCGTGGGCGGCTTCTGGCTCGTGTTCGTCGCGGCCGCGGTGCTGTCCCTCGTCGGCGGGCTGCTCACGGCCTTCGCGCGCCAGCCGGTCAGGGCGTCATGAGGTCGAGGAGTCCCGCTCCAGGTCACGGGTGACATCCCGCTCCACTGTGGCGATGGCGAGCTGCAGCACAGCGTTGAAGATCTGCGGCCGCATCGCGGTGACGAGGTGCGTCGTGCGCGGCACGATGATGAGCTCGGCGTGGGGTGCGAGCCGTCGGAACAGCGACTCGTTGAGCCGCAGCTGGTCGTACTGCCCGTTCACGAACCAGAGCGGAATCGTGATGCGGGGGATCGCCGCGGCGACGTCGAGTGCCGCCAGGCTGCGAAGCGCGGCGTCCTGGGTGTCCAGCGCGTACCCGCCTGCGGCGAAGTCGGATCGGGTCTCGAGGGGGATGGTGGCCTCGAGCATCCGTCTGGTGAGCCACATCCCACGGTCGGGGAGGGAATCGACGGCACGGGCGAACAGGCGATATGCGCGAAGACCGGCACCGCGGGGGAGCGACGTGCAGGCAGCGGCGATGAGCCCGGCGACCGGCGGACGCTCTGCCCCGCCGGCATAGGCGAGACACAGCAGGCCGCCCATGGAATGCCCCACCAGGAGCACCGGGCCCCTCTCGGCTGCGGCGCGCACCGCGACGTCGATCGTGTGCAGCGCCTCGTGGAGGGTGAAGTCCTCCTGCATGCGGGTGCCGTGACCCGGCAGATCCACGGCAGTGAACGCGGCGCCGCGCTCTTCGAGGTGGACAGCCTGCGATCGCCACATGGTGGCCGAGGTGCGGATGCCGTGCACGAAGACGATCTGGGCGCTCACGGGTTCAGCATAAGGAAAGCGGGGCCGGTGGATGAACCACCGACCCCGCTTCGACACGATGTGTGTCAGAGAGTGTTACTTCTCCCAGCCGACGTTCTCGACCGGGGTGATGCCGAACAGGTCGAGACCGACGTAGGGCTCGGGCGTGAGGTTCGCCAGGCCTTCCTTGACGGTGTAGATCTGCGGGCCGTTGTACAGCGGGATGAGGCCCCAGCGCTTGTAGATCTCGGGCTCGAGCTTCATCGCGGCAGCGGTCTGCGCCTCGGGGTCGCTCTGCGACTCGACCTTGTCCTTGATCTCGGCGTCGAGTTCGGCGTCACCGACACCCGACAGGTTGAGACCAGAGTCCGAGCAGTACAGCTGGCAGAACCACGCGGCACCGAACGGGTCGGAGGAGGTGAAGCGGAGTCCGGAGACATCCCAGTTCTTCGAGGTGTAGTCCTCGGAGAACTGGCTGGCCGGGCGGACCTCGACCTTGACGTCGATGCCGATCGCCTTCTGCTGAGCCTGCAGCGACTGCGCGAGGGCCTTCTGCGTCGCGGAGTCAGCCCAGATCGGGTACACGACGGAGAGCTTGACGCCGTCCTTCTCGCGGATGCCGTCGGAGCCTTCCGTCCAGCCGGCCTCGTCGAGGAGCTTCTTGGCGCCCTCGACATCGAACTTCCAGCCAGCGGCCTTCATCGAGTCGGAGTAGCCGGGCTGGAACGAGAACAGGGTCAGCGAGCCGGCCGGGTCCTCTTCGTATCCGAGGCCGTTCCAAGCGATCTGCTTCTGCTGATCGATGTTGATCGCCTTGAAGAACGCCTCGCGAACCTTGACGTCCTCGAACTGCGGCTTGGTCGAGTCGACCTGCAGGATCGTGTTGGCCGTCTGCTGTGCGCGGTAGACCACGGCGCCGTCGACGTCCTTGACCTGATCGATGAGCTCCTGGGAGCCCGTCTCGACCATGTCGACCTCGCCGTTCTTGAAGGCGTTGACGCCGGCCTGGGCGTCCATGCCGGTCATGGTGACCTCGTCGAGCAGGGGAGCGTCGCCCCACCACTCGGGGTTCGGCTTGAACGAGACGTAGCCCTTGTTGGCGTCGAACTCGTTGATCGTGTACGGACCTGCGCCCCACTCGGGGTGCGGGTTCTCGATCATCGCCTCGTTGAAGGTGGTCGGGTCAGCGAGCGCGGGGTGCATGACGCCGCCGTTGAACGGCATCTGCGGCCAGGCGAACTCGCCCTTGAAGGTGACGATGGCGGTCTTGGCCGTGTCGCCCTGCTCGACGGACTCGATGTCCTTGTAGCCGTCGGTCGCGTTCGGGTTGAAGCCCTCGTCGTAGGAACGGTTGGCTTTCCACGTGGCGTCGATGGCAGTCCAGTCCATGTCGGTGCCATCGTTCCAGTGCGCCTCGTCGGTGAACGTGAAGGTCAGGACCGTCTTGCCGTCCTTCACCTCGTTCTTCCACTCGGAGAGGTAGTTGTCGTTCTTGTACTGCGTGCCATCCGGCTTCATGAGGATGATCTGCGGCATGTACCACGCGGCGATGCGCGCGGTGTCGGCGCTGCCGTCGCTGTTGAACGAGTTCAGCTGCGGCGGGACCTCGCGGATGGCGAAGTTGACCGTGCCACCCTCCTTGAGGTTCTCGCGCGGCTGCGGGTTGTAGTTCGCCATCTCGACACCGGCTGCTTCGCCGCTGTCGCCCTTGTCGCTACCACCGGTGGTGCCGGTAGCGCACCCGCTGAGCGCGAGTGCGAAAGCGCCGGTGAGTGCCAGCGCTCCCATCAGCTTGTACTGCTTCATGGTGCTCCTTTCGCCTTGCGGCGTGTCATAAGGGGAGAATAGTTCGCCGGATCCCCGATTGCCCGGGCGGCGAGTGAATCTGGGCTAACCGTTATCGGACGGTGATGCGCTCCTCATCAGGAGGCAGCGGGGTGGGCCGACATGGTCGCCGGATCGAACACGATCCGCTCGCGGGTGCGCTCGATGTCGGGATCCGGCACAGGGATCGCCGACAGCAGCGCCTTGGTGTACGGGTGCTGCGGGTTGTCGAAGACATCGTCCACGTCGCCGTGCTCGACGAAGTCGCCGAGATACATCACGGCGACCCGGTCGGCGATGTGTCGGACGACCGATAGGTCGTGGGCCACGAACAGATACGACAGTCCGAGCTTGACCTTGAGGTCGTCCAGCAGATTGATGACGCCGGCCTGGATCGACACGTCGAGCGCGGAGACCGGCTCATCGAGCACCAGGATCTTCGGGTTGGTCGACAGCGCCCTGGCGATGCCGATGCGCTGACGCTGTCCACCGGAGAACGCCTGCGGGAAGCGGTCGCTGTGCGCGGGGTTGAGCCCGACGAGGTCCATCAGCTCCTTGACACGCCGGTGCGCCTCGGCCTTCGGCGTACCGATGGCCGACAGCGGCTCCGAGATGATGTCCGCGACCGTCATGCGAGGGTCGAGGGCGCCCATCGGATCCTGGAACACGATCTGGATGTCGCGGCGCAGAGCCCGCTCCACCTTGTGGCTGCGGATGTCGTTGACGCTGGTTCCCGCGATCACGATGTCGCCCTCGGTCTGCTTGACCATGTCCATGATCTGGAGGAGCGTCGTGGTCTTCCCACTGCCGGATTCGCCGACGATGGCCAGGGTCTCTCCCTCGCGCACGTCGAAGCTGATGCCCTTGATCGCGTGCACCTCGCCGACCTTGCGCTTCAGGAACGCACCCTTGAGCAGGGGGAAGGTCTTGGTGAGGTTCTTCACCTCGAGGGTGATCGGTCGCTGTTCGCGGGGCACCCGGGTCAGCGGGCTCTCGGGTGCCTCACGCACGGGGTACACGGGCAGACCTCCGAGCAGGCCGCCGTCGGTGATCTCGTTCGCGCGGATGCAGGCTGCGCGGTGCTCCTCGCCGCCGCCGGTGAGGACCGGCAGGAGCTCGGGCTCGCTGGTGCGGCACGCGTCCATGACGATGGGGCAGCGGTCAGCGAATGGGCAGGCATCCGGCAGGTCGATCAGCAGGGGAGGGTTGCCCTTGATCGGGGTGAGAGGCTCCTTCTCCGCCTTGTCCACACGAGGGATGGCACCGAGGAGACCGATCGAGTACGGCATGCGGGTCTGGTGGAACAGCTCGCGCACCGGCGCCTGTTCGACCGGCTTGCCGGCGTACATGACCATCACGTCGTCGGCCGTGCGGGCGACGACCCCCATGTCGTGGGTGATCATCATCACGGCGGCACCGGTCTCGGCCTGGGCCTTCTCGATCAGGTCGAGGATCTGCGCCTGGATCGTGACGTCGAGAGCCGTGGTGGGCTCGTCGGCGATGATCAGCTTCGGGTCGTTGGCCATCGCGATGGCGATGACGACGCGCTGCCGCATGCCGCCCGAGAACTCGTGCGGGAAGGACTTCATCCGCTTCTCGGGCTCGGTGATGCCGACCAGCTTGAGGAGGTCGATCGAGCGCGCCGTCGCCTCCTTGATGCTGAGGTTGCGGTGCACCGTCAGCGCCTCGATCAGCTGCGCGCCGATCGTGTACACCGGGGTGAGAGAGGTCAGCGGGTCCTGGAAGATCATCGAGATCCCGTTGCCGCGGATGGTGGAGAGCTGCGCGTCGGTCTTGCCCAGGAGCTCCTGGCCGTCGAACACGATGGACCCTGAGACCTTGGCGTTCTCGTCCAGCAGGCCCATCACCGCGAGAGAGGTGACGGACTTGCCGGAACCGGACTCGCCGACGATGCCGAGGGTCTTTCCCGCTTCGAGGTCGAACGAGACGCCGCGCACGGCGTCGACGCGTCCCGCCTCGGAGGCGAAGCTGACCTTGAGGTCGCGGACGGAGAGTACGGGGCTCATGCGCGGCCTCCTGCAGCCGAAGTGGGATCGAGGGCATCGCGCAGTCCATCGGCGATGAGCGCCATGGACACGGTCAGCAGGGTGAGGACCAACGCGGGGAAGTAGAACAGCCACGGCGAGCTGGTGATCGAGGAGCTGCCCTCACCGATCAGCGAGCCGAGCGAGACATCGGGGATCTTCACACCGAAGCCGATGAAGGACAGGCCGGTCTCGGTCGTCACCGCCGCGACGATGCCGAGGGTGAAGTTGATGACCAGCAGGGATCCGATGTTCGGGATCAGGTGACGCGTCACGATGCGCAGGCCGCGGACGCCCATGTAGCGCGATGCCTGGACGTACTCGCGCTCACGCAGCGAGAGCGTCATCGTCCAGATGATACGAGCGGGGAAGAACCAGCTGACGAAGATCATCACGAACGCGATGACCCACCACACGCCGCCGGAGTCGTTGGAGATGATCGACAGCAGGAGGAAGGTCGGCACGACCATCATGAAGTGGATGACGAGCAGCGCGATTCGCTCGAACCAGCCGCCGAAGTACGCGGCGGCGGTACCGACGAGCGCGGAGAGGATCGTCGTTCCCACCGAGACCGTGATCGCGATCATGAGGGATCGCTGCAGGCCGATGGCCGTCTGCGTGTAGGTGTCGTTGCCGGCGCCGTTGGTACCGAACCAGTGCGCCGCGGACGGCGGCTGGCTCAGCGCGAGGAAGTCCATGCTGTCGACGGCGTACGGCGAGAGCACCGGGCCCAGCGTGGAGAAGAGGACCAGGACGAGCAGGACGACGACGCCGCCGACGGCCGGCTTGTTGCGCATGAACCGGCGCGTGTAGAGCGTCCACTTGGACAGCGACTTGTCCGCGGCGCGGTCGGCGCTGGGCGGCGCTGCCGGCGGCTCGACGAGGGGGTCGATCATATCGGTGGTCATAATCAGCTCACCCTCACTCGCGGGTCGAGAACGACGACGATGATGTCGGCGAGAACCGCACCGATCGCTGTCAGCACGGCGCCGAAGGCGGCGACGGCGACGACGCCGTTGATGTCGTTGTTGTTGATGGTGTCGAGGAAGTACCGCCCCATGCCCTGCCAGGCGAAGATGCGCTCGGTCAGGATCGCGCCGGTGAAGATCGTCGGGATCGTGAACGCGACCTGCGTCGCGACCGGGATGAGCGACGTGCGCAGGGCGTGCTTGCGGACCGCCTGCGCCTTGGTCAGCCCCTTGGCCCGGGCGGTGCGCACGTAGTCGGCGTTGATGTTGTCGAGCAGCAGCGACCGCTGCAGGAAGTGGTACTGGGCGTAGCCGACGATCACGAGCGCGATCGTGGGCAGCGTGAGGTGCTGCAGGGTGTCGACCAGCACGGGGAAGAAGCCGGTGACGCCGGGGCTCGAGGAGCCGGTGACGTAGAAGATGCGGACGCCGGTCCACTCGTTGAGGGAGATCGCGAGGAGCACCACGGCGAGTCCGGCGACGATGATGTTCACGTTCATCGTGATGATCGAGGTCGCCTGGCCGATGCGGTCGGCGAGCTTGTACTGACGCGAGGCCGTGTAGACACCGAGCCAGATGCCGAGCACCGCCGCGATGATCGTCGCCCCGAGAACGAGCTCGGCGCTGACCCACATGCGGTACGAGACCTGCTCGTTCACCGACTGACCTGTGGGGCTCACCCCCCAGTCCCAGCGGAACAGGATGCCGCTGAACCAGTTCCACCACCGCTCGATCAGCGGAACCGTGTCGCTGAGGTTGCGGGGGATGAGGACGTTGTCGATCTGCTCCGGAGAAAGCGGAGGTCGGCGCCCGACGTAGTTGCTGCGCGGATCCAGGAAGCCCCACGCCAGGAAGAACGTGAGATTCGTGGCGACCACGATCATGAGCAGCCAGCCGAGTGCTCGGCGCAGGAGGTACTTGATCAAGGGGGGTCAGTCTTTCTCTTCTACAGACGCGCTCGGGATCTGCCGACGCAACGCTGAGTCAGTTGGATACACAATCGCCATCCACCGAACTCTGCGACGCGACGACCATCACGGGGTGTATGACGGAGTCTTATCGCTTGCGGGATCCGGTGTCACGGATTTTCCCTGGCAACTTCGGGAGACTATCACCGGAAGTGCCGAATCGGGGATTAGCCTCCCCTGACCGTAGAATCGAGTGGACATGTCCCCACGCGCTCTCACTCCTCTTCAGCCTGCTGCGACGCCGGCTGCGCAGATCCGTAACTTCTGCATCATCGCCCACATCGATCACGGCAAGTCGACCCTCGCCGACCGCATGCTCCAGATCACCGGAGTCGTCTCCGATCGCGACATGCGTGCGCAGTACCTCGATCGCATGGACATCGAGCGCGAGCGCGGCATCACCATCAAGAGCCAGGCGGTCAGGATGCCGTGGGAGCTCGATGGTCAGACCGTCGCCCTGAACATGATCGACACGCCCGGTCACGTCGACTTCACCTACGAGGTCTCGCGTTCGCTCGCGGCCTGCGAGGGCGCCATCCTGCTCGTCGACGCCGCACAGGGGATCGAGGCGCAGACTCTCGCGAACCTCTACCTGGCGCTCGAGAACGACCTGCACATCATCCCGGTGCTCAACAAGATCGACCTGCCGGCCGCTGACCCGGAGAAGTACGCCAAGGAGCTGGCTTCACTCATCGGCGGCAAGCCGGAGGACGTGCTGCGCGTCTCGGGCAAGACCGGTGTCGGCGTCGAAGAGCTGCTCGACCGGCTGGTCCAGGAGATCCCCGCGCCGACCGGCGACGCGGACGCTCCGGCCCGCGCGATGATCTTCGACTCGGTGTACGACGCCTATCGCGGTGTGGTCACCTACGTGCGCATGGTCGACGGAAGCCTCTCACCGCGCGAGCGCATCCAGATGATGTCCACCGGAGCGAACCACGAGGCCCTCGAGGTCGGCGTGTCGAGCCCGGAGCCGACTCCGACCAAGGGGCTCGGCGTCGGCGAGGTGGGCTACCTCATCACCGGTGTGAAGGATGTGCGCCAGTCGAAGGTCGGCGACACCATCACCACGTCGCGGAAGCCGGCATCCGAGGCCCTGCCGGGTTACACCGACCCGAAGCCGATGGTCTTCTCCGGGCTGTACCCGATCGACGGCAGCGACTACGCCGAGCTGCGGGAAGCCCTCGACAAGCTCAAGCTCTCCGACGCTTCCCTCGTGTACGAGCCGGAGACCTCGGTCGCGCTCGGTTTCGGTTTCCGCTGCGGCTTCCTCGGACTGCTGCACCTCGAGATCATCACCGAGCGTCTTGCCCGCGAGTTCAACCTCGACCTCATCACGACCGCGCCCAGCGTGATCTACGAGGTCCTGACGAGCGACACCGGCGAGACCGTCACCGTGACCAACCCGAGCGAGTATCCCGACGGGCGCATCGGCTCGGTGTCGGAGCCCATGGTCAAGGCGGCGATCCTGCTGCCCAAGGACTACGTCGGCACGGTCATGGAGCTGTGCCAGTCACGCCGCGGAACGCTGCTCGGCATGGAGTACTTCTCCGAGGAGCGCGTCGAGCTGCGCTACAACATGCCGCTCGGCGAGATCGTGTTCGACTTCTTCGACCAGCTGAAGTCGAAGACGCAGGGCTACGCGTCGCTCGACTACGAGCCCTCCGGACAGCAGGAGGCCGACCTCGTGAAGGTCGACATCCTCCTCCAAGGTGAGAAGGTCGACGCTTTCAGCTCCATCGTGCACCGCGAGAAGGCCTACGCCTACGGCACGATGATGGCCGAGCGTCTGCGCAAGCTCATCCCTCGCCAGCAGTTCGAGGTGCCGATCCAGGCCGCGATCGGTGCCCGCATCATCGCGCGCGAGACGATCCGCGCTATTCGCAAGGACGTGCTCGCCAAGTGCTACGGCGGCGATATCACCCGCAAGCGCAAGCTCCTCGAGAAGCAGAAGGAGGGCAAGAAGCGCATGAAGATGGTCGGCCGCGTCGAGGTCCCCCAGGAGGCGTTCATCGCCGCGCTCTCGGGCGACGTCGAAGGCAAGGACAAGAAGTAGCGGGCCCTCGATCGCGCCCGGGGGATGTGACGCCCCGCGGCGCGTGGGGGTGTTCGCTCAGGTAACGCGAAGTAGGGTGGAAGTCATGCGGCGCGGGACTTTCCGAGACGACACGGTGGACTATGCGGCCGTGGGTGCGACCCATGCGCCCGACCTGATGCAGTACCCGCCGGAGCGCAGCATCCCGGCAGAGGAGTCCTGGCGGATCGGCAGCGGTGTCGAACGCTTCCAGACCGCCGGTGAAGCTCTTCTGTCGTGGACCGCGCAGCGTGCGGCCGGACTCTCGGTGGAAGACGTACGTCCTGCGCCGGGTCCCGCCTATGCGGGCGTGAGCTTCGATGCCGAAGGCAATCCGATCGCGCCGAGCAAGCGCGACGTCGAGCCGCGTTACGACGCGGAGGGCATGCCCTTCGTCGGGGCAGGGATGACGCTGCACCTTCGAGGACGCGTCGCCGGCATGCGCGCCGATTCCGAGCTGCGAGTGATCTCCGTCACGGAGGAGACCCGACGCGTCGGCTTCGTCCTCGGCACGGTCGGCGGATCGGTCGTCAGCGGCGAGGAGTCCTTCGACGTGGACTGGCGCGAGGACAACGACGAGGTGTGGTTCACCGTCCGCGCGTTCGACGCGCCGAACGGCCTTCTCTATCGCACGATCCCGGCGCTCGTGAAGCGTCGCCGCCGTGAGCTCTTCGCACGCTACCTCCGGGCGATCTCCCCGCTCTACGCGACCCCGCTCTGATGGCGGGACCGCTTCCTCTCGGAGACCCCGCACCCGCGGACGGGCACCTGCCGGCCGATCTCCCGATCGATACGACGGTGCCGTTCTCCGCGTATCTGCACATTCCGTTCTGTACTGTGCGTTGCGGATACTGCGACTTCAACACCTACACGTCGACCGAACTGCGCGGGGCGAAGCAGGAGGACTACGCCTCGACGCTGATCTCCGAGGTCGCGCTCGCGCGTCGAGTGCTGGGCGACGCGGGAGCGCTGCGGCCGATGGACACGGTCTTCTTCGGCGGCGGTACGCCGACGCTTCTTCCCGCAGGCGACCTCGCGCGCATGCTCGAAGCCGCGACCGGTGCCTTCGGCCTTGCCGATGGGGCGGAGGTGACCGTCGAGGCGAATCCCGACACCGTGACGCCCGAGGTGGCCCGCACTCTGGCACGAGCCGGAGTCACGAGGATGTCGGTCGGCATGCAGTCGGCCGTTCCGCACGTGCTCGCCGCGCTCGATCGTACCCATCGCCCGGAGAACGTGCGCACCGCCGTCTCCGCAGCGAAGGACGCGGGGCTCGCAGTGAGCGTCGACCTGATCTACGGGGCCCCGGGGGAGTCGCTGTCGGACTGGGAGGCCTCCCTCGATGCCGCGCTCGCGCTCGACCCCGACCACATCTCCGCCTACGCGCTCATCATCGAGGACGGCACGAAGCTCGCCCGCCAGATCCGCCGCGGCGAGGTGCCGACTTCGGATGACGACCTCCAGGCCGACATGTACGAGCTCGCCGATGCCCGTCTCGCGGACGGCGGCTTCGACTGGTACGAGGTGAGCAACTGGGCGCGCACCCCTGATCGTTTTCGAAACGATTTTGGTGATCCCACTNGGCATCACACCCAAAAGGACTTCGAAAAACAGCCACGTCGCCGGTCTGCGCTGGTGGAACGTGAAGCACCCGGCCGCTTACGCGCAGCGGCTCGCGGAAGCCGAATCGCCGGCGGCCGGAACCGAGCGCCCGGACGAGGAGTCGCGCACGCTCGAGCGCATCCTGCTGCTCAGCCGCATCCGCGAGGGGATCGCCGTCGATGACGTGCCGAGTGCGAACCGGAGCAGAGTCGCCGGGCTCATGGCCGACGGGCTCATCGACCCGGTCGCGGCGCTCCAGGGACGCATCCGGCTGACCCTGCGCGGTCGCCTTCTCGCCGACGCCGTGGTTCGCGAACTGACCGACTGACCGGCAGCTGCCGTCAGCCGGGGAGCAGATCCATCGCGGCTGTTCGTCGCTGCGCCACGGTCGTACTGTCCGCATCGAAGAGTCGCGTCCGGCGACCCGATCCGTAGGAGGGCCAGCCGGGGTCGCCCGTGGTCACGAATGCGACCCACGCGGCGTTCATCTCGGCCGCAAGGTGACGGGGAGCGTCAGGGCCGGCCATGCGCCGGGCCTCGGCATCGTCGAGCCGGTCGAACACGAAGCCGAGTTCCAACGCGTGGGCCGCACGCAGGTCTCGGACCGGACTCGGCCAGGCGAACTCGTAGACGTGCGTCGCGTCTGGACGAGCGGCCGCCACCCGACTCAGGGGTGCCCGCAGCATCATGTCGGTGACGAGCTGCCCGAAGATCTCTCCGGTGATCGCTCCGGGGAAGGCCGAGCGGTACTCGGCGACCGCGCGCCGGCGAATCCGGGAGAGGATCCGGGCGGCTTGCATCTTGAACTCGCTGATGCCCGCGAGCACCTCGGGTGGGAACCAGAGCCGATACTCGTCGGTGTTGCTGCCGATGAGTAGAGGAGTGTCGATCTCTGCGAGCACCTCGTGCGGCGACCGGGGAAGGCTGTCGGGGTCGATCGCGAACTGGAAGCCCGGTGCTCCGCCGAGCGGCGACGACCCCGCGGCCTGCGCCCGCCGCGCGTCCAGGAGCTGCTCGGGTGCCAGCGCCGCGAAGGACTCGCGGTCCGCTCGCACCCCGAGCCGCTTCGCGAGCTGTGCGGTCACCCGTCCCGCCTTCCGCGCCGTCTGCGCCTGGAGGGGCCCGGATTCGATGATGGCCCTGCTGATCAGCTCGCGGGAGCTGTCGCGAGCGAGGAGGCCGGCGACGATCGCTCCGCCGGCCGACTCGCCCATCGCGGTGATCCGCGCCGGATCACCGCCGAACGCGCTGATCTCGCGGTGCACCCACTCCAGCGCGGCGGCGGCATCGCGCAGACCGAGGTTTCGCGGCGCGCCCTCCAGCACCGAGAAGCCCTCCGAACCCAGTCGGTAGTTGATGGAGACGAAGACGATGCCCGCTGTGGCGAAGACCGTGCCGTCGTAGAGGGGCAGCGCAGCGGTGCCTCGTTCCAGGGCGCCGCCGTGGATCCACAGCAGCACCGGCGCACCGGAAGCATCCGCCGGCGCCCACACGTTCGCGGTGAGGATGTCGTCGCCCTCGATGCGCACGGAACCCAGCAGCTCGCCGATGGCACCGGCGTAGGGAACCTGGGGAGGGGTCGGACCGAACCGCGTCGCATCTCTCACCCCTTCCCAGGCCGAGGCCGGACGCGGTGCGCGGAACCTGTTCTCCCCGAACGGTGCCTGTGCATAGGGAATGCCGAGATAGCGGACGATCCCGGCCTCCTCGGTGCCGCGGACGGTGCCGCTCGACAGGGTGGCCTGAGGCGAGGTGGTCATGAGCGTCATCCTAGGGTCGTGCGCCCGAGGTACGGAGAATCCCGAGCTGCACGGGGTAGGATTGGCACTCTGAACGTCCGAGTGCCAGCGGAAGGGAAGGGTGATGGTCACAGAGCGAGGACTCCAGGTTCTCCGCGCGATCGTGCAGGACTACGTCGAGACCCACGAGCCCGTCGGCAGCAGATCCATCGTCGACCGGCACTCCTTCGGTGTCTCCGCGGCGACGATCCGCAACGACATGGCGCTGCTCGAGGACGAAGAGCTCATCACGGCTCCGCACACCTCGTCCGGGCGCGTGCCCACCGACAAGGGCTATCGGGTGTTCGTGAATCACCTCGCCCAGCTGCGACCGCTCTCGTCGGCTCAGCGTTCGGCGATCGAGTCGTTCCTCGGGGAGCCGGCCGACCTCGACGACCTGATGGTCCGCACGGTGCGGGTGCTCACGCAGCTCACAGGACAGGTCGCGCTCGCCCAGTACCCCTCTTTCGCGCGCGCACACGTCACGCACGTCGAGCTGGTCGCGCTGGCGCCGAATCGGCTTCTCATCGTGCTGGTGACCGATGCGGGTGGTGTCTCTCAGCGCATGGCCGTCCTCCCGGAGGCGATCGACGAGGCCGATATGGGGGTGCTTCGTGCCCGACTGTCCGCGTTGATCACCGGTCAGGGCATCGGCGAGGCCTCCGACCGCCTGCAGGCGTTGCTGGCCGCAGAGGAGAAACCCCAGGATGCAGTGCTGCGCACGCTCGCCGGTGTCGTCGTGGACGAGCTCGGCGGATTCCGGCAGGAGCGTCTGGTGATGGCGGGAGCGGCGACCCTCGCGCGCCGGGAGCAGGACTTCCGCGGTAGCATCCACCCTCTCCTGGAAGCCATCGAGGAGCAGGTCACGCTGCTGCGTCTGATGAGTGAGATGGTGACGGACGAGCACGGGCTCGCCGCCAGCATCGGCACCGAGAACGCCCCGTTCGGGCTCGGTGAGGCGTCGATCGTCGCCAGCAACTACGCCGCGCCCAGTGGCACGGCACGAGTCGGCGTGATGGGGCCGACGCGCATGGACTACCCGAGCAACCTCGCCGCAGCGCGGGCCGTGGCCCGCTACCTGTCGCGGATGCTCGATGAAGACGAGGCCGGCCGCTGACGCGGTCGCCGACAGTACACACGCAGAAAGGCGATCGTGGCGGACCACTATGAGGTTCTCGGGGTGTCCCGAGACGCTTCCACCGACGAGATCAAGAAGGCGTACCGACGTCTCGCACGGCAGTTGCACCCGGATGTGAACCCGGGAGAAGACGCTGCGGAGAAGTTCAAGCTCGTCACGCACGCGTACGACGTGCTCAGCGACGACGACTCCCGCCGACGCTATGACATGGGCGGCGGAGACGGCGCTGCGGGGAACTTCGGCGGGTTCGGGGGGTTCGGCGACATCTTCGAGACGTTCTTCGGTGCCTCGCAGGGCGGCGGACGCGGTGCGCGTCCGCGTTCGCGCCGAGAGCGGGGCCAGGACGCCCTCGTCCGCGTGACGCTCGATCTCGGGGACGTCGTGTTCGGAGCGCACCGTGACATCGACGTCGACACGGCGGTGCTGTGCGAGACGTGTCAGGGTTCGTGCTGCCAGGAGGGCACCTCCCCGGTCACCTGCGACATCTGCGGCGGCTCCGGTCACGTGCAGCGTCAGGTCCGCAGCCTGCTCGGCAACGTCGTCACCTCCCAGCCCTGCGGCACCTGCGAGGGCTACGGCACGACGATCCCGTACCCCTGTGGCACCTGCGGCGGCCAGGGCCGTGTGCGTTCGCGCCGTACGGTGTCGCTCGACATCCCGGCCGGCGTCGAGACCGGGCTCCGTCTGCAGCTTCCCGGCTCCGGCGAGGTCGGCAAGGCGGGCGGACCGAACGGAGACCTCTACGTCGAGGTGACGGTCAACCCGCACGCGGCCTTCAGCCGTGACGGCGACGACCTGCTCGCGACCTTGGAGGTGTCGATGACGGATGCGATCCTCGGCACCGAGACCAAGATCCAGGGGCTCGACGGCGAGGTCGACCTCGAGATCCGCCCCGGCGTGCAGTCCGGCGACGTGCTCACGATCAAGGGCCGGGGCATCACTCCGCTTCGTGGAACGCAGCGGGGCGACCTGCGCGTCGGCGTGCAGGTGCTCACCCCCACGCGGCTGGATTCCGCGCAGCGGGCGCTCATCGAGGACTTCGCGAAGAAGGCGAAGTCGCCCGAGCCGCAGCTGGCACAGTTCCAGCAGGGACTCTTCTCCAAGCTCCGCGACCGCTTCCGCAGCCACTGATCATGGCACTGCATTTCCTCGTCGAGTCGTCGACGGATGCCGCCGTCGGCGACCTCGTGTCGTTGACCGGGGCCGAGGCGAAGCACGCAGCCGTCGTGAGACGACTTCGCATCGGCGAGGCGGTCACGGTCGGCGACGGTGCCGGGGTGTGGTTGGCCGGGACCGCCGAAGAGGTGTCTCCCGCTCGCGTCGATGTGCGCATCGCGGAGCGTGTCGAGCATCCTGCGCCCACGCCGCGGATCGTCCTGGTCCAGGCTCTGGCGAAGGGCGATCGCGACGAGCTCGCCGTGCAGGCCGCGTGTGAACTCGGCGTCGACGAGATCGTGCCCTGGCAGGCGAGCCGGAGCGTGTCGCGTTGGGAGGGACCCAAGGCGGCGAAGGGGCGCGAACGTTGGGCCACCATCGTGCGCGAGGCGGCCAAGCAGGCTCACCGCGCCTGGCTCCCCGACGTCGTCGCGCCGGTGTCGACCACGCAGCTCGCCGAGCGGGCGCGTGAGCAGCGCGTTCTGCTGCTCGATCCGACCGCGCCCGTGCGACTGTCGGAGATCGAACCGGACGGCCGTGACCTGGTGCTGGTCGTGGGGCCGGAGGGAGGGATCTCCGAGGAGGAGCTCCGCCGGTTGACGGAGGCGGGGGCGGAACGTGTGCTCCTCGGGGACACGGTGCTGCGCACCTCGACGGCGGGACCTGCCGCGATCGCCGTGCTGTCGGTCGCGCTCGGGCGATGGTGACGGTCCCGCGAGCACACGACGACCGGCTCACGGCTGCAGGGTCGCTGTGGTCAGTAGACTTGTCGGCATGACGGACACCTCGATCTTCACGCGCATTCTGAACGGGGAGATCCCTGCCGAGATCATCGGCGAGACCGACCGCCTCTTCGCTCTGCGCGACATCGCCCCGCAGGCACCGGTGCATCTGCTCGTGGTGCCGAAGTCCGCGGAGTACCGCGATGTCACCGAACTCGCTGCGGGGGATCCCGCACTGCTGGCCGAGATGATCGCCTTCGCGGGGACGCTCGCCAAGGAGCACACCGAAGACGGCGACTTCCGCCTCGTCTTCAACACCGGCGCCAACGCCGGACAGACCGTTTTCCACGTCCACGCGCATGTGCTGGCCGGCGGATTGACCGAGAAGAGCGTCGGTGCCTGAGAACCACGAACCCCGGGAGCGGAGCCTCGGCGGCCAGCCCCCGGAGGCGGTCGAGAAGATCTACGCCGACGGCGTCGCGATGGTCCAGCTGCTCGGGCCGCAGGACCGGCTTCTGCGGATGCTGGAGAAGGAGCACCGTGACGTCCAGGTGCTGGTGCGCGGCAACGAGATCACACTCAGCGGCACCGCCGATGCGGTCGCGAAGGCGAAGACACTGGTCGAAGAGCTTCTCGAGATGACCAGGGCAGGCCATGATCTGGCCCCGAGCGATGTCTCCAGCTCTGCACGAATGCTGCGGCAGGAGGGGGGCCCGCGTCCGAGTGAAGTTCTGGGCGAGGCCATCCTGACGACCCGTGGCAAGGTCATCCGTCCGAAGACCCTCGGGCAGAAGGAGTACGTCGACGCGATCGAGGAGAACACGATCGTGTTCGGCATCGGTCCCGCCGGCACCGGCAAGACCTACCTCGCGATGGCGAAGGCCGTGCAGGCGCTCCAGCGCAAAGAGGTCAACCGCATCATCCTCACGCGTCCCGCCGTCGAGGCGGGGGAGCGGCTCGGGTTCCTCCCCGGCACCCTGACCGACAAGATCGATCCGTACCTGCGCCCGCTGTACGACGCGCTCAACGAGATGATGGACCCCGAGATCGTCCCGCGCCTCATGGCGACCGGCACGATCGAGGTGGCGCCCCTCGCCTACATGCGCGGCCGTACCCTCAACGACTCCTTCGTCGTGCTCGACGAGGCGCAGAACACCACCCCCGAGCAGATGAAGATGTTCCTGACCCGTCTCGGCTTCGGCACGCGGATGGTCGTCACCGGTGACATCACGCAGGTCGACCTTCCGCAGGGATCTTCGGGACTCCGCCTGGTGACCCGCGTGCTCGACGGCATCGACGACATCCACTTCTCCCGGCTCACGAGCGATGACGTCGTGCGGCATTCGCTGGTCGGACGCATCGTCGACGCGTACAGCGAATACGACGAGAAGCGCACCGCGCAGCGGTTCGAGCGCGAACAGGCGGCCGAGTTCGCCAATCGTGCCGAGCGCAGGGGAGCACAACGACCAGGACCGCGTGACCGCGCGCCGAAACGAGGACTCTCATGATCGAGATCAACAACGAGTCGGCCATCGATGTCGACGAGGCCGTGCTGCAGCGGCTGACGGACTTCAACCTCGCGCAGCTGCACGTCAGCCCGGATGCCGAGGTGGCGATCGTCCTCGTCGACGAGGGAGCCATGGAAGCCCTCCACGTGCAGTGGATGGATGAGCCCGGTCCCACCGACGTGCTGAGCTTCCCGATGGACGAGCTGCGTCCCGGCACCGAGGACCGTCCGACGGCTCCCGGCCTGCTCGGCGACATCGTGCTCTGCCCGCAGGTGGCCGAGACGCAGGCTCAGGCTGCCGGGCACACCCTGATGGACGAGCTCATCCTGCTCACCACTCACGGGCTGCTGCACCTCCTCGGTTTCGATCATGCCGAGCCCGACGAGGAGCGTGAGATGTTCGGACTGCAGAAGGAGCTGATCCAGGGCTTCGCCGCAGCTGAACGCCGGCGATGACCGCGGCTCTCCTCCTGATCGCCGCCGTGCTGCTGGTGGCGTTCGGTGGTCTCATGTCCGCGATCGACGCAGCATACGGAGTCACATCGCGCGCCGGGCTCGCCGACATGGCGACAGAGGGGCGCAGAGCCAAGGCGCTGGGTCGCATCGCCGCTGACCTCGACGCGCACGTGAACGCCGTGGCCTTCATCCGCGTGCTCGCGGAGGTCACCGCTGCCGTGCTCGTGACGGTGGCGTTCACGATCCTGATCGAGAACAACTGGTGGGCGATGCTCGCCGCCGCCGTCCTCATGACGGCCATCACGTTCGTGCTCGTGGGAGCGAGTCCTCGGTCGTTCGGTCGCCAGCACGCCGAGGCGATGATCCGGGGCACGGCCTCGATCGTGCGAGGGCTCCGGATCTTCCTCGGACCGCTTGCGCAGGGCCTCGTCCTGCTCGGCAACCGCGTGACGCCCGGCACGGGCCGCAGCTCCTTCACCAGCGAGGACCAACTGCTCAGCATGGTCGACGAGGCGGCGTCGAACGACCTCATCGAGGAGGATGACCGCGATCTCATCCACTCGGTCTTCGATTTCACCGATCAGTTCGTCCGCGCCGTGATGGTGCCCCGCACGGAGATGGTCACGGTCGATGCCACCGCGACCACCGACGAGGCGATGTCGCTGTTCCTGAACCGCGGTGTGTCCCGGATGCCCGTCGTCGATGACGATGCCGACGACGTCGTCGGGGTGCTGTACCTCAAGGACCTCGTGCAGTTCGCGTACCGCGACGACAGTGCGTGGCGCTCGGCGTCCATCCGGCCGATCGCCCGGCCTGCCACTTTCGTCCCCGAGTCGATGCGCGCGGAGACGCTCCTGCAGCAGATGAAGCGCGACGCCGTGCATGTATGTCTGGTGATCGATGAGCACGGAGGGATCTCCGGCCTGGTCACTCTGGAGGATCTGATCGAGGAACTCGTCGGCGAGATCTCCGACGAGTACGATCAGGTATCGGCGGAATTCGTCGATCTCGGTCACGGGCGATACCGCGTGAGCGCCCGACTCTCACTCGAGGATGTCGGCGACCTGTTCGGTCTCGAACTCGAGGACGAGGACGTCGATTCGATCGGCGGTCTGCTCGGCAAGGCGCTGGGACAGGTTCCGCAGCCCGGGGCGACGGCCACCGTTGAAGGCTTGGTTCTCACGGGCGGCGCATCGCGTGGTCGTGGGCGAGGGATCGCGACGGTGTTCGTGGAACGTGCGGCGGGGGAACCCGACGATGTGCAGGATGAAGGAGATCGAGACGATGACTGACGACACTCGAAGCGGGTTCGTGACCTTCGTCGGCCGCCCCAATGTCGGGAAGTCGACGCTCACCAACGCGCTCGTCGGCGAGAAGATCGCGATCACCAGCGAGAAGCCGCAGACGACGCGTCGGGCGATCCGCGGAATCGTCAACCGGCCGGAGGGGCAGCTGGTCATCGTGGACACCCCCGGCATCCACAAGCCGCGCACGCTGCTCGGCGAGCGGCTCAACGATCTCGTCGAGCAGGTGCTGGGCGACGTCGACGTCATCGGCTTCTGCGTACCCGCCAACGAGAAGGTCGGCCCCGGCGACCGGCGGATAGCCGCCTCCCTCGACGGCTACCCGCGCGCGAAGAAGATCGCGATCGTGACCAAGATGGATGCGGCCGGACGCGACGAGGTCACCGAGCGGCTGATGGAGGTCGACTCGCTGCGGGAGGACTGGGCCGCGGTCATCCCGCTGTCCGCACTGACCCGTGAGCAGCTCGATGTGCTCTCGGACGAGATCCTCTCGCTGATGCCGCAGGGTCCTGCGCTGTATCCGGAGGGCATCACGACCGACGAGTCGGAAGAGGACCGGATCGCGGAGATGATCCGCGAGGCCGCCCTCGAAGGCGTGCGCGACGAGCTTCCGCACTCGATCGCCGTCGTGATCGACGACATCGCACCCCGGGAGGGCACCGACCTGACCGACGTGCATGCCTCGATCGTGGTGGAACGAGACAGCCAGAAGGCGATCATCATCGGGCACAAGGGAAAGCGGCTCAGCGAGGTGGGCGCACGCGCGCGTGTCGGGATCGAAGAGCTGCTGGGGACACGCGTGTTCCTCGGGCTGCATGTGAAGGTCGCGAAGGAATGGCAGCGCGATCCGAAGCAGCTCGGCAGACTCGGATTCTGAGATGACGTCCGGCACCACGTCGATGGCGGCGGGAAGACCGCCGACCCCGGCGACATGAGCGGTCGCAGCGAAGACCCGGATCCGCTGCGCACCGAGGTCTTCACCCGAGTGTTCGACGAGCACTGGGCGGCAGTGCGCCATCACATCGAGGGTGTGGTGGGTGCGGAGGAGGAAGTCACCGAGATCGTCTCGGAGGTGTTCCTTCTCGCGTGGACGAAGCTCAGACCCGCGCGACCGCCGAGTCGGGTCTGGTTGCTGCGCGCCGCGGACCGACGGCTTCGGGCGCGCTCGGGTCGATCGTCCACTCCGTATGGAGCGCTCGACGTGGTGCACCTGGGACTCTCCGGCGAGGAGGGCCCACCGGATCAGCGCGGCCGTGTCGCGGTCCTTCGTGCTTTGGCTGTCCTCACACCAGGACAGAGGCGTATCATCATGCTCACGTACTGGGACGGACTCACGGTGGGGGAGATCGCGGAGTTGATGCGCGCTTCCGAGTTCCGAGTGCGCAAGACGCTGGGACGCGCGCGGCATCGCCTGTGTGCGGAGCTGGGCCTGGAGGGGGCGATAACGGGTGATGACTGAGAACGCCGTGCTCGAACGGATGCTGAGCGACGCCGACCCCGCGCCGACGCCCCGTGACGCTGCGCCCGATGCGCGGGCGCTGGCCACACGTGACCGCATCCTCCGCACGAACCTGGCGCCCCGCAGACGGTGTCGACGTGCCTGGGGCTGGGCCTCCGGTCTGACGGCAGTCGCCGCATCGACGGCATTGGCATTCGCCGTCCTCTCTCCTCAGGGTGCAGCGGTGGCGGGGATGCCGTCGCCTCTCGACTTCGAAGGCTCGACCACGGTCGCCCAGGTGGTCGACGACGCCGAGACGGCTCTCGCCGGTTCGACCGGACCCGCGGCGCCGGAGCGCGCCGTCAGGACCGCTTTCTGGGGATTCTCGGTCGAAGTCGAGGCGAAGGTCAGCAAGGTGGTGCCGCAGCTCTCCACGCTCACGTGGGAACCGGACGGCTCGGGTCGCATGACGATCATCGCCGGTGTTCCCTACGACCCTGAGGACGCGGTCGCGAGCAACGCCGCTGAGGTGACCAGCAGCGGGGAGGTCATCACCGACCTCGTGATGGCGCCCGGCGATTTCTACACGCCCTGGACAGAAGTGCCCGGCGAGACGCGTCAGGACATGATCGCCATCCTCCGTGCCTTCGGCATGCCGGAGAACCCGACGGCATACGACGTCGAGTTGGCTTTCACATCGGTCCTCGATCAATGGACGCTGACGAATGCTCAACACCGCGAGCTGCTCGGACTCCTCGGGGAGGCGCAGGGCGGTGAGGCGCTCGGAGTGACGAAGGACCGTCTGGGGCGTGACGTGAGCGGAGTCAGGGTGGTGTCACCGGACGGCGCCGCCAGCGATCTGATCCTGGTCTCACGTGATACCGGGAGGATCGTCGGCGTCGAACGCACAGTCCTGATCGCAGACGAGGTCTACGCCGCCGGTTCGATCATCTCCTATCGGATGTGGGACATCGATGAGGAGGCGATCAGATGACGTGGAGCACGATCGTCGCAGCAGCGGCGCTCGGCGCGATGCTCACGCTCGGAGTGACGCCCGCGCAGGCAGCACCGCAGGGCGATGACACTGTCGATCCCGAGATCATCGCGATGCTCGACGAAGTGCCCGGCGGCGTGATCATCGATTCGACACACGCTGTGTGGCCCGCGCTCGGTATGGAGCTCTCGATCAGGTCCGCCTCCACCAGATCGGTGCGCTCGGTCGGTAGCTGTGCGACCGATCGGCTCTGTGCGTACAGTGCGGGGTCGCTCAGCGGCAACAAGCTGACGTTCAGCCTGTGCAGCGTCAACACGATTCCCTCGACGTTCATCGCGAAATCGGTCGCCAACGCTCGTGCTAGCGGCTACGCTCAGGCACGGTACGGGAGCGCCACCGTGGCCACGGTCAATGCGGGAAGTTGGGCGAACCTCGGCGCTGCGGTCAACAACCTCCGCTGCGTCCTCTGAGCCGGGTCGGGCACCATGTCGGTCAGTACTCCGCGGGCTCGGCAGTGGGTCGCAACGGCCTGGGGGCCACCCGACAGCTGGGAGTTCGTCGAGCACGACACTCCTTCCCCGCAGAAGGGCGAGGTCACGATCCGTGTCCTCGCCGCGGGGGTGAATCCCGCAGACGCGAAGCATGTCGCGGTGCCCCGCACGGGCATCGAGCTGCCCGTCCCGATCGGGTACGAGGTCTCGGGGGAGGTCTCGGCGATCGGCGCGGACACCCGGATCGGTTCGGGCGCTGTCGACATCGGTGACGAGGTCATCGCCTTCCGCGTGCGGGGCGGCTACGCGACCGAGGTCAACGTGCCCGCCGAGAAGGTGTTCGCGAAGCCGTCGACTCTCACGCACCCTGAGGCGGCGAACCTGCTGCTGGTCGGCACAACGGCCGCGGAGATGCTCGCCGTCACCGGTGCGGCGCCAGGGGAGACGATCCTTCTCCACGGTGCTTCCGGCGCCGTCGGGGTGAGCGTGTTGCAGCAGGCGCGCCTCCGCGGCATCCGCGTCATCGGAACGGCGAGCGAGACCCGCTTCGACGAGGTACGACGGTTCGGGGGCATTCCGGTGGAGTACGGGCCCGGGCTCGCTGATCGCGTGCGCGATCTGGCAGGCGATCTGATCGCCGCGGCGTTGGATGCGGCGGGGACCGATGAGGCTGTCGACGTGTCCCTCGAGCTCGTTCGAGACCGTCGACGGATCGTCACGATCGCGGCTGCCGGTAGAGCCGAGGCCGACGGCATCACGTTCATCGCGGGTTCGATGCCGGCGAGCGCCCGCTTCCGCGACGAGGTGCGCAGCGAGCTGATCGCCCTGGCACAGAACGGCGATCTCGTCGTCCCTGTGGCCCGCGCCTTTCCACTGGACGAGGCGCCCGCGGCGCATCGGCTCCTCGCCACCGGGCATCCTGGCGGCAAGCTCGCGCTCGTCCCATAGATCAGTCGATCTCGCGGAGCGCGGAGGTCACGATCACGACATCGTCGCCATACTCCGCATCGACGGTATCCTGGATGCTCCCGTCGTCCCACACGACACTCAGCCAGACGTACCCGCGATCGGTGCGGAGAGCGAGTGCCTCCTCGCCGAGACGTGCGGAGATGTCGTCCTGGATCCGGGTGAGCTCATCGCTCGGCGTCGCGCCGTCGACCCCGTCTGTCGGATCCTCCGGGGCGATCGGGTCGTACAGCGCGAGCATGATGGGCACGTCGGTGTTGGTGAGTCGTTCGCCGTCGAAGGTCGCGTACACCGCATAGGCCCCCCAGGTGGTCTCCCCGCTGGACTCGCTTCCCTCCACGCCCTCCCAGGACCACTCGTCGAGGGGGACTCCGCTGCACTGCGGAGGGTACGACTCCCTGATCGCGCCCATGCACAGCTGCACGTCGCCTGCCACATCCAGCACCGTGCCCACCCCGATGACTCGCCCGTCAGGGAGATCGGGGCGGACATCTTCGAGGCGCTGGTCGGAGGGCACCGTCGTGCTCGTCGGGGCCGCGGAGCTTCCGGGAGCCGACGTGCACGCGCTCAGGAACAGGAGGCCGACGGCTGAGGCCGCGGCGATGGCCAGGCGACGCTGCGATGTGCTCATATCGGGGAGTGTCGTCACCGCCGTCATCGTCTCAGCCTCGTCGAAACCGCGAGGGCATCCCTGCTACCATGACCTCATGCCTTTCGGCGGTCTGCTTCTTCTTAGCTGCCGCGACGAGTCCTAGAGCTAGGGCCTTCCTCGTCGCGGCGCTTGTGTTGGCCCGTTCATCTTGACGAAGAGAAGAAGCCCCATCATGCAGAACACTCAGCGCCCGTCCGCGATGCCGATCCACAAGTACCGGCCGTTCCACGAGCAGATCAACGTCCACCTGCCTGACCGCACCTGGCCCGACGCCCGCATTACCGAGGCGCCCCGTTGGTGCGCGGTCGACCTCCGTGACGGCAATCAGGCCCTGATCGACCCGATGTCGCCCGAGCGCAAGCGCGTGATGTTCGAGCTGCTCGTCAGCATGGGGTACAAGGAGATCGAGGTCGGCTTCCCCTCGGCGAGCCAGACGGACTTCGACTTCGTCCGCCAGCTCATCGAAGAGAACCTGATCCCGGACGACGTCACGATCCAGGTGCTGACCCAGGCGCGTGAGCACCTCATCGCCCGCACCTACGAGTCGATCGCCGGCGCGAAGCAGGCCATCGTGCACCTCTACAACTCCACGAGCGTGCTGCAGCGCGAAGTCGTGTTCCGCACCGACAAGCAGGGCATCATCGACATCGCGCTCGAGGGCGCACGTCTGTGTCGTCAGTTCGAGAAGACCATCCCCGACACGAAGGTCTACTACGAGTACTCGCCCGAGAGCTACACCGGCACCGAGCTCGAGTTCGCCGTCGACATCTGCAACCAGGTGATCGAGGTCTTCGAGCCCACCCCCGACCGCAAGGTCATCATCAACCTGCCGGCGACCGTCGAGATGGCCTCGCCCAACGTCTACGCCGACTCGATCGAGTGGATGAGCCGCCACCTCGCGCATCGCGAGAACGTGATCCTGTCGCTGCACCCGCACAACGACCGCGGTACCGCGATCGCTGCCGCTGAGCTCGGCTACATGGCCGGCGCGGACCGCATCGAGGGCTGCCTGTTCGGCAACGGAGAGCGCACGGGCAACGTCGACATCGTCGCATTGGGCATCAACCTGTTCACCCAGGGCATCGACCCGCAGATCGACTTCAGTGACATCGATCAGGTCAAGCGCACGGTCGAGTACTGCAACCAGCTGCCGGTGCCCGAGCGCAGCCCGTGGGCGGGAGACCTGGTCTTCACCGCGTTCAGCGGATCGCACCAGGACGCGATCAAGAAGGGCTTCGAGGCCATGGCGGTTCGTGCGGAGGCCGAGGGGGTCACGGTCGACGACATCGAGTGGGCGGTGCCGTACCTGCCCATCGATCCGAAGGATCTGGGGCGTTCGTACGAGGCCGTCATCCGCGTCAACTCGCAGTCCGGCAAGGGCGGCGTCGCCTACCTGCTGAAGGCCGACCACGCCATCGACCTTCCTCGCAAGCTGCAGATCGAGTTCTCGGGTGTCGTGCAGGCGAAGACCGATGCCGAGGGCGGCGAGGTCACGAGCGACCAGATCTGGTCGATCTTCAACGACGAGTATCTGCCCGCAGCCGACACCGCGGCCAAGTGGGGACGCTTCGAGCTGCTCGCGACGCAGACCCGCAGCGACATGTCGGGCGAGGTCGTGCTCGACGTCGTGCTGCGCGACGACGACCAGCAGGTCGCCGTCACCGGCAACGGCAATGGTCCGGTCGCGGCCTTCGTCGAGGTGCTGCGCGCACAGGGCTTCGACATCACGGTCTACGACTACGTCGAGCACGCTCTCAGCGCCGGCGGTGACGCGCAGGCCGCGGCCTACGTCGAACTGCAGGTCGGAGACCAGCGTCTGTGGGGCGTCGGGATCGACGGCGACATCTCGACGGCATCGCTCAAGGCGATCGTGTCGGGAGTGAACCGCTCGATCCGCACACGTCAGCAGGAACTCGCCGCGGTCTGATCGTCCTCACGCAGGCGACGGCGGCCGGGATCCTCTGCGGATCCCGGCCGCCGTCGCCTGCATCTGCGCTGACGGTCGTCCGCACAGGCTGATCCGTGCGTGAGTTCGCCTCGTCGTCACGGCATGAGCCGGGCTCAGAATGCCGCCCGCGTCAGAGGTCGATGCCGGGCTTGACGATCGCGATGGCACCCGTCTCGGCGGCGACCTTGCGACGGTAGATCCGCCGCTGCTCCGGCAGGGAGACGTCGAAGGTCACGGCGAGGACCCGGATGACAGCGGTGACCGCGATGCCGACGACCGCCGCGAGTGTGATCGGCATCCCCAGTGCGACGGCGATCACGATGAACGTGCACCCCGCGCCGGCGGCCACAGCGTAGAGCGAGCCGACGTGCATGATCGCGGTCGGCAGGCCCATCAGCATGTCGCGGAGCACGCTCCCGCCGACGGCGGCGCAGACGCCGATGAAGACGGCCGGCACCTCGGGGATGCCGAATGCGAGGGCCTTGCTCGTCCCGAAAGCGCCGAACATGCCGATAACGACGGCGTCGAGCACGACGATCGCCGTGTTCAGGCGGGTGAAGAGTCCGGACAGCAGCATCCCGAGGAGCGCGGCGCCGCCTGCCGTCAGCAGATACCACTGGTTCTGGAGCGTCGCGGGGGTCTGTCCGAGCAGGATGTCGCGGATCAGACCTCCGCCCATGCCGATCATGATGCCGATGATGGCGACACCCAACCAATCGAGCCGACGCTGGCCCTGGAACCCCGATGCGAACATCGCGCCCTGGACCCCGCCGAGGCCGACGCCGAGCAGGTCCGCCCACAGCGGAATGGTGAAGAGCGGTTCGGTCACGCGTCCATTCTCGCGCACGGAGGATAATCGAAGGGTGCCCACCTATCGAGACGAAGCGGTGATCCTGCGCACCCACAAACTCGGTGAGGCGGATCGCATCGTCACGATGCTCTCGCGACGCCACGGCAAGGTCAGGGCGGTGGCCAAGGGTGTGCGCCGGACGTCGTCGAAATTCGGTGCCAGGCTCGAGCCGTTCATGGTGGCCGATGTGCAGCTCTACCAGGGCCGCTCTCTCGACATCGTGCAGCAGGCCGAGTCGCTCGGCTCCTACGGAACGGACATCGCCGCGCACTACGACCGCTTCACCGCGGCGAACGCCATGGTCGAGACCGCCGACCGCCTGAGCGACGCGGAGGCGACTCCCGACCAGTACCTGCTCCTCGTAGGTGGACTACGGGCGCTGTCGCGCGGAGAGCACGTCGCCCGGAGCATCCTCGATTCGTACCTCCTGCGGGTCATGTCGCTGTCCGGGTGGGCGCCCTCGCTCGACGAGTGCGCACGGTGCGGCACACCAGGGCCGCACTCGCGGTTCGTCGCGCAGCTGGGAGGCGTGGTGTGCCAGAACTGCGCCCCCGCCGGCAGCCCGCGCGTCGCCGAGAAGACCTTGAGCCTGCTCCGATCTCTCATCGCGGGGGAGTGGGACGTGATCGACGCCGCTCCGCACGCCGACACCGCCGCCGCGTCCGGACTCGTCTCCGCCTACGCCCAATGGCACCTGGAGCGCGGCATCCGCTCGCTCGCCCACGTGTCCGACATCACTTCAGGAGGAGAACGGTGAGCCCGAAGCCGTACACGCACAAAGACGCCGTGCCCTATCGCCCGCTGGACTGGACGGGCGTGCATCCGCCCGCGTTCCGCGCCGTACCCGCGCACGTCGCCATCGTGATGGACGGGAACGGACGCTGGGCCAACCGTCGGGGACTCACCCGCATCGAAGGACACAAAGCGGGCGAGGAGGTACTGCTCGACGTGGTCGCCGGCGCGATCCAGGCGGGTGTGAAGCACCTCTCGGTCTACGCCTTCTCCACCGAGAACTGGGCGCGCTCTCCGGAAGAGGTCCGCTTCCTCATGGGCTACAACCGCGATGTGCTGCATCGCCGTCGTGACCAGCTCAACGAGTGGGGCGTGCGCATCCGCTGGGCCGGCCGCAAGCCCCGGCTGTGGGGGAGCGTCATCAAGGAGCTGCAGTACGCCGAGCAGCTGACCCGCGACAACGACGTGCTCACCCTCACGATGTGCGTGAACTACGGCGGCAGGGTCGAGCTCGTCGATGCGATGCGGGCCATCGCCGAAGACGTCGCCGCCGGGCGCGTGAAGCCCAGGGCGATCAGCGAGAAGATGATCCGTCGGAACCTCTACGTGCCCGACATGCCGGACGTCGATCTGTTCCTTCGCAGCTCGGGGGAGCAGCGCACCTCGAACTTCCTGCTGTGGGAGTCGGCCTACGCCGAGATGGTGTTCCTCGACACGCTCTGGCCCGACTTCTCACGTGAGGAACTGTGGCGGGCGATCAGCGTCTACCTCGCGCGCGACCGCCGCTTCGGCGGCGCGATCGACACCCCTGACGCGTCGGCCTGAGACCGCAGCCATCGCTCCGTCTCGCGCGGATGCCGCAGCCGCACGACGGTGAGGTGCGCAGGACGCCTCGGGCCAGGGTGCGCCGCACCAGACGGCCGCGCACTACGCGGTAGGGGTAGTCGAGCCAGAGCGCGAGCTGGGCGCGCGGTGCGAGTATCGCGTCGGTGCCCTTGCTCGTGTACTGCCATTCGGTGACCCATCGATCTTCGGCGGCGAAGGCGCGCACGTCGTCGAGGAACTCGGGCCTCGGAGTCCAGTTCGCACCGTGGAACAGGCCGTCGATCTCGATGTGGCGCAGCCCCCACAGGGCTCCGATACGGCCGGACAACGTCGTCTTCCCCGACCCGGAGACGCCGGCCACCAGCACCCTCTCCGGGGTGAACGGGAGCGGATCGTCGGCGCAGAGCATCCGAGAATCCTACCCACCGGTGCCCGGCTCCGAGGAATAGCTCATAGGCGCATGCGGTTGGATGAAAGTGTGACTGAACCCATCTCCATCGACATCTGGTCCGACATCGCCTGCCCCTGGTGCTACATCGGCAAGCGCAACCTCGAGAAGGGTCTCGAAGCGGTCGCGGCCGATGAGGACGCACCGCAGGTCAACATCACCTTCCATTCGTTCGAGCTCTCGCCCGACACTCCCGTCGACTTCGACGGTGACGAGGTCGACTTCCTCGCCGGACACAAGGGCATGCCGCGCGAGCAGGTCGAGCAGATGCTGTCGAACGTGACCGGCGTCGCCGCGAACGCGGGGCTCGAGTACCGCTTCGATCTGCTGCAGCACACCAACACGGTGAAGGCGCACGAGCTGCTGCACTTCGCGAAGGCCGAGGGGCGTCAGCACGAGATGGAGGAGCGGCTCATGTCCGCCTACTTCACCGAGGGCAAGCACGTCGGGCGCATCGACGACCTCGTCGACCTCGCGGCCGAGGTCGGTCTCGACGCCGATCGAGCACGTGCCGCGCTCGAGAGCAAAGAGTTCCTTCCGGCCGTCCGCCAGGACCAGGCTCAGGCTCGCGCCTACGGCATCCAGGGCGTGCCGTTCTTCGTCGTCGACGGCCAGTACGGCATCAGCGGCGCCCAGCCGCCCGCCGCATTCGAGAACGTCCTGCGCGACCTCTGGTCGAAGCGCGGCGAGAGCGAGACGGAGACCGCGGCGGTCTAGCGGGTCAGAGCCGCCTCGATCGCGCTGACGATCTCGGGGGCGTCCGGCTTCTGCTTCGGGCGGAAGCGCAGGACGTCCCCGTCCGGCAGCACGAGGAACTTCTCGAAGTTCCACTCCACCCGGCCGGCCTTGCCACCGGCGTCCGGGGTCTCCTTGAGCGCCTTGTAGAGCTCCGCGGCGTTCTTCCCGTTCACCTTGACCTTGTCGTTGACCGGGAACGTGACGCCGTAGGTCGTCGAGCAGAACTCGAGGATGTCGTCCACAGAGCCGGGCTCCTGGCCGAAGAACTGGTTGCAGGGGAAGCCGACGACCGTGAACCCGCGGTCGCCGTACAGACGCTGCAGCTCCTCGAGCTGCTCGTACTGGGGCGTGAGGCCGCACTTGGAGGCGACGTTCACGACCAGCACCACGTCGGCGCCCAGATCGTCGAGGGTCTTCTCCTCGCCCTTCGCGTCGGTGAACGGGATCGTACGGAGCGCGGAATCGGTCATACTTCACAGCTTAGATCGCAGCATCCCTCGTGGCTCTGCGTCTGGGAGAATGGAGGGGACATGACTCTCGCCACCGCCCCCGCCCGCCCCCTTCGCATCGGTCCGATCGATCTCGACGTGCCGGTCGTCCTCGCCCCCATGGCGGGGATCACCAACACCGCCTTCCGGCGTCTGTGCCGCGAGTACGGCGCCGGGCTCTATGTGAGCGAGATGATCACCTCGCGTGCCCTGGTCGAGCGCAACGAGACCACGATGCGGCTGATCCGCCATCACGAGTCGGAGACGCCGCGGTCGATCCAGCTCTACGGCGTCGACCCGAAGACCATCGCCGAGGCGGTGCGCATCATCGTCGCCGAGGATCACGCCGATCACATCGACCTCAACTTCGGGTGCCCGGTGCCGAAGGTCACCCGTCGCGGCGGGGGAGCGGCGCTGCCTTGGAAGTCGAAGCTGTTCGCCGACATCGTCGACCAGGCCGTCAAGGCCGCAGGTGACGTGCCGCTCACGGTGAAGATGCGCAAGGGCATCGACCGCGATCACCTGACGTTCCTCGACGCCGGGCGCGCGGCCGAAGATGCCGGTGCGGCTGCGGTCGCCCTCCACGCCCGCACCGCGAGCGAGTTCTACTCCGGCTTCGCCGACTGGAACGCCATCGGCGAGCTCAAGCAGGCCGTCACGAGCATTCCTGTGCTGGGCAACGGCGACATCTGGTCGGCCGACGACGCGGTGCGCATGATGGCCCAGACCGACTGCGACGGCGTCGTGGTCGGACGCGGCTGCCTCGGACGCCCGTGGCTGTTCGGCGAGCTGGCGACGGCTTTCGGAGGCGAGGGCACGACCGTCGATGCGACGCTCGGATTCGTCGCGAACGCCTTCCGGCGTCACGCCGAGCTTCTCGTCGAGTTCTTCGAGGATGAGGACCGCGGATGCCGCGATGTGCGCAAGCACGTGTCCTGGTACTTCAAGGGGTATCCGGTCGGCGGCGACATCCGCACGGGACTCGCCACCGCGTCCAGCCTCGCGGAGATCGACGATCTCCTCGGGCGGCTCGACCACACGGCGCCGTATCCGGGCGCAGATGCCGAGGGTCAGCGCGGTCGGTCAGGTCATCCCAAGCGCACAGCGCTGCCCGACAAGTGGTTGGAGTCTCGGGAGCTCGCATCGTCGGCCTCCGAGATGATGCGTGGAGCGGAGATCGAGAACAGTGGTGGCTGATCCCCAGGTCGGCCTGCGCGCCGACGGCTATGACGCGCGCGACGCCGAGCGCTTCTTCGCTGAGACCCACCGTTCCGAGCGCAACGACTTCGCCCGCGACCGCGCGCGGGTGCTGCATTCCGCAGCGCTGCGCCGGCTCGCGGCGAAGACGCAGGTGCTCAGTCCCGCCAGCACCGCCGACTTCGCGCGCAACCGCCTGACGCATTCCCTGGAGGTCGCACAGGTCGGGCGTGAGCTCGCGGTCGCCCTCGGCGTCTCGGCCGATGTCGTCGACACCGCGTGCCTCAGCCACGACCTCGGGCACCCTCCCTTCGGCCACAACGGCGAGCGGGCGCTCAACGAATGGGCCGAGCCGATCGGAGGGTTCGAGGGGAATGCGCAGTCCTTGCGCATCCTCTCCCGACTCGAGGCGAAGGTCCTCGACGACGATGACCGCTCGGTCGGTCTGAACCTCACCCGCGCCAGTCTCGACGCCACGTGCAAGTACCCGTGGACGGTCGACAGCCCGGTTCCGGACCCGGGTGGTCGCTTGAAGTTCGGCGTCTACCCCGAGGACGAGGCGGTCTTCCGCTGGATGCGCGAGGGGGCGCCAGGGCGTCTGCGCTGCATCGAGGCCGAGATCATGGACCTCTCCGACGACATCGCCTACTCGGTCCACGATTTCGAGGATGCGATCGTCAACGGCTACGTCGACGTCGCCCAGCTCGCCGATCCGCGTCAGCACGATGCTCTCGTCGGACGTATCCAGCAGTGGGTGGGCTACGACTTCACGCGCGACGAGCTCGCCGATGCTCTGTACCGACTGGCGTCGCAGCCGATGTGGCTGTCGTCGTTCGACCGCTCCCGTCAGGCACTCGCCCGACTCAAGAACCTGACGAGCGACCTGATCGGACGTTTCGCCCGCGCCTCGGTCTCCGCCACGAAGGAGGCGTACGGCTCGACCGCCCTGGTGCGCTACAACGCCCACGTCGTCGTGCCACGCGTGATCGAGGTGGAGATCGCGGTCCTCAAGGGCATCATGGGCCAGGCGATCGTCACGATCGAAGCCCGAAAGGGCGTCTACAAGGAGCAGCGACGCGTGCTGAAGCGGCTCGCCGACGCCCTCTGGTCGACCGACGCGCTGTGGTCCGCAGGCTCCGATGTGCTCGAGCCTGCCTTCGCGGCCGACTTCGTCGCGTCGCAGAACGACGCCGAGCGCGCCAGGGTCGTGGTGGATCAGATCGCGAGCCTCACCGACCAGAGCGCGATCGACTGGCACAACCGGCTCGTCGGCGAGATCGATCCGGCCGAGGTCGGGATCTGGACTCCGCGTCACCCCCGTCCGGGCGCGCAGGCGCACGCCGAGCGGCTGCCCGTGGCCGAAGGGGCGCACTGATGCCGCGGATCCTGCAGGCCGACGTCGACGAGGTGAAGGCGCGGACGAACATCGCCGACATCATCGGCGAGCGTGTGGCTCTCAGATCGGCCGGGGTCGGATCCCTCAAGGGGCTGTGTCCCTTCCACGACGAGAAGAGCCCGAGCTTCCATGTGCGTCAGCAGGTGGGGTACTACCACTGCTTCGGCTGCGGGGAATCCGGCGACGTCTACTCGTTCCTGCGGGAGATGGACCACGTCAGCTTCACCGAGGCCGTCGAGCGTCTCGCGGGGCGCATCGGATACACGTTGCATTACGAAGACGGAGGAGCGGCGCCCGAGACCAGCGGTCGCAGTCGGCTCTATGCAGCGAACACTGCCGCGGCGGAGTTCTTCCGCGCGCAGCTGCTCACCCCCGACGCGGAGGCCGGTCGACGCTTCCTGGGAGAGCGCGGGTTCGATGCGGGTGCTGCCGCGCATTTCGGTGTCGGTTTCGCCCCGCGCGGGTGGGACGGGATGCTCAAGGCCCTCACCGCGCAGGGCTTCACGCGCGAGGAACTCAGCAACGCCGGTCTCGTCTCCACGGGGCAGCGCGGCGTGTACGACCGCTTCCGCGGGCGGCTGGTGTGGCCGATCCGGGATGTGTCGGGGCAGACCATCGGCTTCGGCGCGCGCAAGCTGTTCGACGACGACCAGGGGCCGAAGTACCTGAACACCCCCGAGACGCCGATCTACAAGAAGGCGCAGGTGCTCTACGGGCTCGACCTCGCCAAGCGCGACATCGCTCGCGGGGATCCTCGCCGTGTCGTCGTGGTCGAGGGCTACACCGACGTGATGGCCTGCCACCTCGCGGGTCTCACGACCGCGATCGCGACCTGCGGCACGGCGTTCGGCACCGAGCACATCAAGGTCCTGCGCCGGGTGATGGGCGACGACAACGCCTCGGGCGAGGTCGTCTTCACGTTCGACGGAGACGAGGCGGGCCAGAAGGCGGCCCTGCGTGCATTCACGGAGGACGACAGGTTCAACGCGCAGACTTTCGTCGCCGTCGCCCCTGACGGCATGGACCCGTGCGACCTGCGACTCCAGCGCGGAGATGCGGCCGTGCGCGGGCTGATGGACGCGAAGCAGCCGATGTTCGAGTTCGCGATCGACCGCAAGCTCGGCGGCTTCGATCTCTCCACCGTCGAAGGGCGAGTCGGTGCGCTGCGTGCGGCCGCGCCCATCGTGGCCGAGATCCGTGACCAGCTTCTTCGTCCGGGATACGAGCGGGTGCTGGCGCGCCGGCTCGGGATGGATCCCACTGAGGTGCGCAGCGAGGTCGAACGCGCGGCACGCGGCGCGTCGAGTCCGCAGCAGGTGCGTCGTGAGGCTCCGCTGACCGATGCGGTGACCGGCGCTCCCGTCGTCGCTCCGGTCACCCTGTCGAGCCTGCCGCGCAGTCCAGACGTCGCTGTCGAACGCGACGCGCTGATGGGCGCCCTGCAGTACGGCCATCAGGTCGATCAGGCCCTCCTCAACAGGGCGTTGGAGGCGCCGTTCCGGACCCCCGGTCTCGACGCCGTGCGCGAGGCCGTCGCCGCCGCCCCCGACCGCACCAGGGCCGGGTGGGTGACCGAGGCGGTGAACAGCGTGCGTGAGCCCTACCGTTCGCTCGCGGGGGAGCTGCTGATGACGCCGTTCCCCGCCCGCGACGAAGAGCGAGCCGTCGCCACGGTGGCCGACCTCACCCGTCGACTCGTTCTCCGTCAGCTCGAGCGCGAGAAGCAGGAGCTCCTCGGCGCCGTGCAGCGAGTGCCCGCGGATTCCGACGGAGGCCGCGCGCTGCGGATGCGGTTGCGCGACATCGATGCGGAGCGTCAGCGCTTCGCCGAGTCGTAACCCCGAGCGGCATCGCGCAGAGGGCAGGATGGAGTCATGTCCCGCAGGCCCGAATCCACGAACGCGATCGATTGCTCTGATCTGGTGATCGACCGCATCGGCCACGGGATGCCGACGCGTGCCGTCGACGGCGTCACCTTCTCCCTGGCGCCCGGCGGTCTGATCTGCGTCGCTGGGCCCACCGGCTCCGGCAAGTCGACGCTGGTCGCCGCCCTCGCGGGCTCCACCGATCCCTCCGTCAAGGTCGTCGGAGGACGGGCCCAGGTGTGCGGCGTCGATGTGCGCCGGCCTGGCCGCAAGCACCGTATCCTCACCTATCGCACCGGATTCGTACCGCAGGGTGCGGGCGCCGACCTGCCGCCGCGGCTCACCGTGAACGAGGTCATCGCGGAGCCGATCCTCATCCGTGAGCGCCGGGTGAACACGAAGGCGCTCTCGATCCGTGTGGCGACGCTGTTGGACGAGCTGCACCTGCCCCTCGGCACGGCGGCGAAGTTCCCTTATGAGCTCAGCGCCGGCATGCGTCAGCGTGTGGCGATCGCCCGGTCGTTCGTCTTGGAGCCGAAGGTGCTCATCGCCGACGAGGTGCTCGCGAACCTGGACCTCGAGGTGCGGCCGGTCGTCTTCGACGCGATCACCCGTCGTCGCAAGGAGCAGTCGATGGCCGCGCTCCTGGTGACCAACGACGCCGACTTCATCCGCGAGCTGAATGCCGAGACGCTGATGCTCCGCAGTGGGCACGTGGTCGCCCGTGGTGTGGGCAAGGATCTGCTCTGGGTGCCGAACGCGGAGTCGGATTCACGGCATTGAGTCCGACACGCCCGGCATTCCCGAACGGCGCCTCGGTGTCGTGAACACCTCCGGGAGTTTGCTAAGCTTGTCGAGTTGCCCGCGCAGCGGTGCACATTCCTCGGTAGCTCAATTGGCAGAGCAGCCGGCTGTTAACCGGCAGGTTCTTGGTTCGAGTCCAAGCCGGGGAGCCAACGAGAGAAGCCCCCTCCACGGAGGGGGCTTCTCTCGTATCCCCGCGAAGTCGAGCAGTGGCTGGACGCAGAAGAGCCCCTTCGAGGGAAGGGGCTCTTCTCCACAGCGGGGAGAGACGATCAGCCGACGCCCTCCATCGCACTCGTCTCGGTGTTGCCGATGCGGGCGATGACATCGGGGCGGCGACGCGCCAGGTAGGCGTAGCGCGTGAGGGCCAGGGCCACCGTCACCAGGAACACGTACGGGATCACGTTGTAGGGGAAAGCCGGAACCGGCCAGACGTTCGCGAAGAACACGTACCCCATCGTGACGACGGCGACGGTCGCGCACGCCTTCACGAGGCCGTTGCGCATCTTCGCTCGCTGCGTGTAAACGACGCAGGCGATCGCGACGAGGGCGTAGGCCACCATGTAGCCGTAGGTGCCCCAGGTGTTGACCCAGACGAGGATCTCCCCGGTCGCGGCGCCCGAGACCAGCAGCACGATGTCGACCGCGACGGCCGCAGCGCCGGCGATGATGAGCACGCGGTGCGGCGTCAGGTGCTGCTCGTGCGTGCGTCCGAACCGCTCCGCGACGACGCCCTCCTTGCCCATCACGTACACGATGCGTCCGATCACGTTGAGCGGGGCGACGACCACGGCGAAGAACGACGCGGAGACGCCGAACGTGAGCACGGCGGCGAACCAGCCCGGCATGCCGATCAGGGCCGACATGCTCTCCAGAGGACTGGACGACGTGGCCAGATCGTCCCCGAGCACCGTGATCTGGGTGTACGCGGCGAAGACGTACAGCACACCCACGCCGAGCGCGCTCCACATGATCGCGCGGGGGATGGCCTTGTACGGCTCCTTGGCCTCACGGCCGAGCGCGTCGGCCGAGGAGAACCCCACGAAGCCGAGGATGCCGAGCACCATGCCGGAGGCGACGCCCTGGAACGACGAGCCGGTGGCGAGCACCTGCGCGGGGTCCCACGCAGCCGGACCGGCCCAGACCAGGGCGGCGATCAGCAGCACGAGGATGATCCCGACCGAGACGAGCTCGAGGACGAGCGAGACGCGGGCGGACAGGCGGATGCCGCGGATGGTGAACAGCGTCGCCAGGCCGCCGAGCACGATGGCGAGCCCGATATCCCAGCCGAGTCCCTGTGCCGGGACGCCGAGCATGCTCAGGAACTGCGCCATGTAGCTGACGGATCCGCTGAGCGAGGCCGCGGCGATGCCGAAGCAGCCGATCAGCAGCGTGACGCCGGCGAGGAACGCGCCGAACGGGCCGAGCCCCTTCGAGACGTAGGTGTAGAGAGACCCGGCCGAGGCGTGCTTGCGGGCGAACACCACCACGCAGTAGCCCACGCACAGGATGACGATGGTGGCGAGAGCGAAGGCGTAGATGGTGCCGTTACCCGCACCGAGGAAGATCGCCGCTGCGGTGAAGGCGATGACGGCGCTGGGGGCGATGTTGGCGATGGCCTGGGCGGCGAGTTCGGGGCCGCTCATGACGCCGGTGCGAAGGCCGGCATCCTTGGGTGCGCCAGGCGGGGCGACGACGGTGTCTGACATGGTTCTCCTGGATTCGGGTTTCAGGGGTGGGGGTGGGGTCCGCCGAGGGCGGTCAGGGGATGAGGAGCGTGCGAAGCGCGGATCCGGCCTCGAGGTCGTCGAGCGCGGCTGCGGCTTCGGACAGCGGGCGCCGCCCCGAGATCAGAGGATCGATCTTGAGCTGGCCGTCCATGTACCGGTCCACGAGAGCGGGAACGTCGATCGAGGGGCGCACGGAGCCGTAGTTCGAGCCGAGGATTCGCTGATCGGCCTCGGCCAGGACGAGGGGCTCGAACGATGCGCGGGCGCCCGTGGGAGGAAGCCCGACGATGACGGCGGCACCGCCGAGACCGAGCATCTGGATCGACTGCTCGGTCGTCGACGTGCGGCCGATCGCGTCGAACGCGTAGTCGACGCCGTCGGGGATGAGCTCGCGCAGCTGGGCGACGGCGTCACCCTGCGACGCGTCGATACGGTCGGTCGCGCCGAACTGCAGTGCCATCTGGGTCTTCTCGGGACGCACATCGATCGCGACGATGCGCTCGGCGCCGGCGAGTCGTGCGCCCTGGACGACGTTGAGTCCGACTCCGCCGCAGCCGATGACGGCGACGGTGGAGCCGGGTTCGACGGCCGCCGTGTTGAGAACCGCGCCCACGCCGGTGGCCACGGCGCAGCCGACGACGGCGACGACGTCGAGCGGGGCGTCGTCGCGGACCTTGACCGCACCGGATGCGGGAACCACGACCTCCTCCGCGAACGAGGAGACGCCGAGGTAGTGGTGCAGCGGTTCGCCATCACGGCTGAGGCGGGACGTGCCGTCGAACAGGACTCCGAGGGGAGCGACGACCGTGGCGACCTTCTGGCAGCGGGCCTCGTGACCGGCTCGGCAGTAGCGGCACTCACCGCACGGCGGTACCCAGCTCAGGACGACATGATCGCCGACAGCGAGGGTCGTGACACCTTCGCCGAGTTCGGTGACAACGCCGGAGCCTTCGTGGCCCATGACCAGGGGAGCGGCGGCATCCCACTCGCCGCGCTTGACGTGCAGATCGGAGTGGCACACGCCGGCAGCGGCGATGCGCACGCGCACCTCACCCGCGCGCGGGGGTGCGAGGTCGACGTCGACGAACTCGATCGGTGACTGGGGATCGCGGAAGACAACAGCTTTCATGACGTCCTTCGGGTGGAGAGGGGATGCCGACGATGCTAGGAGAGTGCTGACCGCCGGGCATCCGACAAATATGTGGATTGAGTGTCACTCATTCACACTTTGTATGATCGAGGCGTGGCTCGTGATGTCGCCTCCGTGGCGCGGTACCTCCAAGGCGAGCTGCTGCATGGCGGCGTGCCGAGTGCCCGGCATGTGAACTCGGTCGTCGCTCTCGAGTCCTTCGGCGCTCCGACCGACCGCCTGTTCGCCACTCTCGTCGTCGTCGACGCCGCGCAGTGGGACGAACTCGCCGACGATGCGCACCGGCTCTCCCTCCTCCGGGACGTGGTCGTGGTCACCGACGCGGACACGCCAGCGGTCCGGCGCCTGCTCGAGGAGGGCGGCGTCACCGCGATCGTCCGAGCGGGCACGTCGCACGAGCTGCTGACGCCGACGCTGACGACCCTGCTCGCCGTTGACCAGGCGGCCGAGGCGAGAGCGATCACCTCCGCGATGCGGGTGCTCACGCTCGCCGCTCGACGCAGCGGGATCACCGGCGTCATCGCCGAACTCGCGCACCGGATCGACGGATGGGCGGTGCTCCTCGACCGCCACGGAGAGGTGATCACGACCGCAGGCGCGGGGAGCCTGCACATCGACGATGCGATCGCGGTCGCTGTCGGCCGCCCCGTGCGAGTGCGCCACCGCGCGCTTCAGGTGCATCCTGTCGGTCCGGGGCAGGACATCACCGCGCAGTTGGTCACCGCGCCGCGCAATGACAGCTCCGGTCGAGGGAGGGAACTCAGCTCGCAGGCCGCAGCCCTGCTCGATCTCCTGATGCGCACCCGGGACAGCAGCCACCTCGAACGTCTAGGCCGATCCATGATGCTGGAGACCGTGCTGGAGGGTGGGGAGGAGGCGACACGGCTCCTCCGACGCTGGGGCGTGCACGAGCGGAGCCTCGTGGGGTTCGCCCTGGCCTCACGCACGAGCGGAGTGGACGTCGAGCACCTGCTCGCGCTGTGGCTCGACGAACTCGGGGCCGAGCATGTCTTCGCCGCGCAACGAGGACTCATCCGCGGCGTCGTGCGCGAGGATCATGCACAGGAGATCGCGCATCGGGCGCAGGCCTTCGCCTCGACGCTCTATCTCGGACTAGGGCGCCCGGCCACGACGGATGCGCTCGCTCGCAGTGTCGACGAGGCCCGACAGGCCTGCGAGACGGCTCGCGCGGGTGGGGAGCGCGTCGTCCGCTACGCATCGATCCCGACGGTGTCGTTCGTGCTCGGACAGCTGGATGCAGACCAGACGCAGCGGATCGGTCGGCTTCTGGATCCATTGCGCGGCGTCGAGCACCAACCCGAGCTCATCGAGACCCTGCGCGTCTTCCTCTCCACCAACAGCGCCTGGGGTGAGAGCGCCACGCGATTGCGGATCCACCGGCAGACGTTGGCCGCGCGTATCAGACGGATCGAGGACCTGATCGGTCTCTCGCTGTCGGACCCCGACGATCGCGTCGCCGCCTGGCTCGCGCTGCGGGCGTCCGACGGCTGAACTCCTCAGACAGACGAAGAGGGCCCCGCCGGATGGCGAGGCCCTCTTCTTCGACGGTGGATCAGCGTCCGGCGCCGGCCAGCGAACCCGTGGTCTGTCCAGCCGGGTCGAAGACGATGCACTGGATCACGCGGTCGTTGTTCCGCTCCCACGAGTCCTTGGTGGGAACGAGCGTGGTGACATCGAATGCGGAGTCCTGGTAGGCCACGCCCACGAACGTCGTGTAAGCGTCTCCGATGCACTCCTGCGTCGCCGCGTCGATGTCGGTGTCGGAGAACTCGCCATCCGGCATCGTGATCTCGTAGTACACCTCCTGGTCGTGCGGGTCGGTGCAGGGGAGGATGTTGGCTTCGGTCATCGTGCCGGAACCGGTGTCGAGCATGCAGTCACCCAGCTTCACCGAGAAGACGCCGACGTTCGAGCTCTCCGTGACCTGCCCGCTCTCCTCGTCGCGGTTGGCGTCGCCGGAACCGCCGCCGAGAATGCCGTTGAGAGCGCTGCACCCGCTGAGGGCGACCGAGAGCGCCACTGCCGATCCTGCGAGCATCAGGGCGCGTCGAGTGCGCATCTTCATCATGATCTGTTTCCCCTCCGAAGCGTGACGCGGAGGCATGCGAAAAGCCCCCGCCGCGAACACGCTAACCCCCGCCGAGTCTGTGACGCAACTCGAAGGATGCTGTGGTTCGGCTGGGAGCGCTCAGCCTTCGAGGTCGTCGACGCCGGGCATCCAACTCGCACCGGGGCGTCCCCACCCACGCTTGCGAGCGATCTTCTGCGCGGTCTTCCAGTCGCTGTCCGACAGGCGATCGACGTACAGGATGCCGTCGAGGTGATCGAACTCGTGCTGCATGATGCGGGCACGCCACCCGTCGACATCGATCGAGACCGGCTGCCCCTCCAGGTCGGTGGCCGTGACGTGGACGCGCTCCGACCGGCGCAGTGGGAACCGCTCGCCGGGGAAAGAGAGGCAACCCTCGGATTCGAGGTCCGGGTCGGGTTCACCCGGCTCGAGCGGCACCATCCAGAGTGTGGGATTGATGAGAACGCCGCGCCAGGGCTGGTCGTCGTCATCGACGTAGGCGTAGGTGTAGATGCGCAGGGGCACTCCGACCTGGGGAGCGGCGAGGCCGACCCCGGGGGCGGTGTCCATCGTCTCGAACATGTCGGCGACGAGGGCGCGGACGTCGTCGGTGATCTCGTCGACGGGGGAAGCGGGGGAGTGCAGGACGGGGTCGCCCATGATGCGAATCGGAAGTACAGCCACGTCACAACCCTAGTCGGCGGCACTCGCCAGGTAGGGTCGTACTGTGAATGCTGGGGTGTGGATGAACGCGGTCGAGGACGTCGGCGATCAGCTCGTCGGCGCGTTCCAGAACCCGGGACTGCTGCTCGGCATCCCGCTCGCTCTCGCCGGCGCCGTCTTCATGTCCCTCGGCGCCCAATACCAGCACCGCGGCGTCGAGAAGGTCGAACGTCTCAGCGGGGCCAACGGCGCCTCGGGTCTGAGTCTCGATCAGCTCAAGCGCCTCCTGACCCGTCCGTCGTGGCTCATCGGCACGCTGATGCTCGGACTCGCCGTGATCTGTCAGCTCGCCGCCCTCGTGAAGGCGCCGCTGATCGTCGTCCAGCCGCTCGGGGCGATCGCCCTCGTGATCACCACCTTGCTCAACGCGCGGATCTCCGGCCACTCGCCGACGCGGCAGTCGCTCACCGCCATCGTGTGCTGCGTCGGCGGTATCTTCCTCTTCGTGTTCTTCGCGGCGATCTACGCGACCGAGCAGGATGTGACCGACCGTGAGCTCTTCACGATCCTGGCGCTCCTGCTCGTGGTCATCATCGTCCTCGGCGCCTGCTGGCTGATCCTGCGCCGTCGGATGCGCGCGCTGTTCTACGTGATCGGCGCGGGAATCCTCTACGGGTTCGTCGCCACGTTGGCCAAGGTCGTCATCAAGCGCATCGAGGCCGGTCAGTTCGAGTGGGTCACCGGGATCTGCGTGCTCGCCCTCGTCTCGGCGGCCGCTGTCGGCGCGTACTTCGTGCAGACCGCGTACAGCTCGGGTCCGCCCGACCTCGTGATCGCCGGGCTCACGGTCGTCGACCCTCTCGTCGCCGTTCTCATCGGAATGGTCGTGCTGGGCGAAGCCTCTGCGGCTCCGTGGTGGGTGCTCGTGATCTTCGCCGTCGCCGGAGGGATCGCCGTCTGGGGCGTGGTCGGGCTCGCCCGCTATCACCCTCAGGTGCTCAGCGACAGTCAGGATCTGGGAATCCAGCGAGGCAGCACGCCAGGCGGATCCTCGCAGGGCGGCGCCGGAGAGGCTCCCTCGTCGCAGTCCGCCGCGACGAGTGCTCCCGAGCACTCGGACGGCTCGGGACGTCCGCAGACGCCGCCGTGGCACGACGGTTCGTCAGAGCGACCCTAGCGACAGCGAACCGAGCGGCCGCGCGTGGCGGCGCCGACTCAGTAGGCCTGATCGATCAGGTCGACCGAGACCTCGGAGGCCGCGGCTTCGTCCACGAAGAACACCGTGCGCTTGCGCCCCTTGGCGCCGGCGGCGGGCACGCTCGAGTAGCTCGCCCCCGCGAGAGCGAGGCCGAGAGCCGAAGCCTTGTCGGCGCCCGTCATCACGAGCCAGACCCGCTTCGACGAGTTGAGCACCGGGCGGGTCAGCGTGACACGCTCGGGCGGCGGCTTCGGCGAGTTGCGGACGGCGAGGACTGCGGCATCCGTCACCGTGACCTCCTCCCGATCCGGGAAGAGGGAGGCGATGTGCCCGTCGGGGCCGACCCCGAGGAAGCACACGGCGAAAGAGGGCCACGGATGCTCGTCGGTACCGAACCGCGCCAGGTCCGCAGCGTACGCCGCCGCGGACTCGTCGAGGGTCAGACCGGTGTCAGGGCCGGCGACCTCGTGCACGTTCTCCTGGGGCACAGGGATGTGGTCGAGGAGAGCCTGTCGGGACTGCAGCGAGTTGCGATCGACGTCGTCGCGCGGCACGAATCTCTCGTCACCCCACCAGAAGTGAACGAGCGACCAGTCGATCTCCGCCGCTCGCGGGTGCTCGGACGCCGCACGCAGCACCGCACCGCCCATCGAACCGCCCGTGAGGGCGATGTGCGCGATCCGACCGTTGCGTGTGCGCGCGCGCACCCGTGTCAGGAACCGGTCGGCCACTCGGGTGGCGAGGGCTGCGGGCGTGGCTTCCACCACGACCCGCTTCTCTGCGGACGATGTCGTCATCGACGTCACTCTCCTGTCTCGGGCGGACCCAGCTTCTCCCAGCCCTCGGTGATGACTCGACCGTACAGGACGTCCGGGTCGAGTCGACGCAGCTCCTCTGCGAGGCACTCGCGCAGAGTGCGTCGCGGCAGGTGCAGGTCATGGTTCGGCTGTCCCGGCTGGGTGAGCACGGCGACGCCGGGTGTCGGGCGCTCCAGAAGGATGTCGCCGGACTCGCGTGTCAGGCGCACCGACTTGATGCCCTCCGCCCAGTGCTCGGGGTCTTCGTAGGACCAGCGCACCGGAACATCGAGCGCCATCTGCAGCCAGGCGGCCAGCAGCGCGGTCGACGGGGAGGCCGCGGCTCCGCGCACCTCGACGCCGGTGATCTGCTCGTACGGCGGCTGGTCGAGCACAGCGGCGAGCTGCTCGCGCCAGTGGGTCAGACGAGTCCACGACAGATCGGTGTCGCCGGGGGCGTGGGTCTCGCCCAGGAGCGCGAGCCGGTCGCGGACGTCGTTCGCGGTGGCGGCATCGGTGATGCGTCGCTGCGCGATCTTGCCGAGCGGTGACTGCGAAGGCGCCACGGGGGCCGCCTCCGGCCACCAGGCGACCACGGGAGCATCGGGCAGCAGGAGGCCGGTGATCAGGCTCTCCTCGTTGCTGGCGGCGTCTCCGAAGGCGCGAAGGACCACGACTTCGCTGGCGCCGGCATCTCCACCGACGCGGATCTGCGCGTCCAGGCGTGACTCGCCCTCACCTGTGGTGATGACGATGACCCGCATCGGGTGCTCTCGTGAGGCATCGTTCGCGGCGTCGATAGCCGCTTCTGCGACGCCGTTGCGCGCAGCGATCACGAGCGTGAGCACGCGGCCGAGGGCGACGGCTCCACCCTCTTCGCGGACCTTGACCAGCTGCTTCGCGACCTGGCTGACGGTGGTGTCGGGAAGGTCGATGATCACGGGCGTCTCCAGACTCGTCCATCGCGGGCCAGCAGGTCGTCAGCGGATGACGGCCCCCATGAGCCGGGCGCGTACTGCTCGACCGGGCCGCCTTCGGCTGCCCAGTACTTCTCCACGGGGTCGAGGATCTTCCAGGAGAGCTCGACCTCCTCGTGCCGCGGGAACAACGGCGGGTCTCCCAGGAGGACATCGAGGATCAGACGCTCGTAGGCCTCGGGGCTCGCCTCGGTGAAGGCGTGGCCGTATCCGAAGTCCATCGTCACGTCGCGCACGTTCGTGCCGCTGCCGGGAACCTTCGACCCGAAGCGGATCGTGACGCCCTCATCCGGCTGGACACGGATGACGAGGGCGTTCTGCCCGAGTTCCGAGGCGTTTCCGCGCCCGAAGAGGTGCTGAGGCGCACGCTTGAAGACGACGGCGATCTCGGTCACACGGCGTCCGAGACGCTTGCCCGTGCGCAGGTAGAACGGCACATCCGCCCACCGGCGCGTGTCGATCTCGAGCTTGATCGCGGCGTACGTCTCCGTGGTCGACTCGGGGTTCATCCCCTCTTCTTCCAGGAAGCCGGTGACCTTCTCGCCACCCTGCCACCCGCCCGCATACTGACCGCGAGCGGTCGCGAGGGAGAGATCGTCCGGGACGTGCACCGCCGCGAGCACCTTCTCCTTCTCGGCGCGCAGGTGCTCCGCCGAGAGGCTGATCGGCTCTTCCATCGCGGTGAGAGCCAACAGCTGCAGCAGGTGGTTCTGGATCACGTCACGGGCTGCACCGATGCCGTCGTAGTATCCCGCGCGTCCGCCGACGCCGATGTCCTCGGCCATGGTGATCTGCACGTGGTCGACGTAGTTGCGGTTCCAGATCGGTTCGTACAGCTCGTTCGCGAAGCGCAGCGCCAGGATGTTCTGGACGGTCTCCTTGCCGAGGTAGTGGTCGATGCGGAAGATCGAGTCGGCTGGGAAGGCCACCTCGAGCGCGGCATTGAGCGCCCGCGCCGACTCGAGGTCATGGCCGAAGGGCTTCTCGATCACGACGCGACGCCAGCGCTCGTCGTCGTCGCTGTTCTCGCCGACGAGACCGGACTCCTTGAGCTGCTTCGCCACCAGCGGGAAGTCCTTCGGCGGGATCGACAGGTAGAACGCGTGGTTGCCCATCGTCCCCCGTTCGACGTCGAGCTTCTCGATGGTCTCGCGGAGCTTGCGGAAGGAGTCCGGATTGTCGAACTCGCCCGAGACGAAGCGGATGCCCTGCAGCAGCTGGGTCCAGGTCTCCTCGCGGAACGGTGTGCGCGCGTGCTCCTTGACGGCGTCGTAGACGACCTGCGCGAAGTCCTGGTCCTCCCAGTCCCTGCGGGCGAATCCGACCAGGGCGAACCCGGGCGGGAGCAGTCCGCGGTTGGCGAGGTCGTAGACCGCGGGCATCAGCTTCTTGCGTGAGAGGTCTCCGGTGACGCCGAAGATCACGAGGGCGCTGGGCCCGGCGATCCTGTTGAGACGGCGGTCATCGGGGTCACGCAGCGGGTTGTGCCCGCGCGAGATGGGAACAGACATCGGTGGGGGATTCTCCTGCTGTTACTTCTGTGCGGCTTCGAACAGGGCGAGCACGTCGTCGGAGGACTCGGTGATCGTCAGCGTGACGACGGGGCGTCCGTGCTCGGCGAGTACGGCGGCGTCACCGGCGGCCTGCGCTTGGATGAGCTGTCCGAAGGTGAACGGACGGTCCGGGATCTCGAGGTCGACCTCGGTGCGTTCGAGGATCTGCAGGAACACGCCCTGCGCGGGTCCGCCCTTGTGGTACTGGCCGGTCGAGTGCAGGAACCGCGGTCCCCACCCGAAGGTCGTGGGTCGTCCGGAGTCCGCCGCGACGAGTTCGCGCAGGCCCTGGAGCTGCGGCACCTCGAGACGGTTGACGTAGGCCTGGATCGACACGTATCCGTCTGCCGGGAGCTGGGCCCAGAGCGCATCGAGCACGCCCTCGACGTTGCCGGAGGCGGCGAGAGCCGGGTCGGACACCCGCACCTCGACGCCGTTCTCGACGAACGCGGGAGCCGTCGGCTCCGGGCGTGCATCGAGGAGTCCACGCGCGGCGATCTTGGCCGATTCGACATCGGGCTGATCGAACGGGTTGATGTGGAGCAGGTGACCGGCGATCGCCGTCGCGTACTCCCACACGATGAGCTGCGCGCCCAGCGTCCCGCTGACGAGGATCTCGCCCTCGTGGCGCTCGTGCAGGTGGAACTCGTTGGCATCGTCGACGAGCCGCACGATCTGCAGGTCGGCGGGCACGGGGTCGAGCTCGGGGGAGACCGGGAGCAGGACGACCGGGAGGATTCCGGTGCCCTCCTTGCCGGTGGACTCGGCGATCAACTGCTCGATCCAGTCCGGCAGGCCCTTGATGTGCGTGCCGTCGGTGATGAGGCCGAGCTTGTCGCGCCGGGGTGTCGTCGCCGCGATCGCCGCGCCCAGACGAAGGGCGGGGTTCTCTGCCGAGTCGACGGCGACCTCCAGAAGCGAGGCCTCGGCCTCGTTCAGCAGCTCGTCGATGTCGACACCGGCGAGCCCCGACGGCACGAGGCCGAAGGCGGTGAGCGCCGAGTAGCGTCCGCCGACGTTGGGGTCCGCGTTGAAGACGCGGTATCCCGCTTCGCGGGCCGAGACATCGAGCGGGGATCCGGGATCGGTGACGACGACGATGCGCTCGACGGGGTCGATGCCCAGGTCGCGGAACGCCGCTTCGAAGGTGCGCCGCTGCGAGTCGGTCTCGACCGTGGAGCCGGACTTCGACGAGACCACCAGCACCGTGTCGGCGAGGCCTTCGTCAAGAGCAGCGAGTACCTGGCCCGGAGCCGTCGAGTCGAGGATGGTCAGCGGCACTCCGGCGGTCTGCGCGATGACCTCCGGGGCGAGCGAGGATCCGCCCATGCCCGCGAGCACGACGCGCGTGACGCCCTTAGCGTGGAGGTCGGCGCGCAGCGCGACGATCTCGGCGACCAGCGGACGAGAGATCGACACGGCCTCCACCCATCCGAGTCGGACCGAGGCCTCAGCCTCGGCGGCCGGCCCCCAGAGCGTCGCGTCCCCGCCGGTGATGCGCGACGCGACCAGATCGTGGACGAGACTGGGCACCGTCTCATCGATCGCGGCGCGCGCCGCACCGGACGTGTGGATCGAGAACGTCATCGCTGCGACTCCAGACCCTCGGCGACCTGCGTCAGCAGGTCGTGCCAGGAGTCGATGAACTTCGCGACGCCCTCGTCTTCCAGCACCTGGGTGACATCGGCGAAGTCGATGCCGACCTCGGCGAGGCCGGCGAACACGGCGCGTGCCTCTTCGTAACCGCCCGTGATCGTGTCGCCCGTGACGACGCCGTGGTCGAACGTCGCCTCGAGCGTCTTCTCGGGCATCGTGTTGACCACGCCCTGGGCGACGAGCTCGGTGACGTACAGGGTGTCGGGAAGGGCCGGGTCCTTGACACCGGTCGACGCCCACAGCGGACGCTGCAGGTTCGCACCGGAGTCGAGCAGCGCCGCGGCGCGGTCGCCGGCGAAGGTCTTCTCGAACAGCTCGTAGGCGAGGCGTGCGTTGGCCAGACCGGCCTTGCTCTTGAGCGCTTCGGCGGCATCCGTGCCGATCGCGGTGAGGCGCTTGTCGGTCTCGGTGTCGACACGCGACACGAAGAACGAGGCGACGGAGTGGATGGTCGACAGATCGATGCCTGCGGCCTTCGCCGTCTCGAGACCGGTCAGGTAGGCCTCGATGACCTCGGCGTAGCGTTCCAGGCTGAAGATCAGCGTGACGTTGACGCTGATCCCCGCCCCGATCGCCTCGGCGATGGCCGGAAGGCCGGCCTTGGTCGCGGGGATCTTGACGAGCAGGTTCGGGCGGTCGACCTTGGCCCACAGCTCCTTGGCCTGCGCGACCGTGCCGGCGGTGTCGTGCGCGAGGTCGGGGGAGACCTCGATCGAGACGCGGCCGTCGACGTGGTTCGAGGCTTCCCAGACGGGACGGAACACGTCGAGGGCTGCCGCGACGTCCTGCGTGGTCGCGGCGAAGACCGCTTCCTCCGCCGTCGCGCCCGAGGCGGCGAGCTCGGTGACCTGTGCGTCGTACGAGGTGTCGTTCTTGTCGGTGATCGCATTCGCGAAGATCGTCGGGTTGGTCGTGACACCCACGACGTTGCGCGACGAGATCAGATCGGCCAGGTTGCCCGAGGCGATGCGCGTGCGGGAGAGGTCGTCGAGCCAGATGCTGACGCCGGCGGCGGCGAGCTGTGCGGTGGGGGTGCTCATGCGTTCTCCTTGGTGCTGTTGGCCGCGATGGTCTCGCGGGCGGCCGCGATGACGGCCTCGGTGGTGATGCCGAACTTCTCGAAGAGGGTCTTGTAGTCGGCGGAGGCGCCGAAGTGGTCGATGCCGACCGAGCGGCCGCGGTCGCCCACGATGCCGCGCCAGCTCAGCACCGAGCCCGCCTCGACGGAGACGCGGGCGGTGACGGAGGCCGGCAGCACGCTCTCGCGGTACTCCGCGTCCTGCTCGTCGAACCACTCCAGCGACGGAGCGGAGACGACGCGCACGTTCACGCCTTCGGCGGCCAGTGCCTCACGGGCGTTGACCGCCAGCTGCACCTCGGAGCCTGTGGCCACGATGATGACGTCCGGCGTGCCGTTGGGCGCTTCGGCGAGCACATAGGCACCCTTGGCCGCGTTCTCCGCCGAGGCGAACGTGTCGCCCGATGCCGCGCCCTCGCCACGCGCGAACACCGGGATGTTCTGACGCGTCAGCGCGATGCCTGCCGGTCCCTCGTGGCGTCGGAGGATCTCCAGCCACGTCGCGGCCGTCTCGTTCGCGTCCGCAGGTCGCACGACCGTGAAGTTCGGGATCGCGCGGAGCGTCGCCAGCTGCTCGATCGGCTGGTGGGTGGGGCCGTCCTCACCGAGGGCGACCGAGTCGTGCGTCCAGACGAAGATGCTCGGCACGTTCATGAGCGCGGCGAGACGGACGGGCGGGCGCATGTAATCGCTGAAGATGAGGAAGGTGCCGCCGAACGCGCGGGTGGGTCCGTGCAGCACGATGCCGTTGATGATCGCGCCCATCGCGTGCTCGCGGATGCCGAAGTGCAGCACCCGGCCGTAGGGGTTGCCCGACCACTCGTGGGTCGACCACTCCGCGGGGATGAACGAGGGCGCGCCCTTGATCGTCGTGAGGTTCGACTCGGCGAGGTCTGCCGAGCCGCCCCACAGCTCGGGGAGCTCAGCGGCGAGGGCGTTGATGACCTGGCCGGATGCCGCGCGGGTCGAGACTTCCTTGCCCGCCTCGAACACGGGCAGCGCGCTCGTGATGTCGTCGGGGAGCTGGTGCGCTTCGAGGCGGTCGAGCAGTGCCTTCTTCTCGGGGTTCGCCGCGGCCCAGGCGTCGAACGACTCCTGCCATGCGGCACGGGCCTCAGCGGCGCGGGCCGCGAGTCCGCGGGTGTGCGCGATCACGTCGTCGGCGACGACGAAGCTCTGCTCGGGGTCGAACCCGAGGACCTTCTTCGTGGCGGCCAGCTCTTCGGCGCCGAGAGCGGAGCCGTGGATCTTGCCGGAGTTCTGCTTGCCGGGCGACGGCCAGCCGATGATCGTCTTGAGGATGATGAGCGAGGGCTTGGCGGTCTCGCCCTTGGCGGCCTCGATGGCGGCGTGCAACTCGGCGACGTCTTCGACGTACTCGCCGGTCTTCTTCCAGTCGACGACCTGCACCTGCCAGCCGTAGGACTCGTAGCGCTTCGCGACATCCTCGGTGAAGGCGACGTTCGTGTCGTCCTCGATGGAGATCTGGTTCGAGTCGTAGATCGCGATCAGGTTGCCGAGCTGCTGGTGGCCTGCGAGCGAGGAGGCCTCGCTGGTCACGCCCTCCTGCAGGTCGCCGTCTCCGGCGATCACGTATACGAAGTGGTCGAACGGGCTGGTTCCCGCCGCGGCCTCGGGGTCGAAGAGACCGCGCTCGTAGCGGGCGGCGTAGGCGAAGCCCACGGCCGAGGCGAGGCCCTGTCCGAGCGGACCGGTGGTGATCTCGACGCCCTTGGTGTGGCCGTACTCCGGGTGGCCCGGTGTCAGCGAGCCCCAGGTGCGCAGTGCCTTCAGATCGTCGAGCTCGAGTCCGAAGCCACCGAGGTAGAGCTCGACGTACTGGGTGAGCGAGGAGTGGCCGGCAGAGAGGATGAAGCGGTCGCGACCGAGCCAGTCCACATCGTTCGGGTCGTGGCGCAGCACGCGCTGGTACAGGAGATATGCCGCCGGAGCGAGGCTCATGGCTGTGCCGGGGTGACCGTTGCCGACCTTCTCCACGGCATCGGCCGCCAGGATTCGTGCGGTGTCCACCGCGCGCCGATCGATCTCATCCCACTGCAATTCCGACACGTTCATGCCCTTTCCGACAGTTTCGAGGGCGCCCGTATTCCCTGGCGCATCCGCATCATCACGGAGAGGTGTGCACATCGCCGGGCGCGCGAGTGGTTTCAGCATAGCGGTGAGGCGACGTGCGCTACGCGGGCCCGCGAGCCGGAACACGTCATCCGGTGTCATACACTGGAGAGGTTGTCCGGTCACACGTGCGGAGGAGGCGATCGAGATCTCGACGATGTCTGATCAGACCGTGAAGAAGTCGTCCATCGGTCGCACGGTGAAGGCCTACATCACGCTCACCAAGCCGCGTGTCCTCGAGCTCCTGCTCGTGTCGACCGTGCCGGTGATGTTCCTGGCGCAGGGGGGACTGCCGAACCTGTGGCTCGTGCTGGCGACCGTCATCGGCGGTTCGCTGAGCGCCGGTTCCGCCGCGTCCTTCAACATGTACCTCGATCGCGACATCGACGCGCACATGCACCGCACCGAGAACCGTCCTCTGGTCACCGGCGAAGTCAGCCCTCGCGGCGCCCTGGTCTTCTCGTGGACGCTCGCCATCGCCTCGACCGTCTGGCTGCTCGCCACGACCAACTGGCTCACGGCGGCCCTCTCGGCCACGGCGATCTTCTTCTACGTCGTGATCTACACGATGATCCTGAAGCGCCGCACCGAGCAGAACATCGTGTGGGGCGGCATCGCGGGCTGCTTCCCGGTGCTGATCGGCTGGTCGGCGGTCACCGGTTCGCTCGACTGGCCGGCCTTCATCCTCTTCCTCCTCGTCTTCCTCTGGACGCCGCCGCACTACTGGCCGCTGTCGATGAAGTACAAGGACGACTACGAGGACGTCGATGTCCCCATGCTCGGCGTCACGCGCAATGCCTCGCAGGTCGGCCTCCAGGTGATCCTCTACGCGTGGGCGACCGTCGCCTGCTCGCTCCTGCTGGTCCCGATCGCGAACATGGGCCTCGTGTACACGATCTCCGCTGCGGTCTTCGGCGGATGGTTCATCTACGAGTCGCACCGCCTCTACAACCGTGCGGTCCACGGCACCGAGCCGCGTCCGATGCGCGTGTTCCACGCCTCGATCACCTACCTGACGCTGATCTTCGTCGCGGTCGCGGTCGACCCGCTGCTGCCGTTCTGACACTGATTCCGAACGACGAAGCGGCGCCGAGGAATTCCTCGGCGCCGCTTCGTCGCTTCCTGCCCGGTGGTCGATCAGCGGGTGATCGAGGGTGAGCTGTCCGGCTTCGCGTCGGTGGCCGGTGCGTCGTCTCTCGTGACCTCGGCTTCGTCAACGACCTCTTCGGTCGCGGGGGTCGTGTCCGCAGGCGGGGTCGTGGTGACGGGAGCGGGCGTCTCCTCAGCCTCGACGGTCCAGTCGATGGCCTCGACGACCGCCGGTGCCGGTGCAGGGACGAGCGATCGTGCGGCGACGAGCGCGAGCGTCAGCAGGATGCCGACGATTCCGGCCGCGAGCACTCCGGCACCCACAACGACGAGCGACTGGCCGACGTACACCTCGACCCCGGTGGCCGTGCCATCAAGCAACGTGGTCGTCATCGTGCCGATCTGACCCGAGATCAACCAGGCGCCGACCGCCGTGGTGGCGAGGGAGACGACCAGGAGGAGCCAGAACCCCATGCTTCGTATGAGTGACTTGTTCATGTCGCCCACCCTCGCGGATGCGCTGATGAGTCCGCGATGTGAAAGCTATGGAACGACTGTGCGAGCCGTCAAGCGTCGACGGGTACCGGACGCTTGAGGCGCAGCACCACGACGGTGTACGTGGCCGCCGAGAGCGAGGCCAGGACCATGTGGATGCCGACGAGCAGCGGCGGGAGCCCTTCTCTGGCCTGCCAGATGCCGACCCCGACCTGCACGAGCATCGCCAGCACGAGCACGAGCAGCCAGCGTCGAGGCTCCAGGCGCAGCACCCAGGCGGAGACCGTCAGGAACAGGACCAGCGCCGCGAGGATGTAGCCCGGCCACGAGTGCACGTGCGCGAGCACGGTCGCGTCGAACCCGTGGCGCAGCACGTCGGCATCACCCGAGTGCGGACCGGATCCCGTCGTCAGCACGCCGAAGACGATCGTGACGGCCAGTGCGAGCCCGGTCACGTGGGTGACGGCGGCGAACCAGGCGGGCACGGCGCGTTCGCGAGGTCCGGGCGAGGTCTTCAGTCGTACGAGGAAGGCCGCCGTGATGCAGACGAGCAGCAGGGAGGACGTGTAGTGGAAACCCACGATGAAGGGGTTGAGGCCGGTGAGCACCGTGATGCCGCCGACGAGCGCCTGGGCCACCACGCCGATCAGGGTGAGCCAGGCGAGCAGGACGAGGTCGCGTCTGGTGGGAGTAGTGCGCACCGAGCGGACGGCTGCAGCGATGACGGCGACCAGCAGGACGGCGAGGGCGATCGGCGAGGCCGGGAAATGCAGGGGAGTGGCTATGGCGAACGCGGCGACGGCCGCGACGATCCCGCCCAGTGCGAACCAGAGGGCGTTGACCAGGCCGCGCTTTCCGCTGAACAGATGCAGGACCAGCAGCACGACCGCGAGGGCGATGATGCCGACGACGCCGGTCATCAGGCGATTGCCGAACTCGATGATCCCGTGGATGCCCTGCACCTCGAGGATCGGCACGAGGGAGTCCGGGGTGCACAGCGGCCAGTCCGAGCACCCGAGGCCCGAGCCGGTGAGCCGCACGGCCCCGCCGGTGCCGATGATGATCGTCTCGCTGATGAACGACAGCCACGCGAAGACCTTCAACGCACGAACCCAGGACGAGGAACGAGGGGGGACCCCCTGCGTCGTCGAGGTGGCGGGGATCATCGTGTCGGGCATAAGTCCTCCGGACCGCACGAGACGCGGCGGGCATGGCCCGTCTGTCAGGCGGAACCTGTAGAATCGGATTGTTGCGATGAGCGCTGACAGCGCTGAAGCATCGTCAACAGTTTAGGCGCGATGGAAGCGCCGGTGATGAGGGCCCACCAACGGCACCCGCTCCCGCAGGCTCGACGGGGATCAGGTGTGTCGGGGCGGATGACACCGTTTGGGACCTGTGAGGAGAGTGTTGGATGTCGGATGTGCTGATCGACCGCCCGGAGCTTGACGGTCTGGGGGTGTACGAATTCGGCTGGCACGATGAGGATGCTGCGGGTGCCATCGCGAAACGCGGTATCTCCGAAGACGTCGTCCGCGGGATCTCGGGCCTCAAGAACGAACCCGAATGGATGCTGAAGACCCGCCTCAAGGGGTACCAGCTCTTCGGGCGCAAGCCGATGCCGACCTGGGGCGCAGACCTCAGCGAGATCGACTTCGACAACATCAAGTACTTCGTCCGCTCCACCGAGAAGCAGGCGCAGACGTGGGAAGACCTTCCCGCCGAGATCCGTGAGACCTACGAGCGCCTCGGCATCCCCGAGGCCGAGCGTCAGCGCCTCGTGGCCGGCGTCGCGGCGCAGTACGAGTCCGAGGTCGTCTACCACCAGATCCGTGAGGACCTGGAGCAGCAGGGTGTCATCTTCATGGACACCGACACCGCGCTGCGCGAGCACCCCGAGTTCTTCGAGGAGTACTTGGGCACCGTGATCCCCGCCGGCGACAACAAGTTCGCCGCGCTGAACACGGCCGTGTGGTCCGGCGGCTCGTTCGTCTACGTTCCCAAGGGCGTGCACGTCGAGATCCCGCTGCAGGCGTACTTCCGCATCAACACCGAGAACATGGGTCAGTTCGAGCGCACGCTGATCATCGCCGACGAGGACAGCTACGTCCACTACATCGAGGGCTGCACGGCTCCGATCTACAAGTCGGACTCCCTGCACTCGGCCGTCGTCGAGATCATCGTGAAGAAGAACGCCCGCGTTCGCTACACGACGATCCAGAACTGGTCGAACAACGTCTACAACCTGGTCACCAAGCGCGCCGTGGCGTACGAGGGCGCGACCATGGAGTGGGTGGACGGCAACATCGGCTCCAAGGTGACGATGAAGTACCCGTCGATCTACCTGATGGGCGAGCACGCCAAGGGCGAGACGCTGTCGGTCGCCTTCGCGGGTCCCGGTCAGCACCAGGACGCCGGCGCGAAGATGATCCACATGGCCCCGTACACGCAGTCGTCGATCGTCTCGAAGTCGATCGCCCGCGGTGGGGGACGTGCCGGTTACCGCGGCGAGGTGCGAGTGGATGCTGCGGCACACCACTCCGCGAACACCGTGCGCTGCGACGCCCTGCTGGTGGACACCAAGTCCCGCTCCGACACCTACCCGGCGATCGACATCCGTGTCGACGACGTGCAGCTCGGCCACGAGGCCACGGTCTCGAAGGTGAGCGAGGAGCAGCTGTTCTACCTGCAGTCCCGCGGCATGCCCGAGGACGAGGCGATGGCGATGATCGTGCGCGGCTTCATCGAGCCGATCGCACGTGAGCTGCCCATGGAGTACGCGATGGAACTGAACAAGCTCATCGAGATGGGCATGGAAGGATCGGTCGGCTAGTGACGGCCTCGACGACAGCGCCTGCCGAGGCGCAGCACACCAACGCGCCCGAAGGCGCGCACATCGACCCGGCGGCCCAGGTCGCCGCCGCGGGCTTCGTCCCGGTGCAGACCCGCTCGGAGCGGCCGCACTCCTTCGAGCCCGCCGACTTCGGTGCCCCGACCGGGCGCGAGGTCAACTGGAAGCACACCCCGGTCGCGCAGCTCACCTCGCTGTTCGAGGTCGCGTCGCCGAACGACGGTGTCAGCTACACGTACGGCGCGGGGGAGCAGTACATCGCTGCACCCCTCGCCATCGGTGCGGCTCCCCGTGGCGAGGTCTTCCTCGCGGAGGACGTGACGGCCGCCGTCGCCTGGCAGGGGAGCACCGAGGCACTCCACGTGCGCATCCCGCGCGAGGAAGAGGTCGCCGAGCCTGTCTTCATCTCCATCGCGGGTCTCGGAGCGCAGCGCCGTGCCGACGCGCACATCGTGATCGAGGCACTGGAGCACAGCTCTGCGACGGTCGTGCTCCAGCACACCGGGTCCGCGCAGTACGCGCAGAACGTGGAGATCATCGTCCGCGACGGCGCGAAGCTCACGGTCATCAGCCTGCAGCAGTGGGCGGACGACGCGGTTCACACGGCCGCGCACCAGGCTCGGGTCGGCGCCGATGCGACGCTCAAGCACTTCGTCGTGAGCTTCGGCGGCGGCATCGTGCGCGTCAACCCTAACGTCGAGCTGGCCGGCGCCGGTTCCGAGGGCTACCTCTACGGCCTCTCCTATGCAGACGCCGGGCAGCACCTCGAGAGCCAGGTCTACCTGCACCACAAGGGCCCGCACACCAGGGGCGACGTCCTCTACAAGGGGGCGTTGCAGGGTCAGGGCGCGCACAGCGTCTGGATCGGCGACGTCCTGATCGGTGCCGACGCGACGGGTACCGACTCGTACGAGGCGAACCGCAACCTCGTCCTCACCGAAGGCGCACGCGCCGACTCGATCCCGAACCTCGAGATCGAGACGGGCGACATCCTCGGTGCCGGTCACGCGAGCGCCACCGGTCGTTTCGACGACGAGCAGCTGTTCTACCTGCAGGCGCGCGGTATCACCGAGGAAGAGGCGCGACGCCTCGTCGTGCTCGGATTCCTCACCGACATCGTGCAGCGCCTGGGCATCCCCGCCCTCGAGGCCGAACTGCTCGCAGCCATCGAGACGGAGCTCGCCGAGGTGAGTGCATGACCGCCGAACGCGTCTGCGGCGTCGCCGACCTGGAACAGGACATGCCTCTGCGCGTGGACCCGGGTGGTGTGCCCATCACGGTGATCAAGGACGGCGAGGGTGTCATCCACGCCATCGGCGACACCTGCACCCACGGCGACATCTCGCTGTCCGAGGGCTTCGTCGAGGGCGACACGGTGGAGTGCTGGGCACACGGCTCCGCCTTCTCGTTGCTCACCGGCAAGCCCCAGAATCTCCCCGCTTATGAGCCCGTCCCGGTCTATGTCGTCCAGATCGACGGCGATGACGTGCTCATCGATCCGACTGTGATTAAGGAAGTCTGAAGAATGTCTGTTCTCGAGATCCGCGACCTGCACGTGACGGTCGAGACCGAGGCGGGGACCACCCCGATCCTCAACGGAATCAACCTCACCATGAACACCGGTGAGACCCACGCCATCATGGGCCCCAACGGCTCCGGCAAGTCGACCCTGGCCTACACGATCGCCGGTCACCCGAAGTACACGGTGACGTCGGGATCCATCACGTTCGACGGCCAGGACGTCCTGGAGATGAGCGTCGACGAGCGCGCCCGCGCCGGCCTGTTCCTCGCGATGCAGTACCCGGTCGAGATCCCCGGCGTCACGGTGACGAACTTCCTCCGCACGGCCAAGACGGCGCTCGACGGCGAAGCGCCGGCGATCCGCGGCTGGACCAAGGACGTCAAGGCGGCCATGTCGAACCTGCGCATGGACCCGAAGTTCGCGCAGCGCAACGTCAACGAGGGCTTCTCCGGTGGCGAGAAGAAGCGCCACGAGATCCTGCAGCTCGAGGTGCTGAAGCCCAAGTTCGCGATCCTCGACGAGACCGACTCCGGCCTCGACGTCGACGCGCTCAAGATCGTCTCCGAGGGTGTCAACCGTGCGAAGGAGTCCACCGGACTCGGCGTGCTGCTCATCACGCACTACACCCGCATCCTCCGCTACATCCGCCCCGACTTCGTCCACGTGGTCGTCGCGGGCAAGATCGTCGAAGAGGGCGGCCCCGAGCTGGCAGACCGGCTGGAGAACGAGGGATACGACCGTTTCCTCGACCCTGCAGCTCCGATCGAGGCGTAGGCTGATCGCATGACAGCGACCCTCACGGACGAGAAGTACGACGCGGTCACCGAGGCCCTCAAAGACGTGATGGATCCCGAGCTCGGGATCAACGTCGTCGACCTCGGACTCATCTACGATCTCGCTTGGGATGACGAGAACGACGCTCTCGTCATCCATATGACGCTGACCAGTGCCGGATGCCCGCTCACCGACGTCCTCGAGGACCAGACTGCGCAGGCCCTGGACAACGTCGTCGATCGCTTCCGGATCAACTGGGTGTGGATGCCGCCGTGGGGTCCGGAGAAGATCTCCGACGACGGGCGCGACATGATGCGCGCCCTCGGCTTCGCGATCTGACCCGCGCAGGAGCATTGCCGGAAGGCGTTGTCGGCGCGCGTCGGATCGGATGACACCGCGACGGCGCGTGTCGGAACCTCGGGAGAGAGAATGCTTCAGGTCAACGCCCTGCCTCTGGCGGAGCTGCGCGAGCGTAGCAGCGAGAAGTGGCGGGAGTACCCCGCAGACGTCCTGCCGTTGTTCGTCGCGGAGACCGACTTCCCGTTGGCTCCGGCGATCTCGACGGCGTTGCAGCGTGCCGTCGAGATCGGCGACACGGGATACATCGCGTCGCGGACCCCGCTCGCCGAGTCGTTCGCGTCCTTCGCGTCCCGGCGCTACGGGTGGGAGCCTGATCCCGCCCGGATGCGCAGCACGGCGGACGTGAGCATGGGGATCGTCGAGATCCTCCGTCGCGTGACCCAGCCGGGAGAGCGCATCGTCGTCACGCCGCCGGTGTACCCGCCGTTCTACGATCTGGTGGCCGAGGCCGGTGCGGAGGTGGAGCGCGTGCCGCTTCGCGATACCGGAACCGGGTGGGAGCTCGATCTCGACGGCATCCGCGCGGCGTTCGACGACGGCGCGACCGCGATCCTGCTCTGCAACCCGCACAACCCCACCGGCACCGTGCATGACCGCGACAGTCTCTCCGCTCTCGCGGAGCTTGCCGGCGAGTTCGGCGTCGCGGTGGTCTCGGACGAGATCCATGCCCCGCTCGCTCAGCCGGGCACGGGGTTCACCCCGTTCCTCGCCGTGAACGAGGCCGCGCAGCGGGTGGGCTACGCCGTGGTGAGCGCGAGCAAGGCGTTCAACCTCGCCGGGCTCAAGTGCGCTCTCATGGTCACGGCCGACGACGAGACGAGTGCCGTCGTGCGCGGGCTTCCGGTCGAGGTGGAGTGGCGTACCGGGCAGTTCGGTCTGCTCGCCGCTGTCGCCGCCTTCTCGGAGGAGAGCGATGCCTGGCTCGATGGACTGCTGCGCACTCTCGACGAGAACCGGGTGCTGCTCGAAGACCTTCTCGCTGCGCGCCTCCCCGGCGCGCGCTATCGCCTGCCCGATGCCGGCTACCTCGCGTGGATCGATCTCTCCGCGCTGGGCTGGGGAGGCAATCCCGCGCGGCGTATCCTGAAGGACGCCAAGGTCGCCCTGCACTTCGGGCCGGCCTTCGGTGCGGAGGGCGCGGGGCACGTGCGGCTGAACTTCGGCACCAGCCCGGAGATCCTCACCGAAGCCATCGAGCGCATCGCGGCGCTCGTCGGTCGATGACCGTCCCGGCGGACACCGCGACGATCTGGGACCGCCAACGCATCTGGGTGACCCTCGGCGCGGTCGCGCTGATCTTCCTCGCGGCGATCGAAGCCCTCGCGGTCACCACCGTGATGCCGATCGTGAGCGCAGCGCTGGACGGTGAGGCTCTCTTCGCCGTCGCCTTCGCCGGCACTCTGGCGACGAGTGTGATCGGCATGGTCGCGACCGGAGCATGGTCGGATGCCCGCGGACCGCGCGGTGCCCTGTACGTCGCCGTGACCCTCTTCATCATCGGCCTGCTGATCTCCGGCTTCGCCGTCACGATGCATCAGTTCCTGATCGGACGACTCGTCCAGGGCCTCGGGACCGGAGGGCAGACGGTCGCACTGTACGTCGTGGTCGCCCGGCTGTACCCGCCTCACCTGCACGGTCGGATCTTCGCCGCCTTCGCCGCGGCATGGGTCGTGCCGTCGATGGTCGGTCCTTTCCTCGCCGGCGCGGTCGCCGAGTATCTCGACTGGCGCTGGGCGTTCCTCGGCGTGGCGGTGCTGACGGCGGCGGCCTTCCTGATGATCGCCGTCCGTCTTCGCGGTGTGGACCTCGGCCGCGGCACCCCACAGGACAGCCGGACGCTGGTCGTCCGGCTGGTGCTGGCGGTGGTGGTCGCCATCCTGGCCGTCGTGGTCGGCTTCTCGGCGGATCTGCAGCCCTCGATGAGATGGCCGGTGGCGCTCGGCGCCGTGGTGGCGATCGGATTCGCCGTGATGCCGCTGTTGCCGCGGCGCACACTCCGCGCCGGAGCGGGGCTCCCCAGCGTGGTGCTGATGCGGGGAATCGTGGCCGGGGCCTTCTTCGCGGCTGAGGCGTACATCCCGTATCTGCTGATGAAGAAGTTCGACTTCACCGCGACATGGGCGGGCATCGCCCTGATGCTCGCGGCGCTGGCCTGGGCAGGCGCCTCGGCTCTGCAGGGGCGATTCGGGGAGCGGTTGGGGAATCACCGCATCACGACGATCAGCCTGAGCTCGCTGCTCATCGCCATGCTGTGCGTGCTCACGGCCGCGGTGTTCGATGTCTCGGCCGCCGTCGTCGTGGTGGGCTGGGCCTTCGCCGGGGGCGGGATGGGGCTGCTCTATCCGCGTCTCACGGTGCTGACGCTGGCCTACTCGGACGACACCGACCAGGGCTTCAACTCCTCGGCGCTGTCGATCTCGGATGCGTCCGGATCGGCCGTCGCCATCGCCCTCGCCGGGCTCGGCGTCGCGACCCTCGGCGGCGGGGCGGGGGCGTTCAGCGCGGTGTTCGCGTTCTGCATCGTCCTCGTCGTGCTGGCTCTGGTGCCCGGTCTCAGGCTCGGGCACGCGGCAGAGTCGGCGGCGCGCTGATCACCCCGGCGAGGGCGGTGACCCCGAGGTCGAAGACGCGATCGAGGCCGGCGGTGACATCGACGTCGTCGGTCTCCGGCAGGGCGCCGTGGCTGTCGGCGTGCATGCGCTGCTGCACGAGCGTGGCATGGCCGAGCACGAAGTGCAGGATCGCGGCGCTCCGATCCTCCACATCGGCGGCACCCTGCGCGCGCAGCGCATCGGCCAGCGCGGTCTGCGCCTGCGAGGAGCCGAGCTGGAGCGCGTAGGTGCTGAGGACCAGCTCCGCGCCGTCGCGGTAGGTGAAGAGCGCGTCACGGATGCCCCGCGCCGTCGCCACGACGTCGGTCGGCTCGCTCGGGATCGTCGCGGTGATCCGATCGGCCAGCTCCGCGAGCAGTTCCTGCTTGTTCGCGAAGTGCCAGTAGAGCGCGCTCGGCTGCACGTCGAGGCCTGCCGCGATACGCCGCATCGAGAGGTCTGCCAGCCCCACCTCGTCGAGCAGAGCGAGGGCACTCCTGGCGACGCTGTCGCGGTCATGACGTGCAGGATTGGGCTCAGGGCTCATGCTCCGATTATAGTGAACGACGTTCAGGTGAACAGTGTTCAGGTGAGACGCGTGGAGAGGCCAAAGGTGACGACATCCCCTCAGATCGGCATCGCGCCGATCCGCCTCGACCGGGTGTCGGTGCAGATCGACGGTCGTCGGGTGCTGCACGACGTCAGCGCCGACCTCACAGCTGCGACCATCGCCGTGATCGGGGCGAACGGGTCCGGCAAGTCGACCTTCGCGAGAGTGCTGAACGGCCTCATCGCGCCCCACAGCGGTTCGGTGTCGGTACACGGGCTCGACACGGTGCGCGAGCGTGCCGCGGTGCGCAGACTCGTGGGCTTCGTGTTCACCAACCCGGATGCGCAGATCCTCATGCCCACCCCTGCCGAAGACCTCGCGTTGTCGGTGCGCGGCCTCCCGAGGGAAGAGGTCGCCGAGCGCGTCAGGCAGACCCTCCGGGCGCACGGACTGGAGGCACATGCGGAAGTGCCCGCGTCGAGCCTGTCCGGTGGGCAGAAGCAGATGCTCGCGCTGGCCTCGGTGCTTATCGCGGCACCGAGGATCATCGTGGCGGACGAGCCGACGACGCTCCTCGATCTGCGCAACGCCCGCCGCATCGGCGACCTCCTGCTCTCCCAGCAGGCTCAGCTCGTGGTGGTCACGCACGACCTCGACCTCGCGGCCCGCTGCGACACCGCGCTGCTCTTCGAGGACGGACGGATCGTCGCCTCGGGTCCGCCACCTGCGGTGATCGCGGCATATCGTCAGGCCTGCGCGTGATCGCGCTGTACCGCCCGGGAACGGGGATCTTTCATCGACTCCCCGCTGGTGTCAAGCTCGCTGCTCTCGCGGTCGGGGCTCTCCTTCTCTCGCTGTATCCGCACGACCCGATCAGCATCGCCGTCTCGCTCCTGATCGTCGTCGGGCTCTACGGCGTGAGCGGGATGCCGCTCCGCGTGCTCCTGGTCGAGACATGGCGACTGCGGTGGATCGTCCTCGTCCTCGCCGTCGCCCTGGTGATCTTCGTGTCGCCGGTGGCCGCGTGGATCAGCACAGGAAGGGTCCTGTCGGTGCTGCTCCTGGCCGGCCTGCTCACGCTCACCACCCGGATGGCAGACCTTCTCGAGGTGTTGCATCGGCTCCTGCGGCCGCTGCGCAGGCTCGGGGCGGACCCGGAGGCGATGGCGCTGACGATATCGCTGACCCTCGCCACCATCCCGGTGATGGCCGGGTTCGCCGCACGCGTGCGGGAGGCCGAGCAGGCGCGTGATGTGCGCCTGGGCGTCCGCGCCGTGGTGCCTCTGCTCGTGCTCGCGCTCACGCATGCGGACGAGGTCGGAGACGCACTGGCGGCGAGGGGCATGGGCTGACTCAGGCCGGCACGAGCCGGGCGGCGGGGGATGCCGACTGAGACGCGCCCGGTGCGGAGGAAAGCGACGACAGCCGCAGGGAGACCGCGATCAGTGCGATCGCAATCAGCGCGGTCGCGACTGAGGTGCCGAGGGCCAGCAGCAGCACGATGCCGACGAGGCCGCTCAGGGTTCCCACGACGAGACGACGTCTCGAAGACGTCGCCGGGGGTGCGGGCTGCGATTCGAATCGCGTGAACGCGACGGCTACGAGGGCCGTCAGAGCGACCGCCGTCGCGAGCCAGAGCGGGCGCCCGGCCCACCAGCCCGCGCTGTCCAGCGCCGGCAGCGTCATCCCGGTCATGAGGGCGAACACGGCGGTGAAGCCGGCCATCAGCAGCAGCACCGGCATGTGCCACAGGTAGATCGTCATCGTGCGCACCGTGACGAACCCGGTGAACGCGGCGACCCGCGGGCGACGGCTGAACCGCTCGAGACGCTCACGGTGCAGCGACAGCAGGCTGGTGTGGGCGACGCCGACCAGCAGGAGCGCAGCCGTGGGCGGGTTGATGTTGGCGATCAGGTCGGGGGAGTAGATCCCGAAGGCGAACGTCACCACCAGCGTCAGGAGGGCGGCGCCGCCTGCAGCGGCACGGATACCTCTGCTGAGGCGGTCGATGCTGCCGTCGGCGAGGAAGAAGCCGAGCTGCTGGAGGGTCATCCACACGAAGGCGAGGTTCAGGAAGCCCAGGCCTTCGAGTCCGGAGGCCGCCCGCAGCACGTCGACAGCGATCGCGGCGACAGCCAGGGCGCCGATGGTCCGCAGGGGCGCGCGCTCGTGAGAGGCGGCGAGGAGGGGGAGCAACGCCTGGCAGAGGAGGAAGACACCCAGGAACCAGAGCGGCTGCCCGTAGCGGAAGCCGGCCGTCGCGATCAGGTCGGCAGGGACGCCCGAGACGGTGAGCAGGGCGAGCGCGAGTCCGATGACGGCGATCGTGAAGATCGCCGGACGCAGCAGGCGGTGCACGCGGCCGGCGACGAAGCCGATGGCCGTTCCTCCGCGCTGACGCATCCGCTGATAGGCCAGGAGTCCGGAGAAGCCTCCGATCACGAAGAACAGCGGCATCACCTGCAGGAACCAGCTGAGCGGTGCGATCCAAGCCGTTCCGTCGCTGGCGTTGTCGAAGACCGGGCCGGACTCGCCGACGGTGACGCCGACCATGATCGCGTGCAGGAGGACGACACCGAGGACGCAGAGGGCCCGGAGGAAGTCGATCCCGGTGTCACGGGATGCGCGCGGGGGAGCCGTGGTGCTGACGGCGCGCGGTGCCTGGACGATGGTCATGAGTCCTCCTCGGAAGCGGTGTTCCAGGAGACTATGGACGCGGTGCCGGCGGAGGCATCACCCTTGGGTGCTGTTGCGACCCCCTACGACGGGGTGAGTCAGGATGAGGGCTCGACGAGTCCGGTGTCGTAGGCGAGGATCACGGCGTGCACGCGATCGCGCAGGTTCAGCTTCGCGAGCACCTTGCCGACGTGCGTCTTTACGGTCTGCTCCGCGATGAAGAGCTCGGCGGCGATCTCGGTGTTGGAGCGCCCTCGACCGATGAGCACGAGCACCTCGCGCTCCCGATCGGTGAGGTCGGCCAGGGCCGTCGCCGAACGCGGTGCCCGGGGGCGACGACCGGCGAACTGCTCGATCATGCGACGGGTCACACTGGGGGCGAGCAGTGCGTCTCCACCCGCGACGACCCGCACCGCGTGCACGAGTTCCTCCGGCAGTGCGTCCTTCAGCAGAAAACCGCTGGCACCGGCCTCGAGGGCGTCGTACACGTAGTCATCGATGTCGAAAGTCGTCAGCATGAGGATCCGGGGCACGTGCGCCGCGGGGTAGGCGGGGCCGAGGATGCGCCGAGTCGCCTCGATCCCATCCAGCTCGGGCATGCGCACGTCCATGAGAATCACATCGGGATCGAGACGCGCCGCCAGGGTCACCGCCTCTGCACCGTTGGCGGCCTGCCCCGTGACGCGGATGCCGTCGTGGGCATCGAGGAGCGCAGCGAAGCCGGCTCGTACCATGGCCTGATCGTCGGCGATGAGCACGCTGATCGTCACGGGTTCTCCTTCTCGAGGGGGGTGGTCAGCGCCGGGCTCCCCAGCGACGGGGCCGCTGTCGTGTCGGCGGCGATGCCGGCGTCGAGAGGGAGCACGGCGTCGACATCCCACCCGCCGTCCGGTGCCGGTCCCGCGGAGAGGCTTCCACCGAGGATCTCCGCGCGCTCCCGCATTCCGCGGAGGCCGTAGCCGCCGCCATGACCGTCCGGGCTGCGCGGTGGTGCGGGGTTGTGCACCAGTATGCGGAGACTGCGGGCCTCTGCGCGCACACGCACGGAGATCCGCGCACCGGGGGCGTGACGGACGGCGTTGCTCAACGCCTCCTGGACGATGCGGAACGCGGCGATCTGCACGGCGGGGGCGGCCGAGGCGGCGGTCTCGCCGCCCTCCAGCACGAGTCCGACCTCGACGCCGGCGCGGCGGATGCTGTCGACCAGGGCAGGGATGTCGTCGACACCCTGCTGGGGCGCGAGCTCGGCGCTCTGGTCCTCGGTGCGGAGCACACCGAGCATGCGGCGCATCTCGGTGAGCGAGCCCCGGGCGGTCGCCGCGATGTCGTCGAACTCGGCGATCGCCGCATCGTCGAGCTCGGGGATCCGGTACTTCGCAGTCGAGGCCTGCACTTGGATCACGGACATGCTGTGCGCCACGACGTCGTGCAGCTCTCTGGCGATCTTCGTGCGCTCCTCTACCAGAGCACGTCTGGCCTCCTCGAGCGCGCTGTGCTCCTTCTCGCGTGTCAGCTCGGCGGCCACTCTGGCGCGCCCGGCGATGAGCGCCGCGATGAGGAACATGGCGGAGGCGACGGCCGTCGTCACGATGAGGTCGGCCGTCGCGCTGGCGGATGACTCCGGCAGCGCCACCATGTCGGGACGAAGCAGCGGCGCGAGAAGAGAAGCGATCGCCCCGAGGATCAGTGCGAAGGCGCCGAGCCGTGCGCCGTGCAGGAAGGTGAGGACACCGACGAACAGGACGAAGGTCAGCAGCGCGGGGACGGACCAGGGCCACGGGGAGCGGATCGCCAGTTCCGGCACGACCGTGAGCGGAAGGGCGAGTGCCCCGGCGGTGAAGAGCCCGATGGCCCAGCGGGGGTGCGAGATCGACAGCAGGGGAGAGACGCACAGGGCCGCGCCGAGGATGAACGACAGGGGCAGCGGAGTGCCGTACAGCACGCTCTGCAGCGACACCAGCACCGAGAACAGCGCCACGACCGCCGCACACAGCGCAACGTAGGCGGAGGTGCGGCGGCTGATCCGTGGTCGGCGAGGTGAGCGCTCGCGGCGGCGTGCCATGACAGTCATCCTGCCAGCTGCGGGGTCGGCACACGGCGCCGACGGGCTGCGGCGATCCTGTCGATCAGGAAGCCGACGACCAGCGCGATGGCGATGCCGAGCCCTGCGCTGAGCAGCGGTTGATCCTTGATCCAGGCGCCTGCGAGCAGACCGATGGCCAGGCTGAACACACTCCAGCTGACTCCGGCGATCAGGCTGAGCGGGAGGAAGCGCCGCCAGGGGAAATCGAGGGCCCCGGCCGTCATGTTGACGGCGACTCGTCCGACGGGGATGTACCGGGCGCCGAGGATTAGGGTGGCGCTGCGGCGATCGAGTGCGCGTTGGGCATGTGCGAACGCCGCAGCGACCCGTGGCCGTCGCATCCACGCGAAGCGGGTGGTGCCCAGCCCGCGGCCGATGAGGAAGGCGGTGTTGTCGCCGATGGCCGCGCCGATCGCGGCGACGGCGCCGAGCAGCAGCAGATTCCCCTCGCCGGTGGAGGCGGTGACGGCCGCCGCGGCCACGAGCACGGTCTCGCTGGGGATCGGGGGGAAGAAGCCGTCGATGATGGTGACGGCGAACAGCACCAGATACAGCCAGGGCGACGCGATCGCCTGCATGATGAGCTCGTTGAGGATATCCACTCCCGCACGTTATGCGGCAGGCGATGGCGCAGGCATCCCTCTGCGGTATCGGCACGCTCACTCTCCGGGCTGATCTTGCTGACCGCGACTCCCGGCGACGACGCTTATACTGGGAGGCTGGCCGATCGGCCGAACAACCTCCCCGAAAGAACGGACGTCCGCTGTGCTTGCCGTGCACGACCTCGAGATCCGCGTTGGCGCGCGCCTGCTGATGGAGAACGTCTCGTTCCGCGTCGCCGACGGAGACAAGATCGGACTCGTCGGCCGCAACGGGGCCGGAAAGACCACGCTCACCAAGGTGCTCGCGGGCGATGTGCTGCCCTCCGGCGGAAGCGTGACCCGCTCCGGTGAGCTCGGCTACCTGCCGCAGGACCCCCGTTCGGGCAACCCCGAAGACCTCGCGCGCACCCGCATCCTCGATGCTCGCGGGCTCGGTCAGCTCAACCTCGGCATGTCCGAGGCCGCGCTCGCGATGGGCTCCGACGATCCCGCGGTGGCCGACAAGGCGATGAAGCGCTATGCCCGCCTCACCGAGCAGTTCGAGGCACAGGGAGGCTATGCGGCTGAGGCCGAGGCGGCCTCCATCGCCAACAACCTGTCGCTTCCCGACCGCATCCTCGACCAGCCGCTGTCGACGCTCTCCGGTGGTCAGCGTCGCCGCATCGAGCTCGCCCGCATCCTGTTCTCCGACGCCGAGACGATGATCCTCGACGAGCCGACGAACCACCTCGACGCCGACAGCGTCGTGTGGCTGCGGGAGTTCCTCAAGGGGTACAAGGGTGGACTGATCGTGATCAGCCACGATGTCGAGCTGGTCGGCGAGACGGTGAACCGCGTGTTCTACCTCGACGCCAACCGCCAGATCATCGACACCTACAACATGAACTGGAAGAACTACCTGCGCCAGCGGGTGGCCGATGAGGAGCGCCGCAAGAAAGAGCGTGCGAACGCCGAGAAGAAGGCGACGACCCTGCAGCTGCAGGCCGCACGCTTCGGGGCGAAGGCCTCCAAGGCCGCTGCTGCGCATCAGATGATCGCGCGGGCCGAGAAGCTGCTCGCGGGGCTCGACGAGGTGCGCCAGGAAGACCGGGTCGCGAAGCTGCGCTTCCCGAAGCCGGCGCCCTGCGGCAAGACGCCCATGATGGCGTCAGGCCTGTCGAAGTCGTACGGGTCGCTCGAGATCTTCACCGACGTCGACCTGGCCATCGATCGCGGTTCCAAGGTGGTCGTGCTCGGTCTCAACGGTGCGGGCAAGACCACGCTGTTGCGCATGCTCGCCGGCGTCGACCAGCCCGACACGGGGCAGCTGGAGCCGGGGCACGGTCTCAAGGTCGGCTACTACGCGCAGGAGCACGAGAACCTCGATGTGAACCGCTCGGTGCTGGAGAACATGGTCTCGGCCGCGCCGCACATCACCGAGACCGAGGCCCGCAAGGTGCTGGGGTCGTTCCTGTTCACAGGCGACGATGTGCTCAAGCCCGCCGGAGTGCTCTCCGGCGGAGAGAAGACGCGTCTGTCGCTCGCGACGCTCGTCGTCTCGTCCGCGAACCTGCTGCTGCTCGACGAGCCGACCAACAACCTCGACCCCGCCTCCCGCGAGGAGATCCTCGGTGCGCTCGCGCACTACGAGGGCGCCGTCGTGCTCGTCTCGCATGATCCGGGTGCCGTGCAGTCGCTCAACCCCGAGCGCGTCCTGATCCTGCCCGACGGTGTCGAGGACATCTGGAGCCAGGAGTACCAGGACCTCATCGAGCTCGCCTGATCCCTCCGCGTGCTCGCGTGGGTCCGTAGGGGCTCCGTGAGGCGGCGGCGACCGGCTGCACCGATCAGCGCACGTCGAGCAGTTCGTCCTCGACGTCGGCGTCGTGGTCCTTGCGACGCGACTTCCTGACCGGGGCCGGTGTGCCCTCGACCTCTTCGCGGTGCTTCACGATCTCCGTGCGGATGATGTATCCGATGAAGATGAAGCCCATCAGGGCGAAGAGGATCCACTGGATCGCGTACGACAGATGGGGACCGGGGTCGTCGGTGGGAGAGTCGAATCCGCCCAGTGCGCCGTCTCCTGCCGGCTCCTCGCTGATCACTCGTCCGTAGGCGCTCGTGATCACATCGCCGTCGACGAGCGTCGCGATCGACGGCAGGTTGATGGTCGGCACCTGTCCTTCCGGTGCCCCGCGACCCGAGGCCGGAAGCTGCTCGCCGGGGCGAAGTCGCACCGTGACCTCGGCTTCCCCCGAGGGAGGGGCCGGCACCGAATCCGGGGCATCCCCGTCGCCGGGCGGCACCCAGCCGCGATCGACGATGAAGATGCGTCCGTCGGTGTCACGGAATGGCACCAGCACCTCGAAAGCACTGGTCCCACCGTGCGGGCGGTTCCTGACAAGCAGCTGCTGTTCCGCCAGGTATTCGCCTTTCAGGATCACCGGGCGCCACTCGTCGGCCGGATCGAGCGCGCCGTCGTCTCCGATGAGATCGGCCAGGGGGACGGGGTCGGCGTCGTAGTTCTGCTCGACGAGCTCGATCTGCGCGGCGCGGGATTCGTTCCGCTCGAACTGCCAGTGCGACAGGAACACGCACGCGACCCCGAATCCGATCGCGATGAGCACGTAGATGACCCACCGGGTCAGGCGTCGGCTCATGCCGGGACTCCGTCTCGAACGGTCACCGGGAAATCACGGGCTGCGAGGTAGTCGCGGAGGTACTCGACGTGCTCATCGCAGGCCAACCAGATCTTCTCCCGGTCGACGGCATGGATCCGAGGATTACGCCACACGACCTGTCTGGTCGCCGCGCTCCGGCACCCGGCGCGCGAGCATTCGAGCTGTGTCATCGGTCCTTCGGGCCTTCATGGATCGTGAACACCGGCGGGGTCGTCGCCTCGGGCTCGATCGGAACCGGTCCCGGCGCTTCCAGCTCCTGCAAGGGCGACTCCGCCGTGGCTTCGGTGCTGTCGCTGCCCGCGTTCGCGAACACCACGGCGATGTACGGAAGCACGGCCGCCGAGATCCCGAAGACCCAGGTGTACCACCCGTAGGGCTGGACGAGCACCATGAGAGCGAAGCACACGATGCGGATGCTCATCGTCAGGACATATCGGCGCACGCGATGGTCAGCCTCGTCCTGCGGAGACTGCGGCAGGGAGGTGACGGCCGGGACTTGACGCGCGTTCTTCACGATGCCTCAAGCCTACGCCGCTGCCGACCCGTCGGCGTGCCCCTTCTGCGGCAGATCAGCGGGAGAGGATGAAGGGCAGGCTGAACGCTCCGACGAACAGGAAGCTGATGATGATGCCGATGAGGGTGAATGCGGCGATCGCGATCATCGCGTAACCGAGGATCAGTCCGGCGATGGCCATGCCTCGACCGCCGATGCCGGGATCACGCCGGGTCTGCCCGAGCGCCATGTGACCGGTGATCACGGCCGCGATCGATGCCAGCACCGGGATGATGGCCCAGACGAGCACGACTCCGGCGATGCCGCAGATCAGCGAGGTGATCGCGAGTCCACTCGTGGGGCGCGGGGCCGGGACCGCGGGGTAGACCGGTGCGCCGTAGGGCGCATATGCAGGCGGGGTCGTCGGGGTGTACGACGGCGGGACGGGCTGGTTCTGCGCCGGCTGCGGGGCGGGCTGCACCGGATACGCGGGAAGGGTCGGTACGACGGGGAAGGCGGCCGGAGCGGGCGGCCGAGGCGGAGTGCGCGGTGGCTCGCCGGCAGGAGGGGGAGTGCGGTTGTCGCTCACGGTGAAGCCTTTCGTCTCGATCAGAGTTCCAGCACCGTCCGCGCCTGTCAAACGCCGGGAGGCGGTCGGGCGGGGCATCGTCGGTAGGATCGATGACGGCCCGGGAACTCGGGCCACCGGCCCAGAGCAGGAGTGTCCCCATGAGCGCTGAGCGCGTCGTCCTCGTCACCGGCGGAAACCGCGGTATCGGCCGCGCGATCGCGGAGCGCTTCGTGCGGGACGGGTACCGCGTCGCAGTCACCGCCCGCAGCGGCGAAGGGCCGGAGGGAACGCTCACCGTCCGCGCGGACGTCACGGATGCCGCTGCCCTCGACGCCGCGTTCACCGAGGTGGAGCAGCAGCTCGGTCCGGTCGAGATCGTCGTCGCCAACGCCGGCATCACGAAGGACACCCTCCTCATGCGCATGAGCGAGGACGACTTCGACAGCGTGGTCGCCACGAACCTGGGAGGAACGTTCCGCGTCGTCAAGCGTGCCTCGAAGGGCATGCTTCGCGCGCGGTTCGGCCGCATCATCCTGATCTCGAGTGTCGTGGGGCTCTACGGTTCCGCCGGGCAGGCGAACTACTCCGCATCGAAGAGCGCCCTGGTCGGCTTCGCCCGCTCGATCACGCGTGAGCTCGGGGCCCGCGGGATCACGGCCAACGTCGTCGCTCCGGGCTTCATCGAGACCGACATGACCGCGGAACTGCCCGAGGAGACCCAGAAGCAGTACAAAGCGAGCATCCCGGCGGCACGATTCGCGACCCCCGATGAGGTCGCGGGCGTGGTGACCTGGCTCGCGGGTGACGACGCCGGTTACATCTCGGGCGCGGTCATCCCCGTCGACGGCGGACTCGGGATGGGGCACTGATCCCGAGGTCGAATCTCAGCGTGCGATCGCCGCGTTGAGGAGTTCCGCGAGCCTCTCGGGAACCGAGAACTGCGGCCAGTGACCGGAGCCGATGCGCACGACCTCGGCGTCGTCGATCGCACGGTACTCGGCGGCGTAGGCGCCCCACTGGTCGATCATCCCCTCGAACGCGGCCTGATCCAGGCCACCCATCAGCAGCGTCACCGGCACTCGGTACCGCGCAGGGTTCACCAGCGCGATGGCGTCGGTGGGCACTCTGGCGGGAACACTGCGGGTGAGCGGCGCCGTACGCGCTCGCGTCGACTCATCGAGATCGCTGACGTCCTCTTCGGGGAAGAAGTCCCAGCCGGGGAAGGGCACCACACCGTCGACGACCTCGAACTCGCTGATCGCGCTCCCGGCCGGCGGCGGCACGGTGTCCACGAAGATGACACGGCTCACGCGGTCGGGGCGCGCATCGGCCACGCCCCACGCGACGTTCCCGCCGCCGCTGTGACCGACCACCACGACGTCTCCTGATAGAGCGTCCACGGCGGACACCGCTGCCGCGATCCAGTGCGCGATGCCGATCTCGGCAGAGGTCGACGCCGGGTCATCGAGTCCGGGCAGGGTGAGCGGATGCGCGCGATGCCCTGCCTCTTCGAGCGCGGGGAGCACCTCTTCCCAACTGGATGCGTCGAGCCAGAGGCCGGGGATGAGGAGGATGTCCTTGGACCGACGCTAGCGGTGGCGCCGGGCTTTCTCCAGGCTTCGGTCTACGGCAGCAGTGCGATGACCTCGGCGAGATCCTGCGGGCCGATCACGAGGCTGGCGGCCGCGCGCACGGCGGGCTTGGCGTTGAAGGCGATGCCGAGGCCTGCCACCGCCATCATCTGCAGGTCGTTCGCGCCGTCGCCGATCGCGATGGTCGCCCGGGGGTCGACGCCGAGCTCTGCGGCCCATTCCTGGAGCGAGGATGCCTTCGCGGCGCCGTCGACGATGTCGCCGTCGACCCGGCCGGAGAGCACGCCGTCTGCGACGTCGAGGCGGTTCGCTCGCCAGCGATCGACGCCGAGCTCGGGGGCGACGCTGTCGAGGATCTCGTGGAAGCCTCCCGAGACGACGCCGACGACACCTCCGCGGTCGTGGACGGCCGCGGTGAGTTCACGCACCCCGGGGGTGGGCTCGATCCGCGCGCGGACACGCTCGAACGCCGAGACGGGAACGCCCTCCAGCGCCGCGACCCGGGAGCGCAGGCTCGTCGCGAAATCGACCTCGCCGCGCATCGCCGCCTCCGTGGCGGCCTGCACTTCGGCGCGCCGGCCGGCTTCGTCGGCCAGCAACTCGATCACCTCATTGCGGATGAGGGTGGAATCGGCATCGAGGACGACGAGGAAACGCGCGGCAGTCACCCGTCGAGCCTAGCGATCACCGGACGGTCGGCGTGCTCCGTGACGCACTCAGCGTTCGATGAAGACGCCCTTGCCGACGACCGTGATGCCGGATTCGGTGACGGTGAAACCACGGGCCAGGTCGCGTTCGCGGTCGACGCCGACCGTGGCACCATCGGCCAGCACCACGTTCTTGTCGAGGATCGCCCGATGGATGCGCGCCCCCTGCCCGACGTGCACGTGGTCGAAGACGACCGAGTCGGTGATGGTCGATCCGCCCCCTGCCAGGGTCCACGGACCCACGACGCTGCGTTCCAGGTGTGTACCGGACAGCACGGATCCGAGCGAGACGATCGAGTCGATCGCGTTGCCGATGCGACCGACCGAGTCGCGGACGAACTTCGCCGGCGGGGAGTTGACCGCCTGCGAGTGGATCGGCCACTCCATGTTGTAGAGGTTGAAGATGGGCAGGGTGGAGATCAGATCGCGGTGCGCGTCGTAGAACGAGTCGATCGTCCCCACGTCTCGCCAGTACGAGCGGTCGCGCGGCGAGGAGCCGGGCACCTCGTTCTGCTTCATGTCGTAGTAGCCGGCCTCGCCGCGCTCGACGAAATAGGGGACGATGTCGCCACCCATGTCGTGCCCTGACACGGGGGACTCCCCGTCTGCCTCGACGGCGGCGATCAGCGCGTCGGCGTCGAAGATGTAGTTGCCCATCGAGGCGAGCACCTCGTGGGGGGAGTCCTCGAGACCTGCGATGTCGGTCGGCTTCTCCAGGAACTGCTTGATCCGTCCCGATTCCGCGTCGGCGTCGATCACACCGAACTGCGACGCGAGCGCGAGCGGCTGACGGATGCCGGCGACGGTCGCCTTCGCGCCGGACTCGATGTGGGCTTCGAGCATCTGACGGAAGTCCATGCGGTAGACGTGGTCGGCGCCGATCACCACGACGATGTCGGGCTTCTCGTCGTTGATGAGGTTCATGCTCTGCAGGATCGCGTCGGCAGAGCCGGAGAACCACCGCTTGCCCAGGCGCTGCTGCGCGGGCACGGACGTGACGTACGAGTCGAGCAGAGCCGACATCCGCCACGTCTGCGAGATGTGCCGGTCGAGGCTGTGGGACTTGTACTGCGTCAGCACCACGATCTGGCGCAGTCCTGAATTGATGAGGTTCGAGATGGCGAAGTCGATGAGCCTGTACTGTCCGCCGAACGGCACTGCGGGTTTCGCTCTGTCGGCCGTGAGGGGCATGAGGCGCTTGCCCTCGCCGCCGGCGAGGATGATCCCGAAGACCTTCTTTGGAGCGGACATGGCTCCACCATAGATGCCTTCGTCGTCGCTGTACTAGCGTTCAGACATGCGAGTTGAAATGATCACGAAGGAGTACCCGCCGGAGGTCTACGGCGGTGCCGGCGTGCACGTCGCCGAGCTCGTCGCGGCCCTCAGGGAGCACGTGGACGTGCAGGTGCGCGCGTTCGGCGCTCCCCGAGACGAGGCAGGTACCTTCGCGTACCGCACGCCCGTGGAGCTCGCGGGGGCGAATGCCGCGCTGCAGACGCTCGGCACCGATCTGGAGATCGTCTCGGCCATCGCCGACGCCGACCTGGTGCACAGCCACACCTGGTACGCGAACTTCGCCGGTCACCTCGCCTCCCAGCTGCACGGCATCCCGCATGTCCTCACAGCGCACAGCCTCGAGCCTCTGCGGCCGTGGAAGGCGGAGCAGCTCGGGGGCGGTTACGCCGTCTCGAGCGGGATCGAGCGACTGGCCTATGAGAACGCCGCAGCCGTGATCGCCGTGAGCGCAGGGATGCGCGCCGACATCCTGCGCAGCTACCCGCAGGTCGACCCGGCGAAGGTCCGGGTGATCCACAACGGAATCGACGTCGAACGCTGGCGCCCTGTGCAGGACGAGCCGTTCCTGCGCTCGATCGGGATGGATCCGGCCCGTCCTTCAGTGGTCTTCGTGGGACGCATCACGAGGCAGAAGGGGCTGCCCTATCTGCTGCAGGCTGCACGGCTGCTCCCTCCGGAGGTGCAGCTGGTGCTCTGCGCCGGCGCCCCGGACACGCCGGAGATCATGGCCGAGGTGCAGGAGGGGGTGCGCCTGCTCCAGCAGAATCGCGACGGCGTGATCTGGATCGAGCGGATGCTGCCGCGGGACGAGCTGTCCGCCATCTTGACGGCAGCGACCACATTCGTCTGCCCGTCGATCTACGAGCCGCTGGGCATCGTGAACCTCGAGGCCATGGCGTGTGGTGCTGCCGTGGTGGGAACGGCGACCGGCGGGATCCCCGAGGTCGTCGCCGACGGCGTCACCGGGCGTCTCGTCCCGATCGAGCAGGTGCAGGACGGCACGGGCACACCCGTCGATCCGCAGCGTTACGTCGCGGATCTCGCCGCCGTGCTCACCGAGGTGGCGATGGATCCGGAGAGGGCACGCGCCTACGGCGAGGCCGGACGCGAGCGGGCGCGCAACGAGTTCAGCTGGGCGGCGATCGCCGAGACGACGCGCGCGCTGTACGCGGAGCTGACCGCCTGAGCCGATAGGCTGGGGACATGCCGAGCGCTCTGGAATTCACTGACGTCGTCGTGCGCCGTGAGGGGCGCAACATCATCGATCACGTGACCTGGCAGGTAGACGATGATCAGCGATGGGTGATCCTCGGCCCGAACGGCGCGGGCAAGACGACGCTCCTGCAGCTGGCCGACACGCTCATGCACCCGACCGCCGGAACGGTGACGGTGCTGGGGGAGACCCTCGGCCGCACCGACGTGTTCGAGGTGCGTCCGCGGATCGGATTCGCCTCCTCGGCGATGGCCAAGCGGGTCCCTCGTGACGAGACGGTCCTCAACACCGTGCTCACTGCCGCCTACTCGGTGCTCGGCCGATGGAACGAGAGCTACGAGGACATCGATGAGCGTCGCGCGCTCCGTGTCCTCGCCGACTGGCGCCTCGACCACCTGGCCGACCGCACCTTCGGCACGCTCAGCGACGGCGAGCAGAAGCGCGTCCAGATCGCGCGTGCCGTGATGACCGACCCGGAGCTCCTGCTGCTCGACGAGCCCACGGCATCGCTCGATCTCGGCTCCAGGGAAGAGCTCCTCGCGCTCCTCAGCGGCTACGCCTCCTCTCCGACGACCCCGGCCATGCTCATGGTCACGCACCACGTGGAGGAGATCCCCGTAGGGTTCACCCACGTCATGCTGATCCGCGACGGTGCCGTCGTGGCCGCAGGACCGATCGCCGAGACGCTCACGGCTGAGGCGCTCACCGACACCTTCGGCATGCCGATCGTGCTCACCAGCGAAGACGGACGCTACGCGGCCCGCGCGGCATCCTGATGCGCGTCTGATAGAATCGACCCTTGGTGCTCTCTGCACCGCAGACTTCCCTCGTCCCTGGCACAATCCAGGGCAGCAACTAAGGAATCCCATGAAGACTGACATTCACCCCGAGTACAAGGCTGTCGTGTTCCGCGACCTCGGATCGGGCGAGACGTTCCTCACCCGTTCGACCGTGTCGAGCGACAAGACGATGGAGCTGGACGGCGTGGAGTACCCCGTCATCGACGTCGAGATCTCCTCGGCTTCGCACCCGTTCTACACGGGCAAGCAGCGCATCATGGACTCGGCCGGCCGCGTCGAGAAGTTCAACCAGCGCTTCAAGGGCTTCGGCGGCTCGTCCAAGTAACGACCGTCAAGAAGAAGGCCCCATGCTCCTCAGAGCGTGGGGCCTTCTTCGTTCTCGGATGTGGGCGTCGCATCCGACCGTGCTCCGAGGCGTCAGAGGTCGAGCCGGATCCGGCCGTCGTCGATCGTGTCGGGGGGATCGCCGGGCGCCGGTGCCGGAGCCGTCCTCTGTGTCTGACGGTCGCGTTCCATCCCCGCTTCATGCGCGGTCGGTGACCAGACGGCGTCGAACGCGCCGCCGAGGCCACCTCCACTGCTCTCGTACTTCTTCTCGATGGGTACCTTCGAGAAGCCGAAGGCGATCATGACGATCACGGCGGAGACCAGGAGCAGCAGCACTCCGACCGTGACGATCACCCCCACACCCTGTTCCATGCGCTCCAGACTAGGCGTCGGGTGGGACGAGGGGCATCCTCCTCGAGGAGGAGACGCTCAGCGCACGCGGCGGCCGTGGGCGAGGTCGATCAGGTGGGACAGCACCGGTCCGCTGCGCAGGCCGTTGTGCTCGTGCTCGCTCGTCTGCCAGAGCTGCACGCCCGGGATCAGCTTCGCGGTCTCGAGAGAGAACTCGTAGGGCACGTAGACGTCGTTGATGTAGACGGCGGCCGCACCGGTCGCACCCGATGCCGAGATGGCTGCGGCGTCGTAGATGCTCGGCCACTCGAACTCGGCGAGGTGGAGGGCGACATCGCGCCACGGCTGGAACGCGGGCACCGTCTCGGTCCACTCGCGGCGGATGTGCTCGCCGGTGAACAGCGTCGGGTCGTCGCGGAAGTCTGTCGGCTCCGTGCGCTCGGCCGACCACCGGGTGGCATGGCCATCGGCGTAGCTCGATTCGTGGAACGCGAAGTACAGCGGGTTGCGGCCGTCGTAGGGCATCGCGTGCATCAGGTCGTACCGGAAGGCGTTGGAGGACGGATCGCGCTCCAGGATCGACCACAGGGTCTGCCAGCCGTCGTTGGTGCCCAGCGCCGACCCCACCGACCGCAGGCGCGAGCGGGAGACCACCTCGCCGTCGGGAAGGATGATGTCACCGGCATCCGCCAGATCGACGAGTCGCCTCATGGCGTCGCGGTGCTCCGGGAATCGGCGATAGTAGCGCTCGGACGCATCGCGCATCTTGTCGTAGCAGAGCGCGTAGACATCGTCGGGGTGGCGCCCGACGGCGCTGAGGCCACCGGTGATGAAGACGTCTTCGAGCGAGGCGGCATCGGTGGAGAGATACGCCAGGGTGGTGAAGCCGCCGAAGGACTGCCCGAGTACGCTCCAGGTTGTGGCGCCCAGGTGCTCCCGCATCGCCTCGCAGTCGCGCACGATCGCGTCGGCGCGGAGGTGCGTGAGGTGCTCGGCCACGGCCTCAGCGCCGCGCACGAGGTCGTGATCCCCGATCGGGGTGGAGAGCCCGGTGCCGCGCTGGTCGAGAAGGACCAGGCGGTAGTGGGCGAGTGCTTCATCGAGCCAGGCCGGCGACGTCGACGAGTGGAACGGGCGCGGTGCCTCGTGCCCCGGCCCGCCCTGCAGGAAGACGAGGTAGGGGAGGGACTCTCCACCTTCGCGGGCGACGACGCGCGCGAAGATGTCGATCGTGCGGTGGTCGGTGGGATCGCCCCACACGAGGGGCACGGTGAGCGTGTGCTCTTCGACGGTGAGATCCTGCAGCGTGCGGACGACGGTGCTCATGTTCACATCACATTTCCGATATAGGAGTACTTGACGAAGACCTCCGAGGCGATGCCCGACTCCTCGAGCACACCCTGCACAGCGGTCATCATGTAGTTGGAATCCCAGCCCATGTAGAGGAAATGGCCCTCGTCGAGCTCGTCCCACTGGCCCTTCCAGGCCATGTCCTGGTAGATCGGGCCCCCGTGTGCGGCGCAGTACGCGAGCGCGGCGGTCCTCGTGTCCGTCCAGGCGCGACGGAAGACCCGGTTGAACAGGTACTTCACGTCGGGCACCTCCCAGCGCTCACCGCGGTACTCGACATAGTCGAACTCCCGCTCCCAGCCCGTCGGCCATCCGCGACGGCGGACGGCATCGAGGATCGGCGTCAGGCCGTCGTCGTCGATCTCCGGGAGTGCGGGACGCGCCCAGATGCGGATCAGGTCGGCGGTGAGCGCGATCGTGCGCCGAGTGATCGCCGCCGTGTTCCACGCGTCGACGGCGGCGAGGTCACGCGTGGCGGGCACGGAACTGCGGGCGTAGGCCTCCGTGCGCTTGACGGGGAACGAGGCGCCGAACACCCGCTCGGTGAGGGACTGTTCGAGCAGGGTCAGGTTTCCGAGGGTCGGGGCGAGGGCGCGGTGGCTGTTCTGCTCATCCTCGGAGTACTCGATCCAGGGCCGTTCGCCATCGCCGGACCACGTATCACCCGGCACGGCAGGCACGATGTGCTCGACATCGAAGGGTTCGAGGTCGTCGACCCCCTCCAGCCTGCCGAGGACGTAGGCAGGGTGGGGGAGTTCGCTGTACTTCAGGACGGCGCTCACGCGTTCGTCGGACGGGGTGATGCGCGCGAACGCACGTGCGAGTGCGTCCCGGCCGTCGCGCCGCGCGCGGCAGAGCCTCGCGACGAGTCGCTCGGTCGGGAGATTCACCAGTGCGCGTCGAAGGTAGAGGGTCTGCAGCCACTCCAATGTCTCGATGAGCTCGGAGCGGTCGATGATGCCCCGTGCGTGATCGCTGTAGACGCTCATCACGAGTGGATACGAGGAGCGGCCGAACGTGTTGACGTGGCGCAGCTGCTGCGCGATCTCGGGGTCCTGCTCCCGCGACGGATCGAGCAGGATGCCGTAGATCTCGGCGTGGTGCCGCCACTCGGACGCATCCGCCTGGAGATGGGAGAGATCGACGCGGGGGAACGACTGCCGGAATGCGCTGTACACGCCGTGCTCGCCGTTCGCCGCGACCTCACGTCCGGTGACGAGCACGAGGTAGTGCCTCCAGAAGGCGCCGATCGCCTCGCCGGTGTGCCGCTCGATGGGCACCCAGAAGCGGGATTCGACATCGACCTGCTCAGCGTGGCTCAGCCCCATGAGGATGTAGTTGTGGATGAGCTCGTGGTCGCGCAACGGCTCACCCGTCGAGTTCAGGCTCTCGAAGATCTGCTGGGCGTTCGCCTGCGCGCCGAGGGTGATCGACACGTGCTCGAGCTTCTGTAGCCCGCGCCAGATGAGCGGAACCTCGTCCGTGTGGATCTGGCTGCGGAAGAAGGCGTAGTTGTCGTCGAAGCGCGATTCGCGGTCGGTATCGTCGCGTCGGTCGAGCACCACGGATTCGTACAGGTCCGCCCAGGCGTCGTGCGGGCGCAGCTTCGTGCGGCCGGGGGCATCGGAGCGCACCAGCACGCGTTCGAGCGCCGCGGCCAGAGCCTGGTCGGTGTCGCGGACCGCGTGATGCAGGGCCGCCACCAGGAGCATGAGGGTGGTGATGCGTTGCTGCCCATCGATGAGGATCAGGTCCGACTCAGCCGAGGCGCCGTCTTCAGCCGACAGGATCGAACCGATGAAATGACGGTGGGCGTCGTCTTCACGGGCGACCGCGCGGATGTCGGACAGGAGACGTTCGCACCCGCCGATGTCCCACCGATACTGCCGCTGATACACGGGGACGACGATGGTGGTGGTGCCCGCTGCGAGCCACTCGATCGTGTTGACTGCTGTCGCCTCGACGTTGGTCGCGGTGCTCATGCTGGTGTCTCGTCCTCCCGTAGCGACGGGTGCCGAGGACTCGCCGGGCGCCCCGATCAGTCTATTCGTTTATGCACGGCGGACCTCCGAAGGGCTCGCGGGTGACGCTGTTAGGCTTGCCTTATCAGGGCCTGTTAAAACGTGCTGGCCCCCGATGAAAGGAACATGACTCGATCATGGGTTACATCAAGTCCGCTGCCCTCGAGGAAAAGGGATTCGTCGTCCTCGACAGCTACAACCAGGAGCTCGACCCCAAGGAATGGCTCGACATCGAGTACAACGACTGGAAGTCGTCGGGCGACACCCGCTTCGCCCCGCTCGCCAGTGCGTTCGGCGACATCGAGTGCAACGGGTTCTGGAACCACAAGCCGCCGCGCACCGACAAGGACGGCGTCTGGATCGAATCGCAGACCGAGAAGGCCCCGAACCTGACGCGTCGCGCGCAGGAGCCGGGCGCCAACGTCGGCCGTTGCCGCGTGATCGAGCTGCAGCCGACCCCGTACGGAGACTGCCTCTACAACCTCCACCAGGACGACAACAACCGTCTGAACCCGGACGGCACCGGCTGGGTGGTCCGCGGCTTCTTCAACCTCACCGATGACAAGGACAGCTACTTCGTCCTGCGCGAGAACCGCACCGACCCGAGCATCGAGTACCGCATCGCGCTCCCCGCCGGCGCTCAGCTCATCGTCGACACCCAGCGCCTGTGGCACGCCGCCACGCACAACGGCACCGAGCCGCGCTACTGCCTCATCACGTCGTGGACCTCGGGCCCCGAGCTCGACGCCTACATCGAGAAGTACCACGGCACCGACGACGTGCCCAACTACGAAGTCGACCAGGAGACGCTCGAGTTCGGCTACGCCGAGCAGGCGCGCAAGGACGCCGCGCGCGCGGCGTACTACGCCGCCAAGGGCCAGCAGGTCAAGCAGGCCATGAGCGAGGCCTGACCTCACCGACTCGACCGTTCGCGGTCCGAAGGCCCCGGTCGTCATGACCGGGGCCTTCGTCGTCGAATGACATGCTTGTGGTTTCCGCAGATCTCGGCGAGAATGGGCCCACAACCGCATATTCTCGCCACTTCGTGGTTCAGGTCGTTGGGGAAGACGCACCTGATGAAACGGAGAGATCATGGCGACGGCTTACGCACGCGGAGTGGTGTTCATCCACTCTGCGCCTCGCGCGCTCTGCCCGCACCTCGAATGGGCGGTGGGTCGCGCTATCGGGCGTGCGGTGAACTTCGACTGGACCGAGCAGCCCGTCCTCGACGGCGCCCGACGTGCGGAGTTCTACTGGGACGGTCCCGTCGGCACCGGTGCCGCTCTCGCGACGTCGATCCGCGGGTGGGAGCACCTCCGCTTCGAGGTGACCGAAGACCCCACGCCCCGCAGCGACGGTGGCCGTTGGCTGCACACTCCCGACCTGGGCATCCACTACGCCCAGACCGATGCCGCCGGCAACATCGTGATCGGTGAAGACCGCATCCGCTACGCGATGGAGATCGCTGCGGGCAGCGCGGTCGAGCTGCAGCGCGAACTCGACATCGCCCTCGGTTCCGCGTGGGACGAGGAACTCGAACCCTTCCGCCATGCCAGCGACGACGCCAGAGTCGTCTGGCTCCACAAGGTCGGCTAGCCCGACCCCGCAGACCGGAACGCGGGAGGCGTGAGTATCGGATGCCGGTGAGTCATCCCGGACGCTGAGAAGACGTTTCCCCGCTCCGCACGACGAGGACCCCGCCCCGGCGACGAGGCGGGGTCCTCGTCGTCGGTCAGATCACCGCGGCGTGCTGCAGCTCTGCGTGCGGGGACGCGCCGGCGCCGCGCACGTCCTCCCAGGCCAGCGAAAGGCGACGCATGGCTTCAGCCGTGCGCTCGGGCGGCAGGGTGATGGGGATGCGAAGGCGACGTTCGAGCACGCCGCCCGTCGTGAAGCGCGGTCCGGGAGGCAGGATCAGCTGCCGCTCGCGGGCGGCAAGGGAGAGCGAGGTGGACAGCGGGGTGCCGATGTCGAGCCAGGCGGACAGCCCTCCCGGCGTCGGTGGCATCCGGAATCCGGGGATGCCGGCCACACCGGCCTCCACGGCTGCGCGACCGTCGTGCAGACGCTGACCGACGTGCGAGGTGAGCGCAGGCATGTCGGCGAGAAGCTCGACGGCGATGCACTGCTCGAGCAGGGCGGTGCCCAGTTCGAAGGAGGGACGAACGGCGAGCAGCCGAGCGATGACCGTGCGCTCCGCACGGATCCACCCGATGCGCATCCCGCCCCACGCGATCTTCGACATCGATCCGACGGTGATCACGTTGGGTCCGCTCGCGGCCATCGGAGCCGGTGACCAGCCGCGATCGATATCGAGCTCGGTGGTCGTCTCATCGACGATGAGCTGAGTGCCCACGTTGCGCGCCGTCGTGACGATGCGTGGCCGCTCCTCGTCGGGCAGCGTGGCGCCGGTCGGGTTGTGGAAATCGGGGATGAGGTAGGCGACATGGGGGCGGGAGCCGAGCAGGGTCTCGTTCAGGTGGCGTGTATCCCATCCGTCGACGTCGACGGGGGTCGGCAGCAGACGGTATCCGTGCCGGTGCAGTGCCTCGAGCGCGTGCGGGAACGTGGGCTGCTCGACCAGAGCCCTCTCGCCGCGCCGTCCGATCGCCGCGAGGATCAGGTTCACCGCGTTGAGCGCCCCGGAGGTGATGATGATCTCGTCGGCCGAGGTCGGTGCTCCGCGATCGCGGAACCGCTGCGCCACGGCCTCTCGGAGCTCGGGAAGGCCACGGAGGGAGTATCCGCTGGTGCCGCGCAAGGCCGCAAGACGGGGGAGGGATCGGACCGTCGCGTCATACAGCCCCGGTGTGGAGTCCATCGAGGCGATGGACAGATCGATGGCGTCGTCGTCGGCCTCCGCGCCGGGCGCGGCGTGTCCGTTCGGCAGGGTGACGCGCGTGCTGCCTCCGTGCAGACGGGAGACGTACCCGTCGGCCTCGAGAAGCCCGTAGGCGCGGGTGATCGTGGAGCGCGAACGGCGAAGCTCCACCGCGAGGGCGCGCTCGCTCGGCAGACGTTCGCCGACCGTGAGCCGGCCGTCGAGGATCAGCGCTCTGATCCGGTCGGCGAGCGTCGTCGCCGCGGAGCCCGCCACGTTGTGCGCCCCGAGCTGTTCGACGAGTCGTGATCCCATGCGTCCAGCATGCCGCAAAGTGGCCTGATGAGTGCGGGCCACTTTGCGCTGAGTGGATTCGCCGATGGACGTGATCCAGGGGCCAGAGTGGAAGCATGCTCCTGCGCTCCGTCGTGCTCCCCGTGACCGCCACCAGTCGGCGTGACCTCCTCGAACGGCTCGTACAGCTGCTCGTGGGTCTCTTCCTCTACGGCGTGGCGCTCGGCTTCATGGTGCGCGGCGGCATCGGCGTCGCGCCGTGGGACGTGCTGGCGCTCGGTCTCGCCGAGCAGACCGGTCTCCGATACGGCGTCATGACCGTCGTCGTCTCCATCGTCGTGCTGCTGCTGTGGATCCCGCTGCGTCAGCGGGTGGGGCTCGGCACCGTCTTGAACGCGCTCCTCGTCGGGCCCAGCGCCGACCTCGCCCTCGCTCTGATCCCGCAGCCCGCTTCGGTGTGGATCGGCGCCCCCATGTTCGTCTTCGGACTCCTGCTGCTGTCCTTCGCGACCGGTCTGTACATCGCCGCCGACTTCGGTCCCGGACCCCGCGATGGATTGATGACGGGCCTCGTTCGACGCACCGGCTGGGCGGTGTGGCTGGTGCGGACACTGATCGAAGGCGGCGTGCTGCTGATCGGCTTCCTGCTCGGAGGACCCGTCGGTGTGGGTACCGTGCTCTTCGCGTTCGGTGTCGGGCCGCTGATCGGCTGGTTCCTCCCGCGTATCACGCGGATGCGCGAGTCCCGATCGCAGAAGCTCGGGAGCCTCCGCTCCGCCTGATGGATCACCGCGCACCTGCATGACCTGCGCACACGTGCATGACCGAGTGCCGGTGGATGCTCATGCATCCGTGTGATCCTCATGCAGATGACAAGAGCGGCCCTCGGAATCCCGAGGGCCGCTCTTCGTAATGGCGTGTCAGTCGGCGCTGGCGACCACGAGCACGGCGTTGTGACCGCCGAAGCCGAACGAGTTGCTGATCGCGAACTGCGGACCCTCGCCCAGCGGGGTGGCGTCGCCCGAAAGACGGAACGGGACAGCGGGATCGGGCTCGGTCATGTTGATCGTGGGCGGTGCGACACGGTCGCGCAGGGCGAGGAGCGCGAAGATCGCCTCGAGCGCGCCGGTGCCTCCGAGCAGGTGCCCGGTCGATGCCTTCGTCGCCGAGACGGGGATCTCGTCGATCCGGTCTCCGAAGACCTTCTTGAGCGCGACGTACTCGTTGGGGTCGCCGACGGGGGTCGACGTCGCGTGCGCGTTGATGTGGGTGACCTGGTCGGCGGTGATGCCGGCCTCTTCGAGCGCCTGCGTCACCGCACGTGCGGCACCGTTGCCCTCGGGGTCGTTGCCGGTGATGTGGTACGCATCGGCGGTGACGCCTCCGCCGAGCACATAGCCGTAGATCTTGGCGCCGCGAGCCTTCGCGTGCTCCTCTGTCTCGAGGATCAGGGCTGCGGCCCCCTCGCCCATGACGAATCCGTCACGGTCGATCGCGCCCGGTCGGGACGCGTGGGCCGGATCGTCGTTCCGACGCGAGAGCGCCTGCGCGGAGGCGAACGATGCCATCGTGATCGGGTGGATCGCGGACTCCGTGCCACCGGCGATCACGACGTCGGCGAGACCGTCCTGAAGGTGGTGGAAGGCGTGGATGATCGACTCGGTGCTGGAGGCGCACGCACTCACCACGGTCTGCGCGTAGGCGCGGGCGTGGAACTGCAGCGACAGGTTCCCTGCAGCGGCGTTCGGCATGAGCATCGGGACGGTGAGCGGCATCACCCGTCGCGGGCCCTTCTCGCGGAGGGTGTCCCAGGCGTCCAGGAGCGTCCAGAGCCCACCGATGCCGGTGGCGAAGTCGACACCGAGTCGCTCGGGGGCGACCTCGGGGGAACCGGCGTCCGCCCACGCCTCGCGCGCCGCGATCAACGCGAACTGCGACGAGGGGTCGAGACGCTTGGCCTCGTGGCGGGGGAGCACCTCTTCCGGGCGGACGATCGCCTCGGCGGCGAAGGTGACGGGCAGCTCGTACTGCTGTACCCAGTCGTGTTCGAGCGTGCGGGTGCCGGACATACCGGCCAGCAGGTTCGTCCAGTTCTCCGGGGCCGTTCCGCCGATGGCGGAGGTGGCGCCGATGCCGGTGACGACGATGCGCTTGGTCATGGGGTGTGGTTCCTTGTCGAAACGAAGTCGAACGGGTGGGAGGGCAGGTCGGAGGATGCCACTCCCCGCGAGGTGCGGGGGTGGCATCCTGCCGGGATTACTCCTGGCCCGCGACGATGAAGCTGACGGCGTCGCCGACGGTCTTCAGGTTCTTGACCTCGTCGTCGGGGATGGTGACGCCGAACTTCTCCTCGGCGTTGACGACGATCGTCATCATCGAGATGGAGTCGATGTCGAGGTCGTCCGTGAACGACTTCTCGAGGGCGACCTCGGAAGCGTTGATGCCGGTCTCGTCGGTGATGAGCTCTGCGAGGCCAGCGAGGACCTCATCGTTGGTGAAAGCCATGTGGTCTTCCTCTTTCTTACGGGTTGTTTTCGGAACCGTGGAACAGTCTAGGGAAAGTCAGCGCATTCTCAGGGAAGGACGACGACCTGTGCGGCGAACACGAGGCCGGCGCCGAAGCCGATCTGCAGTGCGAGACCGCCCGACAGCTCGGGGTGCTCGGCCATCAAACGGTGGCTGGCCAGCGGGATCGACGCCGCCGAGGTGTTGCCCGTGGTCTCGATGTCGCGGGCGATCACCGTGGTCTCCGGCAGCTTGAGCTGCTTGGCGAACTCGTCGATGATGCGCATGTTGGCCTGGTGGGGGATGAACGCGGCGATGTCGGTCGGCTCGACGCCCGCCTTGTCCAGCGCCTCACGGGCGACCTTGGCCATCTCCCAGACGGCCCAGCGGAAGACCGTCGGACCCTCCTGACGAAGGGTCGGCCACGGCACCACGCCGTCGCGGAAGTCGGTGAGGGTGCCGTTCATTCCCACGGCGTCGGCCTTCGAGCCATCCGAGCCCCACACCGCCGGTGCGATGCCGGGCGTCTCGCTCGGACCGATCAGGGCTGCGCCTGCGCCGTCGCCGAGCAGGAACGAGATGCTGCGATCGGTCGGGTCGACGACGTCGGACAGCTTCTCCGTGCCGATGACCAGTGCGTAACGGGCGGCGCCGGCCTTGATCAGCGCATCGGCCTGGGCGATCGCGTAGGCGTAACCTGCGCAGGCCGCATTGATGTCGTAGGCGGCAGCGGGGTTCGCCCCGACACGGTCGGCGACGATCGCCGAGACCGAGGGGGTCTGCTTGGGGTTGCTGATGGTCGCGACGATCACCAGGTCGACCTGGTCCGCTGCGACACCCGACTTCTCGATGGCCTCGGCGGCCGCCGCGGTCGCGAGGTCGATCGCATCGGTGCCCTTGTCGGCGCGAGCGCGGGTGACGATGCCGGTGCGCTGACGGATCCACTCGTCGCTGGAGTCGATGGGGCCGATCAGGTCCTCGTTCGGCACGGCATTCTCGCCACGGGCGGCGCCGTAGGAGTAGATGCGCGTGTACGCGGGACCGGTGAGCTGGGCGAGCGTGACGCTCATGCGGCTTCTCCGTTCAGCAGCGCGACGGCTGCATCAAGGTCTTCAGGGGTCTTCACGGCGACGGTCGGCACACCGCGGAGGCCGCGCTTGGCGAGTCCGACCAGGGCGCCGGCCGGAGCGAGTTCGATGACACCGGTGACGCCCGCGTCGGCGAAGGACTGCATGCAGAGGTCCCAACGCACCGGGGAGGACACCTGATCGACGAGGAAGCTCAGCGCCTCGGCTCCGTCGGTGACCGCGGAGCCGTCGCGGTTGGTCCACAGCGTGATGTCGGGGTTGGTGGGGGCGACGTCGGAGACCGCGTCGCGGAGCGCGGCGACGGCCGATGCCATGTACCCCGTGTGGAACGCGCCGGCGACCTGCAGCGGGATCACGCGGGTGCCCTTGAGGGGCTCCTCGGCGAGTGCCGCGAGAGCGGGGAGGGCACCTGCGACCACGATCTGTCCGCCGCCGTTGTAGTTGGCGGGGGAGAGGTCGAGCTCGGCGAGGCGTGCGAGAAGGGCTTCCTCGTCGCCGCCGAGGACGGCACTCATGCCGGTCTGCTCCTTCGCTGCCGCATCGGCCATCGCGCGGCCGCGGATGCCCACCAGCCGCATGCCGGTGTCGGCATCGATCACACCGCTGCCGACGAGCGCGGCGATCTCACCGACCGAGTGCCCGGCGATGCCGTCGGCACGTCGACCGGCGCGCTGCGTGAGGGCATCCCCGGCGATCAGCGACGCGGCCACGATCAGCGGCTGAGCGATGCGGGTGTCCCGGATCGTGTCGGCGTCCGATACCGTGCCATGTTCGCGAAGATCGACCTCCGCGGCGTCCGAGTAGGCGTCGAGGCGTTCTGCCACTCCGTCGAGCTCGAGCCAAGGAGCGAGGAATCCGGGGGTCTGCGAGCCCTGACCTGGGCATACGACGACAATCACCCACCCAGTCTGCCAACGTTTGCGGCAGAGCGGTGGATGATCCATCACAAGATTCCGAAAAACCCTTGTGTGTGGCGTACAGAGAAGGGTTCAGCGCTGGGCGCGTCGGAGCGGGGCACGCCGACGGACCTGATCCGCAGCACCGATCGAGCCGAGGATCAGAGCGGTCTGCAGGATGAGCGCTTCGCGGGGGCCGGTGGCATCCCAGCCGATGACTTCGCTCACGCGCTTGAGGCGGTAGCGCACGGTGTTGGGGTGCACGAACAGCTCGCGCGCCGTCGCCTCCAGAGAGCGCCCGTTGTCGAGGTAGCTCCAGAGGGTGGTGACCAAGTCGGTGGAGTGCGCCTGCAAGGGGCGGAAGATGCGCTCGATCAGCGTCTGCTTCGCCAACGGGTCTCCGGCGAGTGCGCGCTCTGGCAGCAGATCGTCGGCCTCGACCGGACGGGGTGCGCCGCGCCACGCGCGGGCGACCGCGAATCCTGCGAGGGCGGCACGGGCGCTCTGGCTCGCGTCCACGAGCGCCGCGACCTCGGGTCCGAGCACGACGTATCCGGGTCCGAACGACGGCTCCAGGCGGGAGGCGATCTCCTGGAAGCCGAGTTCTTCCTCTTCCAGCTCTTGACCCTCGACCCTGGCGCGGCCGAGCACCAGGACGAGGCGGGAGCCCTGCACACCGATGAGCACGTCGACGGCGAGCTTCCTGGCGGTGCGGCGGACCAGGTCGACGTCGAACTGCGGAGGTGTCGTCCCGACGAGGACGGCGACCTCCCCATGACCGTGCCACCCGAGTGCGGCGATCCGGCTCGGGAGCTCCTCATCGGCCTCGCCGGTGAGGATCGAGTCGACGACGAGTGCTTCCAGGCGCGCGTCCCACAGGCCGCGGGCCTCGGCGGCCCGCGCGTACACGTCGGCCGCCGCGAAGGCGACGTCGCGGGAGTAGAGCAGAATCGCCTCGCGCAGATCGTTCCCCCGCCCGGCGACCCGCTCCTCGGTGACCTCGACGGTCACGCGGATGAGCTGGAGGGTCTGCTGGAGGCTCACGCTTCGCAGCAGCTCGCGAGGAGCCGCCGCGAAGATGTCCGCCGCGATCCACGGGGTGGAGGTGGGGTCCTCGTACCACTGGATGAACGACGTGATACCCGCCTGGGCCACCAGCCCGACCGCAGAGCGGCGGGCCGGTGGCATGTCGGCGTACCACGGGAGGGTGTCCTCCAGGCGCTTGATCGTCACCGAGGCGATGTCACCGGAGATCCGGCGCAGCCAAGTGAGCGTCGCGGCCTTGTCCATGCCGGAAGGAGGAGAACCTGTCACCGAGGGCTCAGCTTTCGCCGCCCGCGTTGCCGCTGGTGCCGGCGTTCACATCGTGCAGGCTGTACTTCTGGATGGCCTGCGCGGCGAGCGAGCGGTCGACGACTCCGTCTTCGGCGAGCGACTGCAGGGTGCGCACGACGATCGACGGGCCGTCGATCTTGAAGAAGCGACGGGCAGCGGCACGGGTGTCCGAGAAGCCGAAGCCGTCGGCGCCGAGCGTGGCGAAGCGGTTCGGCACCCACGGGCGGATCTGGTCCTGCACGGCGTGCATGAAGTCGCTGACGGCGACCACGGGGCCTTCGGCGCCCTGCAGCTTCTGGGTGAGGTACGCGGTGTGAGGCTCTTCCTCCGGGTGCAGGAAGTTGTGCTCGTCGGCGGCGAGGCCGTCGCGGCGCAGTTCGGTCCACGAGGTGACCGACCAGACGTCGGCGATCACACCCCAGTCGTTCTTCAGCAGCTGCTGTGCCTCGAGGGCCCAGGGGAGTCCGACCCCCGAGGCGAAGAGCTGGGCACGGGGGCCTTCGCCCTCGCCGACCGAGACGCGGTGGATGCCGCGCACGATGCCGTCGACGTCCACGTTCTCCGGCTCCGCCGGCATCACCATCGGCTCGTTGTAGAGCGTGATGTAGTACATGACGTTCGGGTCTTCGTGGTTGCCGCCGTACATGCGCTCGAGACCGGAGCGCATGATGTGCGCGATCTCGTAGCCGTACGCCGGGTCGTACGAGACCGTCGCCGGGTTGGTGGCGGCGAGCAGGTGCGAGTGGCCGTCGGCGTGCTGCAGACCCTCACCCGTGAGGGTGGTGCGCCCTGCCGTCGCGCCCATGATGAACCCGCGGGCCATCTGGTCGCCCGCTGCCCACTGGGCGTCGCCCGTGCGCTGGAATCCGAACATCGAGTAGAAGAGGTAGATCGGGATCAGCGGCTCGCCGTGCGTGGCGTACGACGTGCCCGCCGCGGTGAACGCCGCGAGGGCGCCTGCCTCGTTGATGCCGACGTGGACGATCTGCCCCTGCGGGCTCTCCTTGTAGGCGAGGAGCAGCTCGCGGTCGACCGAGGTGTAATGCTGGCCGTTCGGGTTGTAGATCTTCGCCGAAGGGAAGTAGGCGTCCATTCCGAACGTACGTGCCTCATCCGGGATGATCGGGACGATGCGGTGACCGAAGTCCTTGGAACGCAGCAGGTCCTTCAGCAGACGGACGAACGCCATGGTCGTGGCGATCTCCTGCGTGCCAGAGCCCTTCTTGGGCAGGGCGTAGGCGGTGTCGTCCGGCAGCGAGAGCCCGACATGGGTCGAGCGGCGCTCCGGCAGGAAGCCGCCGAGCGCGTTTCGACGCTCGAGCATGTACTGGATCGTCTCGTCCTGGGGGCCCGGGTTGTAGTACGGGGGCAGGTACGGGTTCTCCTCGAGCTGCGAATCCGTGATCGGGATGTGCATCGCGTCGCGGAACGTCTTGAGGTTGTCCAGCGTCATCTTCTTCATCTGGTGGGTCGCGTTGCGGCCCTCGAAGTGCGGACCGAGGCCGTAGCCCTTGACGGTCTTCGCGAGGATGACGGTGGGCTTGCCCTTGTGCTCGGTCGCTGCCTTGAACGCGGCGTAGACCTTGCGGTAGTCGTGGCCACCGCGCTTGAGGTTCCAGATGTCGTCGTCGGAGTAGTCCTTGACGAGGGCTGCGGCGCGCTCGTCGCGGCCGAAGAAGTGCTCACGGACGTATGCGCCGGACTCGGCCTTGTACGTCTGGTAGTCGCCGTCGGGGGTGACGTTCATCAGGTTGAGCAGCGCGCCCTCGGTGTCGCGGGCGAGCAGGTCGTCCCATTCGCGACCCCAGACGACCTTGATGACGTTCCAGCCCGCACCGCGGAAGAACGACTCGAGCTCCTGGATGATCTTGCCGTTGCCTCGCACGGGCCCGTCGAGACGCTGCAGGTTGCAGTTCACGACGAATGTCAGGTTGTCGAGGCCCTCGTTGGCGGCGACCTGCAGCTGTCCGCGGCTCTCGACCTCGTCCATCTCGCCGTCGCCCAGGAAGGCCCAGACACGCGACTGGGACGTGTCCTTGATGCCGCGGTTCTCGAGGTACTTGTTCGACATCGCCTGGTAGATCGCGTTGATCGGGCCGAGACCCATCGACACGGTCGGGAACTGCCAGTACTCCGGCATCAGGCGCGGGTGCGGGTAGGACGGGATGCCGTAAGGGGCGTGCGACTTCTCCTGGCGGAATCCGTCGAGCTGGTCCTCGGTCAGGCGTCCTTCGAGGTACGACCGGGCATAGGTGCCGGGGGAGGCGTGACCCTGGATGAAGATCTGGTCTGCACCGCCGGGGTTGTCCGCACCCTTGAAGAAGTGGTTGAAGCCCACCTCGTACAGAGCCGCCGAGGAGGCGTAGGTCGAGATGTGGCCGCCGACGCCGATGCCGGGTCGCTGCGCGCGGTGCACCGTGATCGCCGCGTTCCAGCGGATCCAGGCGCGGTAGCGGCGCTCGACCTCCTCGTCACCGGGGAACTCGGGCTCGTTCTCCGAGGCGATGGTGTTGATGTAGTCCGTCGTCGGGACCATCGGCACGCCCAGGTGCAGCTCCTTCGAGCGCTTGAGCAGGCTGAGCATGATCTCGCGGCCGCGGCCGTGGCCCTTGGCATCCACCAGCTCATCGAGGGACTGCTGCCACTCGCCGGTCTCCTCCGGATCGCTGTCGAGGGGGCCCTGGGAGTACGGATCCTGGTCGTGCACGGTCACGGGGGAACCTTTCGTCAAGCTGGCAGGTCATGCCAAGGAAACGGGAAGCGACACGGGCAGCCTTGTCAGCTGTGCACAACGCGCGCCGGATTCAGCCTATCCCTCTTCTACGACACGGGTGCGCACCGGCCTGCCGATAGACTGACCACACCAGGGCCTTTAGCTCAGCTGGTAGAGCGCCACGTTTACACCGTGGATGTCGTCGGTTCGATCCCGGCAGGGCCCACCTAGAGAACTATAGGATCGCGCGCTTCCATTCGACGTCCGAGTATTCTCGGCGGCCCCCCTGCGGCCCCCGTGCCGCAGGACGCTATCGCTTCTGGCTCACCTCGTAACACGCGACGACCACCAGCGCCGACCTCAGCCTCTCGGTTCCGAAGCCAACGCCGGTACATCGACAGGTCGCACCATCCTGGCTTGAACCCACGAGACAAGGTCGTCGGGCCGTTGGTCGGGTCAAGAAGTTACGGCGGATGCGCTATCGATCCGATTCGTGGCGTGCGCCCGGGCTTGCATAATAATACCCCTGGGGGGTATGTTGATGAACATGAACGGGTACACCGACGGCAAGGCGGATCTGCGTAAGCGGCTGAGTCGCGTCGAGGGTCAGGTGCGGGGTATCGCACGGATGGTCGATGAGGACAAGTACTGCATCGACATCCTCACGCAGGTTTCTGCGGCGACGAGAGCGCTCGAAACGGTGGCGCTGTCTCTGCTGGGTGACCATCTGAGTCATTGCGTTGCCGAGGCCAGCGCTGAGGGTGGCGAGATTGCAGCAGAGAAGGTTCGCGAGGCTAACGAGGCCATTGCCCGCCTGGTCCGTTCATAGCTGCCACGTCTGTCGATTTGAAGGAGCACACGATGACTGATCGCATTGAACTCGGGCTGAAGGACACGAACGCTGGGTGCGCTTGCTGCGCTGTCCCAACGAACGCCGAGGAATTCGCGCCCGCGACGTCCTCGTCGTCCGATGAGGTTTTGGTCGAGGGGATGACGTGCTCGCATTGCGTGTCGAGCGTCAGTGAGAAACTGACGGCGGTGGAGGGTATCGAGTCCGTGGACGTCGCCTTGAACGCCGGAGGCGCTTCCCGTGTCACCATTCACAGCGCAGCTCCTGTCGACCCCGCCGCTGTGATGGCCGCGGTCGAAGAGGCCGGGTATACCCTCGCGACCAGCCAGGTCTGAGTCGCTACACGTCTGCACCCGGCTCGACCGGGCGCATCCGAGCAAGGAGTTCTGATGAGCCAGCATGACGAACACAGCCATCACGCCGCGCATGAGAATCACGGCGCGGCGCCGACGACGCAGCATCAGCACGCGGCGATGAGCCACGAACACGGTGCTTCTCCAGAACATGGCGGTCATGGTGGGCATGGCGGCCACGGTGATCATGTGGGGCAGTTCCGCCGGTTGTTCTGGATCATGCTGATCCTCGCGGTCCCGGTCGTCGTGTTCTCGATGATGTTCTCGATGCTGCTCGGATATGCACTGCCGGACGCCGCCTGGGTCGGGTGGATCTCCCCGGTTCTCGGAACGGTCATGTACGTGTGGGGTGGGGCGCCGTTCCTCACCGGCGCGGTGAGCGAACTCCGTGCCCGCAAGCCTGGGATGATGCTGCTGATCGCCCTGGCGATCACGGTCGCGTTCCTCGCGTCATGGGGTGCGAGCCTGGGCCTGCTGCACCACGAGCTGGACTTCTGGTGGGAGCTGGCGCTGCTGATCGTGATCATGCTGCTCGGTCACTGGATCGAGATGCGCTCCCTCGCGCAGACGACCTCGGCACTGGATTCCCTTGCCGCTTTGCTGCCCGACGAGGCAGAGAAGGTGGAGGGCGATACGACCGTTACTGTCGCGCCTGCTGATCTGCTGGTGGGGGATGTCGTGGTGGTGCGCCCGGGCGGGCGGGTCCCCGCGGACGGGCGAATCGTGCAGGGCTCCGCCAGCATGGACGAGTCGATGATCACCGGAGAATCCCGACCCGTGCGCCGCAGCGACGGCGACCAGGTCATCGCCGGCACGGTCGCAACCGACTCCGGTGTGCGGGTGGAGATCACCGCCATCGGCGAGGACACCGCTCTCGCGGGCATCCAGAAACTCGTCACCGAAGCGCAGACCTCGTCCTCTCGGGCGCAACGGCTCGCGGACAAAGCTGCCGGATGGTTGTTCTGGTTCGCGCTCGCCGCTGCCGCAGTCACCGCGATCGTCTGGACTATCGTCGGCCAACCCGACGCGGCGGTGATCCGCACGATCACCGTGCTCGTGATCGCGTGCCCGCACGCTCTCGGCCTGGCGATCCCGCTCGTTGTGTCGATCGCGACCGAAAGGGCGGCTCGTGGGGGCGTGCTGATCAAGGATCGTCTCGCGCTGGAGAGCATGCGCACCGTCGATACCGTCCTGTTCGACAAGACCGGCACGCTCACCAAGGGCACCCCCGCCGTGACCGCGATCGACCCTGTCTCCGGGATCGCGGCCGATCAGTTGCTGGCGTGGGCTGCGGCCGCAGAAGCCGATTCCGAGCATCCGCTCGCCAAGGCGATCGTGAACGCGGCGAAGGAGAAGACGCTCCCTGTTCCTTCCTCGTCTGACTTCGAGTCGTCCCCGGCTGTCGGGGTCCGTGCGCGTGTCGACGGACACGTCGTGCAGGTCGGCGGGCCGTACATGCTCGAGCAGGAAAACGCCGACGAGCTGCCGGTTGCCGACGAGTGGCGCGATGAGGGTGCGATCATTCTCCACGTACTCATCGACGGTCAGGTCGCGGGCGCACTGCGCCTCGCGGATGAGATCCGCTCGGAGTCGCGTCACGCGGTCGACGCTCTCCATGAGCGCGGTGTGCAAGTCGTCATGATCACCGGCGACGCTGACGCGGTCGCCGCCTCTGTGGCGGGTGAGCTGGGTATCGATCGGTACTTTGCAGGGGTGCGACCGGAGGACAAGGCCTCGAAGGTGAAGGAGCTGCAAGGCGAGGGCCGCAAGGTTGCGATGGTCGGAGACGGTGTGAATGACGCCCCCGCGCTTGCGCAGGCAGATGTCGGAATCGCTATCGGTGCGGGGACGGACGTCGCGATCGCCTCGGCCGGGGTCATCCTCGCCAGCGACGATCCCCGGTCGGTCCTGTCGGTGATCGAGTTGTCGCGGGCCAGCTACCGGAAGATGAAGCAGAATCTCTGGTGGGCCGCCGGCTACAACCTGCTCTCTGTCCCCCTCGCGGCCGGCGTGCTCGCCCCCATCGGTTTCGTGCTCCCGATGTCCGTGGGAGCCGTGCTGATGTCTCTGTCGACCATCGTCGTCGCGCTCAACGCGCAGCTGCTGCGCCGGCTGGACCTGCGTCCGGACGCCGTGACGGGTAAGTAGCAAGAAAAGTCAGGGCGTCGGACATAGGCTGGGTGGAACGGGAGGTGGGTATGTCGCTGATCAACGTCGCACAACGGGTGCGCGGACCGCGCACGCTCACCCATACCGTCTTGGCCGTTCTCGCGGTCGCCGTGGGGGTCATCGCCGGTCTGCTGGCGATGCACTCCTTCAACTCGCACGCGACAACTGCCGGCCACCACGACACCGTCGCTGTCAGCACGCAGGCCGATGTATCTGCCCATCACCACGACACGTCCGAAGCCGCCGCCGTGCCGGACTCACCGACAGCGGATGCGGGATGCGCGATGTGTGGGGGCGGGGACCCGATGACGTGGATGGCGTGCGTCCTCGCGCTCCTGGTCGGCACGATCCTGCTTGGGCGGATCGGGCTCGGCTGGCGGCACGCGACACTGATCGCAATACTTACGGCCGCGACCATACGCTGGCCCGCCCGTGCCCACGCCCTTCCGCCACCGCCTTCTCTCACGGTTCTCTGCATCAGTCGCACGTGATGGCGCGCTAGCCCGCTCTGCGGGCACGCACCCCTGGCACCGGCAATAGCCGGGCCTCATCACCGACCCTTGGAGAACACTCATGAAGATTCGACCCGCGGCCATCGCCGCACTCACCCTCACTGCCCTGCTCGCCCTCACGGGCTGCGTCGTCACGACCGGCTCCGATAACGGCATGGACGGCATGGACCACGGCAGCGGCTCCTCCGCATCCGCCGACGCGAACACCGACGACGTCATGTTCGCCCGCATGATGAAGGAGCACCACGAGCAGGCCATCGAGATGTCCGATCTCCTGCTCAGCAAGGACGGTGTCGATGAGCGCGTCGTCGCCCTCGCGGAAGAGATCAAGGCCGCTCAGGAGCCCGAGATCCAGAAGATGGATCAGTGGCTCGAAGACTGGGACGCGGACATGGGCAACATGGGTGGCATGGACCATGGCGACGGCATGATGTCCGAAGAAGACATGCAGGCCCTCGAAGATGCCACCGGTCCCGATGCAGGGCGTCTGTTCCTCGAGCAGATGATCCAGCACCACGAGGGCGCTGTCGACATGGCACAAGAAGAAGTCGACAACGGTCAAAACAGCGACGCCGTCGCACTGGCGGAGACGATCATCGACACGCAAAACGAAGAGATCGCCACCATGAAGGAGATCCTCGCAACTCTCTGATCCATGAGGTGGGGTGCGGCACTCCCGCACCCCACCTCGTGATCTGTTGCGCACACCATCATGCGAACCCTCAAGAACTCCACCCTGCCCACTTCCCGCATGCGACGTCGCGTGACGCTCACGATCGCGACCACGATCGCGGCCAGCATCGTGCTAGTCGGCTGCACAGCGCCAGCCGAGCCCACTACCGGACACGACCACGCCACCACCATCGAACACGTCCACGCGATCGTGCCTGACCCCTCAGGAGACGGCTACCTCATCGGCGCCCATGACGGGATCTACACGGCCACAATTGACGGCGAAATCGGCGACCGCGTCCAGAACACCGACTTCGACGCGATGGGCCTCACCGCCATCGGGGATACCCTCATCGCGTCTGGACACCCCGGGCAGGCTACGGCCCCCGAACTCGGTTCCCCCAACCTCGGAATCATTCGAAGCGACGACAGCGCCCGATCCTGGTCGCCGGTCTCGCTCACCGGCGAGAAGGACTTCCACGTCCTCGCCGCCGGGCCGGACGAGAGCCTCTATGGAATCGCGTCAGACTCCATCGAACTGCTCCGCAGCGACGACATTGGACAGACATGGTCGCCCGCCGGTGAAATCCTCGCTGTCAGCCTTGTCGTTGATGCCGCAGGTCAGTTGATCGCGGCAACTCCAGACGGCCTGAAAGTCAGCACGGATGCCGGTTCCTCGTTCTCTCCCGTGAGCAACGCGCCGTTGCTCTATCTACTTGCAGCATCGCCCGATGGTCAGCGCCTCGTCGGTGCCGGTAGCGGCGGAGAGATCTGGGCCAGGTCCGCTTCAGACGGTGAGTGGAGGACAGTAGGCACTTCGCACGGCTCCGCTCAGGCGATCACCATCACGAACGATGGTTACATGTTGGTCTTCGACCAAAGCGGGCTCACTGCGCTGCCCGGATAATCAAGGTCGACGCGCGGCTCTGGACCAGCTGCCGTGCGGCGGTCGTCAATCCCACGCCGAACGGCAGAGCGACTCCCAATAACGATGGCCGGGTGAGAGTGCTCTCAGAGCGTCGAATACGAGTAGATCACCCTCTCAAAACTATCTCGCATAACTTCTTGCTTTGAGAGTCGAGTATTGAGAGAATGGACCCATGGCAATCATCGGGTACACGCGAGTCAGCACCAAAGATCAGGACACCGCCTTGCAGGATGCGGCGATGGCCGAGGCGCAGGTGGATCGGCTCTACACTGACCACGGTGTGAGCGGCACGCTGGCATCGCGTCCGGAACTCGACAAGGCTCTCGACCGTCTCGACCGCGGCGACACCTTCGTCGTGTGGAAGCTTGACAGGCTCGGACGTAACACCAAGAACGTACTGGAGGTCATCGAGGATCTGATCGACCGTGGCGTGACGTTCAAGAGCCTCACCGAGCAGATCGACCTCAGCGCCGGTCCGATGGGTAAGGCGATGCTGACAATCCTCGCTGCCTTCGCGGAGCTGGAGCGCGCCACCATGATCGAGCGCACCCGCTCGGGACTCGACGCAGCGAAGGCGCAAGGCCGCGTGGGGGGTCGTCCCTCGAAGGTGGACGCGAAGAAACTCGCCACGATCAAGAAGCTCTTGGCCTCAGGGGAACACAGCCGCGCGGAGATAGCGACCATGACGGGGATCTCGCAGGCGACCCTCTACCGCGTTATCGCGGCGTTGTAGTAGATCGCGCCGGAATCGAGATGGCCTCTCCTGGTTCGCGCCCTAGTGTCGTGAGCAGTGTGTACGGGTCACGCTCTTCAACGTTGCTCGGGTGGAGCTTGATGCCGTACCGCTTCACGTTTCCGTCCCGGCTCCGGTAGAGCGCAGGCGCCAGGTTTCGCAGGTAAGCCGGCTCCACCAGACCCCAGGAGTCGGGCTCCACCGCTTTCGCAGTGGCCGAAGCAGCGATGTCTGCAAGGTTCAGCAGCGGCTCGTCAGCCTGCGGGAGCATGATTCCCGCGGGCTCCGTAAGGTGATCCCATTTGATCGAAGTCCGACTGTGACGGAGCGCCTGTTCGTAAGATGCCAACCCCTCCGGAGGGGCACTTCCGAGTGTGGCTGCGACGTAGGTGAGCTGAGTGTGTCTGCGTTCAGCGATCCAGGAGAGACGTTCCAGAAGGAATCGGAACGTGTAATTGTACTGAGCAGGCACATCCTCGATCAGCGCGTCCCCGGAAGGGAGGTGACGCTTGCAGACGACAACCGAGACAATCGTGATCCAGTCTCGTGTGCCGAGGGCGTGGGTCATGTACCGACGGGCGCCGTGGCTAGCGATGTCCTTGAAATGCAGCCCCGTGCGCGCTCGCTGACTTCCCGTGTTTTCGCACAGGTGCGTGTGCAGCGCCTCGGCTTTCGCACGGTCGGTCTCGTCGAAGACGACGGCGCTAAGCACGAAATGATCCTCGGCGCGCTCAGCGTGGACTGTTTTCCCGGACTCATCCACCATCGCAATCAGCACACCCTGAGTCTGCCGTCGCCTACATCTACGGTCCTGGATCTTTCGGCGTGTCGCGTCATAGGTGGTGGCGGGTGAGCCGTCAAGGAGAGATGGAGCGGTGTATGCGCTGAGCAATCGTCCCGAAACGATCTCCCCCACGCGCTCCCGTCCAATCGATCGGGCAGTTCTTCACACCCGGTAACCTGCGTGGGTGGATACCGAACGTGCAATCGAAGTACTGGAGTGGTGGGTTGGCAAGGCTCGCTCGGCTTCGCGCCAGGCGGGCGGCGTTGACCCACGTTCAGAAGCGTTCCTCGAGTTGCAGGCTCGGGAGGACCTAACTCGAAGAGTTCTGGCTGGTGTGCAGGGGGTGCAAGAGCTTCCCGAGATACTCACGATTTCGATGATGAATGATCTCTACTGGGAGGATTCTGGAATCAGGCAGGCTGAGTATGCGCTCGGCAAGCTTCGCACCGATGACGAAGCGAGGTCGATCCTCGGCAGCCAAGCGCCGTTTATGAAGGCGGATGCGCTTCACCCGGTCATCTGGGACGCTGCAGCCAAGCGCTGGGACGCGGGGCACTACTCGGATGCTGTGCAGCGCGCTGCAACCTTCTTCAACGCGAACGTTCAGGATGTGACTGGAAGACGCGATGTCTCAGACTCGGAGCTGATGCGAGAAGTCTTCTCGCTGAGCCCACCCGGCAAGAGCAAGCCTCGACTCTGGTGGCCGGGGTACGACCAGGATCTCGACGTGAAGACGATGCGTGTCGGGATTCTGAGCATGGCCCAGGGGGTTTTCTCCGCGATCCGCAACCCCGCGACCCACTCGACGCAGGACTTGGAACGTCAGGAAGCGCTGGAGCAACTGGCAACGCTGAGCATCCTTGCTCGATGGATCGATCGCTGCGAATTAGTCACCATCGAGGGGGCCGCGCAGTTGCCGTCCGCATCTCTTTAAAGCAGAAACTCTGGCGTGGTGTCATCGCGGATAAGGAATATCCTCTCGACGGGCTCACGGTCTACGGAGCGTATCGTTCCGACTTCTTGTTCAGAGCGGATCTACCAACGCAGGCGCGCCGCTGGGAACGACGGTGAACTGGCGTGACGTCACCGTGTTGCGGCGCTCCGTGTATAAATCTGCGTTGAGGTAGTTCGCCTGCGCACTTTACTGACGGAATCCTTGCGCACTTTACTGACGGAACCCTTGCGTTACTGGACAAGGGCGGTGAACGGCTTGGGTGCGCCGAGGTCGATGTGCGGGCGAGTGCCGCCGCGATTCCGACCCGCAGCGACATATGGGTAGCAGGGGACAAGACCGCTCCCACTGTGGGTGAGAGCGGTCTTGACTTAAATCGTGGTCGGATCTCCCAGGAGATCGTCCATCTCAGCATCCGAGATGCCCGCGAACGGGCTGCGAGGAAGACCCCCACGACCATCAGCGACCGTCACTGAGTGAGGGTCATGAGGGTCGGTCGTCTCCGATCGACCACCATCACCATCACCCCGCTCTGAAAGGGGTGATGGTGTGGTGGTCGGTACGGGCTCTTCGGCGGGGTAGTTCTCCCACAGCTCACGCTCCGCGTCAGCCTCCGGTGTCGGTGCCTTGTTCGAAGCGAGCGTGTAGCATTTCCCGCCGTTGCGGCCCTTCGTCTCGATCACAACCCCATCGGCGACCATCGCGAAGAGAGCGGTCTGTGCCCAGGATCCGTTCGGACCTACTTTCAGTAGCCGCCAAAGCTCGGCCTTAGACTCGACGGAACCGCCGTTGTCGAGGAGGGCTTCCCAGATGGCAAGCCGGTGGGACTCGACTTCGGCGGCGCTCTCGGCAAGATGCTCCGAAGCGTCCGGTGCTCGGAGCTCCCACGTCGCAACCGTGCCGCTGCTGTCGAGGTGGAACTCTGCGGCAAGGGCGCCGCGCTTCAGTCCGAGCCCTCCGCTGTTGCCCTTCGCGAGCTTTAGTCGAAGATGACCCTGCCCTCCCTCTACGAGACCACCGGACTTCGGCGCTTCGAGCAGGTACACGAGTCCCTTGTACCCGGCGCGTTTCGCCTGGGAACCAATGGGGTAAAGCGGATTCGCCGCATCCTTGGTGATGTGGTCGATGACGAGTACGCACGCACCGGAGCGGGCGAAGGGGCGTATGAGCGAGTGCCACCGCGTCACATCGTCAGAGTTGTTCGAGTCGCCCCCGGTCAGGGTGGAGATCGACTCGTTCACTGTATCGATGACGACGAGTGTGTATCGTTCACCTTCCAGCGCCGCGAGGTCAGCAGACGTCGGGGAGCCCTCGGGCTGCACGTAGTCGAGGCCGTGACGGATGGTCTCGATTGAAACGCCGTAGAGCCGGAGCCGGGAAACGATCACGCTCGGGCTCTCTTCATGGTCGACGTAAAGTACACGTCCACCGTCGATGAGCGTCTCGGCGACCGCTGCGAGGCCCACCATCGTCTTGCCATCGCCGTCCGTGCCGTGGATCTCGTTGACCTTCCCTGCGTAGAACAGGGCGCGCCCATCGGTGCGTCGGAAGATGCTCGGCATCGGCGGTGTGTACTCGGGATCGAGAACATCTGTGAGGTCGGCGGGCGCCCAGCTAGAACGTCCGGTCTGAGCAGCTTCTAGCGCCTTCTGAGCGCGCTCCTCCGCGTAACCGGATGGATCGCCCATCCAGGCGCGTTCGTACGCCGTATGCGAATCCTGATGGGCCACTTGCGGCGTGTGATTCCGATACCAGTTCGAACTGGCTGCCCCGACCTCGGCCTCCATCTCTGCCCACTCGTTCTCGTAATGCGCTGACTGCGTTGCGAGTGCGCTCGCCCATGCGCGATCCATACTCGCTTGACGCTCTTCCGGAGCGGTGGTTGCATCTGCTCGCATGACGTAGGCGTTGACGATCTGCGCTCGCAGCGTCTCAATGCCCTGGGCCTCGGGGAAGCGCACCGCGACCCGTGCGAGGGACATGAGCGCGCTGTTCGCCTCGGGGTAGTGAGACGTGTCTGGATGCCGCTCCGCAACTTCGATCACGCGCGATGATAGCTCGCCTCCCTCGAAGGTCGCGGGGCCTTCGTATGGCCGCGTAGCGCCTCGGAGCGGCGTCGTAGACGTCAGATGCGCGACCCATGCAACGGGGAGTTCGGCGACCATGTCAGCGAGGTCCTCGGCGGTCGGGAATCGCTCGAGTGGGGAGTCGTCAGGGGCATACCACTCCTCCATCGCACCGGTCTTCCGGTTTACGGTCGGGCAGACGAATGCGAACCGGTGACGAGAGTCGATGACTTCACCTCCGGTGTACTCCCCGACGAATCGAGAGCCGTCCGGAACGCGATACAGACTCTTTCGGCGTGACGCTCCAGCGCCGCGAGACGTGCCGTAGAGAGTAGCCGGGCGGGTTCCGAGTTCTGCTTCAAGGGCCGAAACCTGCTCCACGTCGTCGTCGTCGAGAATCACGAGCCCGTCTGGAAGCGTGATCGCCGTCTGGGCGTATGACCAGCGATAGTTCGCCACCCACTGCTCCGCCTTCATACGGCTCCACTTCAGGAACCCGGTCGGGGGCGTATCTTGCACGGGAACGGGGCAGAGCCCCGCGTCGGCATAGCGCCGCCACACTTCACCGAAGGGGAGACGGGGGCGGGGGTAGTTCAGTTCCTCGGGGAGGATGTCGCGCAGGTTCACCTCAACCACAGTCCGCACCTCCGCCAACAGGCTCGAAGTGCGCGGGGTCGTGCTCGATGAGGTCTAGCAGTCCGAGACATGCGTCAAGGTTCGCTTCGATCCGTTCGACGGCTTCGCAGATCGAAGCCCACTCGGATCGAAGATGGGTTGCTACCGGATGGGCCCCCGGTGCTGGGCTTGGTAGTCGTGGTGACGACATTGCGTTCTCAGGTTCCGACCTCAGATGCAGAAGCCCCCGTCAGGTTTGAGAACGCGCAAGCGAACCTGACGGGGGTGGAATCTGAAGTCTTTGGTGTGGGTGATATCCGCCTGCGTTTCGTTCTCGTGCCCAGGATATCAGAAATGCACGGAGCGTAGAATACGGGTTCTATAATGCTAAGTCAAGTCTTTTCTTCTCTACCTGAAATGGCCGGTCGAAGACGGGAGTCTTTTGCGCTGTGAAGTGGCGGTCCTTCGCGCCTCGGGAGTTCTGGAGCGGTGACCGATGCTCCTCGGAAAGACCATCGCAGTGCGATGAAAGTTGGCGCCGTACGGGGCAAAATTAAATACCATCTGAACAGGTGTTTAGTTGCATTCCACATTCGTATTTGCCAACGCTGGACAAGAGGAACGAGGTGTGTCAGTCTTGCCGACGAACAGAGAGAGACAGGTGATCGGTGAACTGATTGGAACGATTGATGACAAGCGCGGAAGTAGCCCGTGTGCTGAGTGTGTCTGAAGCAACTTTGAGCAGGTGGAGGTCGTCCGAAGGTGGCCCGCCGTTCGTCAACCTCCTGGGGGTGTTCCGCTACCAGATCGACGAACTCGCGGAATGGGTCGAGGGGAATCGGTCATGACTATTTCGAAAACGCCCTCCGGACGGTGGCGCGTCAGGGTGAAGTCGGGTCGTGCGAAGGTCGCAGATCGTACGTTTGATCTGAAGCGGGATGCCGAAGCATGGCAGGCGTCCCAGAAGCGAGCACTCGATCTCGGGGAGTATGTGGACCCGCGTGCAGGAAAAGAACTGCTGGGGGTCGCTCTGGACCGTTGGCACGCGGGGCGTGAGGGTGCAATCGCGTCCAGCACGTTCACCAACGAGGGTTATGCCCTGAAACATGCCCAGACGCTACGTAGCCGCCCGCTGAGCGCCGTGACCACCAACGACCTCAACTCGCTGTATACGACGATGCTGCGGACGCTGGGACGGGACACGGTGGTGCGCTTCCGGCAGACGCTCTCCGCCTTCTTTGGCTGGGCGGTGGACCACAAGCTGATCGCCAAGAATCCGGCGACCGCCTCCAAGGTCCCCTCCGGCACGGCTCAGCGCGAGCGGCGCGAGATCTTTCCGTTCACGCTGGCAGAGTTGCGCGCGGTCCACTCCCGACTCCTGAACACCACTTCGAAGGCCAGTGCGGACATCGCGCTGGTGCTGGGTCTAACGGGGCTGCGGTGGGGTGAGCTGGTGTCGCTCCGTGTGCGGGACGTTCAACAGCTCCCGTATCCGGCGCTGCGTATCTCTCGGTCGAAGCCTGACGGCGAGCCAGTGCGCAACATCACGAAGGGCGGGAAGCCGCGTACGGTGCCGCTAACGGACGATGCCGCCGCGATCATCCTTCCGCTGCTAGCCGCGCGGAAGCCGGAGGATCTGGTGTTCCCCTCCGCTACCGGCTCATTCCGCTCGGGCAACAACTGGAAGCGGGACGCGCACTGGACTCAGCACGGCATGGGGCGGCGCGTCCAGGACCTCCGGCACACGGCGGCAACGCTCTGGCTCCAGAGCGGCGTGGACCTGAAGACGGTCCAGGCCTGGCTGGGTCACAGCACCGCGAAGCTCACTGCTGACACGTACAGCCACTACATGGGTAGCGACGCCGACACGGCAGCAATCGCGCGGATGAATGCGGTCCTGAGCGCGGCCCCCAGGCGGCCCCCCAGGACGACAAAGCGGCAATCCGGGTAGGCTCCTGCAACGTATGTAACGTGAGAAATCAGGAGTGCCCTGCGTTCGGTGACCTTTACACCGTGGATGTCGTCGGTTCGATCCCGGCAGGGCCCACACCACACCCCCCTCTCGCCGCGGGCGACACTCGCTCGCGGAGCGCCCGCGCGATCACTGTGCGTGCTCAGGCGTCGCGAGAGAGCCACCCCTGGTAGACGTGAAGGTCGGGAGCAGACGCCGTCGCCTCTCGCCAGCGGGCGAGCCAGCGCTGGCGAACCGCGGTGGGCGGCCACGTCGTCTGGCGGAGTTCGAGGGGGATGAGGGGGTCATCCCGCAATGCCGCATCCAGTGATTCCGCGAGTATGAGCTGGCGCGCGACCGGTTCCTGGTCGCTGATGTCGACGCTGAGGGCCGCCTCCAGTGCTTCATACGCTATGACGGTGTCGCGGGCAGGCCAGAGTGTTTCGGCGATGTCTTCGTTTCTGTCGGTCCCCCGCACGGTCAGCGCGGTGACGCTCGCGGTGACCAGGTACGGGTCGAGCTCCGGGGCGAGGGCGGCGTCGATGGCGTGGGGGGTGAGGTAGAGACCCGTGGAGATCGACACGGCGCCCAGCGCGTGCATCTCCCGACGAAATGTGTCGCGAACCGCGCGCTCGCTCTCGGGGGCGCTGAGTGCGAGGAGATGCCAGTAGCCGTCCCACGGTGCCTGGTCGGCATCCTGGGCGAACGCGAGGCGGAGTCCGATCCGCTCGCGTTCGAGGCGTGCTCTTCCGGCTTCGGTGAGTTCGATGGTGCCGTTGCGTCCGCGGCCGTGCTGGGTGATGTCCCCGGTCGAGATGAGGCGTCGCAGTGCCAGGCGCACGGGCTGGTCGCCGACCTGCAGTCGATTCGCCGTGTCGTAGATGATGCCCAGGTTCGCAGCGCCATCGAAAGGGAGGAGCGCCTCGATGATGGTCCGGGGCGAGATCTGCGTGTTCAACGGGACACCTCCTTCTCCATCACGGTATATCGGTCGAACCCGTACACGTAGCCGAGCAGCCCGAGGGACCCGCCGTCGACCGTCGTGAATCCACGACGGCGATAGAGCGCCTCGGCGCGCGGGTTGCTGTCGACCACAGACAGCCGCACCGCGCGGAGTCCACGTTCGCGCGCATGCTGTTCGGCCGCGCCGAGGAGTGCCGTACCGATCCCGCCTCCGCGATGCGCCCGGTCGACGCAGATGCCGTCGAGTACCAGCCGGTCGCCTGCCTCGCTCCGAGCGAGCACGCTCGTCGCGAGAGCGGCACGCACGGCCTGATGAAGGGGAAGTGCCGACTTGAGAGCCACCCAGGAGAGACGCGTAGCCCCGATGCCCTGGTCCATGAACCCGCACACTCCGACCACGACGTCCTGCACGCGAGCGACGAACATCCGTTCTGCGCGCAGGGAAGCCCGAACGATTCGAAGACCTGTCTCCTCGTCGGCGAAGGCGGGCTGAAGCTTGCGGTGGAAAGCCTCCCAGTAGAGCGAACCGACACGGATGCGTTCCGAATCGTCGAATCCGATGGCAATATCTCTAGCACCCATAGGCTGAAACTATCACATATGCTACGAACGTGAACAGAATGAAAGTTAGTCGCGGCATCCGTAAGTGGGTCGGCTCCGCCGCGGTGCTGGCACTGGTTGCAGTGGGCGTGATCGTCGTGGGCAACGACTACAGGTTCGAGCAGACGGCGGTTCGCATCCCTACCGCCAACGGTGAACTCGATGGGGTTCTCACGATGCCGCCCGGTGTCGACGCCCGTGGCGTCGTGATCATGGTTCATGGGGATGCTGCCGTCGACGCGACGCAGGGCGGACTGTACTCGCCGTGGTTCGAGGGCGCGGCGGATGCCGGGTTCGCGACGCTGTCATGGAACAAGCCAGGTGTGGGTGGCTCCACGGGGGATTGGCTGGCTCAGACCATGGACGATCGCGCTGATGAGGTGTCCGCGGTTGTCGATTGGGCTCTCGCGCAGCCCGGGCTCCCGACCGACCGCATCGTCTTGTGGGGCGCCAGTCAGGCAGGGTGGGTGCTTCCGAAGGTGGTCGCCCAGCGGGAGGACATCGATGCCGTCGTCGCGGTGGGCACGGCGATCAACTGGCTCTCGCAAGGTCGATACAACCTGCTGGCGGAGCTTGATCACGACGGAGCAACCGATTCAGAGCGGTCGCACGCCCTTGTCGAAAGCGACGAGATACGCGGAATCCTGGAGAGCCGCGCGGGCTACGAGGACTACCTCGCCGTCACGACCGAGGAGTCGCCGATGACCAGGGCACGCTGGTTGTTCGTCGCGCAGAACTTCGACGCCGACGCCACCCTCGATCTACGTGACGCAGCGGACGCGAACATCCCCGTCCTCCTGATGGCCGGCGAACGCGATCGCAACGTCGACATGCGTGAGACAGAGACCGTCTACAAGCGGGTTTTCGGTGAGAACCTCACGGTCGAGCACTTCGACGCCGTTCACTCCCTTGCGCGGCCCGCCGTCGACGACAATGAGTTCATCGGTGCTTCGGTCGGCATCTTCTGGCCCCGAGCGCTTCTCGCCGCCGGCGTCGTCGATGCGTATGCCACGTTCTTGCGCCGCGTGGATTGTCGGTACTTCCGAGGCGACACGTGCAGGTCCCACCGCGCACGGGATCCGAGGCGCGTACGCTGGGGCGAAGTACTACTCGACGACGGAGAAGAGGACGCCTTCCGATGGCAAGACGCATCGTCATCAGCGGGGCATCGGGCCTCATCGGCTCCGCCCTCGCCTCAGCCCTGCGCGCCGACGGCATCGAGGTCACCTCCCTCGTCCGCCGCCCGCCGCGGTCGGAGGACGAGGCGCAGTGGGAGCCGGGGGAGAGCGCGCTCGATCCCGAGGTGCTGGCGGGAGCCGATGCGGTCGTCGCACTCGGCGGTGCCAGCGTCGGGCGACTCCCCTGGACGCGTGGCTACCGTCAGGAGCTCATCGACTCGCGCCTGGGAGCGACGCGCACGCTGACCACCGCGCTTCGTGCGCTGCGCTCCGACGCTCCGGCCCTCGTTTCGGCATCGGCCGTCGGCTACTACGGCTCTGCGCCCGGCGAGGTCCTCACCGAGGACTCCGCTGCGGGGCAGACCTTCTTGGCCGATCTGACCGTGCGTTGGGAGGCCGAGGCGCGTCAAGCCGAAGACCACACCCGGGTCGCGCTGCTGCGCACGGCTCCGGTCATCCATCGGCGCGGAGTTCTCAAGCCGCTCATCCAGCTGACCCGCTTCGGCGTCTCCGGGCCGCTCGGGCGCGGGACGCAGATCTGGCCCTGGATCTCGCTCGACGACGAGGTGCGGGCGATCCGCCACATCCTGGACAAGAAGATCGCGGGGCCGGTCAACCTCACGGGACCGACACCGGCGTCTGCGAACGACATCGGCCGAGCCCTGGCCGCTCGGATGCACAGGCCGTTCTGGGTGCCGGCGCCGGCGTGGGCGCTGCGATTCGCTCTCGGCGACGCGGCCGATTCGCTGCTGCTGCCCGATGCCGACGTGCGGCCGCTGGTGCTGGAGCGCTCGGGTTTCCGGTTCACGCATACGACCGCGACGGAGGCGGTCGCCGCCGCTCTGTGACCTTCTCCGCTGTGGAACATATTGATCCGGCGATATCGCTCGCTGATCGGGGTTCCCCACTGCGAGACTGAGCGCATGGAGATCATCGAGAACTCGAAGCTCACGGTCGTCGGCGCAGGAAGCGTCGGGTCGAGTGTCGCCTATGCGGCACTGATCCGGGGTTCCGCCCGTCATGTCGCGCTGTACGACATCGCCACCGAGAAGGTCGAGGCAGAGGTGCTCGACCTCGCCCACGGCACGCAGTTCACGGGCTCGAGCGACATCATCGGCGGCAGTGACATCTCGGTCGCCGCCGGCTCGCACGTCGTGGTGATCACCGCGGGCGCGAAGCAGAAGCCCGGTCAGACCCGCATCGAGCTCGCCGAGGTCAATGCGGGCATCATCCGCAGCATGATGCCCGATCTGCTCGAGGTCGCCCCGAACGCGATCTATGTGATCGTCACGAACCCGTGCGATGTGCTGACGGTCATCGCGCAGGAGGAGACCGGGCTTCCGCCCGAGCGGATCTTCGCCTCCGGAACAGTGCTCGACACCTCGCGGCTGCGGTGGAAGCTCGCCCAGCGAGCCGGTGTCTCCACCGCCAGCGTCCACGCGCACATCATCGGAGAGCACGGCGACACCGAGTTCCCCCTCTGGTCTCGCGCGACGATCGGCACCGTGCCGATCCTGGAGTGGGAGACGCCCGGCCACCCTCGCTTCACCCTTGACGAACTGCAGGAGATCGCCGTCGATGTGCGCGACGCCGCGTACAAGGTCATCCTCGGCAAGGGGGCGACCAACTACGCGATCGGACTGTCGAGTGCACGCATCGTCGAAGCGATCCTGAGCGACGAGCATGCCGTGATGCCCGTCAGCACCGTGCTGCGCGACTTCCACGGGCTGGACGGTGTGGCGCTCTCGGTGCCGTCGATCGTGAGCGCGAAGGGTGCCGTGCCGATCCGGAACACCTCGTTCTCGGAGGGTGAGCTGGCGCTGCTTCGGCAGTCCGCCGACGCGCTCACGGCCGCCGCCGCATCATTGCGGCCGTGAGCAGGAGGGTGACGCAGGGCCGCTGAGGCGCGTCTGCGTCAGGACTCCTCGTGAGTTCTCGGGTCGGCGTCGAACAGGCGTCCGTCCGGACGTCCGAGAGCGGTTATCGCCGCCACCTCGGCGTCGTCGAGAACGATCTGCGCAGCCGCGAGGTTCGCGACCTGATGATCGAGCGACGACGCCTTCGGGATCGACACCGTACCGCGGGCGACGTGCCAGGCCAGCACGGTCTGGGCGGTCGTGATCCCGCGGGCCGCAGCGATCTCGTGGATCACGGCCTCGTCGAAGAGCTCCCTCGCCCGCCCCAGCGGGCTCCACGCTTCGGTGAGGATGCCGTGTTCCCGGTGATACGCGAGCTGCTCCTCCTGCGGGAAGTACGGATGCACCTCGATCTGATTGACGACGGGTCGGATCCCGGTCTCCTGCTCGAGGCGCTCCATGTGCTCCGGAAGGAAGTTGGAGACGCCGATCTGTCGGACGACGCCGCGGGACTGGGCGTCCACGAGCGCGGTCCACGCCTGGACGTACTCGCCCTGGAGGGGATTCGGCCAGTGGATCAGGTGCAGATCCGTCACATCGAGCCCGAGGCGAGAACGGCTTTCCTCGATACTGGTGCGTGCCTTCGCCGACGGGTGGTGGCGGCCGGGGAGCTTCGTGGTGACGATGACCTCGGAGCGCGGCACATCGGCGGCCGCGACGCCACGGCCGACCGAACCCTCGTTCTCGTAGTTGAACGCCGTGTCGACGAGACGGTAACCCGCGCCGATGCCTCCCGCGACCGCGTCTGCTCCGGCATCTCCGAGGAGTCCGTAGGTGCCGAGGCCGATGGCCGGGAGGGCGAACCCGTTGTGGGCGGTGAACGAGGGGACGACGGGCTGAGTGGTCACGGTGCTCCTTCTTGGCCTTTTCCCCGAGCGTACGCTGAGGGGATGACGACGGAGGCGGAGATGGCGTCGGATGACGCCGTGATCGAGGACCAGGATCGCTGCCCGTGTGCTTCAGGAGACGTCTTCGGCGGCTGCTGCGGGCCGTTGCTCGAAGGTGCGCCCGCGCCGACGGCAGAGCGTCTGATGCGCTCGCGTTACACCGCGTTCGGCCTCCACGACGCCGGGCACCTCCTGCGCACCTGGCACCCGGCCACGAGGCCGGAGACGATCGATTTCGAGCCGGACCTCGAGTGGCGAAGGCTGCTGGTGATCGATCGCGCGGCTGGAGGCCCTTTCGACCGCGAGGGTGTGGTGGAGTTCGAGGCGTTCTGGCGGCAGGGCGCTGCGAGGGGCTCGCTCCATGAGCGCAGCCGCTTCGTGCGCGAGGACCGGCACTGGTACTACGTCGACGGTGACGTGCGTTGATGGGCGGATGTCGCGACAGCGACTAGATTTGGAAGCGTGAACGCCAGCCCCGAGAACCAGCGCACCCTGCTCGACATCGCCGACCTCGACCGGCGCATCGCGCAGGCCGAGCGTGCCCGAACGAAGCCGAGCCAGGCGGGGCGGATCACCGAGCTCGTCGCCATCCGTCAGGAGCAGCTGCGCGAGCTGACCGCTCTCGCCGGCACCCGCGACGACGTGCGCACCGAGCTGAAGCGTTTGGAGTCCGACGTCGCCGTCGTCGAGGCGCGTCGGAATCGCGATGCGGAGCGCCTCGCAGCGTCGACGAACTCGAAGGACGCGCAGGCGCTCGAGCACGAACTCGCGAGCCTTGCCCGGCGCCAGAGCGACCTCGAAGACGCCGAACTCGACGTCATGGGTCGACTGGAAGAGGCAGAAGCCGCCCTCGCCGCCCAGCAGGCGCTTCTGGACGCGACGACAGCCGAGGGCTCGGCGCTCACCGCACAGGCGAAGGCCGATGTCGCTGTCGCCACCGACCTGGGTGCGCAGCTCTCCCGCGATCGGGCAGCCGTCGCCGAGGGAGTGTCGCCCGAGCTCTTGGCGGAGTACGCCCGTCGCGCCGTGAACAGTGCGGGTGCCGCGCTGCTCACCCGTGGCAACTGCGAAGGCTGCCGCATCCTTCTTCCCAGCACCGATCTGAACGACATCCGCCGCGCGGCGGACGACCTCGTGGTCTCCTGCCCCGAGTGCGGGTGCATCCTCGTGCGTACCGAGGAGTCCGGGCTCGCATGAGCGGTGCCTCCGCTCGCCGGCGATGACAGCGCCGGCGTCGGGCGTCGAACGACGCATCGCGCTCATCTCCGTCGGCGCTCACGAGTACGTCGCCGTCGAGCTCGACGGGAACGACGAGGAGCAGGATCGCACGTCGCTGCGTACCGATGACCTCCCGGACTGGGTCCGCACCGCCGAGGCATCAGACGCCCCGCGATGGATCATGCGGACCGCCGCTGAAACCTACGCGCTTCTCCTCGGAACCGGAGTGCGGATCACTCGCAGTCACGACCTGGTGCTGTGTCATGCGATTCTGCGCGACACCTCCTCGGTGCCGACGCCGCTCCCGGCCTCTCAGGAGTGGGAGCGGCGGGAACCGACCGTGGCGGCACCGTCCCTCTTCGATGTGTTCGATGAGGTGGGCGGTGAAGATGCGATCGCCGCGACTCTGGATCAGTACCGGGCGCAGCGCCGCGTGATCGCCGCGGCGCCGGATGGGCGTCTCACGCTCCTGTGCGCAGCGGAATCAGCGGGCGGACTCATCGCGGAGGAGATGCGGGCCGCAGGATTGCCGTGGGACGAGGGCGTGCACGACGCGATCCTCACCGACACCCTGGGCACCCGCCCGGTCGCCGGCGGCGTGCCGAGTCGCATGCTCGAACTCGGAGATCGTGTGCGCGAGCTCCTCGGCGATGCCTCACTGCATCTCGACAGTCAGCAGAAGCTGCTCAGGGCGCTGCACCGCGTCGGGGTGCAGGTCGAGTCGACGAGCCGGTGGGAGCTCGCCGAGCACGACCACCCGGTCGTCGAACCGCTGCTGGCGTACAAGAAGCTCTCCCGGCTGCTCAGCGCCAACGGGTGGGCGTGGCTGGCGGAATGGGTGCATGAGGGCCGGTTCCGCCCCGTGTACATCCCTGGAGGCGTCGTCACCGGGCGATGGGCCTCTGCCGGCGGGGGAGCGCTCCAGCTTCCGCGGAGTCTGCGCCCTGCGGTGCGTGCCGACCCCGGGTGGACGCTGGTCGTGGCCGACGTCGCGCAGCTCGAGCCGCGGATGCTCGCCGCGATGGCGGCCGACGAGGCGATGGCTCGTGCGGCCAGGGGGAGCGACCTCTATGCGGGCGTCGTCGCTTCCGGGGCGGTCGCCACTCGCGATGAGGCGAAGTATGCGGTCCTCGGTGCGATGTACGGTGCCACGACGGGCGACAGCGGCCGGCTGGTTCCGCGGCTGCGGAAGGTATACCCGCGCGCCATGGCACTCGTCGACGCCGCGGCACGCACGGGGGAGGACGGCGGCATCGTGTCGACCTGGCTCGGCCGATCATCACCTCGCCCGTCGGTGGAGTGGATGCGACTGCAATCCGAGGCGACCGATGCCGATGCCGATCCCGCGGTGGTGGCCCTCGCTCGGCGCAGGGCACGTGACTGGGGGCGGTTCACACGGAACTTCGTCGTTCAGGGCACGGCTGCCGAGTGGTCGCTGATCTGGCTGGCCGAGATCCGTCACCGCCTGCAGCAGATCCCCGAGGTGTTCGCCGAGGCTGCGGCCCCCGGTCCGTTCGCACGCTCCCCGCACCTGGCATTCTTCCTGCACGACGAGGTGATCCTGCACGTTCCGCTCGAACATGCGGAGGCGGCGGCCGCGGCCGTGCGCGAGGCGGCGGCCACGGCGACGACGCGACTGTTCGGCTCGTTCCCGATCGACGTGCCACTCGATCTGCGCATCGCGGAGTCTGCGCAGAAGTAGCCGCAGGCCGCGGGTCTCGGAGAACGTAGACTGGAGACGCGAATGGGTCGACTGGACGGCCGCGTTGCGGGCAACCGCACCGAGGAACGTCCGGGCTCCTCAGGGCAGGACGGTGGGTAACGCCCACCCGGAGCAATCCGCGAGAAAGTGCCACAGAGAGTAGACCGCCCCGCAAGGGGTAAGGGTGAAAGGGTGGTGTAAGAGACCACCGGGGGCCATGGTGACATGGCCCGCCAGGTAAACCTCGTCCGGAGCAAGGTCAGACAGAGGATGTTGACGCGGCTCGCCGAGTCCTCGGGTAGACCGCTAGAGTGCCACGGCAACGTGTCGCCGAGAGAGATGGCCGTCGAAGGGGCGAAGAACCCCGGAACAGAACCCGGCGTACAGGTCGGCCCATTCGCATAAAGAAGATCTGATCAGGTCTCCTTCCGCCCGAGTCCCGGCAGCGCGCCCAGAGCGCCGTTCTCAGGGAGGGCGCGGCGGACCGGACCGCCTAGGCTCGGAGTAGCCACCCAGAAAGGCACGTCCATGAGGCCTACGTCATGAGAGATGTCACACGACGGGGTCTGGCCTTGTCCTTGGTGCTCAGCGGCGTCGCGGGCTATGTGGATGCGATCGGGTTCATCGACACCGGCGGCTTCTTCGTCTCTTTCATGAGCGGCAATTCGACCCAGGCCGGTGTAGACATCCTCGAGCAGGGATTGGCGTCGTCGCTTCTGCCCCTGACACTGGTGGTGGCTTTCGTGCTGGGCGTCGCCGTCGGCGCGATGGTCGGCGGGAACGGGCGACGGCGTGCCTGGGCGGTGGCGGCATCCGCGTCCACCGTCGCTCTGAGTGCCGTCCTCGCTGCGGTCGCACCGACGAGCCCTGCTCGGTTCTGGATGCTGGCCTTCGCCATGGGAGCGCTGAACACCCTGTACCTCTCGGACGGACGGGCGCGGGTCGCCATCACGTACGCGACCGGCACGCTGGTCAGCCTGGGGCTCGCGGTCGCGGCGCTTCTCACCGGGCGTTCCGGATCCGCCTGGCGCCGCCCTCTCCTGCTGTGGGGATCGCTCGCGGGCGGCGCCGTGGTCGGTGCTGCGGCGCACCGCCTCGGAAGCGGCCCCGCGTTGCTCCTCGCCGCCCTCGTGCTCGCCGCCGCCGGTGTGGGTCTGGCCATGAGGACCCGCGTCCGACGGGAACAGCCGAGCGATTGAGCGGCTGGGCGGAAGGCTCCGGCCCGCACCTGGGCGAACACGCGAAGACCCCGATGACGACGGCCGTCATCGGGGTCTTCGGCGTCAGAACGGTCGTGGATCAGTCGCCGGCGAGGGATGCGGCGCCGATGATGCCCGAGTTGTTGCGGTGGATCGCCGGGACGATCGGCGTCTTGAGGTCGAGAAGCGGCAGGAAGTCTCCGGCGTTCTTCGAGACCCCGCCGCCGACCACGAACAGGTCGGGGCTGAACAGGAACTCGATGTGCGAGTAGAACGCCTGCAGGCGCTCGGCCCACTCCGCCCAGCTGAGGTTCTCCCGCTCGCGTGCCGACGTCGCGGCGTACGTCTCGACCGACTCGAACTCGCGGAAGTTGAGGTGACCGAGCTCGGTGTTCGGCAGCAGCACCCCGTCGTAGAGGAATGCGGATCCGATGCCGGTGCCGAGGGTCGTGAGGAGCGTGAAGCCGCGCACATCCCTGGCCGCTCCGTGGCGGGCCTCGGCGACACCCGCGGCGTCGGCGTCGTTCACGAACACGATGTTGCGGCCGAGGCCGTCGCGGAAGAATCGTTCGGCGTCGAAGTCGATCCACTCCTTCGACACGTTCGCGGCCGAGAGCGTCTTGCCGCGCTTGACGATCGCCGGGAAGGCGACCCCGAGCGGCAGCGTCGACTCGTGCACGTCGAGCGTCTTCAGAACGGTCTTCACGGCGTTGAGCACGTCCTGCGGCGATGCGCCCTCGGGAGTGGGGACCCGCACCCGGTCGGATGCCATGACGCCGTGCTCGAGGTCGACGATTCCTGCTTTGATTCCCGTGCCGCCGATGTCGACGCCGATCGCTTTTGCCATGGGCGATAGCTTAGCGACCGCGGTGCGCGCCAGTAGGATCGATGACATCACGTGAAGAAGGGGCAGACATGTCTGACGGCGACCACAAGTACTGGTACAACTCTGCGACTGGCGAGATCGAGTTCGGCATGATCTCGCCCGCCATCGACCGCATCGGTCCGTTCGACACGGAGGCCGAGGCCCGCCGTGCTCCCGAGGTCGTCAAGGAGCGCGCGCGTTCCTGGGCCGAGGAAGAGGCCGTCGAGCAGGGCTGGGATGCCAAGGGCGACGCAAAGGGCCAGGGCGCAGAGTAGCCATGGACAAGCAGAGGGACTTCGTCCTCCGGACCATCGAGGAGCGCGGCGTCAAGTTCGTGCGCTTGTGGTTCACGGACGTGATCGGCACTCTCAAGTCGGTGGCCATCGCGCCCGCCGAGGTCGAGGGGGCTTTCGCAGAAGGCATCGGATTCGACGGGTCGGCGATCGAGGGGCTGACGCGCACCTACGAATCCGATCTGCTCGCCCAGCCCGATCCGACGACGTTCCAGACGCTGCCCTGGCGCGGTGAGATCGACCCGACCGCGCGCATGTTCTGCGACTTGACGACACCTGATGGCCAGCCGGCCGTCGCCGACCCGCGTCACGTGCTCAAGCGCACGCTCGCGAAGGCCGCGGACGCCGGGTTCACCTTCTACACGCACCCGGAGATCGAGTTCTATCTCCTGAAGTCGTCCTCGTTCGGACCCGACGGCCCCGTGCCCGTCGACTCCGCCGGCTACTTCGACAACGTGCCCGGCGGCACGGCGCACGACTTCCGCCGTCGCTCCGTGCGCATGCTGGAAGATCTCGGCATCTCCGTCGAGTTCAGCCACCACGAGGGCGGCCCCGGTCAGAACGAGATCGACCTGCGCTACGCCGATGCGCTGACCACGGCCGACAACGTCATGACGTTCCGCACGGTGATCAAGGAGGTGGCGATCGAGCAGGGCGTCTACGCGACGTTCATGCCGAAGCCGCTCAGCGGTCAGCCCGGCAGCGGCATGCACACGCACATGTCGCTCTTCGAAGGCGATCAGAACGCGTTCTACGAGGAGGGCGCGAAGTACCAGCTCTCCAAGACGGGGCGGCACTTCATCGCGGGCCTGCTCAAGCATGCGAACGAGATCTCCGCCGTCACGAACCAGTTCGTGAACTCCTACAAGCGCCTGTGGGGCGGCGACGAGGCGCCGAGCTTCATCACCTGGGGCCACAACAACCGTTCCGCGCTCGTGCGCGTGCCGATGTACAAGCCCAACAAGGGGCAGTCGTCGCGCGTGGAGTACCGTGCGTTGGATTCGGCCGCGAACCCCTACCTGGCGTACGCGCTCATGCTGGCGGCCGGGCTCAAGGGCATCGAAGAGGGATACGAGCTGCCGCCGGAGGCCGAGGACAACGTCTGGGCGCTCAGCGACGCGGAGCGACGGGCTCTGGGCTATTCGGCGCTGCCGGCGAGCCTCGACCACGCCCTCGAGTACATGGAGGCGTCCGAACTCGTCGCCGAGACGCTCGGGGAGCAGGTGTTCAACTACGTGCTGCTCAACAAGCGCAAGGAGTGGGAGGCCTACCGCGGTCAGGTCACCCCGCTCGAGCTGAAGAACAACCTCGAGCTTCTCTGAGGGGCGCGCATGGCCCGTCCGGACGATTCCGTCTCGCTCTCCGCGCTGGCCAGACTCGGCTTCGCCGAGCTGAGTGAGGCGGCAGCGTCCCTGTCGGAGCTGGCGACCATCCTCGACCAGCCGCGCACCGTGCTGCTCGAAGCTGCGGATGCGGCGGATCCCGATGCCGCCGTGCGCGGGCTGCTCAGAGTGGCGCGCCGGGACGAGGCGCCGCTGCGGAGACTCCTCGTCGACGAGGAGACGCGTCGACGGGTCTGGCGGGTGTTCGGTGCGTCCGAGGGGCTCGCCGACTTCTTCCTCCGTCATCCGGAGCAGCTGACCATCCTGGAAGGACCCCTCACCGGGCTGCCGTCGTCCGAGGAACTGCGCGAGCGTCTGCTGGCTTCGGTGGGTGCGCACGACGGTTTCGCGCAGTCGTCCGGAGACGATGCCGTCGTCGCGATCAGAGTCGCGTATCGGCGCAATCTCGCAGCGATCGCCGCCTACGACCTGTCGCATCCTGCACCGGAGACGATCATCGCACCGGTGTCGGCGGCGCTGGCGGACATCGCCGGTGCCGCACTCGAAGCATCGCTCGCGGTCGCCAGGACCCGGTTGCGGGACTCGATGGGTCCTGGCGAGGTGGCGGCGACGCGCCTCGCCGTCATCGGCATGGGAAAGGCCGGAGCGCGGGAGCTGAACTACGTCAGCGATGTCGACGTGATCTTCGTCGGCGGCAGCAGCGATGAAGAGGTCGTCACGGAGGCACGCGCCATCGACATCGCTACCCGTCTCGCGCGTGAGACGATGCGCAACCTCGATGCGATCGAGGTGGAGCCCCCGCTGTGGGAGGTGGATGCCGCGCTGCGTCCCGAGGGCAAGCAGGGCGCTCTGGTCCGCTCGCTCGCGTCGCACCTGGCCTACTACGACCGCTGGGCGAAGAGCTGGGAGTTCCAGGCCCTGCTCAAGGCGCGCCCGCTCGCCGGCGACGTCGAGCTCGGCGCCGACTACATCGCCGCGGTGCAGCCGAAGATCTGGTCCAGCGCCGCCCGACAGGACTTCGTCGAGAGCGTGCAGCGCATGCGCGAGCGCGTGATGGAGCACATCGATCCCGAGGACGCCCCGTACCAGCTCAAGCTCGGCGCCGGCGGCCTGCGCGACATCGAGTTCACCGTGCAACTGCTGCAGCTCGTGCACGGCCTCACCGATGAGTCGTTGCGCACCCGTGGCACGCTCGAGAGCCTCGACGCGCTGGTCGAGGGCGGCTACATCGGGCGGGTCGACGCCGCCGCGTTCGCCGACGACTATCGGCTGCTCCGCCTGATGGAGCATCGCCTCCAGCTGCGCGAGCTCAGCCGCACGCATCTCATGCCACGCACTCCCGCCGGTCTGCGGATCCTGGCGAGGGGCACCGGGCTCGCCGAGAGCGGTGAGCGGGTGTGGGCGCGCTGGGAGAGCGTGCGACGCGAGGTGCGTGAGATCCACACCCGCCTGTTCTACCGTCCGCTGCTGAGCGCTGTCGCCGGCCTGCCGGAGGAGGAGCGTACGCTCTCCGCCGCCCAGGCCCACGACCGTCTGGCGGCGATCGGTTTCCGCGATCCGGCGGGAGCCCTGCGACACATCGGCGCCCTCACGAGCGGACTCAGCCGCAAGGCGACGATCCAGCGCCACCTGATGCCCATCATGGTGCGGTGGTTCGCAGACGGCAGCGATCCGGATTATGCGCTGCTCGCTTTCCGCCGCATCAGCGAGCGTCTCGGGGACACCCCCTGGTTCCTGCGGATGCTGCGCGACTCCTCCGGTGCGGCTGAGAGCCTCACCCGGCTGCTGTCCTCCTCGCGCTACATCGGCGAGCTCCTGGAGTGGATCCCGGAATCTGTGGCCTGGTTGGACAGCACGGGACGCCTGCGGCCTCGTGGTGCCGCCGCGCTGGACGAGGAGGCGCGCGCGATACAGACGCGCCACGAGACGATCGGCGACNCCTCGCGCTACATCGGCGAGCTCCTGGAGTGGATCCCGGAATCTGTGGCCTGGTTGGACAGCACGGGACGCCTGCGGCCTCGTGGTGCCGCCGCGCTGGACGAGGAGGCGCGCGCGATACAGACGCGCCACGAGACGATCGGCGACGCTCTTCGCGCCGTCAGGGCGCTGCGGAGGCGAGAGCTCCTGCGCACGGCGATGGGTGCTGTTCTCGACGTGCTCACGATCGAAGAGGTCGCCACGGCGCTCACCGAGATCACCGAGGCGACCATCCAAGCGGCCCTGCGTGCGGTGATCCGCGAGGTCGTTCCGCCGGAGGACGAGGCGCTCGACTTCGCCGTCATCGCGATGGGACGGTTCGGCGGTGCCGAGCTCGGCTTCGGCTCCGACGCCGACATCCTCTACGTCTACGATGCGAACGGCGTCGATCCGCAGCGCGCGCAGAAACTCGCGACGCAGATCGTGGCGGGGCTGCGCGAGCATCTCACCGACCACCGCCTGCCGCTGGACCTCGATGCCGACCTGCGCCCCGAGGGGCGCAACGGCCCCGTCGTGCGGTCCATCGAGGCGTACACGGAGTACTACCGGCGCTGGTCGCTGTCGTGGGAGGCCCAGGCGCTGCTCCGGGCCCGCGGCGTGGCGGGGAGCGCCAAGTTGATCGCGCGGTTCACGGCACTGGCCGACACGATCCGCTACCCGGAGTCGGTCGACCTGCAGGGCACACGCGAGATCAAGCGCATCAAGGCGAGGGTCGAGGGGGAGCGGTTGCCGCAGGGCGCAGATCCCCGGCGTCACCTGAAGCTCGGGCCCGGTTCGCTCAGTGACGTGGAGTGGCTCGTCCAGCTGTTGCAACTGCAGCACGCGCACGCCGTTCCCGGACTGCGCACGACATCGACCCTCGGTGCGCTCGAGGCCGCGGTGGCAGCGGACTTCGTGACCGAGGAGGATGCCGCACGTCTTCGTGAGGCCTGGCTGCTCTCCAGCCGCCTCCGTTCGGCGATCACCCTGCTGACCGGTCAGACCAGCGATGTGCTGCCCGCGGACCGCAGGCAGCTCGACGCGATCGGGAGACTGCTCGGGTATCCCGACCGCTCGGCGACCGAGCTCGAAGAGGACTACCTCGGTGTGACGCGGCGTGCACGCAAGACGTTCGAGCAGCTCTTCTACGGCTGATCGGCAGTCCCAGTTTGCGGTATCGGACGCGGTGTCCCAAGCTGACGATATGACCCACGCGCGAATCGGCATCGTCTGGAACCCTTCGAAGGTCGAGCAGGATGTTCTGCAGACCGCGGTGAGCGGTGTATTCGATGATCAGTACGACATCCGCTGGTGGGAGACCACCCCGGAGGACCCGGGTCGCGGCATGGCTCGCGAGGCCCGCGAGGACGGCCGCGACATCGTGATCGCGGTCGGCGGCGACGGCACCGTGCGGGCCGTGGCCGAGTCGTTGGCGGGATCGGAGACCGCTCTCGGGATCGTGCCGCAGGGGACGGGCAACCTCCTCGCGCGCAACCTCGAGGTTCCGCTGAACAACGTGAAGGCCGCGCTGGAGCGTGTTCGCGACGCCGAGCCTCGACGCATCGACCTGGGCTGGGTCTCGTACGACGGCACCGAGCACGCGTTCGCCGTGATGGTCGGCTTCGGCGTCGATGCGCAGATGCTGGTGGAGACCGACGACGACCTCAAGTCCAAGGCCGGCTGGCTGGCCTACGTCGAGGCGATGGGCCGTGCACTGGCCGGCACCGAGATGACCGACATCACCCTGGGGATCGACGGCGAGAAGGCCGTCGCCGTGCGAGGGCACACCATGCTCATCGGCAACTGCGGCATGGTGCAGGGCGGCATCCGCCTGCTCCCGGACGCGGTTCTCGACGACGGCAAGCTCGACGTGCTCATGATCAGCGCCGATGGCGCGCTGCAGTGGCTCGACACGCTGCGCTCTTTCGTGTGGGACAACGGTATCCGCCGACTCTTCGGCGCCACGGATGAGGCCGTCAGCACCGAGTCCGCCCGTCATCTGCCGGTCGAGACCATCTCGGTCGAGCTGAAGACGCCGCTCGTGTTCGAGATCGACGGCGAGGAGATGGGCGAGGTCACCGCGTTCGACGTGCGCGTCGAACCTGGTGCGCTGCTGGTCCGCTGAGGATCATCGAGCTCGCCGTCCCGGTGCCGGCCTCTCAGCGGGTGACGGGCGGCGGGACGATCTTCCGATCCTGCGCGGGGAAGGTCACCTTCTGAATGATGATGATGATGCTCGCGGCGACGGGGATCGCCACGAGTGCGCCCAGGATGCCGCCCAGCGCAGCACCGGCGACCGCGGCGATCACCACGAGGGCGCCGGGGACGGCGACAGCCTTGCTCATGATGCGCGGCGAGAGCACGTACGCCTCGATCTGCATGTAGATGAGGTAGTAGATGATCGCGATCAGCGCCGTCAGCGGTGAGACGAAGAGGCAGATCAGCGAGTTGATGATCGACGCGGTCAGCGTTCCGACCAGCGGGATCATCGAGCCGATGAACGCGATGAGCGCGAGCAGGGCCGGCACCGGGGCGCCGATGATGCTGAGGAAGATGAGACTCAGGATTCCGTTGACGAGCGCGAGGCTCACCTGACCGATGACGTAGCGACCGACGGCGCCGGAGACGTCTTCGAGGAGGCTGCTGAAGGTGTCGCGCTGGTAGGCCGGGACGAAGCGGGCGGCGACGTGCTTCATGCTGCGAAGCGACGCCATGAAGTAGAGCGTCAGGATCAGGACGATCGTGATCCCGGTGAAGCCGCCGGCGATGCCCGCACCCACCGCGAACACGCCGCCGCCGATGTCGAGGAAGTTGTTCGGGTCCTGTACGAAGCCGAGGATGCCCTGAACCGCGTCGTCGATCGTGGAGCCGAATTGTCCGCTGACGTCCTTGAACCAGTCGCTGGCCATGAAGTCCTTGATCATCTGCGGTCCGTCTTTGATCAGGTTGCTGATCTGCTCGACGAGCAGCGGAACGATCGCGAGGATGACGCCCGCGAATGCCAGGACGACCGCGGCGACCACGATCGTGACGGCGGCAGGGCGGGGGAGCTTCTTCTCGATGAAGGTGACGATCGGATCGAGGCCGAGGGCGAGGAACACTGCGACGCCGATGTAGACGAGCACGGTCGCGAGCTGACCGACGACGCTTCCGATACCCAGCGCCACCAGCACGCCGAGGGCACCGAGAAGCCCGAACATGAACGGGTTGGTTCTGGCGTATGCGGCGACCGCATTCGAGGGCTGAGAGGGCCGGGGGTCGGCCGGGGTGCGCAGCTCGGTGTTCGCGGTCACTCTTCTACGGCGCATGATTCCCCCGGTCGATGGTCAGACTCACCAGTTGACCACCCTGGATGCCGCGCGGTCAAGCCGGTGGCGCGGCGTGGTGACGTCCGGTGTCCGCGACGTCACTCGAGCGTCGATCCGACATCGTGCGACAACGCGGAAGAGCCCGCCCAGCGGAAGCTGAGGCGGGCTCTTCGCGATGTTCTGGACGTCAGACGCCGAAGTACAGCTCGTACTCGAACGGGTGCGGACGCTGCGCCATCGGCAGGATCTCGTTCTCGTACTTGTAGGAGATCCAGGTCTCGATGAGCTCCTTGGTGAACACGCCGCCCTCGAGGAGGAACTGGTGGTCGGCCGCCAGAGCGTCGAGCGAGTCGAGCAGGGAGTTCGGGACCTGCGGGATGTCCTTGGCCTCCTCGGGGGGAAGCTCGTAGAGGTCCTTGTCGACCGGCTCGTGCGGCTCGATGCGGTTCTTGATGCCGTCGAGGCCGGCCATGAGCTGCGCGGCGAAGGCGAGGTACGGGTTGCCGGAGGCATCAGGCGCACGGAACTCGATGCGCTTGGCCTTCGGGTTCGAGCCGGTGATCGGGATGCGGATCGCGGCGGAGCGGTTTCCGGCCGAGTAGACCAGGTTGACCGGAGCCTCGAAGCCCTTGACCAGACGGTGGTAGCTGTTCAGCGTCGGGTTGGTGAAGGCGAGCAGCGCGGGCGCGTGCGCCAGGATGCCGCCGATGTACCAGCGCGCGATGTCGCTGAGCTGACCGTAGCCGGCCTCATCGTAGAACAGCGGCTTGCCGTCGCTCCACAGCGACTGGTGGGTGTGCATGCCCGAGCCGTTGTCACCGTAGAGGGGCTTGGGCATGAAGGTCGCGACCTTGCCCCACTCCTCGGCGGTGTTCTTGACGATGTACTTGAACTTGAGGATGTCGTCCGCCGCGTGGACCATGGTGTCGAAGCGGTAGTTGATCTCCTGCTGGCCGCCGGTGCCGACCTCGTGGTGCGAGCGCTCGAGGATGAACCCGGCGTCGATCAGCTTGAGGGTGATGTCGTCGCGCAGGTCGGCGGTCTTGTCGACCGGGCTGACCGGGAAGTAGCCGCCCTTGTACGGCGTCTTGTTGGCGAGGTTTCCGCCCTCTTCCTCGCGGCCGGTGTTCCAGGCGCCCTCTTCCGAGTCGACGCTGTAGAAGCTCGAGTTCGAGGTGACGTTGTAGCGGACGTCGTCGAAGATGTAGAACTCCGCCTCGGGGGCGAAGAACGCGGTGTCGGCGATCCCGGTCGAGGTCAGGTACTTCTCGGCCTTCTTGGCGACCTGACGCGGGTCCTTCGAGTAGATCTCGCCCGTGCGCGGGTTGTAGATGTCGAACAGCATGACGAGCGTGCTCGCCTCGCGGAACGGGTCGACGTACGCCGTCGTGACGTCGGGGATGAGCTGCATGTCGGACTCGTGGATGCTGGCGAAACCACGGATCGAGGAGCCGTCGAACAGCTGGCCGTCGGTGAAGAAAGCCTCGTCGACCGTCGATGCAGGAATGTTGAAGTGCTGCTGAACACCCGGGAGATCGGTGAAACGGATGTCAAGGAACTTGACGTCGTTCTCCTTGATGTAGGTCAGTACCTCGGACGAATCTTTGAACATGTACGACTCCTGTAATGCGGATCGATGGCTTCACGGCCACTCTGCAGAGTACGGACGGGGGATTTCTCTACGGTATCCGCTTTGTTTCGGGCGTGTTACAGGCGCGACGGCGTCCGCGCGGCATATCGCGCTGGGTAGGCTGGGGGAGTGACGGATGCTGTGAACGCGTACCCCGGTGAACGACTCGGACTCCCCGAATCCGGCTCCGGGAGCATCGCCCGCCCCGGACGCCGCATCGGTGCGCTCCTGATCGACTACGCGGCGGCGACGATCATCGCCACCGGATTCCTCGGGTTCAACCAGTTCGCGCTGCCGACGGAAGCCGGCCTGAGCCAGTTCGCTCCGATGCTGGTGTTCGCGGTGCTGCAGATCGTCTTCATCCCGACCGCGGGCGGCAGCCCTGGGCACCGTATCCTCGGCATGCGTCTGGCGCGCATGGATGGCAGCTGGGTCGGACTGTGGCGTCCGATCGTGCGCACGCTCCTGCTCGTGGTGGTCGTGCCGGCGGTGATCTGGGACGCCGATCAGCGCGGTCTGCACGACAAGGCGGTCGGCACGGTTCTGATCCGCACCTGACCATTCGGTCGGACGGATTCAGGCGCGACCGCGGTTGCGCCGGCGTGCCTCGCGCGGCGCCCTTCCACCGAGGAACGAGCGCGCAGGATCGACGATGTACCCGCGGCGCAGAGCCTCACGTCCGATGAGCATCCGGAAGCCCATCTCGTCGCGATTGCTCAGAGTGACCTCGGCCAGCACCTCGCGGTCCACGAGACGGATGAGCAGCTCGACCACGAGTCGCTCCTGGGCGTGACCGGAAGAGCTCCGTACCGCGCGACGATCGTGGACCGGCAACTCGACGACGACCGCGTCCTCTTGGCTGTCCTGCCAGGGTTTGACCTTGAAACGGACCCAGGGCTGCTCGTCCTGTTCGAACTCGACGATGTCGAAAGCGTGCAGCGACGAGGTGCGCGCACCGGTGTCGATCTTGGCTTTGAGCCAGTCGACGCCGAGATCGGGCAGGCTCACCCACTCTCGCCACCCCGTAAGGGTGTTTGAATGGGTAGACCTACTCACCTGATACATCCTGGCAGGAAATCCCCGTGAAGATCGCAGTGCTCTCCCGCGCGCCGCAGGCGTACTCCACCCAGCGGCTGCGTGCAGCCGCGCTTCAACGCGGGCACAACGTCAAGGTGCTCAATACGTTGCGCTTCGCGATCGACCTCACCGCCGAGGAACCGGACCTGCACTATCGAGGTCGTCAGCTCAGCGACTACGACGCGATCCTGCCGCGCATCGGCAACTCGATCACGTACTTCGGCACGGCCGTCGTGCGACAGTTCGAGCAGATGGACGTCTACACGCCGAACACCGCGAACGGGATCTCGAGCGCCCGCGACAAGCTGCGCGCGAATCAGATCCTCTCCCGACACAACATCGCGATGCCGCCGACGGCATTCGTGCGCAACCGTGCGGACGTGCGCCCTGCGATCGAGCGTGTGGGGGGAGCGCCCGTGGTCATCAAGCTCCTGGAGGGCACGCAGGGGATCGGGGTCATCCTCGCACCGCAGGTGAAGGTCGCCGAGGCGATCATCGAGACCCTGCACTCCACCAAGCAGAACGTGCTCATCCAGAAGTTCATCTCCGAGAGCCGTGGCCGGGACATCAGAGCGCTGGTCGTCGGCGATCGCGTCGTCGCCGCCATGCGACGATCGGCGGCAGGAGACGAGTTCCGATCGAACGTGCACCGCGGTGGTTCGGTGGAGGCGATCGAGCTCGACCCCGTCTACGAGCGCGCAGCCGTGCGCTCGGCCCAGATCATGGGCTTGCGCGTGGCCGGCGTCGACATGCTCGAAGGTGATGACGGTCCACTGGTGATGGAGGTCAACTCCTCGCCAGGGCTGCAGGGCATCGAGACGGCGACGAAGCTCGACGTTGCGGGCGCCATCATCGACTACATCGCCGGTCAGGTGGCGTTCCCCGAGATCGACGTGCGCCAGCGCCTGACGGTCTCGACGGGCTACGGCGTCGCCGAACTCATGGTGCACGGCGCGGTCGACCTGGTCGGCAAGACCCTGGGCGAAGCAGGTCTGTGGGAACGGGACATCACGGTACTCACGCTGCATCGCGGTGTCAGCGTGATCCCCAACCCGCGCAAGCACGTCGTGCTGGAAGCGGATGACCGCCTGTTCTGCTTCGGCAAGCTCGACGAGATGCGCTCGATGGTCCCGGAGCGTCGTCGCCGTCGTGCGAAGGTCCGTCGTCTGCCACGGCAGCCGCTCTCCGAGTGAAACAGAGCGCGGCCGCCCTCACCGGAGGACGGCCGCGCTCGAGGCTGGTGTGCGAGAGCTCAACGAGGACGCTGGGAGCGCACCTTGGTCGGGTCGATGCCCTTCGGGATCGGCAGCGACGACAGCGACTGGGACACGGAATCCACGCGCCGGATGACGGCGGCCATCGTGGCCTTGTCGATCACCTTCGGGAGCTTCTTGATCGTCTTCGACAGATCGGCGATCGCCACCTCGTCATCGCCGTGACCGACGTAGAGAACCGTGACGGGAACGCCGTGCGCGACGCGCTGGGCCTTGCTGCGCTCTTCGTTGACGAGGCGGGTCAGCCGACCGCGTGCGCCTTCGCCGACGACCACGATGCCACCGCGGCCGATGGTGCGGTAGACGGCTTCCTGCGTCTTCGGGTTGATGCCGACGGGTGTCTCGGACGCCTGCCAGCTGCGACCCAGGCTGGTGCTGAGCACATGACCGGTGGCGCCGGGCATGCCGTCGATCTTGCTGTACATGGCGGAGGTCGACAGGCGCGTCATCAGGAACAGGGCGCCGAGGATGCCGAGCATGAGACCGGTGATGCCCCAGAGGATCAGCGTCCAGACCTGGAAGGGCGGGATGAGATAGCCGGCGACGAGGCCGAGCAGCACGCCGCCGATGAGGATCGCGGCCTGCGCCCACGGAAGCCACGAGTAGGCCTCACGTGTGAACCGGAAGAGGGACTTGATCTGGGAGAAGAACCCAGGACGCTTTTCGGGTTCAGGAGCACTCTTTGCCATGAGGACCAGCCTACCGAGTCCGACGGCCTCGTGATGTCGACGTTCGCGCGAAGCGGAGCGGGCTCCTCTCACTCTTCCTGCACATCGGGGACTCCGCCGGAATCCGTCCTGGTCGCCTCCGAACCCGGTGACGGAAGCGCCTCCTGCGCTGTGATGGGGAGATGAACGACATCGCGAGCGACGACGGCCGTGGGGCGCCACTCGTACCGGGGGCCCATCGCGTGGTGAGGACGCTCGATCCGACCGAAGGGCCGTTCGCGGGCACGCTCGTGACCCAGGGGGAAGGCGTCGCCGTGCGGATGGACGCAGCGATCCTGCGTGGCTGGGACGGATGGCGCTTCGCGGGCGCCGAACACATCGCGGCGCCCACCGACGTCAGCCGTCGCAGGGGAGGGCACGATGCGCTGCTTCCGTGGTGCACGGAGCGGGTGCAGGGGTTCCTGGGCCGGCGATCCGCGGCGGGAGGGAACATCACCCCCGGTGAATCCAGCACTCTCGTCGTCAGTCTTCTGCGGGGGCTCGACGAGTTGGGAGAGGGTGCCGGCGGCGCGCGCACCGGCACGTGGTGGCTGACCGATGGAGGGCGTCCTGTGCTCGTGCTCGGAGATGGTCTTGACGCCAGAGCAGGAGTCCTGGAGATCCTCGAGAGCCTGAGGGAGCAGACTCCCGACAAAGCACTCACGCGCGTGCTGGGCGCTGTCGGTGACGGATTGGAGAAGACTCTCACCCATCCGCGTCTTCCTCGCACGCTCATCGATTCATGGGAGCAGTCGATGCTCGACATCGCGGCTCCGCAGCCGCTCGAGCGCGAGCTCCACGCTCCCGAGCGCGCACGAGACCTCGCTCGCGCGGTCGCGCCAGGCGCTCCCCAGGACCGTCAGGGCGCGCTCCGTCTGCGTGCGGATCGCGTCCGCACCGGTGAACCGCATCGGGGGAGCCGCAGACGGGACGCGATCCGCGATGCGCTCCGCGCGTTCGCCGAGGCGATCCACGCGCGACTGGAGGACAGACGACGAACCCGTCCCGCTCGCACACGACCTCGGAACAGCGGGGCAGGGCGGTCAGAGGCGAAAGCCGACCGGCGGAAGAGATCGGTGTCGGTGGCTGGGGTGGCCGCGGCTCTGGTGCTCGCCGGAGGGCTTCTCTGGCCTGACGGCGAGGATGCGGGGAAGGCCGAGGGGGCAGCAGATGGCAGCTCTCAGACGCCGGCGCCGGGGGGAGATGCGGCGTCGGTGAGTGCGCCGCGCCCGAGGGCAGCTCCCGCGGACGGAGAGGCCTCGAAGTCGGAGTCCTCCGCCGCCGGGGAGGATCCCCTCGGCGCCGTGCCATCTCTCCTGCGCGCGATCGCGGACTGCCGCGCCCAGGGTGATACCTCCTGCGCGGATGCCGTGGCTGGGGACTCCGCGAAGGTCATGGAGGCTCTCGGCAGGGTGGATCCGGTGCAGTCGAGTCCCGAACTCGTGGACGAGTACGGAGACGTCGCGGTGGTACGTCTCGGGGCGAGCGAGATAGATGAGGGGGAGGGAGACGCGGAGGGTCAGGGGTCCGATCAGAGGATCGTCGTTCTCATCCGCACAGACGAGAAATGGCTGGTCCGCGACGTCTATGACGTCGCGGACCAGCCAGGATGACTCGTGCGGTCAGGCTCCGAGCTGAGCGGCGAACTGCGCCGACTCGAGGCGGGCCTTCACCGCGCCCAGGAATCGGGCTGCGTCTGCGCCGTCGATGATCCGGTGGTCGTAGGAGAGCGCAAGGTACACGTACGACCGGACGGCGATCGCATCAGCACCTCCGACCTTCACGAGCCCCGGACGCTTGACGACCGTGCCGGTACCCAGGATCGCCGACTGGGGCAGGAACACGACAGGAGTGTCGAACAGGGCGCCACGCGACCCGGTGTTGGTCAGCGTGAACGTGCCGCCGGCAAGCTCATCGGGCTTCAGCTTGTTGTCGCGGGTACGCGCGGCGAGATCGGCGATCTCGTGTGCGATCTGCGCGATGTTCTTCGAAGCGGCGTCGCGCAGCACCGGCGTGAGCAGACCGCGCTCGGTGTCGACGGCGATCGACACGTTCTCGCTGGCGGGGTAGACGATGTTCTCGCCATCGACGGTCGCGTTGACGATCGGGAACGCCTGCAGCGCCTCAGCAGTGGCGAGAGCGAAGAACGGCAGGAAGGAGAGCTTGTCGCCCGTCTTCTCCAGGAACGACGCCTTCACGCTGTCGCGGTAGTCGGCGAGGGCAGTGACATCGACCTCGACGACCGTGGTCAGCTGCGCCGTCTGCTGCATCGACTCGACAGCACGCTTGGCGAGCACCTTGCGCAGACGCGACATCGGCTGCGTCGTGCCGCGCAGGGGCGAGACCTCGAGCGGAGCGGGAGCCGGGGCTGCAGCAGCAGGTGCCGCCGTCGCGGTCTCCGCGGCCTTCAGCACGTCTTCCTTGCGGATACGACCACCCACACCGGTGCCGGTGACCGAAGCCAGGTCCACGCCCTGCTGCGACGCCAGACGGCGCACGAGCGGGGTCACGTAGAGGTTGTCGTTCTCTGTCGGGAGTGCGAGCTTCGTCGCGGCGGGAGCCGGGGCTGCAGCAGCAGGTGCCGGAGCAGCAGCGGGAGCAGCAGCAGGTGCCGGGGCTGCGGCGGGTGCCGGAGCAGCGGCAGGTGCCGGAGCTGCGGCGGGTGCCGGAGCAGCGGCAGGTGCCTGAGCTGCGGCGGGAGCCGGAGCAGCAGCAGGTGCCGGAGCAGCAGGCGCTTCGGCGGCGGGTGCTGCACCCGAGCCGACACGTGCCAGCACGGCGCCGACAGCGACGGTCTCGTCTTCGCCGGCGACGATCTCCTGCAGCACGCCGGCGACCGGCGAGGGGATCTCGGTGTCGACCTTGTCGGTGGAGATCTCCAGAAGAGCCTCGTCGACGGCGATGCTGTCACCCACCTGCTTGAGCCAGCGGGTGACGGTGCCCTCGGTGACGCTCTCACCCAGCTCGGGAAGAACGATGTCGGTCGCATCGCCCGCGGGTGCCGCGGGTGCAGCCTCTGCGGCCGGTGCTTCGGCAGCGGGTGCCGGTGCTTCAGCGGCCGGAGCCTCGGCGGTGGGCGCCGGTGCCTCTTCTGCGGCGGGGGCCGCGGCCGCGGGGGCATCTGCAGCCGGGGCCGCGGCGCTGCCATCACCGATGCGCGCGAGGAGAGCGCCGACCTCGACGGTCTCGTCCTCGGCCACGAGGATCTCCTCGATCACGCCGCTGACGGGGGAGGGGATCTCGGTGTCGACCTTGTCGGTCGAGATCTCGAGCAGGCCCTCGTCCGCCTGCACGGTGTCTCCCACCTGCTTGAGCCAGCGGGTGACCGTACCCTCTGTGACGCTCTCGCCGAGAGCGGGGAGGACGACGGATGTGCTCATGACTGAGTCTCCTTCAGGAAGTTGTATGACGCTTGTCTAGCTTAGTGACTCGGACACCGGTTGGTGCTCAGAGGGCGTGCAGGGGCTTGCCGGCCAGAGCCAGGAAGGCCTCGCCGAGTGCCTCGCTCTGGGTCGGGTGCGCGTGGATCAGAGGAGCGATGTCCTCCGGGTGCGCCTCCCAGGCGACGGCGAGCTGCCCCTCGGTGATGAGCTCGCCGACACGATCGCCGAGCAGGTGCACACCGATGACGGGCCCGTCCTTCAGGCGGACGACCTTCACGAGACCACCGGTTCCGATGATCTCGCTCTTGCCGTTGCCGGCGAGGTTGTACTCGTAGGCGACGATCGCATCTGCGCCGTGCTCGGCGGCGGCGGCGGCCTCGGTCACACCGACCGAGGCGACCTCGGGGCTCGAATACGTGACCTTGGGGATCTGGGCGTCCGGGATGGTGGCAGGCGAGAGTCCGGCGATCCGTTCGGCGACCGCGATGCCCTGCTGGAATCCGCGGTGCGCGAGTTGGAGGCCGGGCACGATGTCGCCGACGGCCCAGAGACCAGGCACACCGGTGCGCAGATCTTCGTCGACGATCACGAACCCACGATCGAGGGTCACGCCTGCCTCTTCGAAACCGAGATCGGCCGTGACGGGACCGCGACCGACGGCGACGAGGAGGTAGTCGGCCGTGAACTGCGTGCCGTCTTCGAGCGTCAGCGTGACGGAGGACTCGTCCTGCACGACGCTCTGGAAGCGGGTGCCGAGGGAGTACTTGATGCCGCGACGACGGAATGCTCGCTCCAGTCCCTTGCTGAGGGCGATGTCCTCGTTCGGGACGAGGTGCGGGAGCGCCTCGATGATGGTGACCTCGGATCCGAAGGAGCGCCAGACGCTCGCGAACTCGACGCCGATCACACCACCTCCCAGGATGAGCACGTGGTCGGGCACGACGTCCAGGGCGAGAGCCTGCTCGCTGGTGAGGATCCGGCCGCCGATCTCGAGGCCGGGGAGGGAGCGGCTGTACGAGCCGGTGGCGAGCACCACATCCGTCCCCACGTAGACGTCGTCGCCGACGTTGACGCTGCGATCCGCGTTCAGGCGGCCGAGTCCGGCGACGGTGGTGATCCCGCGGGCCTTGACGAGTCCCTCGAGGCCCTTGAACTTCTTGGCGACGATCCCTTCACGGTAGGCGCGGACCCCGGCCGTGTCGATGCCCTGCAGTGCTGCGGTCACGCCAACGGACGCGGCATCGCGCACATGGTCGGCGACCTCTGCGGCGTGCAGCAGCGCCTTGGTCGGGATGCATCCGCGGTGCAGGCAGGTCCCTCCGACCTTTTCCTTCTCGATCAGCGCGACGGACTTGCCGAGCTCACTCGCCCGCAGTGCCGCGGCATAACCGCCGCTGCCGCCGCCCAGGACGACGATGTCGAAGGTGTGGGTTGTCATATGTCATGCCTCCGTGTGGGATGCTGCGGCGAAGGCGACGATCGATCGGACCATCGCCCCGGTGGGGCCCTTCTCAGTGAAGCCGTACGGGGCACCGGCGTGTTCGCCGGATCCCGCGATGTCGAGGTGCACCCAGGGGATGCGCGGAGCGTCGTCGGCATCCGAGGTACGACCGACGAATCGGCGCAGGAACAGGCCGGCGTAGGAGGCGCCGCCCATCCGGTCGCCCATGTTCGCGTTCTGCAGGTCGGCGATGGGGGACTCGAGCGACTCCTCCATGTACTCCGGCAGCGGCATGTGCCATGCGGGCTCGTCGACCTGAGCGGTCGCGGAGATGAACGAGGACACGGTCTCGACGTCGCCGAAGACGCCGGTGTGCCGGTGGCCCAGTGCGGCGACGATGGCGCCCGTGAGGGTGGCCACGTCGATGATGACGTCCGGGTTCTCGCGACTCGCGGCCACGAGGCCGTCTGCGAGCACGAGTCGACCCTCGGCATCGGTGTTCTGGACCTCGACCGTGGTGCCGTCGAGGATGCGGATGACGTCGCCGGGGCGCAGCGCCCTGCCCGACGGCATGTTGTCGGTGATGCAGAGCCACGCCGTCACGTGGACCGGGAGGCCGAGCGAAGCGATCGCACGGATCGCGGCGAGCGACGTCGCGGCACCCGCCATGTCGAACTTCATGCCGACCATGGACGCAGCGGGCTTGAGCGACAGGCCGCCGGTGTCGAACGTGATGCCCTTGCCGACGAGGGCGATGTGTCGCGAAGCGTCGGCGGGGGAGTAGTCGAGGCGCACGAGACGCGGGGGACGATCCGAGCCCTGCCCCACGCCCAGGATGCCGCCGAAGCCCTGCTCTGCGAGAGCCTTCTCGTCGAGGATCTCGACGGTGACGTCGAGGTCGGCGACGCTGTCGGCCGCGCTCTGTGCGAGCTGTGCGGGGCTCTGCCACTCGGCGGGAACGTTCACGAGGTCCTTGATCAGGGCGACCGCGTCGCCGATGACCTGGGCGTACTCGGCGTCTTCGTCGTCGAGTTCGGCGTGCAGGGTGACCGCAGCGGCGCGCGCCTTGCCCTTCTCCGTGCGGTATCCGTCGAACTTGTGCCCGCCGAGTACCGCTCCCTCGGCCGCTGCCGCGGCGAAGGGTTCGAGGCCTTCGGCGAGGGTCAGCGCGACGTGCTCGAAGCCGGTGAGCGTGCGCAGCGCCGTACCGGCCGCGTTGCGCACCGCTGCGGCGTCGGGCTTGGCGCCGGCGCCGACGACGGCGAACGGCAAAGACGTCACATCAGGGGCGTACACGCGGACGAAGGATCCGGCGGAGCCGGTGAATCCGATGCCGGCCAATGTGTCGGCGAGGCCGGGGTAGCCGGCCAGGGAATCCGCCGAATCGGGGAGAGCGGCGACGACGAGCACTGCGGCATCTGCAGCGCTTCCGGGGAACTGAGCGGTGGTGTGCGAGAGCACGGGAAGCGTCATACCTCCATCCTAGGATCTCTGCCGCGGCATGGTCGCGCGCCGTCCGTGCGCGTGTTCGCTCTCAGCATGACGCTCCGCGCCCCGGCATCCGGACCTGCTCGTAGCATGGAGACATGCCCTTCTCCGGTGAGATCCACGAACGCGTCGCGAATGCGCCCGCAGTGCCGCACGGCCTGCCGTTGGTGCTGCTTCTCACCGGTTTCACGGATGCGGGCAGCGCGGTCTCCGGTCTGATCGATCACCTGCGCGAGACCGCATCGCCGCAGCCGGTCGTGGTGTTCGAGAACGACGCGCTACTGGACTATCGCGCGCGTCGTCCGGTGATCTCGTTCGACCAGGACCATCTCACGGAGTTCTCGCCGCCACGACTCGAACTGTCGCTGGCGACCGATGCGCTCGGTCGTCCGTTCCTGCTCCTCGCCGGATACGAGCCCGACTTCGCGTGGAACCTCTTCGCGAACACCGTTCTCGCGCTGGCGGCGGAGTTCGAGATCTCGGGCCTGCACTGGGTGCATTCGATCGCGATGCCGGTACCGCACACGCGCCCGATCGGCACGACGGTCAGCGGCAACCGCCGGGAGCTCACCGTGGCGCACTCCGTGTGGCGTCCGCGCACGCAGGTCCCGGCGACAGCGGGGCACCTGCTCGAATTCCGCTTCGTCGAGCGCGGCGATCGCGCCGTCGGCTTCGTTCTGCTGGTTCCCCACTACCTCGCCGAGACCGAGAATCCCGACGCAGTCATCGCGGCGGCGGAGCGGCTGATGGCCTCGACCGGACTCGTTCTCATGCTGGATGCCGTCCAGGAGCGCCGTGAGGACTATCTGACGCGGGTCGACGAGCAGGTCGCCGGGAACGACGAGCTGCAGCAGATGGTCCACAATCTCGAGCGCCGCTACGACGCGTACATGGCGGGACGAAACCCTGACGACGACTCCTACGACGAGGGCGGTTTCAGCGAGCGCGACCTTCCCAGTGCCGATGAACTGGCCGCGGAGCTGGAGCGCTATCTGGCCTCACGCCCGTCCGGTGACGAGGACAAGCCCGGTCGCGGTTGAGGCGGATCCGCGAGAACTTCGTCGGAATGCGTCCGCATCGCCACACGTGTGCGATACTAGGACTCTGACCCGTTGTCAATCAGTGTTTTCGAGCGCTGGACTTGACAAGGGTCTTACTAGTGTCCGAAATGTCCCGGGGCTACACAGCAGCTCCGTGAAAGGCGAAACGTGACTCCTGCCACGACGAAGAACACCCGGACGAAGAAGGCTGCCGAAGAGACGACCGCCGACGCTCCGGTCGAGGCCGATGCGCCCGAGAAGCCCGCGCCCCTGAGCGCGGCGAAGCGTGCGGCAGCGAAGCGCGCCCCCGTCAAGAAGAAGAAGTCCGAGGACGTCGTCGAAGAAGACGAGGCTCCCGCAGCTGCCGCTGTGGAGGATGACGAGGACGAGGACGCCAAGCCGAAGTTCACCGAGCCGCTGCCGACCGGCGCGATCGTCATCTCGTCGAACGACGACGAAGACGTCCCCGTCTACTCGACGCAGATCACCGGTGCGACGGCCGACCCGGTCAAGGACTACCTGAAGCAGATCGGAAAGGTCGCGCTCCTGAACGCGGCCGAAGAGGTCGAGCTCGCGATGCGCATCGAGGCGGGTCTGTTCGCCGAGGAGAAGCTGTCGGCGATGACCGCGGCCGAGAAGACGAGCCAGCTCGGTCTCGACCTGCAGTGGGTCGCCCGCGACGGTCAGCGCGCCAAGAGCCACCTGCTGGGTGCGAACCTGCGACTCGTCGTCTCGCTCGCCAAGCGCTACACCGGCCGCGGCATGCAGTTCCTGGATCTGATCCAGGAGGGCAACCTCGGTCTCATCCGCGCTGTCGAGAAGTTCGACTACACCAAGGGCTTCAAGTTCTCGACCTACGCCACCTGGTGGATCCGTCAGGCGATCACCCGCGCCATGGCCGACCAGGCCCGTACCATCCGCATCCCGGTGCACATGGTCGAGGTCATCAACAAGCTCGCGCGCGTGCAGCGTCAGATGCTGCAGGACCTCGGCCGCGAACCCACCCCGGAAGAGCTCAGCCGTGAGCTCGACATGACGCCCGAGAAGGTCGTCGAGGTGCAGAAGTACGGCCGTGAGCCGATCTCGCTGCACACTCCGCTGGGTGAAGACGGCGACAGCGAGTTCGGTGATCTCATCGAGGACACCGAGGCTGTGGTCCCCGCCGACGCTGTGGGCTTCACCATGCTGCAGCGTCAGCTGGAGCAGCTGCTCGACTCGCTGTCTGAGCGTGAGGCGGGTGTCATCCGCATGCGCTTCGGCCTGGGCGACGGTCAGCCGAAGACGCTCGACCAGATCGGCGACACGTTCGGTGTGACGCGTGAGCGCATCCGCCAGATCGAGTCCAAGACGATGGCGAAGCTGCGTCACCCGAGCCGCTCGCAGTCCCTGCGGGACTACCTCGAATGAGCCAGGCGAACGACGGCAAGGCGCTCGAGACCAGCGTCGACGGCAAGAGCTACGCGCGCATCCCGCTGCGCACCCGGGTGGTCATGCCCGAGGACGACCTCGACGCGATCATCACGGAGTACGCCAAGGACGCCGTGCAGCCGGGCGACCTGCTGTTCGTGACCGAGAAGATCGTGGCGATCACCCAGGGGCGGTCGTACCGTCTCGACGAGATCAAGCCGCGCAAGCTCGCGCTCTTCCTCTCGAAGTACGTCACCCGCACGCCGTACGGCATCGGGCTCGGCATGCCCGAGACGATGGAGATGGCGCTGCGGGAGTGCGGCACCCCGCGCATCCTGTTCGCCTCCGCCGTGGCGGCGGTGACCAAGGCTTTCGGCCGTCGTGGTGACTTCTACCGCATCGCCGGAGACAAGGCACGCGCGATCGACGGTCCGACCAAGCACACCATCCCTCCCTACAACGAGGCCGTCGTGCTCGGACCCAAGGATCCCGACGGCGTGGCCGCACGCGTGAAGGCGCTGATCGGCGGTCAGGCGGAGGTGGCGGTGGTCGACATCAACGATCTCGGCGGCAACATCCTCGGTTCGACGCTCGACAAGGACGCAGAGCGTCGCCTCGTCAAGATCCTGGGCGACAACCCGCTCGGACAGGGCCTCGAGTCGACGCCGCTCGGCATCGTCCGCGCGGTCTGATCCGCTCAGATCCACGAAGAAGGCCCCGGATGCTCAGCATCCGGGGCCTTCTTCGTGGGATTCAGAAGCCGATGACCTCGCGGTAGCGAGGCTTGTGCCCCGTGCGGATGCCGGTGACGCTGGGCTTGTTCTCGTACACGCCGGCACCCCAGTTGCCCTCGACGAGCACGGGCCCGTCCGGGGAGACCACGATGTCCCAGCCGACGTACTGCACCTGCGGCACGACGCGGGCGACCTCGTCGATGAACGCGCGCACCTCCTCCATGTAGGGAAGCTGGAAGTCGGCGATACGGAAGCCCGAGTCGGGATGCGTCTCGTGCACGTGGCCGTGAGAGTCATACCCTGCGCCGACGGCATGACCGTTCTCGTCGAGCATCGTGTAGAAGCCGCCGAACGTCATCTGGTCGCTCACGGCACCACGCCCGAACTTCTGGGCCATGGCGAGGATATGGGCCTTCTCGCCATCGAAGAACGCCGTGATCCGGGTGGTGTTCACCGTGCCGGGGCACACGGCTGCGAGGGCGTCGTGCTGACGGATGACTTCCTCGATCAGGAGTTCGCCGCGGGCCAGAAGCCCGCGGTGGAACTCGTCCCAGTCGTCGATGTCGGCGGCGTGATAGCGGTGCACTCCCGTGCCCGCCTGGCCCACCGGCTCCTTGGTGACGATCGTTCCGAGGCGCTGGGTGAGCTCGCGCACAGCCTCGGCGTTGCCCTCCTCGACGACCATCCACTCGCGGTGCAGGTGCTCGGAGAACTGCTTGTCGAACTCGACCTTGTCCTGGAAGATCCAGCGATAGTCCGGGTGGTCGTACCGCTGGGAGAGCTGGTTCGAGACCGGATGCGTCATGTACGTCGCGCGCTCGGCCTTCGTCAGCATCGCGAAGTCGTAGTCGATGTAGTCCTGGAACCCGACGTTGTGGCGCGCGGCCGACCAGAGCATGTCGACGACGATCGCGGGGACCGCCTTGTGGTGCTGCTCGGACGCCTCTTTGGCGCGTTCCACCACCGATCCGACGTCGATGCGGCGGGCACGTCCCATCAGATAGCGGATGCGGGGCGCGAGGGAAAGACGAGACATGAGGCTCCAGGGTCGGGGTCCCCACCAGTCTACGGGGGCCGGGGAGGCCGACCTGGGAGCCGGAAGCTAGGCTGGAAGACGTGTGTGACACGACTTCCAGCTCCCTGCCGCGTGCGATGATCTCCCGCTCCGCCTTGGCGGCAGGAGCGTCGGCAGCGGTGGCAGCCGGTGGTCGCGTGGCAGATCTCCGCCGCGACGCGTGGGGTCACGGCGTCCTCGCCGTCGCCCAGGTCGTGACCGCAGCCGGTGCCGAGCATGTGCTCGTCGATGCGCAGGGCGAGGTCGAGGCGCTGCAGCTCGAGGGAATCCACGGTGTCACCACCGGAGAGCCCGATATCGATGCGTCTCTTCTCTACGGCATCCCCGATTCGGACCGCGAGCTCGCGACGCGACCGGTCATGCGGTTGACCGGCCGGGTCCTGTCGACCAAGCGCCTTCGGCAGGGAGACGCCGTCTCCTACGGCTACACCTACCGCGCGTCCCGAGACACCGTGGTGGCGCTCGTGACCGGCGGCTACGCACAGGGCATCGTGCGGGCGCTCGGCAACCGCGCCGACGTGGAGATCGATGGTGTGAGCAGGCCCATCGTCGGGCGCGTCGCCATGGACGTCTGCGTCGTCGACCTCGATGGCGCCGATGTCGCGGCAGGCACGGAAGCCACCTACTTCGGCGGCGAGGGGCCGGCGTCGTCGGGGATCTCGCGATGGGCCGCCGTCACAGGGATGAGTGCGGCCGAGCTCATCACCGTCGCCGGCGCTCATGCCGTGCGGGGGTGGGAGGCATGAGTCGCCCCGAACTGCGTCTGAGCAGCAGCGTCTTCCGAGCGAACATCGATGCGGTGCGCGCCCGTGTCGCCCCGTCGACCTTGATGCTCGTGCTCAAGGACGACGCCTACGGTCACGGTCTCTCCTGGGCGGTGGATGCCGCGGTGCACGCGGGAATCGACTGGTTCGGCAGCTACGACATCCGCACCGGTCTCTCCGTCCGCAGGATCGCGGGTGGCGACGCCAGGATCTTCGCCTGGGTCACATCCACGGATGAAGAGATCGACCATGCGCTGATGCAGAGGATCGACCTCGGCGTCGGCACGCTCGACTATCTGCGGCGGATCATCGCGCGCGCCGAGGCACTCGGACGATCTGCACGCGTGCACCTGAAGATCGACACGGGTCTGCACCGCAACGGCATCCTCCCGGAGGACTGGGCGGTGGCGGTGGCCGAGGCGCGCGAAGCCGAGCACGCCGGGCTCCTGGAGTTCGCTGGCGTGTGGAGCCATATCGCGGAGGCGAGTGACGCCGACGATGACATCGCCCACGAGGCGTTCCTCGACGCGGTCCGCGTCGTCCGGGAGTCGGGCGCGAACCCCACGGCACTGCACTTGACCGCCTCGGCGGCTTCGTGGTGGCGTCCCGAGCTGCGGGGAACGGTCTCACGCATCGGAGCGTTCTGCTACGGCATCCGATCCGCGGAGGGACCGGAACTCGACGGCATCCGCCCGGCCGCGAGCCTCGTCGCGACGGTCGTCGACCTCGACGGGGACCGGGTATCGATCGGGATCGGCAGCTTCGACGGCCTCCCCTCCACACTCTCAGGAAGCCGCGTCGGAACCCCCGGCGGAGCGCGGACGCTCGTGTCGGTGGGCCACACCGCATCGGTCGTCGAGGGGTGGCCGGGAGCGCGCGTCGGTGACGAGATCGTCGTGTTCGGCGCTGGTGAGCGCGGAGACACGTCGGCGACGACTCTCGCCGAGCGCATCGACACCGTGGGAGAAGAGATCCTCACCCGGCTCACGCCGCGCGTGCGCAGAGTCGTCGCCGACTGATCTGCCTCGGCTGACCACGGTCAGCCGAGGGGAGTCAGGACGCGATCAGACCGTCTCGACGAGGCGGGCCGTCTCGTCGTGCCAGCTGGTGGCGATGGTGCGGAGCTTCTCTTCGTACTTGCGACCATGGTGGGCGCAGAACAGGAGCTCGGATCCGTTGACCTCAGCGGCGATGTACGCCTGAGCGCCGCAGGAATCACAACGATCCATGGCTGTCAGGCGGAACTCGACGGTGGAGGTGTCACGTTCGGTCGTTGCGTTCATCTCGGTGCCTCCTCGGGTGTCGGCTTCGCTGGGGGATTTGGTCAATACAACCACGCTCCACCTGTACGCATGCCCGGTTTGCGGCGTGTTTCGCTCAGCGCGTACGCGACCCCGCCGAGTGGCCTCCCGCGGGGAGTGTCTGCGGAGTCGGGGGAGCTCACGAGATTAGACTCGGAGATTGTGAATGCCGAGTACTCCGCCCATCATCTCCAGGTGCTTGAAGGCCTCGAGGCCGTCCGCAAGCGCCCAGGGATGTACATCGGGTCCAACGGCTCGCCCGGGCTCATGCACTGCCTCTGGGAGATCATCGACAACTCCGTCGACGAGGCGGTCGCCGGCAACGGCACCAAGATCGACATCATCCTGCATGCCGACGGCAGCGTCGAAGTGCACGACCGAGGTCGCGGCATCCCCGTCGATGTGGAACCGCGCACCGGGTTGACCGGTGTCGAGGTGGTCTACACGAAGCTGCACGCCGGCGGCAAGTTCGGTGGCGGATCCTATGCGGCATCCGGTGGTCTGCACGGTGTGGGCGCTTCCGTGGTGAACGCGCTCTCCGAGCGCCTCGACGTCGAGGTCGACCGCGGAGGCAAGACCTATGCGATGTCGTTCCATCGCGGCGAGCCCGGAATCTTCGCCGACTCCGGGGAGAAGCGCCCGGACGCTCCTTTCACACCGTTCCAGGAGAAGAGCGAACTGCGGGTGATCGGCAAGGCGCCCCGCGGCGTGACCGGCACCCGGGTGCGCTACTGGGCCGATCGGCAGATCTTCACCAAGGATGCGGCCTTCCAGCTGTCCGAGCTGGAGACGCGCGCCCGTCAGACCGCCTTCCTGGTCCCGGGGCTCGAGATCGAGGTCGCCGACAAGCGCACGAATCGTCCTGACGCCCCGGAGCTCGGTTCCGAGGACGCGGATTCCCCCGGGACCGTGACCTCCTACCTCTATGAAGGCGGTATCTCGGAGTTCGTCGACTACCTCGCGGTCGACCCGCCGATCACCGACAACTGGCGCATCCAGGGTGAGGGAACGTTCAAGGAGACGGTTCCGGTCCTGCAGGCCGACGGACACATGATCGCCACCGAGGTGGAGCGCGTGTGCGCCGTCGACATCGCACTGCGGTGGGGAACGGGCTACGACACCAAGGTGCGCTCGTTCGTCAACATCATCGCGACGCCCAAGGGCGGAACCCATCAGCAGGGCTTCGAGCAGGAGCTGCTCAAGGTGCTCCGCGCGCAGGTCGAGCAGAACGCCCGCCGTCTCAAGGTCGGCAACGACAAGCTCGAGAAGGACGACGTCCTCGCCGGGTTGACGGCCGTGCTCACGGTCAACGTGCCCGAACCGCAGTTCGAGGGGCAGACCAAGGAGATCCTCGGCACCCCTGCGGTCCGGCAGATCGTGGCCCAGGTGATCCGCAAGGACCTGGCGCAGCGCTTCAGCTCCACCAAGCGCGACGACAAGAACCAGGCGTCCCAGCTGCTGGACAAGGTCGTCTCCGAGATGAAGGCACGCGTCTCGGCGCGTGCGCACAAGGAGACCCAGCGTCGGAAGAACGCACTGGAGTCGTCGACTCTGCCGACGAAGCTCGTCGACTGCCGCACCAACGAGGTCGACCGCAGTGAGCTCTTCATCGTCGAGGGCGACTCGGCGCTCGGTACCGCCAAGAATGCGCGCAACAGCGAGTTCCAGGCGCTGCTGCCGATTCGAGGGAAGATCCTCAACGTGCAGAAGGCCTCGGTGGGCGACATGCTCTCGAACACCGAGTGCGCATCGATCATCCAGGTCATCGGGGCCGGCTCAGGGCGGACCTTCGATATCGACGCGGCGCGCTACGGCAAGATCATCCTGATGAGCGATGCCGACGTCGACGGTGCCCACATCCGTACCCTGCTGCTCACCCTGTTCTTCCGCTACATGCGACCGCTGATCGAGCACGGCCGCGTGTTCGCCGCCGTACCGCCGTTGCATCGAATCATCGTGATGAACCCCGGATCGAAGCCGAACGAGACGATCTACACCTACAGCGAGCAGGAGATGCACACGCTGCTGGCGAAGCTTCGCAAGGCGGGCAAGCGCTGGCACGAGCCGATCCAGCGCTACAAGGGTCTCGGCGAGATGGATGCCGAGCAGCTGGCGAACACCACCATGGACCGCTCCGGTCGTCTTCTGCGTCGTGTGCGCATGGAGGATGCGGAGGCCGCGGGGCGCGTGTTCGAGCTCCTGATGGGCAACGAGGTCGCTCCGCGTCGCGAGTTCATCATCGACTCTTCCGACCGGCTGTCGCGCGAGTCGATCGACGCGTGAGGAGATCCGGAGGCCGGCGGTGACCCGCAGCCTCCGGATCGCTCAGACGAGTGTGCGGCCGATGCTGCCGATGACGCCGTCGATGGGCTGACCTGAGGCGTCGCGGCGTGCTCCCGCTTCGGGGAGCTTGCGCACGGCACCGGTCGGATCGACCGCGTGCGGAGGGTTCGGCCCCACCCAGGCGACCGTCAACCGGTCCTCGCCCTTCAAGAAGGAATGCGCGCGGACGCCACCGGTCGCGCGGCCCTTGGCGGGGTACTCCGCGAACGACGACACCTTGGCCCGGCCGGGGTCGGTGCCGGGGAGGATGCTCTCCCCTCCCGACACCGTGGCGACGACGGCATCCGCAGACGGATCGACCACGCCGAAGAAGAGCACGGATGCCCCCGAGCCGAGCTTGACTCCCGCCATTCCGCCGGCCGGTGCTCCCTGCGGGCGCACCGCCGACGCCGGGAAGTGCAGCAGCTGGGCGTCGGTCGTCACGAACACCAGCTCGGCGTCGTCCGGTGCCTCAGCCGCTCCCACGACCGTGTCTCCCGGCTTCATGCCGATGACCTCGAGGTCGGGACGCACAGGCAGGCTGGAGGGAACGATGCGCTTGACCGTGCCCTGCGCCGTGCCGAGCGCGATCGGCGTCTCACTGTCGAAACGCACGAACCCGAGCACGCGCTCACCCTTGGTCGTGATGCCGAGGTAGTCGCGCAGCGGGGTGCCGGCGGCGAGCTGCACGGAAGTGGCGGGCACGGACGGGAGGTCGACGGGGGAGAAGCGCACGACGCGGCCGAGGCTGGTGAGTGCTCCGAGTTCGGCTCTGACCGTGGTCTCGACCGTCGTCAGGATCGCGTCGTGCTTGCTGCGCCTGGCGGGGACGGAGAGCTCCTGACCTTCGCCGAGGTCGACGCGGACCGTGCGACCTGTGGTGGAGAGCACGAGCACGGTCGGTGCATCCGCGATCTGCAGGTCGACCGCGCCCTTGGTGGCGCGGGGCTTGGGAGGAGCGGCGTTCATCAGGAGCGTGCGCCGGGGGGTGCCGTACGCCTCGGCTGCGGCGTCGAGCTCCTTGGCCACAGCGGCGCGCAGCAGCATGGGGCTGCCCAGGAGTTCGCGGAGGGCAGCGATCTCGGCCAGCAACGCATCGCGTTCGGTCTCGAGCTCGATCCGGGAGAACTTCGTCAGACGGCGCAGACGCAGCTCGAGGATGTACTCCGCCTGGAGCTCGCTCAGATCGAAGACCGATCGCAGCCGCGCGCGGGCCTGCTCCGAGTCGTCGGACGAGCGGATGACCTGGATGACCTCATCGATGTCGAGGATCGCGATGAGCAGACCCTCCACGAGGTGCAGACGCTCCTCGCGACGCTTCAGGCGGTAGCGGCTGCGACGGGTGATGACCTCGAGGCGGTGGCCGACGTAGACGCTCAGCATCTCCTTGAGGCCGAGCGTGCGCGGCTGGCCCTCGACCAGGGCGACGTTGTTGATGCTGAAGGAGTCTTCCAACGGGGTCAGGCGGTAGAGCTGTTCGAGCACCGCGTTCGGGTCGAAGCCGGTCTTGATGCCGATCGCGACGCGCAGCCCGTGATTGCGGTCGGTGAGGTCGGTGACGTCGCTGATGCCCTGCAGCTTCTTCGCCTGCACCGCGTCGCGGATTTTCTCGAGCAGTCGTTCCGGACCGACCATGTACGGCAGCTCCGACACGATGATGCCGGTGCGCCGGGGGCCGAGAGGCTCGATCGACGTCTTGCCCCGGACTTTCAGAGCCCCGCGTCCGTTGGTGTAGGCGTCTTTGACGCCGTCGAGTCCCATCAGGATTCCACCGGAGGGGAAGTCGGGCCCGGGAACGAACTCCATCAACTCCTCAGTGGTCGCATCCGGGTGCTCGAGCAGGTGCGTGGCCGCCGCGACCACCTCGATGAGGTTGTGCGGCGCCATGTTGGTGGCCATTCCCACGGCGATACCGCTCGCACCGTTGACCAGGAGATTGGGGAAGGCCGCCGGCAGCACGGCGGGCTGCTGGAACTGACCGTCGTAGTTCGGGATGAAGTCGACGACATCCTCGTCGAGGTTCTCAGTGAGCGCCAGGGCAGCGGCCGCGAGCCGGGCCTCGGTGTAGCGGGCCGCGGCGGGCCCGTCGTCGAGGGAGCCGAAGTTTCCGTGCCCGTCGACCAGGGGAACGCGCAGGGCCCACTCCTGGGCGAGGCGCACCAGGGCGTCGTAGATCGCGGAGTCGCCGTGGGGGTGCAGCTTTCCCATCACCTCGCCGACGACGCGCGCGCTCTTGACGTGCCCGCGGTCGGGGCGAAGGCCCATCTCCGCCATCTGGTAGAGGATGCGGCGTTGCACGGGCTTGAGACCATCGCGCGCGTCGGGCAGAGCGCGCGAGTAGATCACCGAATATGCGTACTCGAGGAACGAGCCCTGCATCTCGGTGGAGAGGTCGATGTCCTGGATGCGCTCCTCGACAGGCTCGGGCGGCGGGGTTTTCGGCATGGACTTCCTGAGGGCATACGGGAGCCTGTGTCAGACTGGCTCGGATGTCCTTCATGCTACCGTCCGCGCCGCCGAGTTCCCGGAGTGTCGTCGGGGTGGCGGACGACCTGTTCGCCGCTCTGCGCGGCGAGTCCGAGCTGCTGCCGCGCGCGGATTCGGTGGTCCTCGTCGTGATCGACGGCCTCGGCGCGATCAGTCTGCGCGGGCATGCCGGGCACGCACGGGCTCTGACGTCGGGGATGGCGAGGAAAGACGTCGCGCAGTCGGTGTTCCCGTCCACCACGGCGGCGTCGCTCACCAGCATCGTCACGGGCGTGTGGCCGGGGGAGCACGGTCTCGTGGGCTATCGCGTGCTCGATCCGAGCCGCGATGTGCTCGTGAACCAGCTCAGCGGCTGGGAGACGGACGGGATCGATCCCCTCACGTGGCAAGCGGCGCCCACGATCTTCGAACGAGCGATCCGCGACGGTCACGCGAGTTTCGCCGTCGGATTCGCCGGGTACGCCCACAGCGGTTTCACCAAGGCCACGCTCCGCGGGGCCGAGTTCGTCGCGGCGACCACAGCGCGCGCTCGCATCGAAGCGGCGTACGAGCTCGCTCAGACTCATCCGGGCTCTCTCGTGTACTGCTATCTTCCCGAGGTCGACAAGGCCGGACACAAGCACGGCATCGCCTCAGCGGAATGGGTCGCTGCATTGGAGGACGTCGACGCCGCCGTGTCTGCGCGCGTGCCCCCCGGCGTCGGCGTGGTGGTCACATCGGATCACGGGATGGTCGACGTGGCGCCGAATCGACAGGTGGTTCTGGAGGAGACGCACCTCGAGGGGATCCGTCACATCGGGGGAGAGCCGCGCATGCTGCACGCCTACCTGCAGCCCGAGGCGGACGCGGCCGCGGTGACCGCACGATGGCGCGCCGACCTCGAAGGGGTGGCCGACGTCGTGACCCGTGACGAGGCTGTGCACGCGGGGCTCTTCGGCCCGACGGTCACCGAGGCGGCCTCGTCGCGGATCGGCGATGTGCTCGCGATCGCCCGCGGAACCTGGGCCGTCTACGACGGCACGGCTGCCGACCAGCGTGGACGAGGGATGATCGGTCAGCACGGCGCGCTCACACCCGAGGAGCGGCAGGTGCCGGTGATCAGGCTCGGCGCGTTCTCGCGCTGACGTCGATCGGGGAAGCCGCGATCAGGCCGGCGTCACTCGTCGGTGCGTGCGCCGAAGACGATCTCGTCCCAGGAGGGCATCGCGTTCCGGCGGCGTCGTCGGCCGTTGGAGTCACTGGAGTCCGAACCTGACGGACGCGGTGCGGGCTGCTGCGGCTCCGGCTCGTCATCCGGCTGCTCGAGAGCCTCGAAGAGGGAGATCGGGCTCGGCTCGGGGCGCTCTGCGTCCTCGACATCGTCGAGCAGCGGCGCCGTCTCCCGCTGGCCGCGTCGTCGGCGAAGCGCCTCCAGGAGATCGGCGGTCTCCGGACTCGTCGTCTGCGCTGCGGGCGCGCGCTTGATCGCCGCATCCTGCGCGGCGGCGTCGGAGCGCTCAGGGAACGACGGGTCCTCGATCTCCGCATCGGGCGCCGGCAGCAGGCGTGGCCCGAAGGCGCCGGAGTCGAAGCGGCTCTCGTCCTTGTACGGCGAGGTGATCCGGTCGGCGTCCACGGCCCGCAGGCGGGGGATGAGGCCCTCAGGAAGCGAACCCTGCCGCGACAGCTGCGTGGCGTCGGCGTTGAGCGGCGAGAGAGCACTGCGGCGAGGGTCGAAACTCCAGCGCGCATCGTGATCGACGTCGTTGGCCGTGAACTCGAGCTTGATGATCCAGCCGGAGTCATCCTTCCAGCTCGCCCAACGCTCGGACGTGGCCTCGATCTCGGCGAGCTTGGCCCGCACGGCGACGCCGAAGGTCGGCTGCGCATCGGGTTCGACCTCGCTGCCGATGAGCACGGGAACGGCGAGCGCCTGCCCGATCACATGCTCGCGCTCGGCGAGGACCGGGCCTTCGAACCGTGCGACGTCGTCGACGCCGATGCCGAGCAGTTCTGCGACCTCTGTGGCCGTGAGGCCGGCACGGATCTGCGCCTGGATGTCGCGCGGGCTCGCGGCGAGCTTCTGGGCCGTCGGCTCGCTCTGACGCGTGGCGCGACGGATCTCGCGCTGCAGCATGTCGTCGATGGGCAGCGCGAACCGCTCGCCCGACTCGGTCGCGAGTACGAGGACTCCTGCTTCTGTGCCGACGATGGTGACGTTTTCCATGCGAATGCCCCTCTGATGGGTGTCCGTTCATGGTGTCACGTGCGGGGCGTCAGGCCCGGGAATACCCTGGGCGTGCCGTGAGTTTCCTCCGTCGCACGGACGAGCATTTGCGTTATGTCGTTTGGTCGTGCAAACTATGGCCGCCGAATACCCGACGGCGCACCACCCACTCGCACCATGAAAGTGGAGATCTACCGCATGGCAACCGATTACGACGCCCCCCGAAAGAGCGAAGACGACTCCGAGTCGATCGAAGCCCTGAAGGAGCGTGTGCCGGACAAGCTCTCCGGCTCAAGCGGGGACGAAGACTCCGACAACCCGTCGAGCTTCGACCTTCCGGGTGCCGACCTCTCCGACCTCGAGCTCGACGTCGTCGTGCTGCCCGCGCAGCAGGACGAGTTCACGTGCATGAGCTGCTTCCTCGTGAAGCACCGCTCACAGCTCGACCACGAGGGCGCATCCGGGCCCATCTGCAAGGAGTGCGCTGCGTAAGCAGTCCTCCGAGCGACGTATCACGCGCCCCCGACCACTCCGGTCAGGGGCGCGCTGTCGTCTGTGGGAAGCGTCTCAGTCGCGCGAAGCGCGGATCGCCGCGGCCAGGCGGTCGGGCGTGCGGGTCGAGATCGTCCAGGCGTCGACCGGGTCGTCCTGGTCGAGGTTCGGAACGACGACGATGCCGTCGATGCCGCCGCGGATCAGGTGCCACCCACGTGCCGGCAGCCCCGGGCCGCGGGCGTGACGAGCTTCTTCGCCGGTCAGGGCCACGGGGTCGCCGAGATGCCTGGTGTCGATGTGTGCGCGGCCTGCGTGCAAGACGGAGCCGACGACGGAGACGACCGGGGCGGCGGCGATGAAGCCCAGCACCAGCAGAGCCGACACGGCCGCGCCGAGCACGAGCGCGACGGTCGAGCCGATCGGCACGAAGACGAGCGAGACCATCGGGCCGGCGACCGCGACGGTCACGAGCAACCAGAGGCTCGGCGAGAGCCTTTCGCGGTAGCGGGGGCGTGTGTCTGTGGCGGGGTTCTGCATTAGCCTCATGGGGTGACCGATTCCGTTGATATCCCCATTATCGCTGCAGTGGTGCCCGGGTACGCGCATCCGGGCGATGCCGGTGCCGATCTGATCGCGGCGGAAGCCGTGCACCTCGAGCCGGGGGAGCGCGCACTCGTGCCGACGGGCGTGCGTATCGCCCTCCCCGAGGGGTACGCAGCGTTCGTGGTTCCGCGCAGCGGGCTGGCGGCGAAGCACGGGATCTCGATCGTGAACTCGCCCGGAACTGTCGACGCGGGCTATCGCGGCGAGATCAAGGTGAGCCTGATCAACACCGATACCCGGAGCGCGTACGATGTGGCCGTCGGCGATCGTATCGCGCAGCTGATCATCATGCCCGTCACGCGCGCCACGTTCATCCCCGTCGACGAGCTGCCGGACAGCGTCCGCGGTGCCGGAGGATTCGGATCCACCGGCTATCAGGCAGCGACCCACCAGAACGAAGCAGGACAGGCCAATGACTGACAACAACGAGACCCCTTCGAAGTCGGCACCGCTGAATCGTGCCACCGACGGTCCCTTCGATGACTCCGAGGCGAACCCCGTCCGCCCGTACATCGACCTCGGCGGGATCAAGATCCTTCCGCGAGAGGGCCTGAACCTCCGTCTCGAGGTCGAGGAGCAGTCCAAGCGCATCGTGGCGGTCGGTCTCGACTACGCGGACTCCTCGCTGCAGGTGCAGCCGTTCGCGGCCCCGCGCACCGGCGGGCTGTGGGACGAGACGCGTGTGCAGCTGCGCGACCAGGTCAAGGCGCAGGGCGGCCGTGTGGAGGAGAGGGAAGGCCCGCTGGGCAAGGAGCTCCTCGCCGAGGTGCCCGCCACCGCGGCGGAGGGATCCGGGCTGCGCCTCGCGCGCTTCATCGGCATCGACGGTCCTCGTTGGTTCCTCCGCGGTGTGATCGGTGGCGCCGGCGCCTCCGATCCGGATGCGGCTGCGAAGGTCGAAGACCTCTTCCGTTCGATCGTGGTGGTCCGTGGCGGATCGCCCATGCCTCCGCGTGACCTGATCCCGCTTAAGATGCCGGCGACCCCGGGTTCCGCGTGAGCGCTCCCGAGCCCGGACCCGAACGAGACAAGAGCACCTCCGAGATTCTCGGGCAGGCTCTCGGAGGCGCCGCGCGTCGCGCCGGCCTCGACCCCGCCGAGAGCTCGAGCACGCACAAGGTGGTCTGGTCCGCGATGGGCGGGTGGCGCGGCATCCTCGAGTCCGTGCTGCCCAGCCTCGCGTTCGTGGTCATCTTCACGATCCGCCCGGAGCCGCTGATCCTCTCGCTCGGGATCTCGGTCGGTCTCGCGGCGGTCTTCACGATCATCCGGCTCGCTCAGAAGTCACCGCCCTCGGCAGCTCTCGGCGGTCTCGTCGCCGCGGGTGCGGCAGCGGCGCTGGCGCTGTGGACCGGACGCGGCGCCGACAACTTCGTCCCCGGACTCATCACGAACGCGGTCTACGGATCGGTGATCCTGGTCTCCGCTCTGATCGGGTGGTCGCTGATCGGCCTCGCGGTCGGATTCCTGATGGGGGAGGGCACCACCTGGCGCAATGACCGCCGCAAACGTCGTGCCTACTTCTGGCTCGGGATCGCCTGGGCCGCGCTGTTCTTCGCGCGTCTGGCCGTGCAGCTGCCGCTCTATCTCGCCGGAGATGTCACGGCGCTCGGCACTCTCAAGCTCATCATGGGCCTGCCGCTCTTCGCGCCGCTGATCGCCGTCACCTGGCTCGTCGTTCGCGCTCTCCACCCGCGCGAGCCCGCGAGCGAGGACGCTCCGGAGGCGTGATAGATTTATCTTGACATCAAGATAAATCGCAGGCTTTCGCCGGTGAGCTGTGCGGAGCAGACTGGTTAGGGCCGCCTTGCTAGCCGCAGGGGCTTGCTGGCGAGCAAGATGGAGGCGCCTGTCGCTCCCATCCGAATAGAAGGAGACGGATCCGTGTCCACGGTGAACAGCTTCGGTGCCAAGAGCACCCTGACAGTCGGCAGCACCGACTACGAGATCTTCCGCATCGACACGGTGCCCGGTTTCGAGAAGCTCCCCTTCAGTCTCAAGGTTCTCCTCGAGAACCTGCTTCGCACCGAGGACGGCGCGAACGTGACGAAGGCGCAGATCGAAGCGCTCGGGTCGTGGGATGCCGCGGCCGAGCCGAACACCGAGATCCAGTTCACGCCGGCCCGTGTGGTCATGCAGGACTTCACCGGTGTGCCCTGCATCGTCGACCTCGCCACCATGCGCGAGGCCGTGACGGCGCTCGGCGGCGACGCGAACAAGATCAACCCGCTCTCGCCCGCAGAGATGGTCATCGACCACTCCGTGATCGCCGACCTGTTCGGCTCGGAGAACGCGCTCGAGCGCAACGTCGAGATCGAGTACGAGCGCAACGGCGAGCGTTACCAGTTCCTGCGCTGGGGCCAGACCGCGTTCAGCGACTTCAAGGTCGTCCCGCCGGGAACCGGCATCGTCCACCAGGTGAACATCGAGCACCTGGCCAAGGTCATCTACGACCGCAACGTCGACGGCGTGCTCCGCGCATACCCCGACACCTGCGTCGGCACCGACTCGCACACCACCATGGTCAACGGCCTCGGCGTGCTGGGCTGGGGCGTCGGCGGCATCGAGGCCGAGGCGGCCATGCTGGGCCAGCCCGTGTCGATGCTCATCCCGCGCGTCGTCGGCTTCAAGCTCTCCGGCGAGATCCCCGCCGGGGTCACGGCGACCGACGTCGTGCTCACGATCACCGACCTGCTGCGCAAGCACGGTGTGGTCGGCAAGTTCGTCGAGTTCTACGGTGAGGGCGTCGCCTCGGTGCCGCTCGCCAACCGCGCGACCATCGGCAACATGTCGCCGGAGTTCGGCTCCACCGCCGCGATCTTCCCGATCGACGACGTCACCCTCGAGTACCTGCGCCTCACCGGCCGCAGCGAAGAGGCCGTCGCGCTCGTCGAGGCGTACGCCAAGGAGCAGAAGCTCTGGCACGACGCCGCGCACGAGCCCACCTTCAGCGAGTACCTCGAGCTCGATCTCGGCACCGTCGTGCCCTCGATCGCCGGCCCGAAGCGCCCGCAGGACCGCATCCTCCTCTCCGAGGCGAAGTCGCAGTTCGAGCAGGACATCCTGAGCTACGCCTCGCCGTCCACCTCGGACTCGATCGTCGACCTCGAGTCGAAGCACTCGTTCCCGGCGTCCGACCCCGGTCAGGCCCCCGGCGACGAGGAGCCGACCACGCGTCCGGTGCACATCAACAGCGGCGCCCCGGCGAACGCCTCGAAGCCCGTGCCCGTCACGACGCCGTCGGGGGAGAAGTACATCCTCGACAACGGTGCCGTCACGCTCGCGGCCATCACCTCGTGCACCAACACGTCGAACCCGTCGGTGATGATCGCCGCCGGTCTCGTCGCACGCAAGGCGCTCGCGAAGGGCCTGAAGCAGAAGCCGTGGGTCAAGACCACGCTCGGCCCCGGCTCGAAGGTCGTCACCGACTACTACGAGAAGTCCGGACTCGACAAGGACCTCGAGGGCCTCGGGTTCTACACCGTCGGCTACGGCTGCACGATCTGCATCGGCAACTCGGGTCCGCTGATCGAAGAGGTGTCCGAGGCGATCAATTCGCACGATCTCGCCGTCACGGCCGTGCTCTCGGGCAACCGCAACTTCGAGGGGCGCATCAGCCCCGACGTGAAGATGAACTACCTCGCCAGCCCGCCGCTGGTCATCGCGTATGCGCTGGCCGGGTCGATGCACTTCGACTTCGAGAACGACGCGCTCGGCAAGGGCACCGATGGGGAAGACGTCTTCCTCAAGGACATCTGGCCGACGCCGGCAGAGGTGCAGGAGCTCGTCGACTCCTCGATCTCGCGTGAGCAGTTCATCAAGCAGTACGCGACGGTCTTCGACGGTGACGAGCGCTGGCGCAGCCTGCCCACTCCGGACGATGACATCTTCCAGTGGGACGAGAACTCGACGTACGTGCGCAAGGCGCCGTACTTCGAGGGCATGACGATGGAGCTCACCCCGGTGAAGGACATCGAGGGTGCACGCGTCATGGCGACGCTCGGCGACTCGGTGACCACCGACCACATCTCGCCCGCCGGCAACATCAAGGCCGGCACGCCTGCGGCCCAGTACCTCACGGAACACGGCGTCGACCGCAAGGACTTCAACTCCTTCGGCTCGCGTCGAGGCAACCACGAGGTCATGATCCGCGGAACCTTCGCCAACATCCGTCTGAAGAACGCGATGGTCGCGGCCGTCAACGACGGACAGGTGGTCGAGGGCGGCTACACGCGTGACTTCACCCTGCCGGGCGGCCCGCAGTCGTACATCTACGACGCGAGCATGAACTACCAGGCAGCCGGCACGCCCCTGGTCATCTTCGGCGGCAAGGAGTACGGCTCCGGGTCGTCGCGCGACTGGGCGGCCAAGGGCACGAGCCTGCTGGGCGTCAAGGCGGTCATCACCGAGAGCTTCGAGCGCATCCACCGCTCGAACCTGATCGGCATGGGCGTCGTCCCGCTGCAGTTCCCCGCCGGCGAGAGCTGGGAGTCGCTGGGCCTCGACGGCACCGAGATCGTCTCGATCTCGGGTCTGGAAGAGCTCAACAACGGCGTCACGCCCAAGACGGTCCAGGTCACGGCGATCCCGAGCGAGAACTCGCCCGAGGGCAAGCAGCCGGTCGAGTTCGACGCGGTCGTCCGCATCGACACCCCCGGCGAGGCCGACTACTACCGCAACGGCGGCATCCTGCAGTACGTGCTGCGTTCGCTGGTCTGATCGCACGGATGAGGGGGCTCGGATCTTCGGATCCGAGCCCCCTCATCGCGTCATCCCTTCCTGTCAAGGGGCCGGCGCCCTCCGGGTTTTCCCGGAGTCTCGGGGTAGGATCTAGAGACGTCCGCACCCTCGTCGGGCGCTTGTGACGGAGCCTGTGAGGAGGTGCAGATGCCCATTCTTCCGAGCATCTCAGGACCCCGTGATCTGGATGCGCTCTCGACAGAGCAGCTGGCGGAGCTCGCCACGGAGATCCGCGAGTTCCTGGTCGAGAACGTGTCCCGGACGGGCGGCCATCTGGGACCCAACCTCGGTGTCGTCGAGCTGACGATCGCTCTGCACCGCGTGTTCTCCTCGCCGGACGATCCCTTCATCTTCGACACCGGACACCAGTCCTACGTGCACAAGCTCCTCACCGGGCGCCAGGACTTCTCCGCACTGCGCGTCCGAGGCGGCCTCGCCGGCTATCCGCAGCGGGGGGAGAGCCCCCACGACGTCGTGGAGTCCTCGCACGCCTCCAGCTCGCTCAGCTGGGCCGACGGCATCTCGCGGGCGCTGACGGCGACCGGTCGCGCAGACCGGCACGTGGTCGCGGTCGTCGGCGACGGCGCACTCACCGGTGGCATGACCTGGGAGGCGTTGAACAACATCTCCGACGACAACGACCGCAACCTGGTCATCGTCGTCAACGACAATGGGCGCTCGTATGCACCGACGATCGGCGGCATGTCGCGATACCTCAACCGCGTGCGCACGGCGGCGGCCTACAAGGACCTCCACCAGCGCTCTGACCGCCTCTTCCGGGCTTTCGGTCCCGTGGGGCGTGCGGTGTTCCGCGGTGTCCGTGGAGGTACGCACGGCTTCCTCTCGCGCTTCACGAACAACGAGGCCCTCTACTCGAACCTCGACATCAAGTATCTCGGCCCGGTGGACGGACATGACCTGCCCGCACTCCTGGAGACGCTGGAGCTGGCGAAGTCCTACGGGGCCCCTGTCATCGTCCACACGATCACCGAGAAGGGGCGGGGTTACCAGCCTGCTCGCGACGACGAGGCCGATCAGTTCCACGCCGTCGGCAAGATCGATCCGACGACCGGCGAGACGCTCTCCTCCGGCGGACGAGGCTGGACGGATGTGTTCTCCGATGCGCTCGTGTCCATCGGCGAGCAGCGCAGCGACGTGATCGCGATGACGGCTGCGATGCTGCGCCCGACCGGGCTCGCGCCGTTCGCCGAGCGCTTCCCCGATCGGGTCTACGACGTGGGCATCGCCGAGCAGCACGCGGTCGCGTCCGCGGCCGGCCTGGCATATGGGGGCCTGCACCCCGTCGTTGCCCTCTACGCCACCTTCATGGGGCGCGCCTTCGATCAGGTGCTGATGGATGTCGCCCTGCACCGCGCCGGGGTGACCTTCGTCCTCGATCGGGCAGGGGTCACCGGCCCCGACGGTCCCAGCCATCACGGCATGTGGGATCTCGCGATGCTGCAGATCGTCCCGCACATCCGCATCGCCGCGCCTCGCGACGGTGCGCGCCTGACCGAAGCCCTCGGCGAGGCCGTCGATGTCGAGGACGCCCCCACCGTCATCCGGTTCCCGAAGGGAGAGGTCGCCGCCGATCTGCCGGCGATCGAACGCCTGAGCGACGGAGTCGACGTGCTCGCCCGCGGTGAGTCCGAAGACGTCCTCATCGTCGCCATCGGCCCGTTCGCCGAACTCGCTCTCGACGTCGCCGAGCGGCTCCGCGCGCAGGGGATCGGTGCGACGGTCATCGATCCGCGCTGGGCCATCCCGGTGCAGCCCTCGATCGTCGAGCTCGCGGCGCATCATCGCCTCGTGATCACGCTCGAAGACGGCATCCGCGTCGGGGGCGTCGGCACGCGTGTGCGCCAGGTTCTGCGGGAGGCCGGGATCGACACCGCGGTGGACGAGCTGGGGCTGCCCGACGAGTTCATCGACCACGCCTCGCGTGATCAGATTCTCTCCGACGCCGGTCTCACAGCGCCGAAGATCGCGCAGGACATCGTGTCGCAGGTGCTCGGGACCCGCATTCCGAAGGCACGTCACGCGGGGGAGGGCGGAACCATCGACATCCCTCTGCACGAGCGGCACTGACGCCCGAACGGATGTCGGCGCCGCCGCCGTCAGTTCAGCGCGTGCAGGGCCGCGACGGCCTGCGCGCCTCGGTCGACGTCACGGAGGGCCGTCGAGAGCAGGTAACCGTCCGTGAGGGCGTCGCCGGTGACCATGACGCGCACCAGCTCGACGCCGCAGGCACGGCGTACCTCCTCGGCGCTGGCTGCGATGACGCGGGTGTTGATCTCGTCGTTGTGCGGCAGCTCGGCCCCCTCGAGCCCGCGGATCACATCCCTCAGCGCCGCGCCGACGATGTTCGATGCGCGTTCCTTGACGTTGACCACATCGAGCTCGAAGACCCGCAGATCGCTTCCCGTCGGTATGGGGCGCCACTCGAAGGAGGCATGGACGCGATGCTGATGGCCGCTGGATCCGGTCATCTCGCGCGCGGGCAGATCCGTCGCGCGGCAGCGGACATCGACGAGCTTGTACCAGTAGAACAGCGGGAAGGCGCCGTGGGACCCCGGGTGCAGCACCACGACCTCGCCGACGGCGCCTGCGCGGGCCGACGGCCGTCGCTGTGGACGGTTGCGGATGATCGGCTTGCCGTTGCGGGTCCGGATCGCTGCCCAGCCCTCATCGACGGTGACGATGAAGAGCTTCAGGAGAGCGGGGAGGACCAGGAGCGTGGTGAGGATCGCCGTGCCGGTCTTCAGCAGCCCCGACATCCCCTTGCCGCCCAGCATCGTGAAGAGCATGTCCATGACACCACTGTGCAGGGTCGCGGCACGCGGGAGTGTCGTGGAGGCGCTCGGCCCGGGGGAGTTCATACGCTGTTCCCCGCGCGTTCTCCGCGATGCTGTGCGGTGGATACGCCCCGGTCCCGATCCGCCGTGGGACGGGCTCAGACGAGGTCGGCGACAGTGCGAGCGACGAGCGTCTCCACCGCCCCCCGGCAGCGTTCGCGATCCGCATCGACGAGACCGACGCGCGTACGGCGGTCGAGCACGTCGTCGACGGTCATCGCCCCCTCGACACGGACGGCGTACTCGACCTCACCGGCGGTCAGTCCCGTCGTCTCGTCCAGCAGCTCCGGTGAGGAGGGGATCACGCGATCGACGAGTCGCAACGACGCCGTTCGACTCGATGCCGCCTGCAGGCCCCGTGTCCGAGCTGCGAGATCGACCGCATCCTCGGCCATCCGCCGATACGTCGTCAGCTTTCCCCCGAGAACAGTGACGAACCCGGCCTCTGACATCGCCACCAGGTGCCTGCGTGAGACGTCGGAGCTCGAGTCCGTACCGCTGTCGACCAGCGGCCGCAAGCCCGCGAAGGCCCCTCGCACCTGATCGCGACCGATCGGTGCGGCGGTCACGCGGTTGAGGCTCCGCAGGAGGAAGTCGATCTCCGGCTCCGTCGGCTGCGCCACCCGCGGCACGGCACCGGGAGAGTCCTCGTCGGTGAGCCCGACGATCACGCGACCGTATGCCTGCGGCAGCGCGAACACATAGCGGCTGATCGAGCCCTCGTGGGGGATCGTGAGGGCCGTCGAAGGAGTTCCGAGGTCGGCGGCATCGAGCACGATGTGGGTGCCTCGGCTCGGTCGCACCCCGATCGCCTGATCGAGCGTGCCCGCCCACACCCCGGTCGCGTTGATGACGGCACGTGCGCGGATGTCGAATCGTTCACCCGTCGTCGTCTCCTCGACGGTGGCACCGTCCGCGCGCAGCACCACCGCACGGACCCGGGTGAGTATGCGGGCGCCGAGGCCCGCTGCGGTCCGCGCCACTGTCGCGACGAGACGCGCATCGTCGACGAGCTGGCCGTCGTAGGACAGCACGCCCCCGCGCAGACCGTGCGGATCGAGAGCGGGCGCCAGCCGAGCAGCGGTGCGTGCCGACACGAGCACCGGGGCCGGCAGCACGCTGCGAGGCGTGTGTGCGCGCATCCGCAGCAGATCACCCAGCGCCATCCCGACCGCGCCTGCCGCGCGCTGGCGGAGGGTGACGCCGTGTGAGAACGGCAGCAGCTGCCCGAGCGGGCGGATCAGGTGCGGCGCGATCGTCGTCATGAGGAGATGACGCTCGTGTGCGCTCTCTTTCGCGGTCGCGATGTCGCCCGTCGCGAGGTAGCGTAGGCCGCCGTGCACCAGCTTCGAACTGAACCGGCTGGTTCCGAAAGCGAGGTCATCCGCTTCGATCAGCGTCACGCGGAGGCCCCGCGATGCTGCGTCGAGCGCGACTCCCGCACCGGTGATGCCGCCTCCCACGACGAGAACGTCGGCGTGCTCATCGGCCGCGAGTGCGAGATCGATCCTCCGTCGCGCGACGTTGAGCGCGGATGATGCCCCGTTCATGGGCGCAGCAGCCCGTCGAGTGCGGCGCGCAGTTCGCGTTCCCACGCGGCTTCGGAGATGAGGTCGGCCACCGTGCCGTGCGAGAGGACAGCGGATTGCGCGATGAGCAGCAGCATGACCGCGATCTCCTGCGGCTCGCCGGGCCTGACCGATCCGTCACCCTGTGCGGAACTGATGGCCCTGGCGAGCCAGCGCAGGATCATGCGCTGACTCGATCCCACGCGCTGCAGTGTGTACCGCGTGAAGGCCTCGGGCTCGTCGGCGAGCAGCCGCCCGTAGACAGGGTCGCTCCGGAACAGTGTCGTGAAGCGCAGCACGTCGTCCACGAGAGCGGTCCTCGTGCGCGCGTCCGCCGAGAAGGTGCTCAGGATGCCGTCCACGCGGCGCAGCAGCGCGGCGCGGACGACGTCGTCGGCATCGCTCCAGTTGCGGTAGATCGTCGGACGGCTGAGGTCGGCGCGGCGGGCGAGCTCGGCGATGGTGACCCCGTGTACGCCACGGCGCTCGATCAGCGCGTCGGCGGCATCGAGGATCCTCGTCTGCGTCGCATCCCACAGAGGTTGACGTTCTTCCATGATGTGTCAAACTGTAACGCATGAGCCCAGACAATGGCAGGGTCGATGCGGACCCGTCGATGAGGTGGAACGGCTGGGGCGACCCTGCCAAGGCGAAGGACCTGCCCCTGCCCGTGCGCGCGCTGCTCCCGATGCTGCTGGGGCGTGTGCGCAGGCCCGAGCCGGCAGCCACGCTGGCCGAGGTGCAGCTGGCGCCTTCACGGTTGTCCGACGAAGACCACGCAGCTCTCGCCGACGCTGTCGGCCGCGCGCACGTCGACGACACCGCTGAGGCGCGTATCCGCCATGCCGGAGGCCGTTCGACCCCCGACCTCCTGCGTCGTCGCGCGTCACGGCAGGACGCGCCGGACGCCGTCGTGAGTCCCGCCGACCACGACGAGGTGCGCGCCTGCCTCGACGTCGCCGTCGCGCGCGGAATCGCGGTCATCCCCTTCGGCGGCGGCACGAGTGTCGTCGGCGCACTCGACCCGCAGCGGGGCGCGCATCACGCGGTGGTGAGTCTCGACCTGCGGCGTCTCAGCGGTGTGGTCCGGCTGGATGTGATCAGCGGCGAGGCCGTGCTCGCCGCCGGCACCACTGGGCCCGAGGCGGAGGCACTGCTGTCCGCGCACGGGCTCGAGCTCGGCCACTACCCGCAGAGCTTCCGCTACGCGACGATCGGCGGCTTCGCCGCAGCGCGGTCGTCGGGACAGAACTCAGCGGGCAACGGGCGCTTCGACGCGATGGTGACGGGAATCCGCGTGGCGACGCCGACCGGCGACATCGACCTCGGACGGTCGCCCGGCTCGGCGGCGGGTCCCGACCTGATCAGGGTGTTCCTCGGGTCGGAGGGCATCTTCGGCGTCATCACCGAAGTGCGGGTGCGGGTGCATCCGATTCCCCGCGAGCGTGTCTTCGAGTCCTGGTCCTTTCCCGACTTCGCAAGCGGAGCCGAGGGTTTGCGTCGTGTCGCGCAGCAGGGCAACGGACCCACCGTCATCCGACTGTCCGACGAAGCGGAGACGGCGGTGAGCCTCGCGCAGGTCGGTAAGATCGGCAAGGCGCTTTCGAAGGGCGCGAGTGTGGTGACCGTGTACGAGGGCGACGGGATCGACGAGCGTCGAGCCCGTGCCAGCGTGCAGCTGGCTGCCGCCGGTGGCATCTCGGCAGGGGAGGGGGCGGCGGAGGACTGGCTGAAGGGCCGCTTCGACGGTCCTTACCTGAGGGATTCACTGCTCGACGCCGGAGTCTTCTGCGAGACGCTGGAGACCGCGACCACGTGGTCGAACCTGCAGAGGCTGCGCTCGGCCGTCGAAGGGGCTCTCAAGGGCGGCTTCGCGGATGCCGGGGCGAAGTCGTACGTCATGTGCCACGTGTCCCACATCTACCCGACCGGGGCGTCGCTGTACTTCACCGTCCTCGCGGGGATCCGCTCCGATCCGCTCGGGGTGTGGGAGCCCGTGAAGTCGCGCGTCAATGATGCGATCATCGCGTCGGGCGGAACCATCAGCCATCACCACGCGGTCGGCAGGGATCATGCGCCCTGGCTGCGTGAGGAGATCGGCGAGACCGGCATCCGGATCCTCGCCGCCATCAAGCGCGAGCTCGATCCTGCCGGCGTGCTCAACCCCGGCGCCGTGATCCCGATCGAGCGGTCGCGCTGACGTGGCCGAGCACATCGCGGTGCTCGCGAACCCGTTCTCCGGCAAGGGGCGGGGCGGAAGGGCAGCCGAAGCCGCCGTCCTGCACCTGAGGAGTCGTGGGGCCGAGGTGCGCGCCTACGCGGGCGGCTCCGCGGCCGACACGGCCCGGCTCGCGGTCGCAGCCCTGGCCGACGATCCGCGAGCGCTCGTGGTCGTCGGCGGAGACGGCACGCTGTCGGGAATCCTCGACACGGTGTGTGCGGCAGCCGCCCCGGTCGTCCTGGTGCCGGCCGGAACGGGGAACGACCTCGCGCGTGCCCTCGGCCTGCCCCGAGGTGACGCCGCGGCCGCTGCGGAGCTGGCACTCACCGGTGTGCCACGACCGGTCGATGTCGGTGAAGTGAGCACGGCGGCCGGGACACGGAAGTTCCTCACGATCGCGGCGTTCGGGTTCGACGCGAAGGTCAGCGACCGCACCAACCGGCTCCGCTGGCCGCACGGGGCACCGCGCTACTATCTGGCGCTGCTGATCGAACTCGTGCGTCTGCGCGCGATGGACTTCTCGCTCGCCATCGACGGCGAACCCGCGCGGAGGGCTCCGGGTACGTTGATCGCCGCCGGCAGCACATCGAGCTACGGCGGGGGGATGCCGATCTGTGCCGGGGCTGTTCCCGACGACGGACTGCTCGACATCGTTCATGTCGCACCTCTGGGCCGTCTGCGGCTGCTGCGTCTCTTCCCGCTGCTGCTGCGGGGATCGCACCTGCGCCGACCGGAGGTCTCTCACCGCCGAGCGCGGACCGTGACGGTCTCGGCCCCTGGCCTGGTGGTCTACGCCGACGGCGAGCGGATCGGCGAGAATGTGTGCACCGTCGCGGTGCTCCCCGCGGCGCTCACGATGATGGTGCCGGAGGCGACGATGCGGTCGGAGGGTGTGCGATGACGAGGTTCGATGAAGACGTCGTGATCGTCGGTTCCGGGTTCGGCGGGTCCGTGGCCGCGCTGCGACTGGCGGAGAAGGGCTACCGGGTCCGCGTCTACGAGGCCGGCCGTCGCTTCGAGGATGACGACTTCGCGAAGACGAGCTGGAATCTTCGCCGCTACCTCTGGGCGCCGATGCTCGGGTGCTACGGCGTGCAGCGCATCCATCGGCTTCCACACGTGATGATCCTGGCGGGCGCGGGAGTGGGCGGAGGCTCGCTCAACTACGCGAACACGCTCTATCAGCCGGGTCCCGCGTTCTTCCAGGACCCGCAGTGGCGAGGCATCGCCGAGTGGGAATCGGAGCTGTCGCCGCATTACGCCACCGCGAAGAGGATGCTCGGCGTGGTGGAGCACTATCCGCACACGGGGCCGGTCGAACGAATCATGGCCGGTGCGGCCGAGGACCTGGGCGTGGGGTCGACGTTTCGTCGCGCCCCCGTCGGCGTCTGGTTCGGGAAGCCGGGGGAGCGCACGACCGATCCCTTCTTCGGCGGTGAAGGACCGGACCGCACCGGCTGCACCCTCTGCGGCAACTGCATGGTGGGCTGTCGTGTGGGCGCGAAGAACACCCTCATGAAGAACTACCTCGCCCTCGCGGAACGTCGAGGTGTCTCGATCGAGGCGCTGCGCACGGTGAGCGAGGTGCGTGAACTGCCCGGCGGCGGATTCGCGGTGACCACGCAGCGCAGCGGTGCCTGGCTCCGGCACGGACGTCGCACGGTGACGGCAGAGCAGGTCGTGCTTGCCGGCGGCACCTGGGGCACTCAGCAGCTGCTGCACCGGATGAAGGCCTCCGGTGCGCTGCCTCGGGTCTCCGATGCCCTGGGGCGGCTCACCCGAACCAACTCCGAGGCCCTCGACGGCGCGGTGGCGACCGCGGTTCCGGAGTCTCTGGATCTGGCGCGGGGAATCGCGATCACCACCTCCTTCCACGTCGATGACCGCACTCATGTGGAGAACGTGCGCTACGGTCCCGGCTCGAACCTGATGGGTGCGCTCGCGACCGTCCTCGTGCCGGGCGACCGTGGTCTGGGCGCTCGACTGGGCAGCCTCATCAGACAGGTGCTCCGATCACCGGTGCGGCAGTTCCGTCTCGGGAACCTCCGCCGTTGGAGCGAGCGGGGAATCATCGCGCTCGTGATGCAGACGGCGGACAACTCGCTCACCCTGTCGCTGCGACGCCGCTTCGGCCGACTCGTGATGACCAGTGCACAGGGACACGGAGAACCGAATCCGAGTCATCTCCCGCAGGCCCACACGGCCGCTGCGGCGATCGCGAGGCGCGTCGAGCAGGAAGGCGGAGTGTCCGCAGAAGCCCGCGGCTCGTGGCCCGAGGTCTTCGGGATCCCGTTGACCGCGCACTTCCTCGGTGGTGCGGTGATCTCGGCCTCGCCGGAAGACGGCGTGATCGATCATTATCACCGGGTCTGGGGGCATCCGGGGCTCCACGTGGTCGACGGTTCGGCCGTCCCCGCGAACCCCGGCGTCAACCCGTCTCTCACGATCACCGCGTTGGCCGAACGCGCGCTGTCGTACTGGCCGAAGACCGAACAGACGGATCAGCGACCCTCGCAGTAGACGACCGCGCAGGAGATGAGACGACGAAGGGGCCGCATCTGTCGATGCGACCCCTTCGGCGGTGATCAGCGGCTTTCGACGCCGCGGATCTGCGGAGTGTGGAACGAGCCGCCGAACGCCCGCTCGGACGCACCCTCGCGATCGAGGTACGGCGAAGCGCCGCCGTCGATGAAGGGCCAGCCGGCGCCGAGGATCAGGCACAGGTCGATGTCCTCGACCTCGGGCACCACACCTTCGTCGAGCATCAGCTTGATCTCCTGCGCGAGACCGTCCTGCACACGCTGGAGGATCGTCGCAGCCGTCGCCGGAGTCTTCCCGACAGCGGGCTTCAGGACCTTCTCGGCCTGCTTGCTCCAGCCGACGACGCGTCCGCCCTTGTCCTTCTCCACGACCGCGTCGAGCTCGGCGAGGGCGTGGAAGTTCTCGTTCGCGTAGAACCGCTCGGGGAAGGCGTGCACCATCGTGTCTTGCACGTGGGCTGCGACCTTCCAACCGACCAGGTCGATCAGCTGGAAGGGTCCCATCGGCAGGCCGAGCGGGCCGAAGGCCTTCTCGACGTCGGCGATCGGTGTGCCCTCGTAGACGGCGCGTGCGGCCTCGCCCATGACCTTCGCGAGCAGCCGGTTCACGACGAAGCCCGGGGCGTCGGCGGTGAGAACCGCGTTCTTTCCGAGGTTCTTCGCGACGACGAAGGCCGTCGACAGGGCCGCATCGGCGGTGGCGGGCGTCTTCACGATCTCGATCAGCGGCATCACCGCGACCGGATTGAAGAAGTGGAACCCGACCAGGCGCTCGGGGTGGGCGAGCTTCGCACCGATCTCTTCGACGGACAGCGAGGAGGTGTTGGTCGCGAGGATCGCGTCCTCGGCGATGATCTTCTCGATCTCTCCGAACACCTGCTGCTTGACGCCGACCTCTTCGAACACGGCCTCGATCACGAAGTCGCAGTCCGCGTAGAGGCTCTTGTCGGTGGTGCCGGTCACGAGCGCGCGCAGCTTGTTCGCGGAGTCGGCGTCCAGACGCCCCTTGGCCTCGAGCTTGCCGATCTCCTCGTGGATGTAGGCGACGCCCTTGTCGACGCGCGCCTGGTCGAGGTCCGTGATGAGCACGGGCACCTGGAGCTTGCGCACGAAGAGCAGCGCGAACTGGCTGGCCATGAGTCCGGCACCGATGATGCCCACCTTGGTGACCTTCTTCGCGAGCTGCTTGTCAGGAGCGCCGACAGGGCGCTTCGCGCGCTTCTGCACGAGATCGAAGGCATACATCGACGCGGCGAACTGGTCGCCGGTGACGAGGTCGGCGAGCGCCTCGTCCTCGCGGGCGAAGCCCTCGGCCTTGGTGCCGCTCTTCGCTTTGTCGAGAAGGTCGAGCGCCGCGTACGGAGACTTCGGTACCGTTCCGATCTTCGATTCGAGCATGCCGCGCGCCATCTTGATCGCGATCGGCCACTTGGTCAGCCGCTCGATCTTCCCTGGTTCGTTCTTGCGCTCGACCTTCTTGCCGCCGAGCACGGCATCCGCCCAGGAGAGCGAGTTCTCCAGATAGTTCGCGGCGGGGAAGATCGCGTCGAAGATGCCGAGATCGAACGCCTGCTGGGGCTTCAGCATCCGGTTCTGCTTGAGCGGGTTCGAGATGACGACCTCGAGGGCGTTCTCGATGCCGATCAGGTTCGGCAGCAGATAGGCGCCGCCCCAACCGGGGATGATGCCGAGGAAGACCTCGGGGAGTGCGACCGCTGCCGCCGACGCGTCGACCGTGCGGTAGCTGGAGTTCAGTGCGATCTCCAGGCCGCCGCCCAGGGCGAGGCCGTTCACGAAGGCGAACGACGGCACGCCGAGATCGCCGAGCTTGCCGAGCACCTTGTGGCCGAGCTGCGCGATCAGGCGTGCGTTGTCGCGCGAGCCGACCTTGCTGATGTCGGACAGGTCGGCACCCGCGGCGAGGATGTACTGCTTTCCCGTGATGCCCACGGCCTGGATCTCGCCGGCGGCGGCTCGCGCCTTGAGACCGTCGAGCGTCTCACCCAGCTGCGTGAGCGTCGCAGGGCCGAGCGTGTTCGGACGGGTGTGGTCACGACCGTTGTCGAGCGTGATCAGGGCCAGCACCTTGCCCGAGGCGAGACGGATGTCGCGCACCGGGGACTGGGTGATGACCTCGCCCTCGGTGAGCGCCTGGATGGGGGAGAAGTCGATCTCGTCGTAGTTCGTCACGGTGGCGCTCACTTCTTCTTCTTGCCGTCGTAGTGCGGGTTCTCCCAGATGACCGATCCGCCCTGGCCGAGGCCCACGCACATGGCGGTCAGGCCGTAGCGGACGTCGGGGCGCTCAGCGAACTGCGCCGCGAGCTGGATCATGAGACGCACGCCGGATGCCGCGAGCGGGTGACCCAACGCGATGGCGCCGCCCCACTGGTTCACTCGGGGATCGTCGTCGGCGATGCCGAAGTGGTCGAGCAGCGAGATCACCTGGATGGCGAACGCCTCGTTGAGCTCGAACAGGCCGATGTCGGCGATCGTGAGTCCGGCCTTCTTCAGGGCCTTCTCAGTCGACGGGATCGGCCCGATGCCCATGATCTCCGGCTGCACTCCGGCGAACGCGAACGAGACCATCCGCATCTTCGGCGCGAGCCCGAACTCCTTGACCGCACCGCCGCCGGCGAGCAGCGACATCGTCGCGCCGTCGGTGAGAGGCGAAGAGGTACCGGCCGTGACGCGGCCATGCGGGCGGAACGGCGTCTTGAGGGCCGCGAGGTCCTCCATAGTGGTCTGCGGGCGACGGCCCTCGTCTTCGGTAGCGAGACCCCAGGCGCCATCGGGCCCCTTGGTGGCCACGGGAACGAGATCGGGCTGGATCTTGCCGGCGTCGTACGCGGCCTGCACCTTGTGCTGGCTCAGCATGCCGAAGCGGTCCGAGCGCTCCTTGGTCAGGTGCGGGAAGCGATCGAAGATGCGCTCCGCCGTGACGCCCATGTTGAGCGCGCCGGGGTCGACCATCTTCTCGGCCACGAAGCGGGGGTTCGGGTCGGCGTTCGCCCCGATCGGGTGGTGGCCCATGTGCTCGACGCCGCCGGCGAGGGCGAAGTCGTACATGCCGACGCCGATCGAGGCGCCCATCGTCGTGACGCTCGTCATCGCGCCGGCGCACATGCGCTCGACGGCGAGGCCGGGGACTGTCTGGGGGAGACCTGCGAGGATCGCCACGGAGCGGCCGAGCGTGAGGCCCTGATCTCCCGTCTGCGACGTCGCGGCGATCGCGACGTCATCGATGCGGTCGGTGGGGACCGCCGCGTTCCGCTCTAGCAGGCCGATGGTCGCCTTGACGGCCAGGTCATCTGCGCGGGTGTTCCAGTACATGCCTTTTTCGCCGGCGCGCCCGAAGGGGGTGCGCACTCCATCGACGAAGAAGACGTCCGAGATCTCGGCCACTCTGCCTCCAAGTTAGTGCGTGGCCTCAGTCTATGAAGCCCGCGAAACGGGGAGGAATCGGTTGGGTCGAACCTACGAAGCGGGTGCGGGGGTCGTGTCGGGCGTTTGCGCCGCCTCTACAAAGGCGGTAGCGATCTTCTGTGCGGTCTGTGCAATCTGCCACGGTCGCGCGCCCAGCGCGGCCAGAGCAGCGCCGATCTCCTCCGCGGTCTCGCCGGGCAGATCCCAGGCCACGCGACGGAGGTACTCCGGAGTCAGGAGGTTCTCCGTCGGCATCCCCAGTTCCTCGGCCACGGCCTCGACGACGGGGCGGGCGGCTTTCAGACGCGCATCCGCCTCGGGGTTCCGATCAGCCCAGGCGCGCGGCGGAGGAAGAGTGTCGCTCGGGACGCGTTCGCGAGGGAGTTCCTCCGACGCCCGGCCATCGACGATCGCCTGCCACCAGCGATCCAGCTGCGTGCGACTCGCGCGCCCCTGGAACTCCTTGATGCCTGCCAGCGCCTGCTTCGACGTGGGATTCGCCATGACCGCCGCCACGAGGGAACGGTCGGGGACGAGACGTCCGGGGGAGACGTCCTGATCCTGCGCGTACGCCTCGCGAGCCTGCCAGAGCGAGCGGGCGACGGCGAGGTTGCGTGCCCCGCGTACCTGGTGCAGGCCGCTGAGCCGGCGCCAGGGGTCCTCGCGTGGTGGTTTGGGGGCGCGAGAGAGCGTGGCGGCGAACTCCTGCGCGGCGAACTCCGTCTTCCCCTGCTCTTCGAGCTCGAGCACCAGGACGTCACGCACGTCGATCAGGTGCAGGACGTCGAGAGCGGCGTACTCGAGCCAGGAGTCCGGCAGCGGCCGCGTCGACCAGTCGGCCGCGGAGTGCTCCTTCTTGAGCGTGATGCCCAGGGTGTCCTCGACGACGGCACCGAGTCCGACGCGTTCATGTCCCAGGAGGCGCGATGCCAGCTCGGTGTCGAAGATCACCGGCGGCTCGAGGTGAAGCTCCCGGAGTGAAGGCAGATCCTGGCTCGCGGCGTGCAGCACCCATTCCACGTCTCCGATCGCATCCTGCAGAGGTGCGAAGTCGCCGATGGCCGGCGGGTCGAACAGGAAGACTCCTGCGTCGCGGCGGAACACCTGCACCAGATAGGCGCGCTGCGAGTACCGGAAACCGGATGCCCGCTCCACGTCCACGGCCACGGGGCCGGTTCCTGCGGCGAGCACGGCGCAGGCCGCGCGGAACTCCTCAGCATCCGAGATCACGGAGTATTCAGTCACGTACAGCCTTTCGCGCGCCGATCACGGCGATGCCCTCGGAGCCGGGCGGAAGCCCCGCCAGCATTCCGACCAGCTCGGCCCATGCTTCGACATGAGGTCGGAACGGGCCCTCCGGAGTCCAGGACGCCCGCAATTCTATCTGGGCGCCGTCTCCTTCGACGGCGAGCCCGCCGAATCCCTTCGACAGCGTCTTGGTCGAGGTGCCCGACTCCGAGTGATAGATCGCATCGCGGGAGTCGAGCGCATCGACCAGCCACGACCAGGTCACGTCGGCGAGAAGCGGGTCGGTGCCGATCTCCGTCTCCAACGGCGCCTGGGCGAACAGCACTATGCGCCACGAGCCTCCCCACGCGCCGGGCTCTTCCGGATCGTGCAGCAGGACGAACCTCCCGGTGCCGTACACCGACTCGCCGTCACCCTCCGGGCGCACGTCTGCTGCGAGGGCGATGGCGAAGGGCGCGAGGCCCTGCGGGGTGGCGATCTCGCGCACCGTGATGTCATCACGGAACTCGGTCTCGCGCAGTTCGGCCACGGCGCTCTCGAAAGGCGTCCCGGCCTCGGGGTGTGCGGTCACGGCAACAGGCTAGAGTCAGGAAGCGATGAAGAGTCTCAGGCACGCCGTTACGCTCCTTGTCCCTGCCCTGTTCGCCTTCGGGGCGGCGCTCGCTCTCGTCGTGTTCGCCGTCGCCCGTCGGGTCGTCACGCCCATGCGTCGTGCCACCGACACCGAGATACTCGCCGTCGACACCGGTGCGCAGACCATCGAGTTGCAGCGCACCCTCGACACCGAGCTCCCCGGACGGTACGGCCTCTTCACGACCGGGACCTACGGCTATGTGAAGCTCGGAGCCGTGCTCAGCGCGGACGGCTCGACTGTGCGACGCAAGCTCCTCACGCAGATCGAGCCCGGAGCCCGCGTCGATCGTGCCGCGGCCTTCAGCGGTTACTACTACTCATCCCCGAGCGAGCTCCACCTGCGCTGGGAGAACCTGCTGATCGGCACTCCGGCCGGTCCGTGCCCTGCCTGGTACTTCCCGGCGTCGTCCTCGACCTGGGTGATCCAGGTCCACGGACGCGGGGCGACGCGCGCGGAGTGCCTGCGGGCTGTTCCGGTGCTCTCTGCCGCGGGCCTGCCCAACCTCGTCGTCTCCTACCGCAACGACGGCGAGGCCCCCCGCACCAGGGCGGGCGCCTACGCGCTCGGAGCGTCGGAATGGCGTGACGTGGACGCCGCCATCGCCTACGCGCTCCGACACGGCGCCGAACAGGTCATCCTGATGGGGTGGTCGATGGGGGGAGCGATCTCGCTGCAGGCTGCGGTGACGTCGGATCACAGCGATCGCATCGCCGGGATCATCCTCGAGTCTCCCGTCGTCGACTGGCGCACCGTGCTGCGATTCCAGGCGAAGATGGCCGGAGTGCGGGCACCGCTGCCCGCACTCGCCATGGGCGCGCTCCAGATGCCCCTCACCGCGCGCCTCAGCGGAGCCGACGAGCCGATCGCGTTCGATCGCCTGGACATGGTCGCCCGTGCCGACGAGCTGACGGCGCCCATCCTGATCCTGCACAGCGACGACGACGGCTTCGTCCCTGCCGACTCGTCGCACGCATTGCAGGAGGCGCGTCCGGATCTCGTGACGATGCCCCGATTCACCGTCGCGCGCCACACCAAGCTGTGGAACTACGACCAGACGGGTTGGACCACCTCGATCACCGACTGGCTCGAAGGCCAGGGATTCAGCGCTTCTGCGTGACCTGGTTCTTCGCCCGCATCAGCATCCCGGTCATGCCTCCGATACGCAGAGGCGACACCGCCTTGGTGAGCCCGATCGACTGCGGATAGTCGTTCGGGATCGCGAGCACCTCGTCGGCGGTCAGGCCGGTGAGGCCCTGCACCAGGATGCTCGCGAAACCGCGGGTGGTCGGTGCCTCGGGCGGCGCCGTGGCGTGCATGGTCACGATGTCGTCGTTCACCTCGACGTGGATGTACACCGGCGACTGGCATTCGGCGACGCGCTCGTACATCTCCGGGTGGGCAGCTACCTCGTCGGACACGTCAGGGAGCTCGTCGGAGAACTCGAGCAGCAGGAGGAGACGATCGGACTCGGGGGTCTCCAGGAAACCGTCGCGGATCTCCGCGAGGGCGTCAGGAAGGTCGCTTGTGGTCATCCCTGTCATTGTCACATGTTCAGAGGGTGCCGGGCTCTGAGCCGGTGACGATCGGCACACGCACCGCGCTGCCCCACTCGGTCCAGGACCCGTCGTAGTTGCGCACGTTCTCGAAGCCCAGAAGGTGCCTGAGCACGAACCAGGTGTGGCTCGAGCGCTCACCGATGCGGCAGTACGCGACGACATCGTCCCCGTCCTTCAGCCCGGCCCCGTCGCGGTAGATCGCGTCAAGCTCGGCACGGCTGCGGAAGCCGCCGTCCTCGGCGACCGCCTTTGCCCACGGCACGCTCTGCGCGGTGGGGATGTGGCCGGCACGCAGCGCGCCCTCGTCGGGGTACGCGGGCGCCGTGGTGCGCTCACCGGTGTACTCCTCGGGAGAGCGGACGTCGATCAGCGGGCTGCCGATATGGGCGAGAACGTCTTCCTTGTACGCGCGGATGAGGGAGTCGTCGCGCTCGACGACGGGATACGCCGTGGCCGGACGGCTGGTCGCCTCACGCGTGAGCTCGCGTCCCTCCGCGATCCAACGGTCGCGTCCGCCGTCGAGCAGACGCACGTCCTCGTGACCGAAGAGGGAGAAGACCCAGAGGGCGTAGGCGGCCCACCAGTTGTTCTTGTCGCCGTAGATGACGACCGTGTCCGAGCGATCGATGCCCTTGCGGCTCAGCAGCTCGGCGAAGCCCTCGCCGTCGACGTAGTCGCGCACCACGGGGTCGTTGAGCTCGGTGTGCCAGTCGACCTTCACCGCTCCCGGGATGTGGCCGGTCTCATAGAGCAGGACGTCTTCATCGGACTCGACGACCACCAGGCCCGGCGTTCCCAGACGCTCCGCGAGCCACTGCGTGGTCACGAGGCGGCCCGGTTCGGCATACTCGGCGAACTTGGGGGAGGAGGAATCGAACTCGATGGCCATGGGATCTCCGAAGCGTTGAGCGGACGAGGGGGCGGTGGCAGACGGCGTAGTGTTGATCCGTCCCTTCGACGATAGATCCCCGCCGAGCACCCTGCGCCCGATTCGTAAGACTTCGACACAGGTGAGCACCTGATTCAGGACTGTGATGACCGACCAGACCAGCCGCACGGGAATCGTGCACCTCACCGAGCGTCAGCCGACCGTCAGCGGACCCGAGATGCTGGCGAGCCTGGTGCCGCCGCCGCAGTTCGACTCCGCGACGTTCGACAGCTACCGCGCTGATCCGGCCTATCCCTCGCAGGAGGAGGCGAAGGAGACGCTGATGCGCTTCGCCGGGCGCGGTACGCCCGCGAAGCGCGGCGGTCTGTTCAGCCGCGCGAAGAAGGAGCCTGAGCTCAAGCCCGGCGTCTACCTGGACGGCGGGTTCGGCGTGGGCAAGACGCACCTTCTGGCGTCGATCTACCACGCGATGCCTGCGCGTCGGAAGTACTTCGGCTCGTTCATCGAGTACACCGCGCTCGTCGGCGCGCTCGGGTACAAGAACACCGTCGATCTGCTCAAAGGTGCCGACCTGCTGTGCATCGATGAGTTCGAGCTGGACGATCCGGGCGACACGATGGTGATGACCCGTCTGCTGGGGGAGCTCGTGCCGACCGGCACCCGGCTCGCCGCGACCTCGAACACCCCGCCGAACGCCCTCGGCGAGGGACGCTTCGCCGCACAGGACTTCCTGCGGGAGATCCACGCCATGTCCGACAGCTTCCAGACGCTGCGCATCGACGGCGTCGACTTCCGCCAGCGCGCTCTCGACGGGCACGCGGTCGTGCTCGACGACGCGGCGTACGCGGACGCGGTCGAGAAGGCGGGCGCCGCCGGTGCGACATCCGATGATCGGTTCGACGATCTGATCCGCCACCTCGCACAGGTGCATCCGTCGCGGTACATCAGGCTCATCGACGGCGTCGCCCGCGTGGGGCTGCGCGGGGTGCGCCAGCTCACCGATCAGTCGGAGGCGCTGCGATTCGTGGCGTTCGTCGATCGGGTGTACGACGCGCAGATCCCGATCCTCGCCACGGGGCTCGGGCTCGACTCCGTCTTCTCCGACGAGATGCTCGCCGGCGGTTACCGCAAGAAGTACCTGCGCGCCATCTCTCGGCTCAACGCCCTCACACATTCTGCGTAAGCCCGCAGAATCGCGTAACGCGATGTTCACGGGCGGAGCCGCGCTGTAACCGCGGGGAAACAAACCTCACGCATTGACGAAACCGCAGGTCGTCACACTGAAGCTCTCAATTACTTCGGATGTGAGGTTTTCCTATGGATGCTCCCGGCAACATCTCGTGGGCGATCACCGCGACAGCTCTGGTCTTGCTCATGACGCCCGGCGTCGCCTTCTTCTATGGCGGTCTCGTCAAGGCGAAGAGCGTCGTCAGCATGATGATGATGAGCTTCGGCTCCATCGGACTCGTCGCCGTGCTGTGGATTCTCTTCGGGTTCTCGATGAGCGCCGTCGACAGCCCGACCGCCTTCGCGGGCAACCCCTTCGCCGACATCGGGCTCTCGAGCCTGGCTGCGGGTGAGGGCTCGAACGTCGCGCTCCTGGGAGTCGCCTACGGCGCCACCTTCGCCATCATCACCGTGGCGCTGATCTCCGGAGCTATCGCGGATCGTGCGAAGTTCGGCAGCTGGCTGATCTTCGCCGGCATCTTCGCGACCGTCGGCTACTTCCCGGTCGCCGCGTGGGTCTGGGGCGGTGGCTGGATCATGAACCTCGGCACCACGCTCTTCGGCGAGGACAGCGGCATCGGTGTGATCGACTACGCCGGAGGTACCGCCGTGCACATCAACGCGGGCGCCGCGGCCCTCGCCCTCGCGCTGGTGCTCGGCAAGCGCATCGGCTTCCAGAAGGGCATCCTGAAGCCCCACAACGTGCCTCTGACGCTCCTCGGCGCCGCGCTGCTGTGGTTCGGCTGGTTCGGCTTCAACGCCGGCGCGGAGTGGCTCGCGGAGGACATGGGCGGGGTCGGCCTCATCGGTCTGAACACCCTGGGCGCGACCGCTGCCGCCATCCTCGGCTGGATCCTCGTGGAGAAGATCAAGGACGGCAAGCCCACCTCGGTCGGCGCCGCCTCCGGTGCGGTCGCCGGTCTGGTCGCGATCACCCCGGCGTGCGCCAACCTGACGCCGGGCTGGGCTCTGCTGCTGGGCGCACTCGCCGGAGTCGTGTGCGCACTCGCGATCGAGCTGAAGTTCCGTCTCGGCTTCGACGACTCCCTCGACGTCGTCGGCATCCACCTCGTCGGTGGTCTGATCGGAACGGTGTACCTGGGCTTCTTCGCCACCGAGACCGGCCTCTTCGTCGGCGGCGACGCCCGTCAGCTCGCGGTGCAGCTGATTGCCGCGCTCGGAGTGCTGATCTACTCCTTCGTGGTCGCCTTCATCATCGGATTCGCGATCGAGAAGACGATCGGATTCCGTGTCACGAACGAGGACGAGATCGCCGGTGTCGACCAGGTCGTGCACGGCGAGGAGGGCTACGCACTCGCCGACGCGTGATCTGCGGTTAGGGTGACCGTGTGAGCAAGACCAACGGCATCCTGGCAGCACTCGCGGAGATTCTGCTCAAGTCAGTGGGCTCCGGCCGGGCGTCTCGGACAACAGATCCGAGACGCCCGGACGCGCGTCTGCGCACCCCGCAGGAGACCTCCGCCCCCGCCGGCACCGAGACCGCCCGCATCGATCCGGACCGGATCAGAGATCTGAGGGTCGACTATGCGCCGCAGCGGGACGGTGCCCCGGATGCCGGCGAGATCGTCTGGACCTGGGTGCCCTACGAGGAGAACGATGGGCGCGGCAAAGACCGTCCCGTGCTCGTGATCGGTCGGCAGTCAGCGGATCGCGTGTACGCGGTGCGGATGACCAGCAAGCCGCACGACGGGGAGCAGGACTACCTCTCGATCGGGACCGGGGCCTGGGACTCTCAGGGACGCGAGTCCTGGGTCGACATCGAGCAGCTGTACAGCGTCCACGAACGCGGACTGCGACGGGAAGCGGCGGTCCTCGATCGCGGCCGCTACGACCGCGTCGGAACGGCTCTCACGCGGCGCTACGGCTGGTCCGTCGCGGGCTGAGCATCGGGAAAGCCTGCAGCACCATATCGACGAGCTCGGCCAGCGGGCGTGTGAGCGGGTCGGTCGCGGGGAGCCCGGTGCGCAGCTCGATCTCGTCGATCGCGGTGGCCAGCTGCTCTGTCGAGAGGTTCTCGTGGTTGACGGTCACACCGATCACCGTCGTGTCGGCGAACGCCTCGATCAGGGCGATCTCGCTCGTCACGGTGGGCATCGCGACCATGGGGAAGTCGCCGAGGACCTTGCGTCCGGGGGCGTGCTGCACGATCACGCCTGCGGGCTGGCTGCCGCGGAGGATGTGCGCGGAGGTGATGTAGGCGGGATGGCTGAGTGCGCCTTGTCCTTCCACGATGATCACATCCGGGTTCTCGCCCTCGAACGCCGCGACGACCTGATTCTCGACCTCGCCGGAGCAGAACTGCGGAACGAGGGCGTCGAGGGCGACACCGTAGCGCCCGCCCTGGATGATCGTGGTCTGTCCGGTGCCGACCATCACAGCGTGCACGCCGCGCTCATTGAGCGCCCGCACGAGGATCGTCGCCGTGGTGCGCTTGCCGATCGCTCCGTCGGTGCCCAGGATCGTGATGCGCGGGCAGGTCACGTCGAAGATGCGACCGGAGAAGAGGTGGAGATCCTTCTTGTCCCGCGGGCGACGGATGTCGGTGATCGTGACCTGGGCGAGAAGCGCCGCGGCGACGAACTCGGCGTCGTCGGTGAGGAACTCGTGCAGGCCGTTGATGATGTGCATTCCGCGGGCGATGCCGTCCAAAAGCACGGTGCGCTGATCGGCTGAGAGCAGGCCGTCGGCGGGAGCGACGCCGCAGATCAGGTAATCGGGGACGTGCCCGGCGTGCGCGATCGCGGTGGGGAGGCCGTCGAGGATCGGGATGTCGTTCACCCGTCCGTCCAGAAGCATCCCGGCATCCGCTCCCGCGTGGGTGCTGTCGATGACGCTGAGGATCTCGTACTTCTCGGAGTGGCGGACCAGGCCGTTGGCGGTCTTGCCGTCCTGCTCGCCGAACTGGCCTTCGCAGTACACGATCGCGGTCGTCCCCGAGGGGAGGCCGATCGGGGCGGCCCAGTCGTGCGCGGGGTCGATGAAAGAGGGAACGGACGGGGTGGGCATGATGCTCCTCGGGCTCGCACAGAGGAGGCGACGGAGAACGAAATGACCGATGAGGCCCGTTGGTCGACGAGAAGTCTTCCCTGATGCCGGCAAGATACCGGCACCCTCACCGTAGCAGTGGTGTCTGGGACCGGGCCGCGAAGATCCGGGGCGATCGACCGCGGTGTCCCCCCCCCCCGGTGCTCGGTGGGCCGCCGGGAGGCGCGTGAGGAGCAATCCGATCCGCATCGGGCTTCGAACCAGTGGTGAGTCGCGCACCGCGGCGCCACACAAGGAGGAATCATGCGTTTCATCCCCACCAAGGTCCATGGAGTTCTCGACTACATCGTCGGCGTCGCCCTGATCGCCGCGCCCTGGCTGTTCGGCTTCGCCGGCATGGGGGGAGCAGCGGTGATCATCCCGATCGTCCTCGGCATCGGTCTCATCGTGTACAGCCTGTTCACGAAGTACGAATGGGGTCCTTTCGGATTCATCCCGATGCCCGTCCACCTGGTCTTCGACATCGTCGCCAGCCTCTTCCTCGCACTCTCGCCGTGGATCTTCGGATTCGCGGGTGAGGCGCCGAACGTCTGGCTTCCGCACGTCGTGGTGGGTGCCGCGGTCATCGTCGTGGTGCTGTTCTCGCAGCCGCAGCCTGCGACCACCCGGGGTCGGGCCGCCACAGCCTGATCCTTCCCGAGACGCGGTGCCGGGTGACTGGACTTCCCGAAGCAGTCGCCCGGCATCGTCATGTCACAGCTCGGGTGCCGCGGCGTCGATACCGCGCAATGCTCCGCTCAGCCAGCGTCCGTACAGCGGCCACGGCTCGCCCTCTTCCTGGAGGGCAGCGACGTGCGCCCGCAGCTCATCCGTCCAGGTGAACCACTCACCGCCCTCACGGATCGCGGCGAACTCGCGATGTCGCTGCTGTTCGACGGCGCGACCGCCGCGCTCGAAGGCCAGGAGCTCGTCGTGCCTGATGCTGGCCAGCCGCTGTCGCGGACGCCGGCTCGTGCCGATCTTCACGCGACGGTCGAATCGGATGTAGTACACGACGTCGACACGGGGGAGGGGGAGGTCGGGATCGGGGGCGTCGCCGACGCGCCATCCGCAGGAGGCGCAGCACCACGAGCCCTCCGTGCGTACTCCCCGTGTGCCTCCGCAGAGCGCGCAGGGGCCGGGGAGAAGTTGATTCGTCGACACCGTGGCAGGCTACGCGGCCCCTCGGACACACGCCTCTTCTGCGCCGCGCGCAGCGCGTCTAGTGTCGAACGCAAGGCGAGGGAACGGTGATGAGGACGACGCGGCGAGGGTTGAGGGCATCGGCCGCGTTGTGCGCCGCCGGGATCGCTCTCGTCGCGTGCGCGCCGACACCACCTGCTCCGCCTTCGCCGACGCTGTCCGAGGGGTCCGTCAGCATCTCCCCGGAGCAGAGGAAGACGATCGTGCAGGGCTTGGAAGCCCCCTGGTCCATCGCGTTCTCCGGGAGCACCGCGTTGCTCAGCGAACGCGACACCGCCCGCATCGTCGAGGTCTCGGATGCAGGTGAGACGCGCGAGGTCGGCGTGATCGAGGGCGTCGAGCCGCGCGGGGAGGGCGGCCTGCTCGGTATCGCCGTGCACGAGGGCGACCTGTACGCGTACTCGACGGCCGCCGACGAGAACAGGGTGCAACGATTCGTCCTCTCGGGCGCACCGGGGTCGATGGAGATCGGTGAGCCCGAGACGATCCTCTCCAGCCTCCCCGCCGCCGGAAATCACAACGGCGGCCGCATCGCATTCGGCCCTGACGGGATGCTCTACGTGACGGTCGGCGACGCCGGCGATCGTGAAGGCGCTCAGGATCTCGGATCTCTCGCGGGGAAGATCCTCCGCGTCACACCGGATGGGCGCGTGCCCGAGGACAACCCCTTCGAGGGCTCGCCCGTCTACAGCCTGGGCCACCGCAACCCGCAGGGGCTGGCGTGGGACGAAGAGGGAACCCTCTACGCGAGCGAGTTCGGTCAGGACACCTGGGATGAACTCAACGTGATCGAGCCGGGCGGCAACTACGGATGGCCGAGGGTGGAAGGCATCGCTGGTCGTGCGGATTTCATCGATCCGGTGCAGCAGTGGGCTCCCGGCATCGCGAGTCCGAGTGGCATCGCGATCACCGCGGGGTCGATCTTCATCGCGAACCTCCGCGGAGAGCGGATCCGACAGGTGCCGCTCTCTGACCTCCGCGCCTCCGGCGAGTTCCTCGTCGGGTCGCTCGGGAGGCTTCGGGACGTCGCGGTCGCACCGGACGGGGCGCTGTGGGTGCTGACGAACAACACCGACGGTCGGGGAGACGCGGACGAAGGCGACGACCGCGTCGTGCGTACCCCTGTCGGGTAGCGCGACGGCAGGTCGACCGGCAGACGCGCGCGAGGGAACCGGGAGGTCTGCGGCCCGGGGCGGTGGAGGAAAAGAAAAGAACCCCCGAGTGGATCGGAGGTTCTGTGGTGGGCGATACCGGACTCGAACCGATGACCTCTTCCGTGTGAAGGAAGCGCGCTACCAACTGCGCCAATCGCCCATACCCGCGGGGTACGTCAACCGATACTACCGGACGCTCAGAGGCCCTGTGGACCACTCGGCGAGACACGCGCGAGATTCGCTGCCGGTTTGGCGGAGTGCGGATCTTCGGCTAATGTTTCATGAGTGCCCGGGACAACCGGGAACGAAATGCGGATGTAGCGCAGTTGGTAGCGCACAACCTTGCCAAGGTTGGGGTCGCGAGTTCGAGTCTCGTCATCCGCTCGAGTGCAGGAGATCTTCTTCGGAAGATCTTCCGCACGTGGGGTCAATCCACACGGTGGCGTGGCCGAGCGGCTAGGCACCGGCCTGCAAAGCCGTTTACACGGGTTCGAATCCCGTCGCCACCTCACGGGAAAACTGAATAGCCCCAACGGGCGCGATTGGCGCAGCGGTAGCGCGCTTCCCTGACACGGAAGAGGTCACTGGTTCGATCCCAGTATCGCGCACAGACAGAAACCCCCGGTTCTCCGGGGGTTTTTTCGTGCCTGGAGTGCGACCGGGAGGATGCGATCCGTATCGGCCGGGGTTACTGTGGGGCGATCCGCGAAGATGCGGACCCACGCCAAGGAGATCGATCATGGGATCGCTTCGATACTCGATCAATATCACGCTCGACGGCTGCTGCGATCACGAGGCCGGCGCCGCGCCGGATGAGGAGTCGATGCGGTACTGGACCGCGGAGATGGAGCGCGCCGACGCCCTGCTCTTGGGCCGGGTGACCTACGAGATGATGGAATCCGCGTGGCGCAAGCCCGCGACGGGTGTCTGGCCGGACGGGATGAGCGCGTGGGAGATCCCCTTCGCCGAGGCCATCCACGGGGCGAAGAAGTACGTCGTGTCGAGCACGCTGAGCGAGGTCGACTGGAACGCGGAGCTGGTTCGCGACGACCTCGAGCGTGCGGTTCGACGTCTCATCCTCGAGTCCCGCGGAACGGTGTGGGTGGGCGGCGTCACGCTTCCCGCGGCGTTGGCCGACCTGGGATTGATCGACGAGTACGAGTTCGTCGTCCAGCCGGTGATCGCCGGACACGGGCCCGCGCTCCTCTCCGGTCTGCGCGAGCGCATCCCGCTCGAGCTCATCGGCCGCCAGGAGTTCCGTTCCGGCTCGATCGCCCTGCGATATCGACCCGTACGGGAACAGGTGCGGTGACGGCTCGTCCGCCGCAGGTGGTGTCCTGACCGTGCCCGGCCGGCGCCGGGCACGGTCGGAGTCTCAGTCGAGGAGGGTCTCGCCGATGAATCCGCCCTCAGCGCACCCGGGTGGGATCGCGAAGACGGCCGACCCGATCGGAACCGTCCACTCGTTGAGCAGGTCGAGTTCGTCGAGTCTGCGCTGCATCGGGACGAACTGCCGCTCGACATCGGCTTGAAACGAGACGAAGATCAGGCCGGACTCCGACACCTCGGTGCCGACAGGTCGCTCGTCGTAGTTGTACGCGCGGCGGAAGATGTGTTCCTTCCCCTCGCCGCGGGCGCGTCGGATGTGTGCGAACGGCGCGATCACGGGGAAGCCGATCGCCGTCGTCGCCTCGAAATCGGGTTCGTCGAACTCCTCGGTCCCGGTCAGCGGGGCGCCGTTGGCGAGCGTCCTCCCCACGGATGCGTCGCGTCCGCTGCGATCCAGTCGGTCCCACTTGTCGAGATCCATGCGGATGCGGCGGATCACCATCCCGGTGCCTCCGGCGAGCCATCCGTCTGCGCTCCACACGACCTCGTCGAACTGCTCCGTGCCCGGTTCCGGGTTGGTCGTGCCGTCCACCTGCCCGAAGAGGTTGCGCATCGTCGTGCCGGGGCGTTCTGTGCCATGGGCCCGGCGGAAGCCCTGCTGTGTCCACCGGATGCTCGCGAAGCCGCGGGCGTCCTTGAGGAGCATCCGCGTCGCGTGGGCGACGGTCAGCGGATCGTCTCCGGCGACCTGCACGAGAAGGTCGCCGTCCGAGAATTCGGGCCGCAGCTGATCCACACGGAAAGCCGGAAGGGGAGCGAGCCAGGAGGGTCCTGCTCCGGCGGCTCGTGCGACGAGCCCTGGACCGAACCCGAAGGTGATCGTGAGCCGCGCCGGGGAGAGGGCGAGCTCCGGCTCGGAGTCGGCGAGGGCCGGCAGCCCCTGCGTCAGACGAGCCGCGTCGTCCGTCAGGATGCGCATCAGGCGGGTGAGGCCGTCTCGGTCGACATCCTCGCGGAGATCGAGGCCGAGGAAGACGCCGTGGGCCTGTGCTGCGGTATCGACACCGGCCTGGTGGACTCCGAAGAACGGCACTGTGAGCTCACCGTTCATCGGGGCGGAGACCGGTTTCGCTGCGCTCTCCTGGCGGTTCAGGGCGAGGTCCACTCCCACAGCCGCGACCGCGCCGACTCCGGCGACAGCGCCTCCGAGGAGGAACTGCCGCCGGGTCGACCCGGCGCGGCGGGAGCGGGCGCCCTCAAGGGGCGCCGACATCAGTGATCCATACCCTCGTGCTCTTCGCCGCCCTCGTAGTTCTCGTTCGCGCCGGAGTAGTCCTTGACGGGAGCGGTGAACTCGTACGTGGAGTCGTCGGAGAACGTGAGAGTGAAGGTGACGTCGCTGCCCGCGGCGAGAGGACCGGACAGTCCCATCAGCATGATGTGGTTCGCTCCCGGCTCCAGGGCGAGCTTCCCACCGGCGGGGATGACGAATCCGCCGTCCTTCTCGCGCATGACCATCTCGCCGGCTTCGTTCTCGACCGTCTCGTGCAGCTCGATCATGTCGGAGGCCTCGGACGTGACGGAGACGACCGTCACGTCGTCGTCACCGCTGTTGAGGAGGGTGCCGAAAGCGGCGGACATGCCCTCGTCCGCCGCCTTCACCCACGCATCCTCGATGGTGACGGTCTCGCCTGCGGGGCGGGACGCGGACGCGGAGGTGCTGCTCTCCGGCGTGCACCCGGTGAGCGCGAGCAGGGAGACCGCGATCACAGCGGCGAGGCGGGGGAGGTTCTTGGTGGTGTTCACAATGGTGCCTTTCACAGGTCATCTGCCGCGGATCCGCCGTCGTGTGGCGGAGCGGCTGCCGTCCGAGGACGACGAAGGAATCGAATGAGGACGAGGGCGAGGACGGCCGCGGCCGCTCCACCCGCGCCGATGAGCAGCACCCTGAGGGCGCCGCCCGAATCTGCTGCGATCTGATCCTGCTGTTCTGCCGAGGCCGAGGGGGTCGCTGTCGAGCCGCCGGAGGTGGGGCTCTGAAGCGGTTCGGCGTCGCCGATCGTGAAGGGGATGACCCCGGCGATCGGATGACCGTCTTCCGACACGACCTGCCAGCGCACCTGGTAGCCGGCGGTCGGCATTCCCGGTTCGAGCGCGGCGGTGACCGTGCGCCCGGCGACTGTCGCATCGCCGGAGACCCAGTCCTTACCTGACGCGTCCACGACCAGGACGACGGCCCCGGTCAGTGACTCATCGAGCACCAGGAGCTCGCCGGAGAACGTCATGGCGATGCTCTCCGGCGCGGCAGCCAACTGCTCATCGGCGGCCGGCGTGCTGGACATCAGTTGGTCGTGGGCGGACGCGGGCGTGGCGATCGCGAGGGTCGCGACCGTCGCCAACACCAACCCGGCCGCAATCCTGCGGACAGGGGACATGGGAATGGCCTCTCATCAGACGTCGCGTGCGCGACGTTCATGCAAGCGTTCAGAAACCCGCGCGCATCGATGGCGCACGGCGGTGACGCACCACAGGACCGGTCGAGCCGGTACAGGGCGCGGATCAGATCGCAGCGGAGAGAGGCGGAGCGCGACCCCTGAGGGTGGCGAGGAGGACGAGGCCCACGGCGCGCTCGAGATCGAACCGACCGCGCAGGCGGCCGGCGACCGGGGCGACCGGAAGCACGAGGACGTGATCGACGCGGCGACGCAGCCAGCGGACCACCTGCACGGCGAGATCGCGGAGGGCGAAGACCAGGCGCTCGCCCCGATGAAGCGCGGCGACCGTCAGAAGTGCGGCGATCGCGTGTCCGAGCCACATGGACGCATCGGCGGTGACGGCCTCGGGGACACCGGCCGTCGCCGGGATCACCAGGGGCGCCCCATGCACGTGCGGGGTGGCGACGCCGGACGGCGTGACGGTGCCGAGCACGAACAGCGTGTGGAACAGGAACTGGCTGACCGCGACGGAGATGCTCAAGCGGATCAGTGACAGAGAACGACCGGCGAGCAGCACGCAGACCATGAACGAGAACACCCACGGGACGGCGATGCCGAGCGCTCCGGGCATCTGCCCGCCGCCCGAGACGTGACCTGCGAGAGCGACGAAGATCGCCAGTGACGAAGCAGCGAAGCCGCGAACGACGGCTGGCTTCCTGGAATCGGTCACGACTCCAGTCTGGCATGGACGGCGTCGGCGACTCGATTCGTCCATCCGGTCGTGGGCGCCGCTCTCGTCAGCCGCGTCCTGTGCGCGGTGCGCGCTTGACCTGCTCGTAGGCGGCGAGCGCGACCTTCCGCGTCTCGGCCAGGTCCACGATCGGCTCGGTGGGGGCATCGGCGGCCCAGCGCGAGATGTAGAGGCTCTGCGGGTCGAACTTCTTCGCCTGGAGCTCGGGGTTGAACACGCGGAAGTAGGGCGCAGCGTCGGCTCCGGAGCCGGCGACCCACTGCCAGTTGAAGGGGTTGTTGGCCTCGTCGGCGTCGACGAGCGTGTCCCAGAACCACTCCTCTCCGAGGCGCCAGTCGATGAGCAGGTTCTTCACGAGGAAGGATGCCACCACCATGCGGACCCGGTTGTGCATGTAGCCGGTGCGCCAGAGCTCACGCATGCCGGCATCCACGAGGGGAACGCCCGTCTCTCCGTGCTGCCACGCGTCCAGGTGGGCGGGGTTCAACGGCGGCCAGGGGAAGGCGTCGAACTCCGGCCGCAGATTCTCGCTCGCGAGATCGGGGGAGTGGTACAGCGTGTGCCAGGCGAACTCGCGCCAGCCGACCTCGGAGAGGAATCCACCGGCGCCTTCGACGCCGACCGCCTCGTGCCAGACCGTGAACGGGCTGATCTCTCCCCATCGGAGGTGGGGGGAGAGCAACGAGGTGGCCCCGGCGGACGGTTCGTCCCGCGCGCGGTCGTATGACGGAAGGTCATGCTCGAGGAAGTCCTTCAGCCGCTGTCGCGCGGCGGGTTCTCCCGGCTCCCACGTCTCGCGCAGCCCCTCGGCCCAGTCAGGGGTCGTGGGCAGGAGATTCCAGTCGTCGAGCGTGTCCGATGGCGGCATGTGCGTCGGACCGAGGATCGACCGAGGCTCGGGCAGAGGGGAACGCGGCGCCGGCAGCGCGAGGCAGGCCCGCCAGAACGGCGTGAACACGGAGTAGTGCGTGCCGCCTCCGGTTCTGACCGTCCAGGGCTCGTGGAGGAGCGAGCCGGCGAAGGAGGCGACCTCGAGTCCATCGGCCCGGAGCGAGCTTTTCAGCGCCGAGTCGACTTCGCGCTCCGGACCCCCGTACCGGCGGTTCCAGAACACGGCACCCGCTCCGACTTCGGTCACCGTTTCGCGGACGAGGCGCTCGGCCGGGCCGCGACGCAGCACGAGGGCACCACCACGGTCGCGGAGACGCTCGTCGAGAGAGGCCAGCGAATGGTGCAGCCACCAGCGGGCTGCGCCGCCGATGGCACGGATGCCCGGCGACTCCTCGTCGAAGACGTACAGGGCGATGACCGGTTCTCCTCGGTCGATCGCTGCCCGCAGTGCGGGGTTGTCTGCGAGTCGGAGGTCATCGCGGAACCACACGATCGAGGGGGACGTCATGGGACCATTCTCCTGGAATGCGTGGTCATGGTGGGTCGCTCAGCCCCGACGGCGGTTGCCACGACGCGGGGCGTCGCCGCCCGTCGACCACAGCGCCCACAGCACGAGGAGCGGCTGCAGGAACAGCCTGCCGAAACGCCGGGCATCCGTGTCGAGTCCCGGCGTCGAGCGCCGGGTTCGCCACTGGTGGATGTTCCCCGGCATCACGGCGACGAAGAAGGCCGCGGTCGCCCAGCCGATGCGGCGGCGCTCCTTCGGCAGGGCGAGCAGTCCGGCGGCGAGCGCGGCTTCGGCGGCACCGGATGCGATCACGATCGTGTCCTTGTCGAGCCTGGTGAGGCGCGTGGCCCAGTCCGGCACCACCACGCGGAATCCCCGGGTGCTCAGGAAGTGGCCGACTCCGATCGCGCCGAGCGCGATCGCCAGGATCCATCGTGCGACTGCTCTGTCCATCCGTTCACGTTACGTGATGTTCGCCTGCTCGCCGCTTCCGCCGCCTCACCTGCGCGGGGACACGTCATTGGGTGGCGGACATCCGTGTGCGCTCCCAGGAGCGGAACTCGTCGACGATCCTCGGGGCGTGGGTGTGATGGAGGTAGTGCTCTCCGTCGAGCGGCACCACCGTGCCGTCGGCGACCGCCTCGGCCTGCTCCTCGTGCAACCGCAGCCACGTGGGGACGGACGGGTTGTCGGCGACGACGAACAGCAGCAGGGGGAGATCCTCAGGAAAGCTCGTGCCGAGCGCATCCTCGAAGTTCGCCGGAAGCAGAGACATCGCATTCAGGTAGGTGGGGCTCAACGTGTTCCGGTCGGTGAGCAGGGCGATCTGCTCCCGTGCCCTCGCGGAGTAGACGGATTCGTCGTAGCCCGTGCCACGGAAGGAGGCGATGAGTCGAACCAGTCCCAGGTTCTTCGCGGCACCGAAGAGTCCGACCGGCAGCTCGGTGTCCGAGCCGGGCTGGCCGGGCACGCTGCTGTCGATGCCCACGAACGCCCTGACCTCATCGGGATAGCGGTTCGCGAACTGGATGCCGTAGATGCCGGCGATGGAGTGTCCCATCAGGACGTAATCGTCGACGCCGAGCTCCTGCAGGGCGGCGTGCGTCTCCGTCACGATGTTGTCGGTGGTGCGGGCGCGGTCCGTGCCGTCGCTCAGCCCGTAGCCGAACGGCTCCACCACGATGACGCGATGATCGCGCGCGAGATCGGTGACGAGCGGCTCGAAGTCGAGCACGGGCGATGCGGTGCCGAACCCCGGCAGGAGCACGATGTCCTCTGGACCCTCACCGGTGATCATGACGTTCATGTCGTGCCCGTCCACGGTGACCTTCTGGCCGTAGGGCTCGATGCGATCCTGTTCGATCGTGGTGGCCACCGCATTGCCGACGGTGGTGGCCGTCAGACCGAGCGCGATCACGGCCACGACGGATGTGAGCGCGACGAGCACCCTCTTGACTGGCTTCTTCATGCCGACCCCTCTCGGCGCACGCGATGTGCGCCCTCATCCAGCGTGCCGTCTGGCATCCGTCCGCGCGTCGCCCTACCGCGGACACTCGTGTACTGCGAGCGCAGTACACGCAGCTCATCCCGTCGGGGGATCCCCGTGCCAGCGTCGCGAGGAATACTGGTGTGATGTCGGCACCTCGTCCTCCGCGAATCCCGGCGCCGGTCGGCGACGCGATCGCCGTGGTCGTGGTGGTCCTGTTCGCCGTGTCCCCGTTCCCGGACGACGCTTTCCGTGCGAGCGGCTGGATGCTCGTCACAGCCCTCGTCCCCGCGGCCGCGATGCTCTTCCGTCGCCGGTTCCCCCTTGCCATGCTCGCTCTCAGCCTGCTGTGCGCGGTGGTCCTGGCGCTCACGGGCGTCATGTCGCCGAGCGCGCTCATCGCCACCGCGATCAGCGCCTACGCCGTCGTGGACCGCCGTGGACGACTCGTCGGGATCATCGCGGTGAGCGCGGCGACGGTGCTCGTCTTCTTCGTCAGCGCGGTCCCGCTCGGCGGAGACCTCCTCGATGCCCGCGCGCTGCAGTTCGTCTTCATCATCGCCCTCGCCGGGGCGCTGGGAGACGCGGCCAGGTCGCGACGCGAGTTCGTGCGCGCCATGACGGAACGAGCGGAACGCGCCGAGCAGGGGCGAGATACGGAAGCACGGCGTCGGGTCGCGGAGGAACGGGTGCGCATCGCCAGGGACCTCCACGACGTCGTCGCCCATCAGATCTCGGTCATCAGTCTCAATGCAGGCGTCGCGTCGTCCGCATTGGAGGTCCGTCCAGAGCGTGCGCGCGAGGCCCTGACGACCATCCGACGTTCCTCCCGTACCGTGCTCGCCGACATCGGCGGACTGATGGCGCTGCTGCGCTCCGACGATCCGGACGACGTGCGCGACCTGCGCCCGCAGGTCGGGCTGGCCGGTCTCGATGGGCTGGTCAGGCGGTTTCGCGAGGCGGGGCTCGACGTCGATCTGGACGATGATCTCGACCGACCCGCCCTGTCGCCGGCCAGTGATCACGTCGCCTACCTCGTGGTCCTCGAAGGTCTGACGAATGCGCACAAGCATGGGGCGGACGGCTCGGCGCGCGTTCGTCTCCGGGTGGAGGACGATGCGCTCCGCCTCGTCGTCGTCAATCAGACGCCTGCGCAACCGGGCTCCGTGTCGGATGCCGGTGGCCACGGGCTGCGCGGGCTGCGCGAGCGGGTCGTCGCCGTCCGCGGAGACGTGCAGGCCGGCACCGCCGACGGCGCGTTCCGTCTGGACGTTCGGATCCCCCTCGAGGGAGGCGCACGATGATCCGGGTGCTCGTCGTCGATGACCAGCCGCTGGTGCGGCAGGCCGTGAGCGACATCCTCGCCGACGGCGGCATCGAGGTGGTCGGCGAGGCGGCGAACGGGCGGGAGGCGGTCTCCGCGGTGAGCCGATGGATGCCGGACGTCGTCGTGATGGACATCAGGATGCCGGAGCTCGACGGCATCGCCGCTACCGCGCAGATCATGAGCGCGCCGCTGGCCACGGCGCCGCGCGTGCTCATCCTGACGACCTTCGAGGAGGACGACTACGTCGAGGCCGCCCTCCGTGCCGGCGCCAGCGGGTTCATCGGCAAAGGTGCGGAGCCGGAGGACATCGTCGGTGCCGTGCGAGTGGTGCATCGCGGAGAGGCGCTCCTGTCATCGGCGGCGACGCGGTCGCTGATCGAACGCTCGGTGCTGCCACAGCATCCACGCGCCGAGGCCTGGAACAGCGAGCCGTTGCGCCAGCTCACGGAACGCGAACGGGAAGTGCTGCTCCTCGTGGCGGGCGGAGCTTCGAATCAGGACATCGCGGACGACCTCGTGATCTCACCGCACACGGCGAAGACCCATGTGAATCGCATCATGTCGAAGCTGCAGGCGCGCGATCGGGCGCAGCTCGTGATCGACGCCTACGAGTCGGGAATCGTGATCGCGTCGGGCGGAGCCGATCGCCGGGGCTGAACCCGCCGGAGAGGCACATCCGTGCCGGTGATCTTCGCCCGTGTGGCGGTCAGGAGGGCCCTGCCGGGCGAGTAACCTGGTACCGACCCAGATGGAGAGTTTCTGTGCCTGAAAACGCCCGGCCGAATGACGGCTTCGCCCTGTTCACTGACCGAAACGTCGTCGCGATGCGCGTCAACGGCGATCTCAAGGATCTCGCCACGACCGTGACCGACACCGACGTGATCGAACCGGTCACGATCGACAGCGCGGATGGGTTGAGCATTCTCCGTCACTCCGCTGCCCACGTGCTGGCTCAAGCCGTACAGCGCATCAACCCGCAGGCGAACCTCGGCATCGGTCCGCCCATCACCGACGGGTTCTATTACGACTTCGGCGTCGAGACCCCGTTCACGCCCGAGGACATCAAGGCCATCAGCAAGGAGATGCAGCGCATCGTCCGCGAGGGCCAGCGTTTCGTCCGCCGTGTCGTCACCGACGAGGAGGCTCGTGCCGAGCTCGCGAACGAGCCGTTCAAGCTCGAGCTCATCGGGCTCAAGGGCGCCCAGGAGGCCGCCGAGGGCGCGTCCGTCGAGGTCGGCGAGGGTGAGCTGACGATCTACGACAACACCACCCGCGACGGCGAGGTCGTCTGGAAGGACCTCTGCCGCGGTCCGCACCTGCCGAACACGCGCATGATCGGCAACGGCTGGGACCTCACCCGCATCGCCGCCGCGTACTGGCGCGGCAGTGAGAAGAACCCGCAGCTGCAGCGCATCTACGGCACGGCCTGGCCGACCAAGGAAGAGCTGCGCGCCTATCAGGAGCGCATCGCCGAGGCGGAGCGCCGCGACCACCGCAAGCTCGGTGCCGAGATGGACCTGTTCTCCTTCCCGGACGAGATCGGCTCCGGACTCGCGGTGTTCCATCCCAAGGGCGGCATCATCCGCTACGAGATCGAGGAGAACCTGCGCAAGCACCTGCTGCGCAACGGGTACGACCTCGTGAACAGCCCGCACATCACGAAGAAGGATCTCTTCATGACGTCGGGTCACCTGCAGACCTATGCAGACGGCATGTTCCCGCCGATGCACCTCGACGAGGTCGTCGATGAGGAGGGCAACGTCACCCGGCAGGGGCAGGACTACTACCTGAAGCCGATGAACTGCCCGTTCCACAACCTCATCTTCCGTTCGCGCGGGCGCTCCTACCGCGAGCTGCCGCTGCGACTGGCCGAGTTCGGCACGGTCTACCGCTACGAGAAGAGCGGCACGCTGTCCGGCCTGACCCGCGTGCGCGGCCTGACGCAGGACGACGCGCACATCTACGTCGCTCAGGACCAGGTCAAGGAAGAGCTCACCACCAACCTGAACCTCGTCCTCGACCTGCTCCGCGACTACGGACTCAACGACTTCTACCTCGAGCTGTCGACGAACGAAGAGGGCAACCCGAAGTTCCTCGGCGAGCCGGAACAGTGGTCGACGGCGATCGACACGCTGCGTGAGGTTGCGATCGAGTCCGGGCTCGAACTGGTCGCCGACCCCGGCGGAGCGGCCTTCTACGGTCCCAAGATCTCCGTGCAGGCGCGTGACGCGATCGGCCGCACCTGGCAGATGTCGACGATCCAGCTCGACTTCAACCAGCCGGACCGGTTCGAACTGGAGTACACCGGTCCCGACGGCCAGAAGCACCGGCCGGTCATGATCCACCGTGCACTCCTCGGCTCCGTCGAGCGGTTCTTCGCGATCCTCCTCGAGCACTACGCCGGCGACTTCCCGCTCTGGCTCGCACCCAGCCAGGTGGTGGGTGTGCCGGTCGCGGAGCAGTACGGCGACTATCTGGACGACGTCATCGCGCAGCTGCGCGCGGCGGGGGTCCGGGCCGATGTCGACCACTCGGACGACCGCATGCAGAAGAAGATCCGCACCCATACGACGGCGAAGGTCCCCGTCATCCTCATCGTCGGGGAGCAGGATCGTGCCGCGGGGACCGTGTCGTTCCGCTTCCGCGACGGCACACAGGAGAACGGTGTCCCGGTCGAGGATGCGGTGCGTCGTATCGGCGCCGCCATCGCGTCCCACGCGCTCGTGCTGAAGGCAGGGGATCTGGCGTGACCGAGGGGGCGCAGCCGCTGGAGGATGCCGGAGTGCTCGCAGGAGTCCCGGACGAGTTCCAGCGGCTGTGGACCCCGCACCGGATGGCGTACATCCAGGCAGGGCCAGAGCCGCTTCGCGAGGAGTGCCCGTTCTGCGAGGCGCCGAAGTTCCCGGATGCGGAGCGGCTGGTCGTCGCCCGGGGAGAGACGGCCTACGTGCTGCTGAACCTCTTCCCCTACAACTCGGGACATCTGCTCGTCTGCCCCTACCGCCACATCGCCACCTACGACCAGGCCACGGCTGAGGAGGTCGCCGAGATCGGCGCGCTGACGCAGACGGCCATGCGGGTGCTGCGCGAGGTGTCACGCTGCGACGGCTTCAACCTCGGGATGAACCAGGGTGCGGTGGCCGGAGCGGGCGTCGACGCCCATCTGCATCAGCACGTGGTACCGCGCTGGACGTCGGATGCGAACTTCTTCCCGATCATCGCGAAGACCAAGGCGCTTCCGCAGCTCCTCGGCGAGGTGCGCGAGGCCGTCGCGGCGGCCTGGCCGGAATCCGGCAGCTGAGACCGACAGCCCCGCTCGCCCGACAGGCCAGGGGCCGTCGGGCGAGCGGTGAGCGAGCCGACGGGGTTCAGCGCACCTGACGTGCCGTGAACTGCATCCGCGGGTGGGCGTAGAACTCCTGGGCCTCGACGAGCTGCAGTTCGCGCTCACCGGATTCGAGCGTCGCCTTGAGCAGGTCGTACACACTGGACGCCGTGCGCTCGAGAGCGATCTTCGCGCTTCCGGTCTCGACGTAGTGTGCGGTGAACAACGCTGCGGTCACATCGCCGGAGCCGTTCGCCTTCATCGGCAGGTGCGGGGTCTGCACGACCCACGCGCCGTCGTCGTCGGCGGCGAGCATCTCGATCGTGCCCTCTTCGCGGTCGGGGCGTTCGACACTCGTCACGAGCACGGTGCGTGGACCCATGGCGCGTGCGAGATCGACAGAGGCGAGGGTGGACTCCAGCGTGTCCGGCTCGGTGTCGGTGAGGAAGCCGAGTTCGAACTGGTTCGGCGTGATGATGTCGGCCACCGGGACGACGCGCTCCCGCAGCAGCACCGGGATGGCGGGTGCGACGAAGCAGCCGGACTTCGCGTTGCCCATGACGGGATCGCACGCGTAGACGGCGTTCGGGTTTGCGGCCTTGACCCGTGCGACGGCGTCGATGATGACGTCGCCGATGCCCTCACCACCCTGGTAGCCGCTGAGGACCGCGTCGATCCGGTCGAACACGCCGCGCTCCTCGATTCCCGTGATGACCTCGCGCACGTCGTCGGGCGCGATCAGCGGGCCGCGCCAGGCGCCGTAGCCGGTGTGGTTGGAGAATGTCACGGTGTAGACCGGGAGCACCTCGACGCCGATGCGCTGCAGCGGGAACACGGCGGCGGAGTTGCCGACGTGCCCGTAGGCGACGGCTGACTGGATGGAGAGGATCTTCATTCTCCGGCTCTTTCGTTCTGGGCGGGCCGATGCCCGCCGTGGATGGTCATCGCCCCGCGGCGACGAGATCTGCGACCAGGGACTCGGCCTCGTCCTCGGAGAGGTCGTGCACGGTCAGGCGCAGGTGGTGCGAGGGCTCGGCCTTCTCGTCGAGGGCGAAGTCGTCTCCGGTGCGGGCGAGCCACCCGCGCCGCATGAGCCGATCGGCGACGGCGCGTGCGGGCTGGCGGAACCGCACCCACAGGCTCAACCCGTCGGATGCCGTGGCCTCGATGCCGTTCGCGCGCAGCCGGGCGGCGAATGCGGCGTTCCGCTGCGCGTAGTGCGCCGCGGCAGAGGCGACTTCTGCCCGCACCGTCTCGTCGGTGAGCTGGGTGAGGGCGAGACGCTGCAGGAGGTGGCTGACCCAGGTGGTGCCGGGGCTCAGCCGCATCGCGAGGCGCTCGGCGGTCTCGGCGTCGGTCGCCGCGATGGCCAGGCACATATCGGGTCCCAGGAACTTCGACACGGAGCGCACGAGAGCGAACCGTCGGTGGTCCGGCCCGATGAGCGACTCGTACGGCCGCTGCGAGAGCATCGAGAAGTGATCGTCCTCGATGATCAGGACGTAGGGATGGTCGGCGAGCACGCCGCGCAGTTCAGCGGCCCGGGATGCGGTGAGGCTCGCTCCGGTCGGATTCTGTGCCCGTGGCGTGCAGATGATGGCGCGGACTCCGGCCGCCAGCGCGGAACGCAGGCCGTCGACCGTCATCCCCTCGGCATCGACGGGCACGGGAATCGCGCGGTACCCGCCGAGTCGTACCGTATGGATGCTCGCCAGGAAGCAGGGGTCTTCCAGCGCGACGGCGTCATCGCGCATCAGGGCCTGCGCCAGCAGGCGCTCGACCGCATCGACCGCGCCGCTCGTGATCGTGATCCGGAAGTCGTGTTCCGCGAGATCGCGGGTGATCCACCGGCTCGACCACTGCTCGAGGCCTTCGTCGATCACGGGTTCGCCGTAGAGCACCGGACGCGATGCGATGGTCATCAGCGCGGGCGCAGGGTCGGGGATGAGCCGTGGATCCGGGTTCCCGGTGCCGATGTCGCGGAGCACCGTGTCGGAGGCGTACCCCTCCTGCGCCACCGCTTCGAGGCCGGCGACGACGGTGCCCGCGCGGCCGCGAGAGATCACCAGACCCGCCTGGGCGAGCTGTCGATAGGCCGCGACGGCGGTGTTCCGGTTCACGCCCAGCGTGGCCGCGAGCTCCCGCACCGGGGGGAGGACTGCACCGGCGTGGAGGATTCCGCGATCGCGCAGGGAACGCACGCTGTCGGCGATGTCCGATGCGGTGGTGCCTGTGATCTGGTCGCTCATGGTCCTCCTCAGCGATTCTAGGTCGAATCGGACAGTGCTATGTTTGACCTAGATCAAAACCGACTTCGGTGCATCCGACAGGAGTTCCCCATGGCAGAGCAGACAACCACCGGATCCTCGCGCGTCAAGCGCGGACTCGCCGAGATGCTCAAGGGCGGCGTCATCATGGACGTCGTCACGGCAGAGCAGGCGAAGATCGCCGAAGACGCCGGCGCCGTCGCCGTCATGGCGCTCGAGCGCGTGCCGGCCGACATCCGTGCGCAGGGCGGCGTCTCGCGCATGAGCGATCCCGACATGATCGACAGCATCATCGACGCGGTGTCGATCCCCGTCATGGCAAAGGCCCGCATCGGGCACTTCGTCGAGGCGCAGGTCCTGCAGGAGCTCGGCGTCGACTACATCGACGAGTCCGAGGTGCTCTCGCCCGCCGACTACGTGAACCACATCGACAAGTACGGCTTCACTGTGCCGTTCGTGTGCGGTGCGACCAACCTCGGCGAGGCGCTGCGTCGCATCAATGAGGGCGCGGCCATGATCCGCTCCAAGGGTGAGGCCGGTACCGGTGATGTCTCGGAGGCGATGAAGCACATCCGCAAGATCCGCGGCGAGATCGCCGCGCTCACCGCGCTGCCCAAGGACGAGCTGTTCGTCGCAGCCAAGGATCTGCAGGCACCCTACGAGCTCGTGGCCGAGATCGCCGAGACCGGAAAGCTCCCCGTCGTGCTGTTCGTGGCCGGCGGAGTCGCGACCCCTGCGGATGCGGCGATGATGATGCAGCTCGGCGCCGACGGCGTGTTCGTCGGATCCGGGATCTTCAAGTCGGGCAACCCCGCCGAGCGCGCGAAGGCGATCGTCAAGGCGACGACCTTCTTCGACGACGCCAAGGTCATCGCCGAGGTCTCGCGGGGTCTCGGCGAGGCCATGGTCGGCATCAATGTCAGCGACCTCCCGGCACCGCACCGCCTCGCCGAGCGTGGCTGGTAGCACTCGGGTCGGTGTCCTCGCGCTGCAGGGCGACGTGCGCGAGCACGCCGCCCTGCTCACGGGCCTCGGCGCCGACGTGGTTCTGGTGCGTCGTCCCGACGAGCTGTCGTCGGTGGGTGGCCTCGTGATCCCGGGTGGAGAGTCGAGCGTGATCGACAAGCTCTCCCGTATCTTCGGGATGCAGCAGCCGATCCGCGACGCGATCGCGGCAGGGATGCCGGTGCTCGGCACCTGTGCGGGACTGATCATGCTCGCCGATGACATCGTCGATGCGATCGACGGGCAGGAATCGTTCGGCGGGCTCGACGTCGTCGTCCGCCGCAATGCCTTCGGACGTCAGGTGGAGTCCTTCGAGGCCGAGCTCGACGTCCCCGCTCTCGGTGTGGAGCCCGTGTCTGCGGCGTTCATCCGCGGCCCCGTGGTCGAGTCGGTCGGTCCGCGTGCCCAGGTGCTGGCGGCGTTGCCGGACGGTCGCGTCGTCGCGGTGGAGCAGGGAGAACTGCTCGGGCTGAGCTTCCATCCCGAGATCACGGGCGAGAAGCGCTTCCATGAGCGCTTCCTCGCGCGGGTCGAAGCGCGCCGACGCGCGATGGTGACACCGCGCGTCTGATCAGAGCAGCGTGGCGAGCCAGTGCAGCGCCGGAACCGCCTGCGCGCGCTGGAAAGCGCGAAGGCCAGGGAGCTGCGGAATCTCCGGCTGTGCCTGTTGGTACCAGAGGAACGACGCGAACGCGGAGATCACGGGGAGCAACTCGGTCTGCGACGGCGCATCGTGGTCTTCGAAGACAGCCCACGCCTCTTCGCAGGTCGGCCCACCCGACGCCTCGATGCTCGGCAGCAGACAGGGCAGGTCGACCCACGCAGCACCCCGGCGCGCATGCGGCCAGTCGAGCAGGTGCGCTCGTGCGCCGCGGATGAGGATGTTGTCTGCGCGCACGTCGTCATGCACGATGACGTCGCCGTGCAGGGCGTCGCCGAGGTGCTCCTCGATCCGCAGGAGCTGCGGCATCCGCGCCGGCAGCTCGTGGGGCAGAGCGTCGAGGAGACGCGGATCCGCGGCGATCTCCGCCCACCGGGTGAAGCCGGGGATCATGCGGTCTTCCGCTCGCGGCATCTCCGACGGCGCGGCGGTGGTCGAGAGCGTTCGCAGAGACTCAGCCACGGCGTGCAGATCTTCGACCGTCCATGGTCGACCGGGGTGGTGTCCATCGATCGCCTCGATGACGAGTGCGGCACCCGCGGCGTCGTCGAAGGCGGCGAGGAGGCGCGGAGCGACCGAGGACGGCAGCTGGACGAGCGTGCGCATCTCCTCGCGGAGGAAGTGCAGCGAGTCCGCGTGCCAGTCGGCACCGCAGGCCTTGACGAAGGCATGACCCGCCGTGGTCGTCACGACGCCCGCATAGGAGGCGCTGAAGCCGCCGTGAGCGGGCCGGTCGGTCACGAAGTCGCCTCCGAGCGCCCTGACGATCTGTGCGCGCAACGACGGAGGAAGCGCCGTCCATGCGGGCCGGAGGCGATCAGCTCCTGTGTTCATCGTGCGGTGCCCTCGGAGTCGGGATCGTTCCGGCGGTGCGAGAGCAGCCAGTGGTAGAACTCGGGGTTCGCGTACGTCTCGGTCCAGGAATCGTGACCGACGCCCGCATATCGCGTGAACCGCACGTCGGCGTCCAGCGACCGGAGCTCGGTCACGATCTGCTCGGTGGCGGAGATCGGCACGACGTCGTCGGCGTCGCCGTGGAACGCCCAGACGGGCAGGCTGCGCACAGGCGCGGCGCTCTGCATCCACAGTCCGCCGCAGATCGGTGCGATCGCGGCGAACCGCTCGGGATAGCGCACCGCCAGGCTCCAGGTCCCGAACCCGCCCATGCTGAGTCCGGTCACCGATATGCGCGCCGGGTCGATGCGGTGCGCTGCGACGACCTCGTCGAGCAGTGCGGACAGCGTCGAGACCTCGGCGACCCACTGACTCGACTCCGCGCACTGGGGCGTGACGAGGACGAAGGGGAACTCGCGGCCGGCATCCGCCAGCATCGGGGGGCCGTGCACGGCGGCGAGATCGATGTCGGAACCTCGTTCTCCGGCACCGTGCAGGAACAGCACGAGGGGCCAGAGCTTCTCCCGATCGGCGTCGTAGTCCTCCGGCAGATGGACCAGGTAGCGCAAGGCGTCGGCCGGTGTCGGCTCGCCGTCGCGCACCTGCGAGGAGAGCCGTGCAGGAGCGATGTGTCGTGATCTGCGCATTCCTCCATCCTGCGCCACCCGCGCCGTTCGATAGAATGGACGACGCGCTGAGCGCGAGCTCACGCGGATACGACGAGCGGAGACTTATGTCCGGGCATTCCAAGTGGGCGACCACGAAGCACAAGAAGGCCATCATCGACTCCAGGCGCGCGAAGTCCTGGGCCAAGCTCATCAAGAACATCGAGGTCGCCGCGAAGCTCGGCGGGCCTGACCTGGCGGGCAACCCGACGCTCTTCGACGCGGTGCAGAAGGCGAAGAAGACCTCTGTCCCGAAGGACAACATCGATCGCGCGGTGAAGCGCGGCGCAGGTATCGGCGGCGAGGCCGTCGAGTACCTCTCGATCATGTACGAAGGCTACGGTCCCAACGGTGTCGCGCTCATGATCGAGTGTCTGACCGACAACAAGAACCGCGCGGCCGCCGAGGTGCGCACGGCTCTCAGTCGCAACGGCGGCACGCTGGCCGACCCCGGCAGCGTGGCCTACAACTTCAGCCGCAAGGGCGTCATCGTCGTCGGCTCCGAGGGCACCTCTGAGGACGACGTCATGATGGCGGCGCTCGAGGCGGGTGCCGAGGAGATCGAGCCGCACGCCGAGGGCTTCGAGGTCATCACCGAGGCGACCGACCTCGTGGCCGTGCGCAGCGCGCTCCAGGAAGCGGGGATCGACTACGAATCGGCCGACGTCGAGTTCGTCCCGAACCTCAAGGTCGAGATCGACGCCGACACGGCGCGCAAGATCTTCCGTCTGATCGACGCCCTGGAAGACAGCGAAGACGTGCAGAACGTGTTCACCAACTTCGATCTGACCCCCGAGGTCCAGGCCGAACTGGAGAACGACGAGGCGTAGGCGCGCCGAGCGGCCGGTGTCGGTCCTGCGGCTTAGCCTGGGGGAGTGACCTCCTCTCTGCGTGTGCTCGGCATCGATCCGGGGCTCACGCGGTGCGGTGTCGGCGTGGTCGACGTCGACGGCTCGCGCCGCGGGACTCTGGTGCACGTCGGTGTGATCAGGTCATCGCCGGACACGGAGATCGGCGATCGTCTCTCGATCGTCGCCGCCGGGATCCGCGCCGTGATCGCCGAGCATCGTCCGCACGCGGTGGCCGTCGAGCGCGTGTTCGCCCAGCAGAACACGCACTCGGTCATGGGAACGGCGCAGGCCAGCGGCGTCGCGCTGCTGATCGCCTCCGAGTCCGGCTTGCCCGCTGCGACCCACACTCCGAGCGAGGTCAAGGCGGCTGTCACGGGATACGGCGCAGCCGACAAGCGACAGGTGCAGACCATGATCGCGCGCATCCTGCGCCTGGACGAGTTGCCGCAGCCGGCCGATGCCGCCGACGCCCTGGCGATCGCCCTCTGTCACGCGTGGCGCCGCGGCGGAGCCGCATCATCTTCCGGCCAGGCGGCGCTGACTCCCGCACAGCGCGCCTGGGCCGATGCCGAGAAGCGTGTCGGTCGAACATACTTACGAGCGACACCGTAGGCTGAGGGGATGATCTCCTCTCTGCACGGTGTCGTCCTGCATGCGACATCCGATCAGGTCGTCATCGACGTGGGCGGGGTCGGATTCGCCGTCGCCGTCCCCGCTGACGTCGCGCACACAGCGGTCGTGGGGGAGAAGCTCCTGCTGCACACCAGCCTCATCGTGCGGGAGGACTCCCTGTCGCTGTTCGGATTCGCCGACCGGGGGGAGCTGGAGATCTTCGGACTTCTCATCAGCGTCACCGGCGTCGGTCCGAAGTCGGCGCTGGGCGTGCTCTCGCACCTCACTGCCGATCAGATCGCCGAAGCGGTCACGGCCGAGGACGACGCCCCGTTCCGGCGCGTCTCCGGCATCGGGCCCAAGACGGCCAAGCTCATCGTCCTGCAGCTCGCCGGTAAGGTGCAGGCCTTCGCGGCGCCGTCGAAGCCGGCCGCCGCGGGCGGAACCGACGTCGTGACGCAGGTGGCCGCAGCGCTTGTCGGCCTCGGCTGGTCCGAGAAGGTCGCCGCGGAAGCCGCGGCCCAGACGGCGGCAGAGGCCACGGATGCGGAGCGCGCATCGGTCGCCTCGCTCCTGCGACGCACGCTCGCCCTCCTCGGCCCGGCCCAGGGGGGACAAGCGCGTGTCTGACCATCTCGACGCCAGCGAGCCGTCCGACGAGACCGAGCTCGCGATCGAGGGCGCGCTGCGTCCGACCAGCCTGGGGGAGTTCGTCGGACAGCAGAAGGTCCGCGGTCAGCTGCAGCTCCTCCTCGAGGCCGCACGCATCCAGAGCCGCCCGGCCGACCACATCCTGCTGGCCGGGCCTCCGGGGCTCGGCAAGACGACGCTCGCGATGATCGTGGCACACGAGAGCGAGCGTCCACTGCGTCTGTCCAGTGGTCCGGCGATCCAGCACGCCGGAGACCTCGCCGCTCTGCTGTCGAGCCTGGTGCCAGGCGAAGTCCTGTTCATCGATGAGATCCACCGGATGGCGCGCTCCGCGGAGGAGATGCTCTACCTCGCGATGGAGGACTACCGCATCGACATCATGGTGGGCAAGGGTGCGGGGGCGACGAGCATCCCGCTCGAGCTCTCGCCGTTCACCCTCGTCGGCGCGACGACGCGCTCCGGTCTGCTGCCGAACCCCCTGCGTGATCGCTTCGGTTTCACGGGGCACCTGGAGTTCTATGAGGAGTCCGAGCTCGAACAGGTGATCGCCCGCTCGGCGGCCGTACTCGGTGTCGATCTGCCGACGGATTCGCTCTCCGAGATCGCCCGCCGCTCGCGCGGCACACCACGCATCGCCAACCGCCTGCTCCGCCGTGTGCGTGACTACGCCCTGGTGCACACGGGGGGAGTGGCGACCATCCGAGAGGTCCGTGCGGCGCTGGAGCTCTACGACGTCGATCCGATCGGCCTCGACCGCCTGGACCGTGCCGTGCTGGAAGCCCTGGTGCGTCGATTCCGTGGGGGCCCGGTCGGGCTCAGCACACTCGCGGTGGCGGTCGGCGAGGAGGCCGAGACGGTGGAGAGCGTGGTCGAGCCCTACCTCGTGCGCATCGGGTTCCTCGGACGCACTCCCCGTGGCCGTGTCGCGATGCCGGAGGCGTACGCGCATCTGGGCGTCGCTCATCCGGACGGGATGCTTACGTTGGATGACCTATAATCGCTGGAGACTTCCCGGTTACCTTCGCGCGCCCAAAGGCTGGAGCGTGCACCTGAGAAAGGCGCTTCCCCCATGCCCATGGAATTCCTGCTCTTCGGCCTTCTTGCCGTCCTCCTCGTCTTCATGATCTTCAACACGCGCAAGCGCACGAAGCAGATGAAGGCAGAGCAGGAGGAGAAGGCCACCAAGACTGTTCCGGGCGCCAAGGTGCTCCTGCAGGGTGGCATCTACGGGACGATCGTCGCGTACGACCCCGAGGACCTCGACACGCCGGCGCTGGTCGAGATCGCTCCCGGCACCATCATCGACGTCCACAGCCAGGCCATCCTGCGCGTCGTCGAGCCCAAGGACGCCGTCGTCGACGCGTCGGCCGATGAGATCGTCGAGGAGCAGGTCGCCGACGAGTCGATCGCTCCGGCCGTCGAGACTCCCGAGGAGACCCGCGCCCGCCTCGAGCGCGACGCCGACGACAAGTAAGCCCGGGGCCGACGCGGCCGCTCGGATCTCCGTCCTTCCAGAAAGCTGAACACACGTGGCTTCATCCTCTCCCGTCCGTCACGCCTGGCGGGTCCTTCTCGGCCTGCTCCTCGTGACGGGCGTGCTCTTCGGCATCAACGCGCTGGGCGTGTACGTCTTCAAGGACAGCAACGGGGAGGCCGCGAGCTCGTGGTCGCCTGAGCTGGCCCTCGACCTCCAGGGCGGCACGCAGATCGTCCTGAGCGCGGAGACCGAGGACGGCGCCGCCCCCTCGACCGAGCAGCTCGATCAGGCCGCGGCGATCATCCGTCAGCGCGTCGACGCCTCGGGTGTCGCCGAGGCCGACATCACCACCGAGGGCGGACAGAACATCGTCGTCCAGATCCCGGGTGAGGCCGATGCGCAGACGCGGGAGCGGATCCAGTCGAGCGCTCAGCTCGAGTTCCGCCCCGTTCTGTACACCACGGCGGCGACCAACGAGTTCGTCGGCGAGGACGGCAACTCCACGCCGTATCCGAGCCCGGACCCGGGGCTCAACTCGACTCCGACGGCCGAGCCGACCGATGCGAGCGACCTCTCCTGGGTCACGGACAAGCTGGCCGCGGAGTTCCAGGCGTACGACTGCGCGAACCCCGACAACAACGCCGCGAAGGCGCCGAAGGATCAGCCGCTCATCGCTTGCTCGGCGGACGGGACGGCGAAGTACATCCTCGGACCTGCCGAACTCGACGGCACGGCCATCACGGATGCCTCGGCCGGTCGCGATCCGAAGTCGGGTGCGTGGCTCGTCCAGCTCACGATGAACGGCGACGGGGCCGATGCCTTCGGCAAGGTCAGCACCCGTCTGAACCAGAACCGCATCGACGGGCTCACGCCGCGCGATCAGTTCGCGTTCGTGCTCGACGGCAACGTGATCAGCGCGCCGCGCATGAACGGCCAGATCCTCGACGGCAAGCCGAGCATCTCGGGCAGCTTCACACAGGAGTCCGCGACCACCCTCGCAGACCAGCTCAAGTTCGGTGCTCTTCCGCTCAGCTTCACGGTGCAGAGCTCCGACACGATCTCGGCCACGCTGGGCACTCAGCAGCTGCAGATCGGTCTGATCGCCGGACTCATCGGTCTCGCGTTGGTGGCGATCTACTCGCTGATCGTCTATCGCGCGCTCGGGTCGGTGATCATCGCGTCGATCGCGGTGATGGCGATCCTCACCTACATCATCATCTGCATCCTGGCGTGGCGCATCGGCTTCCGCCTGTCGCTCGCCGGTGTCGCCGGTCTGATCGTCTCCATCGGTTTCACGGCCGACTCATTCATCGTGTACTTCGAGCGAATACGAGACGAACTCCGTGATGGAAAGTCGATCACCTCTGCGGTGGAAGACGGCTGGGGTCGCGCCAAGCGCACGATCTACATCTCGAAGTCCATCAACATCCTCGCGGCGCTCGTGCTCTACATCCTGGCCGACGCCACGGTGAAGGGCTTCGCGTTCACGCTCGGCCTCACGACGCTCATTGACGTGTTCATCTTCGTGATCTTCACGCATCCCGTGATGCAGTTGCTCGCACGCACGCGGTTCTTCGGCGGAGGCCACAAGCTCTCCGGTCTCGACCCCGAGGCTTTGGGCGCCGTGTACCGCAGTCGCTCGCAGTATCGCGAGGTGACCACGGCATCCGCAGGGCGGGGCGCAAAGAACGCCCGCTCCCGCGGTGAGGCGGATCGCAGACAGACCATCGCCGAACGCAAGCGCGCCGAGGCCCTCGCGGGTGACAGACCCACCAACGCCGGAAGTGAGGGAGATGCCTGATGCCTTCCATGAATGAGTTCGGCAACAACCTCTACTCGGGGAAGACCTCTTTCCCGTTCGTCGGCAAGCGGCGTCTGTGGTTCATCATCGCGATCGTTCTCGTGGTCGGATCGGCACTCGTGCCCCTGATCCGCCCTATCCAGTTCTCGATCGAGTTCACCGGGGGATCGCAGTTCACCGTCCAGGCGCCGGACAGCGTCGAACAGGACACCGCGACCACCGCGGTGCAGTCGGTCGTGCCCGGAGCGGCGACGAAGGTCGTCGTGGTCAACGGCACGGACATCCGCGTCCAGACCGACCAGATGAGCGCCGCGGAGACCCAGCAGGTCGGCGAGGCGCTGGCGAAGGCCTACAGCGTCGAGCCGTCTGCCGTCACCTCCTCCTTCATCGGCCCGGCCTGGGGCGAGAACGTCACGAAGCAGTCGCTGTGGGGTCTTGCGATCTTCCTGGCGCTGACCTTCCTGATCCTCGCGATCTACTTCCGCACGTGGAAGATGTCGGCCGCGGCCATCATCGGTCTGCTCGACGTGCTCGTGATCACGGTGGGCGTCTACGCGCTGGCCGGCTTCGAGATCTCGCCCGCGGCGGTGATCGGCTTCCTGACGATCCTCGCGTACTCGCTGTACGACACCACGGTCGTGTTCGACAAGATCCGGGAGAACACCACGGAGGACGGGGAGAAGTCCGCCCGTCTGTTCGGTGAATCGGTGAACCTCGCCGTGAACCAGACGCTGGTGCGCTCCATCAACACCTCGGTCGTCGCAGCGCTGCCGGTCGGCGCCGTGCTCTTCATCGGCGCTTTCTGGCTCGGTGCGGAGTCGCTCACCGACATCTCGCTGTCGATCTTCGTCGGCATCCTGGTGGCGACCTACTCGACGCTCTTCGTGGCTGCTCCGCTCTACTCGCTGTTCCGCGAGAACGAGCCGCAGCTCAAGGCACGCGACGCCCGCATCCGCGAGAGCCGCAGCAAGGCGTCGGTCGAGGTCTGACCGGTCGGCTCAGCGGGAGCTCGTCCCGCCCAGCACGCGTAGGATGAACTGATCGGGAGGTGAGTTGATGGCGGAACCGCAGACGTCATCGCAGGGCTCGAGTCTGCGACGGCTGGTTCCCCGCATCTTCTCCCGCGCGTCCAGGATCAACGACCTCGACAACCTGATCCGCACGGTGCGCGCGAATCACCCCAAGGGTGACTTCTCGGTCATCGAGAGGGCCTACGCGGTCGCCAAGGAGAAGCACGAGGGCCAGAAGCGCCAGAGCGGCGAGCCGTACATCACGCACCCGCTCGCGGTCGCGCAGATCCTCGCGGAGCTCGGCCTCGGACCGCGGGCGATCGCGGCCGCACTGCTGCACGACACGGTCGAGGACACGGGGTATGCGCTGACCGACCTCACCGCCGAGTTCGGCGACGAGGTCGCGATGCTCGTCGACGGCGTCACCAAACTCGACAAGGTCAAGTACGGCGAGAGCGCTCAGGCCGAGACCGTCCGCAAGATGATCGTCGCGATGTCGAAAGACATCCGGGTGCTGTTGATCAAGCTCGCCGACCGTCTCCACAATGCGCGCACCTGGGGTTTCGTCCCGCCCGAGAAGGCGGCGAAGAAGGCCAAGGAGACGCTGGAGATCTACGCGCCGCTGGCCAATCGCCTCGGTATCCAGGCGATCAAGTCGGAGCTCGAGGATCTCTCCTTCGCGGTGCTGCACCCGAAGATCTACAACGAGATCCACAGCCTCATCGCCCAGCGCACCCCGCAGCGCGAGAAGTACCTGACCCAGGTCGTCGAGGAGATCGACGAGGATCTGCGCGATCTCCGCATCCGCGGCAAGGTGGTCGGTCGACCGAAGCAGCTCTACTCGGTGTACCAGAAGATGGTCATCCGCGGTCGCGAGTTCGACGACATCTACGACCTGATCGGCATCCGGGTACTCGTCGCCTCGGTGCGCGACTGCTACGCCGTGCTCGGTGCGATCCACGCGCGCTGGACTCCGCTGCCCGGCCGGTTCAAGGACTACATCGCGACGCCCAAGTTCAACCTCTACCAGTCGCTGCACACCACCGTGATCGGTCCCGCCGGCCGCACGGTCGAGATCCAGATCCGCACGCACGAGATGCACCAGCAGGCCGAGTACGGTGTCGCGGCGCACTGGATGTACAAGGAGCGGATGAACGGCGGCGGCAAGACCGAGGTGCGCGCCTCCGACACCGACATGGCGTGGCTCGCGCACATCTCCGACTGGCAGGCGGAGACCGCCGACCCGGGTGAGTTCCTGGAGTCGCTCCGGTTCGAGATCGGGGCGAAGGAGGTCTACGTCTTCACCCCGAAGGGCCGCGTGATCGGACTCCCGTCGGGTGCGACACCGGTGGACTTCGCGTACGCGGTGCACACCGAGATCGGCCACCGCACGATGGGTGCGAAGGTCAACGGTCGTCTGGTGCCGCTGGAGTCCGAGCTCAAGAGCGGCGACGTCGTCGAGGTGTTCACCTCGAAGAACCCTGACGCAGGTCCCAGTCAGGACTGGCTCGGTTTCGTCGCGAGCACCCGCGCCCGCAACAAGATCCGCGGATGGTTCACGAAGGAGCGCCGCGAGGAGGCGATCGAGCAGGGCAAGGAGGCCATCGCTCGTGCGATGCGTCGACAGAATCTGCCGCTGCAGCGTCTGATGAGTCATGACTCGTTCACGGAAGTGGCGCGGGGCATGCACTACGAGGACGTGTCCGCACTCTACGCCGCCGTCGGTGAGGGTCACGTCTCCACCCAGTCGGTGCTGGAGAAGGTCACCGCTCTCGTGGCGGCGAGCGACCCCACGACGGGTGCCATCGATCTGCCTGGCAGCGCTCCGAGCCGCGAGCCACGATCCGGGGACTCCGGTGTGCTTGTTCGTGGAGCCAACGACATCCTGGTGAAGCTGGCCAAGTGCTGCACACCCGTTCCCGGGGATCAGATCGTCGGTTTCGTGACCCGTGGCAGCGGCGTCTCGGTGCATCGTGCCGACTGTGTGAACGTCAAGGCCCTCGGCAGCGAGCAGGACCGGTTCGTCGAGGTGTCCTGGGCGCCGACCACCAAGAGCGTGTTCCGCGTGCAGATCCAGGTCGAGGCCCTCGACCGCTCCGGGCTCCTCTCGGACGTCACCCGCGTTCTGAGCGAGCACCACGTCAACATCCTCTCGGCGACGGTCACGACCACCGATGAGCGCCTGGCGTTGAGTCGCTTCGTGTTCGAGATGGGTGACGCCGTTCACCTGGACCGTGTGCTCAACGCGGTGCGCCGGATCGATGCCGTCTACGACGTGTACCGCGTCACCTCTTCTTGAGCGAGAGTCGCTCCAGCACGGCCATTCCGACGCGACTGCCGGGAACACGGCTCATGTCGCGCAACGCGTCTCCCGCGGCCTCGGGCGCCTCGGGGAACACGATGGCGAGTCGGTCCATCCACGTGAGCACTCGGGGGTCGCGGTGCAGCGTCGTGGCGAGGTCGAGCATCGTCCGCATCGGCGTCGAGACCAGGACTCCGCCGATCCGCTGAAGGTCGGACGACGGCACCACCGTGTCGTGGAAGACGAGTCGTGAACTGGTGACGGCTCTGATGCGCCTCTCGACGCAGCGCCTGATGTGATGCACGGCGGGCGGGGCGTCACCGGCGCCGTGTATCCAGGCGGCGGTCGGACCCGAGGCTGCGGTTCCCGGCCGCACCAGAGTGGCGATCGCGCTGGCTCTGACATCGGGCCCCTCGATGAGGTCAGCGGGGACGTAGGCGTCGCCCACCTCGACCACATGACCGTCGATCCGCGCGGCGCTCAGCTCCGACTGGCTCAACCGCTCACCGGGGACATAGAGAAAGGCGGGGTGCATCACGCCAGTCTGGCGCAGTGCACCCCGCCTCCTCAGAGCTCGCGGGTGAGCTGTGGAGAACGGATCAGCTGCCGAGGGCGCTCAGCCAGGCGCGTCGCGCTTCGAGTGCGTCGGAGGCGGCCTTGGCGGCCTTCTTGTCGCCCGCCTTCTCCGCCGCGGCGACCTCGGCCTCGAGCTTCTCGATCGCCTCGAGCAGCTGCGAACTCATGTCGTTCGCGCGTGCCTTGGTCTCGGGGTTGTTCTTCTTCCAGTCCACGTCTTCGCGGCCCTTCAGAGCCTGTTCGATCGCGCGGAGCTTGTCATCGAGTGCACGCTCCTTCTCCCGGGGGAAGACGCGGCCGATCTCGTCCCACTGCCGCTGGATGCGCGTGAGAAGTGCACGGGCGCGCTTGATGTTCGACTCATCCGCGACGGCCTTCGCCTCTTCGAGGAGAGCTTCGCGAGCCTCGATCTTCGGAGCGGAGTCCGCCTCCTCCGCAGCGGCCTGCTCGGCACGCGCGGCGTAGAGCGCGTCGCCGGCGGCCTTGAAGCGCGCCCAGAGGGCATCGTCGGCCTTGCGTCCGGCGCGCCCGGATGCCTTCCACTCGTCGAGGAGGTTGCGATACGCGGGGATGCCGTCCGTGCCACGGGGGGCGAGTGCCTCGGCGCGTTCGACCAGACGGGTCTTCGCGTCGCGCGCTGCCTTGTGCGCATCGTCGAGCTCGGAGTAGAACGCACGGCGCTGCTTGTCGACGATCGCACGGGCGTCGCGGAACCGCTTCCAGAGCTGCTGGGAGATCCCCTTCGACAGGCGCGGTCCGTTCTGCTGCTGCGCCTGCCAAGCGTCGAACAGCTCGCCGAGCTCGGCGGTGACCTGCTTCCACTGCACCTTGCTGAGGTCGCGGGCGGCGATCTCCTCGGCGCGCTCGACGAGGATCGTGCGTTCGGCTATCGCCTTGTCGACGAGTTCCTTGGCCTGCTGCGCCTCCTGCTCGGTCGCTTCCGACAACGACGAGGTGAGCGCGTTGAGCCGATCGCGCAGTCCTGCGAGATCGCCGACGGCGGCGGCGTCGGTCGCCTCCTCGATCAGGTGCGCAGCCTGCTTGGCCAGGTCGCCAGCAGAAGCTCCGCCTGCCTGGTGGCGCTGCTCGAGCGTCTGCACCTTGAAGGCGATGTCGTCGAACTTGCGGACGAAGTAGGCGAGGGCCTCGTCGGGAGTGCCGTCGGGGTACTGGCCGACGACGCGCCAGGCATCGCCCTCCTTGACCTCGACGGTGCCGTCTTCGGACACACGACCCCATTCGGCGGAGGTCGAGGATGCGGCCGGCACCGATGCGACGGGCGCGACGGCGGCCGGTGACGGCGCCTTTCGCGGCATCGGCATCGGCACGGCGGGGGGTCCGGGGACGGGGGGAGTCGGCTTCGTGGGCTCGTTGGCAGACACGTGATTCTCCTTGCGCGGTCGGGCCGCGGGAGGCGGAAAGGACGAGGCTCAGCCTAGTACGCCGGAGCACCGCGGGTGAGGCCCCGACTTCTCGCGTGACCGTTACCGTTTCGTGACGAGAACGTTCGATCCGGGGAGCACTCCTCGTCATCTGCAGGTAACACGATCCTCCTATCGTCGCCAGGACGACAGCCTTCCGGTCGACAGGAGCAGCATGAAGGACACCACATCGCCGCCGAGCGACATCCTGGTCGTCGGAGCGGGGATGGCGGCGCACCGCTTCGTCGAGAGTCTGCTCCGCGACCCCGGTGCGGCTGTGCGGGTCACCGTGATCGGCGATGAAACCCACGGTCCGTACGACAGGTCCGCCCTGGTCGGAGTCCTCTCCGGGCGCGATGCCGCGGAGCTTCGGCTCGATCGCTCCGTCTTCCGCGACGACCGCGTGCGCCTTGTCCGTGATGATCGTGTGCTGCACATCGACAGGTCGGCACGCGCGGCCCGTACGCGCGCACGACGCACGTACCCGTACGACGTGCTGGTGCTGGCGACGGGGTCTTTCGCAGCGCGTCCGGTCGTGTCGGGAGGTCGTCTTCCCGGGTGCTTCGTCCTGCGCACGATCGAGGATGCGGAATCGGTGCGGGAGTTCGTCGACGCCCGATCCCGCAGCCTCGGTCGTCCGCTGCGCGGCGTCGTGATCGGAGGGGGACTGCACGGCGTCGAGACCGCCCTCGCGCTCGACGAGGCGGGTGTGGGCACGACTCTCGTGCAGTATGCGGACCGCCTGCTGCCGGCGCTGTTGGACACGGACGGCGCCGCGGTGCTGCAGGAGGGCCTCGAAGCGCGCGGCATCGCTGTGCGGACCCGAACCAGGACGACCCGACTCGACGCCGACGACTCGGGTGCGGTCACGGCGCTGGAGTTCCAGGACGGCTCCTTCCAACGCGCCGATGTCGTGGTCTTCACCGTCGGCGTGCGGGCACGGGACGAACTCGCGCGCAACGCCGGGCTCGACGTGCACCCGCTCGGCGGCGTGATCGTCGACGACACTTGCGCCACGTCCGATCCGCGCATCCTCGCGATCGGAGAGGTCGCGAACTTCGACGGGCGCGGCATCGATGCGGCACCAGCAGCGCGCGCCATGGCGGAAGCGGCGGCGTCGCAGCTGTGCGGGGGAGCGGAACGCTTCGTCGGGCACGTGGACGGCGTGCACCACACCGTCGCCGGAATCGACGTCGTGAGCTTCGGGGAGTCGCAGCCCTGCACCGCAGACCGGATCGAGGTCGTCACCGAGCGTCGTCGTGGCGCAGGCGTGTACCGCAAGGTCGTTCTCACGGACGACGCGCGCACGCTCCTCGGCGCGGTTCTGGTGGGCGACACGAGCGGTCATGCCTCGCTTCGCCGGCTCGTCGGTGTCGGACCACGGGGGCAGCTGGCGGCCGAGCTCTGCCGGGCGACGCACGAAGACGACGCCCCGGTCTGCGTCCACATCGGCATGTCACAGCGAGCGCTTCTCACGGCGCTCCGAGGGGAGGGGCTGCTCACGTTCAGCGGCGTCGGCGCGCGATTCGGCCGGGAGCCGGGGTGCGAGCGGTGCACACTGGCCGTGGCTCGCGCCCTCACTTCGCTCGCCGGAGAGCCGGTCCCGCAGCACACGCCTCACCGGCAGGGAGAGGGCGAGCAGCCGGAGGAGCACGTCCGAGCCGACACGACCCGTGCCGTGGTCTCGCCGGTGTCAGGAGGAGCCCTCACGCCCGAGCAGCTCATCGGCATCGGGCGCATCGCGCAGGATCTCGGCCTGCACCCGCGGATCATCCGCTCCCGGATCGAGTTGCAGGGAGTGGGTCGGAGCCAGCTCCCCGTGCTCCGGGACCGGCTGAGCGCTGCGGGGCTCGAATGCCGCACGCCCCTCCTCGACAGCGGAATGCGGATCTCCGAGGAGCCTCTGCCGCTGACGGAAGAGCACGCTTCGGCTGCACGGAGGGGATCCGACGAGCCGCACCGGGGCCGAGGCGCGACCGGGGCGATCGCATGGGGCGAGCGACAACGCGACGGTGCGCGGCATCGCTGTTCCCCGCGCCGTGCGGACAGCCCCGCATGAGGGCCGGGCGTTCGGGGGCGCGCCCGGTCCTCGCAGGATGCAGGATCATCGTCTCGGTCGACACCAGGGCCGCGGGCGCCTCACTCGTCGCGAGTCGTGCGGCCGGCATCGACGACCTCGATCGTGCACTCCGCACGGCGGGAGCGGATGTGACGCGGGTGCCAGGGCGTCGTGCAGCGGCTCCGTCTCCGGCTGTGCTTCGCCGTGCCGTGCATCGCGCGGGCTTCGGCGGTGCCGACGCGGTGCTCTTCACCGCGTCCGCCGCCTCATGGGTCGGGGCGGCGGTGAGCACAGGGACCCTGGACGCGAATCGCCGAAGAGCCGAAGCGGGGCGGTTGCTCCTGATCGCGATGGACGAGGAGGAGGTGGGTCGGCTTCGGGCTGCCCGCCTGCCCGTGCGATACGTCGCGCCGTCGGCGCCCGGAGGACTGACGGGCTGCGTCCTGTCGCACTATCGAAGCGGTGCACGATCGCTTCTCACCGAGGTCGGGCGTCTCGACGTGCGCAGCGGTGGTGTGCTGCTCGACGGGCGCTTCATCCCCCTGCCCCGTGGAGCTGCCGGAGTGATCGATGCTCTCTTCCTCGCCCGTGGTCGGGTGCTGTCGAGGGCGGAGTTGGCGAGGATGCTCCCCGGCGGCGAACGCAGCGGTCATGCGGTGGAGGCCGCCGTGGCCCGACTGCGTGAGGCGCTGGGCTCGATAGACCTCGTCCAGACGGTCGTCAAGCGGGGCTATCGCCTCGCCGTGATCGATCCGTGAGCCGGGGAGGACGACGAGCGCAGCGGTGGAGGGAGCTGCCGATCACTCGGCTGGCGCGTCCGAGGGGACGGGTTCGGGGGTCTCCGTCGGCGCCTCGGTCGGAGCGGTGGATGGTTCGACCGAGGGCGTGGGGGTGGGTTCCGGTTCCGGGGCCGTGACCTGGGCGTGCACGACCTGGCTGCCGATCGCCGCGACCACGATGAGACCGCCGACGACGGCGGCGATCGTGTTGTCGCGCACACGACGGCGGATCTGCCCCTCGTGCCACTGGGTGCGCGCGGCGTGCAGTCGTGCGCGCTCCGCCGACGTGCGCGACTGTGCGTTCTTCGAACCGCGTGCGGCCATGCCCTGGTCTCCCATCCGGACGCCGCTCCACGGCGTCGCCTGAGAGCCTACCGGGAGGGCACAGGTTCGCCGAAGTGTCGGAGACCGCCGTTAGCCTGGGATGATGACGTCCCCTGCCGCGCTGCTCTCCGGGCAGACGCCCCTCGCCGTGCGCATGCGCCCTGTTTCCCTCGCCGAGGTCGCCGGGCAGCGTCATCTGCTGCGCGCCGGCTCTCCGATCGTCGCCCTCGCCGATCCCGAGGCGACCGCGCCCGGGGCCGTGTCGATCATCCTGTGGGGCCCGCCGGGCACAGGGAAGACGACGCTCGCGCAGGCCATCGCCCGCTCGTCGGGTCGTCGCTTCGTCGAGCTCTCCGCGATCACCGCCGGGGTGAAGGACGTGCGCGAGGTCATGCAGGAGGCCGTGACGCAGCGCGACCTCTACGGGCAGACGACGATCCTCTTCCTCGATGAGATCCATCGGTTCACGAAGGCGCAGCAGGACGCGCTCCTTCCCGGTGTCGAGAACGGCTGGGTGATCCTGATCGCCGCGACCACCGAGAACCCGTCGTTCTCGGTGATCTCGCCGCTGCTCTCGCGTTCGCTGCTGCTGACGCTGCAACCCCTCACCGACGACGACATCGGTCTGCTCGTCGACAGGGCGGTGACCGACGCCCGCGGCCTCAACGGAGCAGTCGCCCTCAGCGACGAGGCCCGGTCAGCCCTCGTCCGGCTCGCTTCGGGCGATGCCCGTCGTGCCCTCACGGGGCTGGAGGCAGGCGCCGCGGTCGCGCTGTCCCACGCGACGGCCGCGGAGGCGGACGCCGACGACGCGGACGAGATTCAGGGTGTGCCAGAGGTGTCCGCCGACGACATCTCGCAGGCTGTCGACAAGGCGCTGCTGCGCTACGACCGACAAGGCGACGAGCACTACGACGTCATCAGCGCGTTCATCAAGTCGATCAGGGGGTCCGACCCCGATGCCGCGCTGCACTATCTCGCCCGCATGATCGAGGCGGGGGAGGACCCACGCTTCATCGCACGGCGTCTGGTGATCTCCGCGTCCGAAGACGTCGGCCTCGCCGACCCGCAGGCACTCGCGATCGCGGTCGCCGCCGCCGACGCCGTGGCGTTCATCGGCATGCCGGAGGGACGCATCCCTCTCGCTGAGGCAACGGTCTACCTGGCGACCACCGCCAAGTCGAATGCGGCCTACGTGGGCATCGACGCGGCCATCGCCGACATCCGTGCCGGCGGTTTCGGTCGGGTGCCGCTGCACCTGCGGGATGCGCACTACCCGGGGGCCAAGCGCCTCGGGCACGGTCGGGGATACGTCTACTCGCACGACAGCGAGTTCGGGATCGTGCCGCAGCAGTATCTGCCGGACGAACTCGACGGGCGGCACTACTACGAGCCGAAGAATCTCGGGGCCGAGCGCGACATCGGCGCCCGTCTCGAGCGCATCCGCCGCATCCTCGGCGACCGCTGATCGCGCCGATCCGGCGGATGAGGGCGATCTGTTAGACTTGAGCGGCTCGAAACCGAGTTTTCGGGCATCTCCTCGTTCACACCCCACCTTGCTGGCGCCCCGGCGTGCGCTCCAAGGCAGAACGCGGACGATACGTCCGTGAGTCGTGAAAGACGCGACCACGTCATCGGAAGGAACACTTCGTGACCACGAAGTCCCAGGACCGCCGCAAGGTGCGTCTCAGCCGCGCCCTCGGCGTCGCTCTCACCCCGAAGGCCGCCCGCTACCTCGAGAAGCGTCCCTACGCTCCGGGCGAGCACGGCCGCACCAAGCGCAAGGCAGACAGCGACTACGCCGTCCGTCTGCGTGAGAAGCAGCGTCTTCGCGAGCAGTACGGCATCCGCGAGAAGCAGATGCGCAACACCTTCAACGAGGCTCGTCGTCAGGACGGTCTGACCGGTGAGAACCTGGTCGAGCTGCTCGAGATGCGTCTCGACGCTCTCGTCGTGCGTTCGGGCTTCGCCCGCACCACCGCGCAGGCTCGCCAGCTCGTCGTGCACCGTCACATCCTGGTCGACGGACAGCTCGTCGACCGCCCGTCGTTCCGCGTGAAGCCGGGTCAGCTCATCCACGTCAAGGCCAAGAGCGAGGGCACCGAGCCCTTCCAGGTGGCAGCAGCCGGCGGTCACGCCGAGGTTCTGCCCCCCGTTCCGGGCTACCTCGAGGTCGAGCTCGACAAGCTCCAGTCGCGTCTGGTTCGTCGTCCGAAGCGCGCCGAGGTCCCCGTGACCTGTGAAGTGCAGCTCGTCGTCGAGTACTACGCAGCTCGCTGATCCAGCGATAGAGCAATCAGACAGGAGGCGTCGGGATTCCCGACGCCTCCTGTCGTTTCCGCATACGATGGTGACACCGCGCCTTCGCGGATCAAGGGCAAGGATGACGTCATGAAGAGCATGCAGTGGTTCCTGATCGGTGTGATCGGTGGCTTCGTCGCCGCGCACTTCATGAACAAGGACCCCCGCGGCCACGACATCCTCGCCGAGGTCGATGCCCGCATCAACGGGTTCACCGCGATCATCGGCGACGCCTACCGCGAGCAGGAGGCACGGCTCACGGAGCCGGGCAAGAACTGAACCATCGCCGCGCTTCGGCGCAGCATCTTCACGCAAGGACACCCGGCACCCCATGAAAACTGCGGAGATCGCGCAGCGTTACCTCGACTTCTTCGAGAAGAACGACCACCTCATCGTCCCCTCTGCCTCCCTGGTCAGCGACGACCCGTCTCTGCTGTTCACGGTGGCCGGCATGGTGCCGATGATCCCGTATCTCACCGGCGTCGTGCCTGCGCCTCACCCGCGCATCGCCGACGTGCAGAAGTGCATCCGCACCAACGACATCGAAGAGGTGGGGCGCACGGCGCGCCATGGCACGTTCTTCCAGATGCTGGGGAACTGGTCGTTCGGCGACTACTTCAAGGAAGGCGCGATCCGGTACGCCTGGGAGCTGCTCACCAGCTCCGAGTCGGACGGCGGCCTCGGCTTCGATGAGAAGGACCTCTGGGTCACGGTCTACGAGACCGACGACGAGGCCGAAGCGATCTGGCGCGACATCATCGGTTTGAAGCCCGAGCGCATCCAGCGCCTCGGACGCGCCGACAACTACTGGAACACCGGCCAGCCCGGGCCCGGCGGACCCGACTCGGAGATCTTCTTCGACCGAGGTCCCGCGTATGGCAAGGACGGCGGTCCCGCCGTCGACGACTCGAGGTTCCTGGAGATCTGGAACCTCGTGTTCATGCAGGACTTCATCGAGAACATCCGCGGCAAGACGGAGTTCGACATCGTCGGCGAGCTGCCGATGAAGAACATCGACACCGGCATGGGTCTCGAGCGCGTCGCGTTCATCAAGCAGGGCGTCGAGAACATGTACGAGTCGGACCAGGTGCGTCCGGTGCTGGACCGCGCGATCGAGCTGTCCGGCCGCTCCTACGGCGCCCAGCACGAGGACGACGTGCGCTTCCGCGTGGTCGCCGACCATGTGCGCTCCTCGCTCATGCTCCTCTCCGATGGTGTGCGCCCCTCCAACGAAGGTCGCGGCTACATCCTGCGCCGTCTGATGCGCCGCACGGTCAGGGCGATGCGTCTGCTCGGTGTCGACGAGCCCGTGTTCCCCGAGCTGTTCGCCGCCTCGCGCGACGCGATGAAGTCGGCATACCCGGTGCTCGAGAAGGACTGGTCCGTCCTGTCGTCGTCCGCCTTCGCCGAGGAGGAGACGTTCCGTCGCACTCTCGTCGCCGGTTCGACGATCCTCGACCTCGCGCTCGACGAGACCAGGAAGAGCGGCGGGAAGACGCTCAGCGGACCCGAGGCCTTCCTGCTGCACGACACCTACGGCTTCCCGATCGACCTCACCCTCGAGGTCGCAGAGGAAGCGGGCCTCGATGTCGACCGTGCCGCTTTCGACACGCTCATGCAGGAACAGCGTCAGCGTGCCAAGGACGACGCCCGCAACCGCAAGCGGCAGCTCGCCGACGTGTCGGTCTACCGTGAGCTGCGTGCCCTGGGCGAGACCGAATTCGACGGCTACACCGCGCTGGAGGTCGAGTCGCGTGTGCTCGGGCTCCTCGTCGACGGTGCTCCGGTGCGCAGCGCATCCGAGGGCCAGATCGCCGAGGTCGTGCTCGCCGAGACGACGCTGTACGCGGAGTCCGGTGGACAGGTGGCCGACAAGGGCACCATCGTCGGTCCCGGTTACGCGCTCGAGGTGATCGATGTGCAGAAGCCGGTCCCCGGCCTGATCAGCCACACCGTCGAGGTCACGCGCGGAACCGTCGCCGTCGACGACATCGCCACGACGGTCGTGGACGCCGCCAACCGCCGTGCCGCGCGTCAGGCGCACTCGGCCACGCACCTCGTGCACGCCGCACTCCGTGACACGCTCGGTCCGACCGCCACGCAGGCGGGCTCTTTGAACCGCGCCGGCTACATGCGCTTCGACTTCTCCTGGTCGCAGGCCCTCTCGGCCGACACCCGCAGCGAGATCGAGGAGATCACGAACCGCGCGGTGCAGGACTCCCTCGAGGTGACCACGCGCATCGTCTCGCTCGACGAGGCCAAGGAAGCCGGAGCAATGGCTCTGTTCGGCGAGAAGTACGGCGACGTCGTGCGCATGGTCGACATCGGCGGCCCTTGGTCGCGAGAGCTCTGCGCCGGCACGCACGTGAGCACGAGCGCGGAGATCGGTCTGGTGAGCCTGGTCGGAGAGTCCTCCGTCGGAGCCTCCAACCGACGCATCGAAGCGCTCGTCGGTGCTGATGCCTTCCGCGAGCTGGCGGCGGAGCGGGCGATCGTCTCGCAGCTGACCAGCTCGCTGAAGACCCCGCGTGAGCAGCTTCCCGAGCGCATCGCCGATCTCACGGCGAGCCTGAAGGCGGCGGAGAAGCGCATCGCGCAGTTCGAGGCGAAGGAGCGCGCCGGACAGGTTCCCTCCATCGTCGAGGCGGCGACGCGCGTCGGAGCGTTCCGCCTCGCGGCGCAGAACCTCGGCGATGTCGCCTCCGCGGATGATGTGCGCGACCTCGTGAACGGCGTCCGCGATCGACTGGGTTCGGATGCTGCGGTCGTGGCATTGGGTGCCGTGGTCAACGGGCGTCCGGTCGTGGTCGTGGCCACCAACGATGCGGCACGCACGGCGGGCGCGAAGGCAGGGGCGCTGGCGAAGCGCGCCGCAGGCGTGCTCGGTGGCGGTGGCGGCGGTCGCGACGACGTCGCGCAGGGTGGTGGCGCGGATGCCGCGGCCCTTCCCGCGGCGCTCGAGGCCATCTCACAGGAGATGCACAGCGCGTGAGCGGCTTCCGCCGCGGTGTGCGGCTCGGCATCGATGTCGGCAGGGCGAGAGTCGGTGTCGCGCGCTGCGACCCTGACGGGATGCTCGCCGTCCCGGTCGAGACCGTGCCGCGGGATGACCTATCGATCGATCGCCTCGTGCAGATCGCGGGGGAGTACGACCCCCTGGAATTCGTGGTCGGCCTCCCCGTGAACATGCAGGGTGCCGACACGGCATCGACCATGGATGCGCGGGAGTTCGCCGCTGCCCTTCACGCGAGAAGCGGTGTTCCCGTACGGCTGGTGGACGAGCGTCTCAGCACCGTGAGCGCCCACGCCGCTCTGCGTAGCTCGGGGAGATCTCAGAAGAACTCTCGTAGCATTGTGGATCAGGTCGCCGCCGTGGTGCTTCTGCAGCAGGCGATCGACATGGAGAAGAGCACCGGAAACCCGGCCGGTGCCACCATCTCGCCCGACGAGGAGCACGCCTGACGATGTCTGAACGCGACAGCGCCACCCCCCGGAACGACCCCGATTCCCGCCTGGGCGACCTGTTCGGGAATCTGCCCGATCCCACGAGACAGATCCCGACCGTCGACACCAGCGCCCCGGCGCCGGGGTCGCGCCGCGCCGCTCGTGAGGCCGCTGCCGGCGAGGGGAGCGCGACACCGGCCAGGGGAACGGACGGCACACCCGCTGAGCCTTCGCCCGTTCCGGTGCGTGCCTCGGCCGACGACGCGGTCGCCTCGGACGCGGACGGTCCCTCTCCGACCCCGGTGCGCGCATCGGCCGACGCCGCAGACACCCCGACCCGCGCCATGCCGCAGGTCGCGCCCGCAGCCATGCCGGCGCCCGCGACCGCTGCCCCGGAACCGGTGATCGGCGGCGGACTCGACGATCTCTTCGCTCCGCACGACGACCACGTCGAGGCGAAGCCGAAGAAGAAGAAGCGCCGCAAGGGATGCCTGATCGCACTGATCATCGTGCTCGCGGTCTTCGGTGGCATCGCCGCAGGTGGCGCCTGGGCATGGAGCACCTACGGCGACAAGATCAGCGACGCCCTGGGGTGGGGCGAGTCGAAGGACTACGAGCCGGGGCTCGCGAACGGTGAGGCTCTCGTCACCATCAAGCAGGGCGACACGGGTGGGCCGGTGTCCACCGCGCTCTACGAAGCCGGTGTGACGAAGACCGAAGACGTCTTCTACGACTACATCGTCGACGAGAACCTCGCGGTCACGTTCTATCCGGGCGTGTACCGGCTGCAGAAGAAGATGACGGCGGAGGCTGCGCTCGCGGCTCTCAAGGACGATGCCAACAAGATGGCGAACGCCGTCTCGGTCGCCGAGGGTGGCACGATCGTGTCGTCGCTGCCCGACATGGCGGAGACTCTCGGGCTTCCGCTGGCCGACTTCGAGGCGGCCGTCCAGGATCCCATGGCCTATGGCGTCGACGCGCCGAGCCTGGAGGGCTGGCTCTTCCCCGCGGTCTACGAGTTCGATCCGGGAGTCACCGCGCCCCAGGTCATCCAGCGCATGGTCGATCGCACCCGCGAGTCGCTGAGTGCGGCCGGTGTGCCCGACGCCGACGCCGAACGCATCCTGACGATCGCCTCCATCATCCAGCGCGAGGGGCGTCTCGAGGACTTCCCGAAGGTGTCGCGGGTCATCCAGAACCGTCTCGACATCGACATGAAGCTGCAGATGGATTCCACCGCGCAGTACGGGTACGGTTCCCTGCACGAAGGCGTCGTGTCCAGCTCCAAGGAAGCGCTCGAAGACGACAACGACTGGAACACCTACGTGCGCACCGGTCTTCCCGCGACACCGATCGCCAGCCCGAGCGATGCCGCCATCAAGGCGGCGATGCAGCCCGCAGACGGTCCGTGGCTGTACTTCGTCACGATCAACCTCGCCACGGGGGAGACGCTGTTCACTCAGACCCTGGCCGAGCACGAGCAGGGGATCGAGAAGTGGCGCGAGTGGTGCCGGGCGAACCCCGATGGCGGCTGCTGAGACGGTGACGCGCTCTCGATTGGCGGTCTGGGGCGACCCGATCGCGCATTCCAAGTCCCCGGATCTGCATGCCGCCGCCTACCGCGTGCTCGGACTCGGCTGGGAGTACGGGCGACGCCAGGTGTCGGCCGACGACTTCGCGCCGGTGTTCGCTCAGCTGGACGACACCTGGCGCGGTCTCTCGCTGACGATGCCGCTGAAGGAACAGGCATTCCGTGCCGCGGCGACGCGGGATCGTCACGCGGAGCTCACCGGTGCCGTCAACACGCTGCTGATGGGGGAGCACCCCGCCGGGTTCAACACCGATGTGGGCGGGATCGTCGACGCCCTCGCCGAAGCGCAGGTCACCGACGTCGACCGCGTGCGGATCCTCGGCGCCGGGGCCACCGCGGCGTCGGCGCTGGTCGCCGCGTCCGAGATCGGCGCGACGCGCGCCGATGTGCGGGCTCGGCGACCCGCGCCCGCGGCGGCACTGGCGGAGCTGGGGGAGAAGCTCGGCATGGTCGTCGACGTCCGATCCTTCGACGCGTCGTCGGAGACCGTCGAGCTGACCTTGGCGACCCTGCCCAGCGGCACCATGCTCCCCGCCGAGACGGCGACGGCCCTCGCTGCACAGGGCGGGGTGCTCTTCGACGCCGCCTACGCGCCGTGGCCGTCTGCCCTCGCAGCGCGATGGGCCGACGGCAGCACGATCTCCGGACTCGGGATGCTGCTGCACCAGGCGGTGCGTCAGATCCGCATCTTCCTGCACGGTGACCCCACCGCCGAACTGCCGGATGAAGCCGCCGTGATCGCGGCCATGCGCGCCGCCATCTGACTCGATCGGCGTCGACGACGAAACGCGGCGCGGCGGGGGTGTGAACCCGTGGGAGACTGGAGCAATGCTCCGCGTGCTCACGGCCGGCGAATCGCACGGCCCAGAACTCATCGCCGTCATGGAGGGTCTGCCCTCCGGCGTCCCTGTGTCCTCCGAGGCCATCCAGGCCGACCTCGCTCGCCGCAAGCTCGGCTACGGCCGAGGCTCGCGGATGAAGTTCGAGCAGGACGAGCTGACGATCTCCGGCGGTGTGCGCCACGGCAAGAGTCTCGGCAGCCCGATCGCCCTGCGCATCGGCAACACCGAGTGGCCGAAGTGGATCGAGGTCATGAACCCCGAGCCGGTCGAGCTCACCGACAGGTCCCGCGGACGCAGCGCTCCTCTCACGCGCCCGCGCCCGGGGCACGCCGACCTCGTGGGCATGCAGAAGTACGACTTCGACGAGGCACGTCCGATCCTCGAGCGTGCGAGCGCCCGTGAGACGGCGGCCCGCGTGGCTCTCGGCGCGATCGCCCGCTCGTTCCTCGGCGAACTCGGCATCCGCCTCGTCAGCCACACGCTCTCGATCGGTCCGGTACGCGTGCCCGAAGGCTCGCCGCTGCCCACCCCGGACGACGTGGACGCGCTCGACGCCGATCCGTTGCGCTGCTTCGACGCAGCCACCTCCGCACTGATGGTCGCCGAGGTCGACGATGCGAAGAAGGACGGCGACACGCTCGGTGGTATCGTCGAGGTACTCGCCTACGGGCTGCCCCCGGGGCTCGGCTCGCACGTGCACTGGGACCGCCGCCTCGATGCACGTCTCGCGCAAGCGCTCATGAGCATCCAGGCGATCAAGGGCGTCGAGGTCGGCGACGGCTTCGAGACCACGCGTCGTCGCGGTTCCGCGGCGCACGACGAGCTCTTCGCCACCGCCGACGGCATCACCCGCGGCTCCGACAGGGCCGGCGGGACCGAGGGCGGCATGTCGACCGGCACCGTGCTGCGTGTGCGCGCCGGGATGAAGCCGATCGCCACCGTCCCGCATGCCCTGCGCACGATCGACGTCGCCACCGGAGACGACGCCACGGCCCACCATCAGCGCTCCGACGTGTGCGCCGTGCCGGCAGCCGGCGTCGTCGCCGAAGCGATGGTCGCAGTCGAGGTGGCCAACGCCGTGCTGGAGAAGTTCGGCGGCGACAGCATCCGCGAGACCCGTCGCAACCTCGACGGCTACCTGGCCGGCATCCCGGCCGAGCTACGCACGACACCCGCGTCCGAGGCGGCGCTCATCGCGCATGACGAGCGCGGCTGATCCGCTGACGCTGGTGCTGGTGGGCCCGATGGCCGCCGGCAAGACCAGCGTCGGAAGACGCGTCGCGCGTCGGCTCGGCGTCGCCTTCATCGACACCGACAAGCGCATCGTCGCCGCGCACGGGTCCATCCCCGCCATCTTCGAGGAGCACGGGGAGGCGCACTTCCGCGACCTCGAGCGCGCCGCCGTCGCCGAGGCGCTGTCCGAGGGCGGAGTGATCTCCCTCGGCGGTGGTGCCGTGACGGAGGCGGCCACGCGGGAGCTGCTCACGGAGCATCCGGTCGTGTTCCTGACCGTCAGTCCCGATGCGGTCGCCGACCGGCTGCGGGGCAGCAACCGCCCGCTGCTGGCGGGAGAGGATCCGCTGGAGCGCTGGAAGAAGGTCTTCGAGGAGCGTCGGGGGTGGTACGCCGAGGTGTCATCGGCGACCTTCGACACCTCACGTCGTCCGATGCAGAAGATCGCGGACGAGATCGTGGCATGGAGGAGAGAGCAGCGATGAGCACGACGACCATCAACGTCACCGGAAACGACGCCTACGACATCACGATCGGACGGGGGATCCTCGACCGGGTCTCCGCCGCCGTCGCGCCGGGGGTGCGCAAGATCCTCGTCGTGCACCCGCCGACGCTCGCCGCGCGAGCCGCGGAACTGCGCGATCGTCTTCTCGCCGACACCTCCGACGGGCCGCGCGATGTGCTGCTCGCCGAGATCCCGGATGCGGAGCAGGGCAAGCGCATCGAAGTCGCCGCGTTCTGCTGGCAGGTCATGGGTCAGGCTGATTTCACACGCAGCGACGCGGTCATCGGGTACGGCGGCGGCTCTGTCACCGACCTCGCCGGCTTCGTCGCGGCCACCTGGCTTCGCGGCGTGCAGCTCATCCAGGTGCCGACCACGGTGCTCGGACTCGTCGACGCCGCCGTCGGAGGCAAGACCGGGGTGAACACGGCCGAGGGGAAGAACCTCGTCGGCGCGTTCTGGGCGCCGCGTGCGGTGATCGGCGACCTCGACGAGCTCGCCAGCCTGAGCCCGAACGAGGCGACGGCGGGCTTCGCCGAGGTCGTGAAGGCCGGGTTCATCTGGGCCCCGGAGATCCTCGACATCATCGAAGCAGACCCTGCTCGCGCTGTGGACCCGACGACCGATGAGTTCCGTCGCGCCATCGAGCTCGCGATCGACATGAAGGCCAAGGTCGTGTCCGACGACTTCCGCGAGGCCGGCCTTCGCGAGATCCTCAACTACGGCCATACGCTCGGGCACGCGATCGAGCACGCCGAAAGGTACCGCTGGCGTCACGGTGCCGCCATCTCGGTCGGCATGCTGTACGCCGCAGAGCTCTCCCGCCTCGCCGGCCGGTTGTCCGACGACGCGGCCGAGCGCCACCGCACCGTCCTCGAGTCCTTGGGTCTTCCCACCTCGTACCGTGCCGGTGCCTGGCCGCAGCTGCTCGCCACGATGCAGCGCGACAAGAAGAGCCGCGGCGGGATGCTGCGCTTCATCCTTCTCGACGACATCGCCAAGCCCACCGTGCTGCAGGCTCCGGATGAGTCGCTGCTGTTCGCGGCCTACCAGGAGGTGGGGGAGTGAGCCGGCGGATCCTCCTCGTCAACGGGCCGAATCTGAATCTCCTGGGCACCCGCGAGCCCGAGGTGTACGGCACCGCGACGCTCGCCGACGTGGAACGGATCACCGGTGCGGCGGCGGCCGAGTTCGGCTTCGAGGTGCGTGCCGTGCAGAGCAATCACGAGGGGGTGCTGATCGACGCGATCCACGCCGCACGGGACGACTGTGCGGCCATCGTGATCAACCCCGGGGGACTCACCCACACCTCGGTGGTGCTCCGCGACGCGCTCACCGGAGTGTCTCTGCCGTTCGCCGAGGTGCACATCTCCGATGTCTACGCGCGTGAGCAGTTCCGCCACCACTCGTACCTCGACGACGTCGCCGCCGTGCGCGTCGTCGGGCGCGGTGTCGACGGCTACGCGGACGCCGTGCGTCAGCTCGCAGCACTCATCCCTTAGAATCGACTGTCGGTCTCGTCCGACCCCGCAGACACACGAACGGAACTCGCAGCGCATGGCATCTACCGCAGACATCAAGAACGGCGTCGTCCTCAGCATCGACGGGCAGCTCTGGAGCGTCATCGAGTTCCAGCACGTCAAGCCCGGCAAGGGTGGTGCCTTCGTGCGCACCAAGCTGAAGAACGTCGTCTCGGGCAAGACCGTCGACCGCACCTACAACGCCGGCGCGAAGATCGAGATCGAGAACGTCGACCGCCGCGACTACACGTACCTGTACACCGACGGTGATGGCTACGTCTTCATGGACCAGACCGACTTCGACCAGATCACGGTCGGCGCGGCGACCGTCGGCGACGCGAAGCACTTCCTGCTCGAGAACCAGCAGGTGACGATCGCGATGAACAACGGCAACCCGCTCTACATCGACCTCCCGGCTTCCGTGATCCTCGAGGTCACCTACACCGAGCCGGGCCTGCAGGGCGACCGCTCCTCGGCCGGCACCAAGCCCGCCACGCTCGAGACCGGCTACGAGATCCAGGTGCCGCTGTTCCTCGAGACCGGCACCAAGGTCAAGGTCGACACCCGAACGGGTGACTACCTCGGCCGCGAGAAGTAAGGCGTGGGCGCCCGGACGAAGGCGCGCAAGCGCGCTCTCGACATCCTCTTCTCCGCCGACGTGCGCGGTGACGATCTCGCCGTGACGCTCGCCGCTGAAGCCAAGCGCGCTGCGAGCGAGCCTGCGCGTGAGGCCTCCTGGCTCTATGCGCGCGAGATCGTCGACGGCATCATCGACTCCCGTGACGAGATCGACGAGCAGATCACGACGCACAGCAGGGACTGGAAGCTGGAGCGGATGCCTGCGGTGGACCGCGCGCTGCTGCGCATCGCGGTGTGGGAGATCCTGCATAACGACGAGGTTCCGACCGCGGTCGCGATCGATGAGGCCGTCGAACTCGCCAAGGAGTTCTCGACCGACGACTCCGGTGCGTTCGTGCACGGTGTCCTCGCACGGGTGGCCCGCTCCGCCTGATCCGTCCGAGACGGGGCGCTGTCGGCGGTGTGATTGTCGGCGGTGCCGGAGAGGATGGCAGCATGTCTCTCTCCCGTGATCCTTCCCCTCTGGAGGGATCGGCGGCGGATTGGCGGAGCATCCTCGGTTCCGCGCGCGATGACGCCGACACGGCGCTCGCGCTCGGCGTCGAGCTCCGCGTGAGGGACGGTCGCGGGGCCAACCCGTGGGCCTCGCGTCCGCAGCGCACGGCGACCGCCCGCGACGTCGCGAAGCGCACGGGCGAGATCCTGCTCGGCATCCGCCCGCTCGAGCGGAGCGCGTCGACCGGTGCCTGGGTGCAGGGTGCGGCCACGTGGGACGCGGTGCGGCGTTCCCCCACGCAGTACGGGCGCGATCGCTCGCGGTGGTTCGCAGACCTGCTCAGCATCGCTCGCGACACGCTGCTCTCGGGCACGGCCGGTGATTGGCTGGTCGCCGATCTGATCGAGTCCGGACTCTTCTGGGGGCACCTGCGCGCCGGCGCGGAGGTCGGCATCCCCCTCGTCGCCACGCAGAAGAGCACCACTGTCGTGCTCGCCGGCGACGCCGCGATCCGGGCGACGGTCGGGCGAGACGACGGGGGCGGGATCGTCGTGCGTCCCGACATCACGATCGATGGTCGCCCTGCAGAGCCCTTCGCCGTCCAGACGATCGGCCACAGCGGCGTGTACGAGATCGCGCAACAGGGGAGCAGCATCCGGGTGACCCTCGCCGAGGTGCCGATCAGCGAGCCCGTCCATGCCCTTCTCACCGCCAGGACCGGGCTGGCGGTGCCGGCCCGTGACGAGGATGCCTTCTTCCGCGATGCGTATCCGCTGCTCGCGCGCCGCATCGAGGTGCGCCCTGTCGGCCGGATCGAGCTGCCGGCGCTGCCCGCACCCCGAGCGGTGATCGCACTGTCCTTCCGCCGCGGCGACACGGTCACGTACACCCTCGAGTGGGAGTATCGCGGTTTCGGGCGGGTGCCGCTCTCTCCCAGCGGCGACGCGGTACGCGACATCGCGGCCGAGGATGCCCTCCGGGACACGCTGCGGACGGTGTGGAGAGAGCACCTGGGCGAGGAGCTCTCCGCGACCGGCTCCTTCCACGACGTCGCCGCCGCCGAGTTCGTCACCCGCACGGTGCCTGCGCTCGAGGCCGAGGGCGTCACGGTCAGCGTCGAGGGCCGTCGCAAGAGCTACCACGAGCTCACGGGCGAGCCGGAGATCACCGTCTCGACCGTCGAGAGCAGCGATCCCGACTGGTTCGATCTGGGGATCCTGGTCAAGATCGACGGGCGCACCATCCCGTTCGAGCCGCTGTTCACGGCGCTCAGCAAGGGGCGCAAGAAGCTCCTCCTGGTCGACGGCAGCTACTTCTCGCTGAATCACCGTGCGCTCGATCGCCTCCGGGAGCTGATCGACGAGTCCGGCGCGCTCGACGAGTGGGAGACCGGTCCGCGGATCAGTCGGTATCAGACCGATCTCTGGGAGGAGTTCGAAGACCTCGCCGATGAGGCGATCCCCGCCGTCTCTTGGCGTGCGACCGCTGACGGTCTGCGCGCGGCCACCTCGGTGCCCCCGGTCGCTGTGCCGTCGGGCATCACGGCCGAACTCCGCCCCTATCAGAAGGAGGGGCTCGACTGGCTCGCCTTCCTGTGGACCCATCGCCTGGGTGGCATCCTCGCCGACGACATGGGGCTCGGCAAGACCCTCCAGCTCCTGGCCCTCATCGTGCATGCGCGAGAGGCGGGGGAGCGGCGGCCCTTCCTCGCCGTCGTGCCGACATCGGTCCTCGCCACCTGGCGTAGCGAGGCCGAGCGTTTCGCGCCCACGCTCCGGGTGCGGCTCCGCGGAAACACCCAGGGGCCGTCGGTCGACGCGAGCATCCGCGACGTCGACCTCCTCATCACCACCTACGCCGTCGCCCGGCTCGACGAGGCCGAGTACGCGCGCGTCGAGTGGGCCGGACTCCTCCTCGACGAGGCGCAGTTCGTCAAGAACCCGGCGACCAAGCTGCACCGCGCCATCGCCTCGTTCCGCGCGGATGTGACGTTCGCGATCACCGGAACGCCGATGGAGAACAGCCTGAGCGAGCTGTGGGCGCTGCTGAAGCTCACCGCTCCGGGTCTCTTCGCCTCGGCGCGGAAATTCCGCGAGCAGTACATCCAACCCATCGAGCAGGGGAAGGTCCCCGAGAACGAGGAGGGCGGCGCCTACCGTCAGCGTCGCCTCGAGCAGCTTCGTCGGCGGATCCGGCCGCTGCTGCTGCGACGCACGAAGGAGCTGGTGGCACCCGACCTGCCAGCGAAGCAGGAGCAGATCCTCGAGGTCGAGCTCAGCTCCTCCCACCGGGCGCTCTACGACGTCGTGCTGCAGCGCGAACGGCAGAAGGTGCTCGGCCTGCTGGAAGATCTCGATCGCAACCGCTTCATCGTGTTCCGATCGCTCACCCTGATGCGCATGCTCAGCCTGGCCCCGGGGCTCATCGACGCCGCGGACGCGAAGATCGGCTCGCGCAAGCTCGATGTGCTGCTCGAGCGCGTGATCGAGTTGCAGGCCGAAGGCCATCGCGCGCTCGTGTTCAGCCAGTTCACGTCGTTCCTCGACCTCGCCGCTGCCCGCCTCGACGCCGCCGGCATCCCCTACGCGCACCTGGACGGGGCGACGCGCCACCGCCAGAAGGTCGTCGAGAGCTTCACATCGGGAGTGCAACCGGTCTTCCTGATCAGCCTCAAGGCCGGCGGATTCGGCCTCACCCTGACCGAGGCCGACTACGTCTTCCTGCTCGATCCGTGGTGGAATCCGGCGGCCGAGGCGCAGGCCGTCGATCGCACGCACCGCATCGGCCAGGACAGCCAGGTGTTCGTCTACCGGATGATCTCCGCCGGCACGATCGAGGAGAAGGTGCTCGAACTGCAGCGCCGCAAAGCGCGGCTGTTCACGGCCGTGCTCGACGATGAGGCGCTGTTCGCGCAGTCGCTCTCCGCAGACGACATCCGTGGCCTGTTCGAGGACTGACCGGATTACTCACGGCCGGGTCGACCGGGCGCACAGGGAGCCGTCGGTACAATCGAACGGTTCACATTCGGGAGGAATGCAATGCGGATCACGGGACTCGGCCACGCCGGGATGTTCATCGAGACGGTCGGCGGGAACATCATCTGCGACCCGGTCCTCGGACCCTCGTTCTACGGATCCTGGTTCCCGTTCCCCGACAATCGCGGTCTGGACTGGGAGCGCTTCGGACGCGAGGCCGATTTCCTGTGGATCTCGCACCGGCACCGCGACCACTTCGACCCGCGGCTCCTGGAGCGCTACATCCGCAAGGACATCGAGGTGCTGCTTCCGGAGTATCCGACCGACGACCTCGAGAAGGACATCCGCGCCCTCGGCTACACGAACATCACCTACGCTCCTGCGGGCCAGGTGATCCAGCGCGGTGACCTCAAGATGATGATCACGCCGCTGCGCGCGCCCAGCGACGGCCCCATCGGCGACTCCTCCCTGAGCGTCGACGACGGCACCGGCTCGATGCTGAACCAGAACGACTCGCACCCGCTCGACCTCGAGAAGCTGCTCGACTTCGGCAAGCCCGACGCCTACTTCACCCAGGTGTCCGGTGCGATCTGGTGGCCCATGGTCTACGACCTGCCGCTGGACGCCAAGCAGAACTTCGCCCGGCTCAAGCGCGAGGCGCAGAACAAGCGAGCGATGTACTACATCGAGAAGGTCGATGCCCCGCACGTCTTCCCGATGGCAGGGCCCCCCATGTTCCTGCGCGACGACCTGTTCGACTTCAACGGTCTCGGCAAGAACGGCGAGTCGATCTTCACGGACCAGAAGCAGTTCCTCGCGCACATGAAGGAGCTCGCGCCGCAGTACGACGGTCAGCTCTTCATCCCCGGTACGGTCGTCACGATCGACGGGGGAGAGGTCACGAGTGAGCAGACGCTCTACACCGAGGCCGAGATCGCGCACATCTTCGATGAGAAGTGGGAGTACCTCGAGGAACAGCGCGCGAGCCGACAGCAGGAGATCCGCGACGAGGAGGCATCTCGTGCCGAGATCATCCCGCCCGCAGAGATGCTCGAGGCGATCAAGACCTGGTGGGAACCGCTGCTGAAGAAGTCCCGCACCATCCGGCTCGGTGTCGGCGGTTGCGTGCGCTTCCGCATCGGCGAGCTCGACATGGTGGTCGACTTCCCCCGCGCGAAGGTCCGCGAGTACGCGGGCGAGGAGTGCGTGTACTGGTACACGATCCCCGCCGACCTGGTCTCGACGAACATCGTCGATCACGAGATCGACTGGTCCAACTCGATCTTCCTCTCGATGCAGTTCTCGGTGGGCCGCAGCGGCAAGTTCAACGAGTTCCTCACCACGTTCCTCAAGTGCCTCTCGGTCGATCGGATCGAGTACGTGGAGAACTGGTACCAGGAGCAGACCGACCAGACCGAAGATGCCGAGATCGGCGACTGGGTCGTCCAGCGCCGCTGCCCGCACCTGCGCGCCGACCTCACCCGCACGGGCACGGTCGACGAGGACGGCATCCTCACGTGCAGCATGCACGACTGGAAGTGGGATCTGAAGACCGGCCGCTGCCTCTCCACCGCCGGCCACCCGATCCGCTCGTCGAAGATCGACGAGGTCACCGATCCGGTCCTGCGGGAAGCGAGCTGATCCGCCGGAGCCCGCGCTCCGATAGACTTTCGTCACAAGCAACCTTTAACACCGTCCTGTGAGGCGGAGAAGGGAGCGGCCGATGAGCATGCGCACTGTGCTGCACGAAGCCGACATCTCACGAGCGCTGACCCGTATCGCGCACGAGATCCTCGAATCCAATCGAGGTGCCGAGAACCTCGTCCTGCTGGGCATTCCGACCCGCGGCGTCACTCTCGCCCATCGCCTCGGCCTGCTGATCAGCGAGATCGCGCAGCAGTCCGTCCCGGTCGGTGCGCTCGATGTCACGCTCTTCCGCGACGATCTCGCCAAGCACCCGACGCGTTCCCCGCGGCCCACCGAGATCCCGGTGGGCGGAATCGACGGCAAGACGGTCGTGCTCGTCGATGACGTGCTCTTCTCCGGCCGCAGCATCCGTGCCGCTCTCGACGCCATCCAGTCGATCGGACGCCCCGCCGTCGTGCGCCTGGCGATCCTCGTCGACCGCGGACACCGCGAGCTCCCGATCCGCCCGGACTTCATCGGCAAGAACATCCCCTCCGCCCGCACCGAGCGGGTCAACGTGCGCCTCTTCGAGAACGACGGGGCCGAGGAGGTGACGATCGGCGAATGAGACACCTCCTCGACACCCGCACCCTCGATCGGGCGACCGCCCTGCGCATCCTCGATGTCGCCGAGGACATGTCCGACACGCAGTCGCGTGAGGTCAAGAAGCTCCCGACGCTGCGCGGCAAGACCGTGGTGAACCTCTTCTTCGAGGATTCGACACGCACCCGCATCTCATTCGAGGCCGCCGCCAAGCGCCTCTCCGCCGATGTCATCAACTTCGCGGCGAAGGGGTCCAGCGTCTCGAAGGGCGAGAGCCTGAAGGACACCGCCCAGACGCTCGAGGCCATCGGCGCCGACGCGGTCGTGGTCCGCCACCCCGGATCCGGCGCCCCGCAGACGCTCGCCACCAGCGGCTGGATCTCCGCCGGCGTCGTCAACGCCGGAGACGGCACGCACGAGCACCCGACGCAGGCCCTGCTCGACGCCTTCACCATCCGCAAGCGCCGCTTCGGCGCCGAGAGCCGCGGTCGCGATCTGAGCGGACTGCGGGTCGTGATCGTCGGCGACGTGCTGCATTCGCGGGTCGCCCGCTCGAACGTCTGGCTGCTCACCACGCTCGGAGCGGAGGTCACCCTGGTCGCGCCGCCGACCTTGGTGCCGCAGAACGTGTCGCTCTGGCCGGTCCGCGTGGTCTACGACCTCGATGAGGCTCTGGCCGAGGACCCGGACGCGGTGATGATGCTGCGCATCCAGCTGGAACGCATGAACGCGGCATATTTCCCGACTGAGCGGGAGTATTCCCGTCGATGGGGTCTGGACGCACGGCGTGTGGCCGGTCTTCCGGCAGGTAGCATTGTCATGCACCCCGGACCCATGAACCGGGGACTGGAGATCTCCTCCGAAGCTGCCGATTCCCCCCGCTCGACGGTGCTGGAACAGGTCACGAACGGGGTCTCCGTCCGCATGGCGGTGCTGTACCTGCTGCTGGCGGGAGAACGAGACGACGAACGAGGGGGAGACCTGTGAACGAGACCCTCGTCATCACCGGTGCACAGCTGCTCGGTGCCGAGAGCGCCGACATCATGATCGAAGACGGCCGGATCGCCGAGATCGGCACCGGGCTCACGCGCTCCGGCGCGCGCGTCATCGACGCGGCAGGGCTGGTCGCCCTTCCGGGACTCGTCGATCTGCACACGCATCTGCGCGAGCCCGGCTACGAGGCTTCCGAGACGATCCTCACGGGAACGAGGGCGGCGGCTGCCGGTGGTTTCACCGCCGTGTTCGCGATGCCCAACACCTCGCCGGTCGCCGACACCGCCGGCGTCGTCGAGCAGGAGCTCGCGCTCGGCGAAGCGGCCGGCTACGCCACGGTGCAGCCCATCGGCGCCGTGACGGTCGGACAGAAGGGCGAGCGCCTCGCCGAGCTGGGAGCGATGGCCACGTCCCGCGCACAGGTCCGCGTCTTCAGCGACGACGGCTTCTGCGTGTTCGATCCGCTCATCATGCGCCGTGCGCTGGAATACGTGAAGTCGTTCGACGGCGTCATCGCCCAGCATGCGCAGGACCCCCGCCTCACCGAGGGCGCGCAGATGAACGAGGGCACGGTCTCGGCCGAGCTGGGCCTGGCCGGATGGCCCGCCGTCGCCGAAGAGTCGATCATCGCTCGCGACGTGCTGCTGGCCGAGCACGTCGGATCGCGGCTGCACGTGTGCCACCTCTCGACCGCGGGCTCGGTGGACATCATCCGCTGGGCCAAGAAGCGCGGCATCAACGTCACCGCCGAGGTCACCCCTCACCACCTGCTGCTCACCGACGAGCTCGTGCGCGGGTACGACGCGCGCTACAAGGTGAATCCTCCGCTGCGTCGGGAAGAGGATGTGCTCGCCGTGCGCGAGGGCCTCGCCGACGGCACGATCGACATCGTCGCCACCGACCACGCGCCGCACCCGAGTGAGCACAAGGCGTGCGAGTGGCAGGCCGCGGCGAACGGCATGGTGGGGCTGGAGAGCGCCCTGCGCGTCGTGCACCAGTCGATGGTGCAGACCGGGCTTCTCGAGTGGTCGGACATCGCGCGGGTGATGAGCGCAGCGCCGGCACGGATCGGACGGCTGGCAGGTCACGGCACACCGCTCGAGGTCGGTCAGCCGGCCCAGATCACGCTCTACGACGCCTCGGTCGACGGCGTGTTCACAGAAGCCGACCTCCATGGTCGGAGCGTGAACTCGCCCTACCTCGGCCGCGCTCTCCCCGGACGGGTGCAGTACACGATCCACGGCGGTGTCCTCACCGTCGACGGCGGAAGCGTCGTCGAGGAGCTTCACGCATGAGCGCTCGGGACCTCGCCGTCGCGATCACGATCGCGGTCGCGCTCCTGGTGCTGCTGGTGATGCTCCTGGCCTGGCGACGACGAATCCGCCGCGACTCCGTGTTCACGGCCCCGCTGGGGGTTCCGGAGCACGCGGAGGTCTTCCGCCGCGACGAGGTGCTCTACGTGTCGACGACACGGCATGAGCAGCCGCTCGAGCGTCTCGCGGTGTCGCCTCTCGCGTACCGGGCCCGTGGTGAGCTGGCGGTCACGGATCGCGGCATCGCCCTCTGCCTCGATGGCGCGCCGACGGTCTTCCTCGCGAACGACCGCCTCGTCGCCATCGACCGCGCCACGGTCACGATCGACCGCGTCGTGGAGCCCGGTGGCCTCGTGCGCCTCGCCTGGAGCATCGACGACGACACGGTCGTCGACAGCTATCTGCGCCTCGCCACCGGCGACCCTATGAACCTCATCTCCGACCTGCAGCGGCTCGTCCCCGCCGCCCCCGACACAGGAGCAACGTCATGACCCTTTCGACATCCTCCGGGCAGGCCTCCGCGGCCCAGCTCCCCGATCCCGCCGTCCTGGTCCTGGAAGACGGCACCCGACACACCGGACGCGCCTACGGCGCGCGCGGTCGCACGCTCGGCGAAGTCGTCTTCGCGACCGGCATGTCCGGATACCAGGAGACCATCACCGATCCCTCCTACGCGGGGCAGATCGTCCTGCAGACGGCACCGCACATCGGCAACACCGGCATGAACGACGAAGATGCCGAATCGCGCCGCATCTGGGTCGCCGGCTACATCGTGCGCGACCCTTCGCGCGTGGTGTCGAACTGGCGCGCGAACGCCTCGCTCGACGACGTGCTCGTCGAGGACGGAGTCGTCGGCATCAGCGGCATCGACACCCGTTCGATCACCCGGCACATCCGCTCGGCCGGCTCCATGCGCGGGGGGATCTTCTCCGGGGCGGATGCGGCACTCGACCCGCAGGAGCAGGTGCGCATCGTCCGCGAAGCCCCCGAGATGGCCGGACGCAATCTGTCCGCCGAGGTCTCGGTCGACGTCGCGACGGTGACGACCGCCATGGGTGAGCGCATCGGCAACCTCGCCGTGCTCGATCTCGGTGTGAAGCAGGCGACGATCGACAACCTCGCCGCCCGCGGCTTCGAGGTGCATGTGCTGCCGCAGAACGTGACGATCGACGATATCCGCGCGGTCGATCCCGTCGCGGTGTTCTACTCGAACGGTCCCGGCGACCCCGCGGCCTCCGGCGATCACGTCGAGCTGCTGCGCTCTGTGCTCGATGCGGGGCTGCCCTTCTTCGGGATCTGCTTCGGCAACCAGCTGCTCGGGCGTGCCCTGGGCCTCGGCACCTACAAGCTGCCGTTCGGGCACCGCGGCATCAACCAGCCGGTGCTGGACAAGCAGACCGGCAGGGTCGAGATCACGGCGCATAACCACGGCTTCGCGGTCGAGGCTCCGATCGAGGGCACCTTCGACAGCCCGAACGGCTACGGCAAGGTCGAGGTCAGCCACGTCGGCCTCAACGACAACGTGGTCGAGGGACTCCGCGCCCTCGACATCCCCGCCTTCTCGGTGCAGTACCACCCCGAGGCCGCAGCAGGCCCGCACGACGCCAACTACCTCTTCGACAGGTTCCGCGACCTGGTCATCGCAAGCCAGAAGGACTCCAAGTAATGCCCAAGCGCGACGACATCAACTCCGTCCTCGTCATCGGCTCCGGCCCGATCGTCATCGGTCAGGCGTGCGAGTTCGACTACTCCGGCACCCAGGCGTGCCGCGTGCTCCGCGAGGAGGGCGTCCGGGTCATCCTGGTCAACTCCAACCCGGCCACGATCATGACCGATCCCGACTTCGCCGATGCGACGTACATCGAGCCGATCACGTGGCAGGTCATCGAGACGATCATCGCCAAGGAGCGGCCCGACGCGATCCTGCCGACGCTCGGCGGGCAGACCGCGCTGAACGCCGCGATCGAGCTCCACAACCACGGCATCCTCGAGAAGTACGACGTCGAGCTCATCGGCGCCAGCTTCGAGGCGATCAACAAGGGCGAGGATCGTCAGATCTTCAAGCAGCTGGTCCTCGATGCGGGAGCCGACGTGGCGGACTCGCGCATCGCGCACACGATGGAGGAGGTGCTGGCGGCCGCCGATGAACTCGGCTACCCGATGGTGGTCCGTCCGAGCTTCACGATGGGGGGTCTCGGCTCCGGATTCGCGTATGACGAGGAGGATCTGCGTCGCATCGCCGGCGCGGGCCTGCGCGACTCGCCCACCACCGAGGTGCTCCTGGAGGAGTCCATCCTCGGCTGGAAGGAGTACGAGCTCGAGCTCATGCGCGACACGGCCGACAACACCGTCGTCGTCTGCTCGATCGAGAACGTCGACCCCGTCGGCGTGCACACGGGCGACTCGATCACGGTCGCTCCCGCGCTCACCCTCACCGACCGCGAGTACCAGAAGATGCGCGACATCGGCATCGACATCATCCGCGCCGTCGGCGTCGACACCGGCGGTTGCAACATCCAGTTCGCGGTGGACCCGACCAACGGTCGCATCATCGTCATCGAGATGAACCCGCGCGTCTCGCGCTCCAGCGCTCTGGCGTCCAAGGCCACCGGATTCCCGATCGCCAAGCTCGCCGCCAAGCTGGCCCTGGGCTACCGTCTCGACGAGATCCCGAACGACATCACGGGTGTCACGCCGGCGAGCTTCGAGCCGACGCTCGACTACGTCGTCGTGAAGGTTCCGCGCTTCGCGTTCGAGAAGTTCCCGGCAGCCGACGCGACGCTGACCACGACCATGAAGTCCGTGGGCGAGGCCATGGCGATCGGCCGCAACTACGCCACCGCCCTGCAGAAGGCGCTCCGCTCGCTGGAGAAGCGCGGTTCGAGCTTCCACTGGGGCGCCGAGGAGCGCTCGGTTGAGGAGCTTCTCGAGATCTCGAAGGTTCCGACGGACGGCCGGATCGTGACGCTGCAGCAGGCGCTGCGCAAGGGCGCGACGGTCGAGCAGGCCTTCGACGCGACGGCGATCGACCCGTGGTTCCTCGACCAGATCGTGCTGATCAACGAGGTCGCCGAGATCGTGCGCACCGCGTCCGAGCTCGACGCGGCGACTCTTCGCTACGCCAAGGAGCATGGCTTCTCCGACGCGCAGCTCGCCGAGCTCCGCGGCATCTCCGAAGCGGAGGTCAGGGGCGTGCGTCACGGCCTCGGCATCCGCCCGGTGTACAAGACGGTCGATACCTGCGCCGGCGAGTTCCCCGCCCTCACCCCGTACCACTACTCGAGCTACGACTTCGAGACCGAGGTCGCTCCGTCGGATCGCACCAAGGTGGTGATCATCGGCTCCGGACCGAACCGCATCGGCCAGGGCGTCGAGTTCGACTACTCGTGCGTGCACGCGTCGTTCGCGCTGTCGGATGCCGGGTTCGAGACCGTCATGGTCAACTGCAACCCGGAGACGGTCTCGACCGACTACGACACCTCCGACCGCCTGTACTTCGAGCCGCTGACGCTCGAGGACGTGCTGGAGGTGCTCGACGCCGAAGCCGCGAGCGGCACCATCCTCGGTGTCGTGTGCCAGCTCGGCGGGCAGACGCCGCTCGGGCTCGCGAAGGGCATCGAAGCCGCCGGTTACACCGTTCTCGGAACCAGCCCCGAGGCGATCGACCTGGCGGAGGAGCGCGAGCTGTTCTCCCGTCTGCTCGATGACGCAGGTCTCGTCGCGCCGCGCAACGGCACCGCGATCGATGTCGAAGGCGCCGTGCGTATCGCCGAGGAGATCGGCTACCCGGTGCTGGTGCGTCCGAGCTTCGTGCTCGGCGGCCGCGGCATGGAGATCGTCTACGACACCGCGTCGCTGCGCGACTACTTCGTGCGCACCGCGGGGGAGGTCGTCATCGAGGAGGGCAAGCCCCTTCTCGTCGATCGCTTCCTCGACGACGCGATCGAGCTCGACGTCGACGCGCTCTACGACGGAACCGACCTGTACATCGGCGGCGTCATGGAGCACCTCGAAGAGGCCGGCATCCACTCGGGCGACTCCAGCTGCACGCTGCCGCCGGTCTCGCTCGGCCGCACCGACGTCGACCGGGTGCGCGAGGCCACACTCGCGATCGCCGAGGGCGTGGGAGTGCGCGGACTGCTCAACGTGCAGTTCGCCATCAGCGCCGGAGTGCTCTACGTGATCGAGGCGAACCCGCGTGCGAGCCGCACCGTGCCGTTCGTGTCGAAGGCGCTCGGTATCCCCATGGCCAAGGCGGCGAGCCGCGTGATGACCGGTTCCACGATCGCGGAGCTGCGCGCGGAGGGTCTGCTTCCCGAGCAGGACGGCTCCCGCGTCCCGCTCGACGCACCGGTGTCGGTCAAGGAAGCCGTGCTCCCGTTCAAGCGGTTCCGCACCGCCGACGGTAAGACGGTCGACTCCGTGCTCGGACCGGAGATGCGCTCCACCGGTGAGGTCATGGGCATCGATCGCGACTTCCCGACGGCGTTCGCGAAGAGCCAGGCGGCGGCCTATGGCGGCATGCCTACGTCGGGAACCGTGTTCATCTCGGTCGCCGACTCGGACAAGCGCGCCGTCATCCTGCCCGCGCACCGCCTGCAGCAGCTCGGCTTCACGATCGTCGCGACCGAGGGCACAGCCGAGATCCTCTCGCGCAACGGCATCGCCGTCACGGTCGTCGAGAAGTACAGTGCGACGCAGGAGTCCGGGGCCAAGAACATCGTCGACCTCATCAACGAGGGCGCGATCGACATCGTCGTGAACACTCCGTCCGGCGGCGCCGCTCGCGCCGACGGCTACGAGATCCGCGCCGCAGCGGTGGCCGCCGACAAGGCCCTGTTCACCACGATGGCCGTGCTCGGTGCCGCCGTGAGCGGAATGGACGCCGCCCACGAGGGCTTCCAGGTGAAGAGCCTCCAGGAGTACGCGCTGGACCGGAAGGCGGCGCTGTGAGCGAACGCTTCGGCGAGCGGGTGCGCTCCGCCCTCCGGGCGAAGGGACCGCTCTGCGTCGGCATCGACCCCCACGCCGCGCTGCTCGCGGCGTGGGGGTTGACCGACGACGCGCAGGGCGTCCGCGAGTTCGGCCTGCGCACGGTCGAGGCAGCCGCAGGGAAGGTCGCCGTCGTGAAGCCGCAGGTGTCGTTCTTCGAGCGCTTCGGCTCTCGAGGCATCGCGGCGCTCGAAGACGTTCTCGCCGCTGCGCGCGCTGCAGGACTGATCGTGATCGCCGACGCCAAGCGGGGCGACATCGGATCGACGATGGACGACTACGCGCGTGCGTGGCTCACGCCGGGTTCGCCGCTGGAGGCGGATGCCCTCACCGTGAGCCCGTTCCTCGGGGTGGGTGCTCTCGACGGGACCTTCGCGGTGGCCGAGAAGAACGGAAAGGGCCTGTTCGTGCTGGCGGCGACCAGCAACCCCGAGGCGGAAGGGCTGCAGCGCTCCACGGACTCCGCCGGCACGACGGTGTCGGCAGCGGTCATCTCCGAGGTCTCTGCGCGCAACGCCGAGTCGTCTGCCGCGGGGGAGTGGGGGAGCTTCGGATTCGTCATCGGCGCGACCGTCGACTGGACCCGGGCCGGCATCGAGCCGTTCACGCCGGCAGCGCCGATCCTCGCTCCGGGGTTCGGTGCGCAGGGGGCCACTCCGGCTGATCTCCGCCCGCGTTTCGGGACGATGTCGGCAGCAGTGATCGCGAGTGAGAGCCGCAGCATCCTCTCCGCCGGTCCGGCCGATCTGATGGAGACCATCTCCGCACGCGCAGCCGAGTATCGCGAGGTGGCCGGTGTCTGACGCACAGCGCACGGTCCCCGAGGTCGACAGGGCCGCAGCGGCGCGCCGCGCCGTGGAGCGCCGCCGCGCCAGGGCATCGGTCAAGCGCGACCTCACGATGCGCGTGGTGACACCGCAGGCCGTTCTTCATCGTGCGAGCGCCGACGCCGATTCGGTGGAGGGCTCGATGCGCATCACCGACTTCCTGCTGGCACTTCCCGCGATCGGCGCCGGCAAGCGCGACCGGGTGCTCGAGGAGCTGCACATCTCGCCGGTCAAGCGTCTCGGTGGGCTCGGCGCGCGCCAGCGCCGAGTGCTGGAGTCATGGCTCGACTCGCGCTTCCCTGTGCCGACGCCTCGTGGTGCCCGGAGCCGGCTGCTGGTCCTGGCAGGGCCCACCGCCGTGGGCAAGGGCACGGTCGCCGCGCACATCCGCGAGCACAACCCGGAGATCCACCTGTCTGTCTCTGCGACGACCAGGCCCCCGCGTCCCGGCGAGATCGACGGCGTGCACTACTACTTCGTCGACGACGCGGAGTTCGACCGGCTCATCGCCGACGACGAACTGCTCGAGTACGCCGTGGTGCACAACCGCTCCCGGTACGGCACGCCGCGCGCGCCGATCGACGCCGCGCTGGCAGAGGGCAAGACCGTCCTGCTCGAGATCGACCTGCAGGGTGCGCGCCAGGTGCGTCGCGCCGAACCCGCCGCGACACTGATCTTCCTGCTGCCTCCGAGCTGGGACGAACTCGTTCATCGACTGGTCGGACGAGGCACCGAAGACGCCGAGGAGAGGGCCAGGCGATTGCGCACCGCGAAGGTCGAACTCGCCGCTCAGAACGAGTTCGATCACCTCATCGTGAACGAGGACGTCGCCACGGCGGCTCGCGAGGTCGTAGAATTGTCTACAAGCTCTGCGCGCTGAGCGTCTTCGCGCGCCTTTCGCACCGTCTTCGCGACGATCCCGTCGCCTGATCAGGAGGTCTCACCATGGCCGGACACAACAACGGCATCATCGATCCCCCCATCGACAACCTGCTCGACCGCGTCGACTCGAAGTACGAGCTCGTCATCTACGCCGCCAAGCGCGCGCGTCAGATCAACGACTACTACTCCGACCTGCACGAGGGAAACCTCTTCGACAACGTCGGCCCGCTCGTGGACTCCTCGGTCGAGGACAAGCCGCTCACCATCGCGCTGCACGAGATCAACGAGGACAAGCTCCGCCTTCGTCACGCAGAGTGATATTCGAGACCGCGTCTCCCGTACGTCGGAGGCGCGGTCCAGAATGGGTGCAACACCCTCCATCCGTCCGTCCCGTTCTGGAGTACCGATGAGCGCCCTGCGTCTGTTCACGTCCGAGTCCGTCACCGAAGGGCACCCGGACAAGATCTGCGATCAGATCTCCGACAGCATCCTCGACGGCCTCATCGCGAAGGACAAGGGTTCCCGCGTCGCCGTGGAGACGCTCGTCACCACGGGCCTCGTGCATGTGGCGGGTGAGATCCGCACCGACGCCTACGTCGACATCCCCACGATCGTGCGCCAGGTCGTGAACGGCATCGGGTACACCTCCAGCGACACCGGGTTCGACGGTTCTTCGTGCGGCGTCAGCGTCTCGGTCGGGGAGCAGTCGACCGACATCGCCCACGGGGTCGACAGCGCCCAGGAGCACCGTGATGGGTCATCGGTCGATCCGCTCGACGCTCTCGGTGCCGGTGACCAGGGCATCATGTTCGGCTTCGCCACGAACGAGACTCCGCAGCTCATGCCGATGGCCGTCTGGACCGCCCATCGCCTCGCCGAGCGTCTCACCGAGGTGCGCCGCAGCGGAGCACTGCCTTTCCTGCGACCCGACGGCAAGACCCAGGTCACGCTCGGCTACGACGGCTTCACACCGAAGACGGTCGACGCGGTCGTCGTCTCGACTCAGCACCACCCCGACATCTCGCAGGAAGAGCTCAAGGCCCAGGTCCGTGAGCATGTGATCGATCCGGTGCTCGCGACCACCGGGCTCGACCTCGACGACGTCACCTTCTACATCAACCCCGCCGGTCCTTTCGTCACCGGCGGTCCCAAGGGCGACGCCGGTCTCACCGGCCGCAAGATCATCATCGACACGTACGGCGGGGCCTCGCGCCACGGTGGCGGCGCCTTCAGCGGCAAGGACCCGTCCAAGGTCGACCGCTCGGGTGCCTACGCCACGCGATGGGTGGCGAAGAACGCCGTCGCCGCAGGTCTCGCCGACCGCCTCGAGGTGCAGGTCGCCTATGCGATCGGTGTCGCGCGCCCTGTGGGTCTGTACGTCGAGTCCTTCGGCACGGGCAAGGTGTCGGACGAGGTCATCACGCGCGCGATCAACGAGGTGTTCGATCTTCGTCCGCAGGCGATCATCGAGCAGCTCGACCTGTTGCGCCCGATCTACGCCCAGACGGCCGCCTACGGGCACTTCGGCCGCGAGCTCCCCGACTTCACCTGGGAGCGCACCGACCGCGCCGAAGAGCTGCGCCGCGCTGCCGGGCTCTGATGGGACCGCGGTCCTGATGCCTCCGGAGAGCCGGCGCATCGCGCGCGTGCTCCTCGATTCCCCTCTGCCTCAGCTCGATCGGCTCTTCGACTACGCCCTTCCTGCGCAGTGGGGTGAGGTTCCGCTGGGTGTTCGTGTCCAGGTGCCGCTGCGCACCGCGGGGCGCGTGATCGACGGCTACGTGGTCGACATCGACACCGAGGACGACGCCGACCGGGCGCTGTCAGAGGTCGAGAGCGTGGTGTCCACGGTGCCGGTGCTCCCCGAGCGTCTGCACACCCTCGCGCGTCGCGTCGCGGATCGGGCAGCGGGTTCGGCGTCCGACGTGTTGCGCCTGGTGATCCCCAAGCGTCAGGTGCGCGTGGAGAAGGCCTGGACCGCAGACACGCCGGCCGAGACACCCGATGCGGAGGCACTCGTCGTCGCAGAGGAGACCGTCGGCCTGTACGAGGGCCTCGGCGAGGTGCTCGACGCGGGAGGGCGCGCGGCTGTGGAGGCGATTCCCCAACTCGTCGACGGCGTGCAGGGATGGGCCCGCCTGCTGGCCGCGTCGGCCGCTCGCATGCTCGCCGCCGGCAGATCATCGATCATCGTCGTGCCCGACAGTCGCGACCTGGACCGGCTCCTCGCAGCGATCGAGTCCCTCGTCCCCGCCGGTGCTGTGGTGCGTCACGATTCCCGGCAGAGCAACCCCGACCGCTATCGCGGCTTCCTCCGCACCCTCGAGGACGCCGCCTGCATCGTGGTGGGAAACCGATCGGCCGTCTACTCTCCCGTCGTGGCGGGACTGGTCGCGATCTGGGACGACGGCGATCCGCTTCTGGGGGAACCGCTGGCCCCGTACGTCAACGCACGCGACGCCGCCCTCCTCCGACAGGAGCTGGAAGGGTCGGCGCTGCTGTTCGCCGGCCACACGCGGACGACCGATGTCGAACGCTTGGTCGTCCTCGGCTGGCTGCAGGATGTCAGAGCAGCGCGCCGCGTACTTCCTCGCGTCGTGCTCAGCACACCGCAGGAGATGGAGCAGCCGACCGCCCAGCGCATGCCGTCCTCCGCCTTCCTCGCCGCACGCACCGCTGCAGCCGAGGGCCCGGTGCTCGTGCAGGTGTCCCGGCCCGGCTTCTCGCCCTCTCTCGTGTGCGCGGAGTGTCGGGCTCCGGCGCGCTGCGCGCACTGCGGGGGGCCGCTCGGCGCGAAGCACCGCGGTGCCGTGCCGGTGTGCGCGTGGTGCGGCCGGGCCGCCAGCGCCTGGTCGTGCCCCTCGTGCTCCTCGACGAAGCTGCGCCTCGCCTCTTCGGGCAGCGAACGCACCGCCGACGAACTGGGTCGCGCATTTCCGGGCGTTCGGGTGATCGTCGCCGACAGCGCGCACCCGGTGGAGCGCGTCTCGGCGGCACCTGCGCTGGTGGTCGCGACCCGCGGCGCCGAGCCCATCGCCGACGGCGGTTATCGCGCTGTCGTGCTCCTGGACGGCCCGCGCATGCTCCAAGCCCCCGATCTGCGCGTCGCCGAGTCGTGCCTGCGCTGGTGGTCGAACGCGGCAGCGCTGGCGGCCCCGGGCGCTCCGATCCACCTGGTCGGCGTGAACGGTGCCGCGGCGAGGGCGCTGGCGACCTGGAACCAGGCGGGCCACGCCAGGCTCGAGCTCGAGAGCCGTGCACCGCTGCACATGCCGCCGACGACACGAGTGGCCCTCGTGCAGGGGTCGGCGTCTGCGGTCGCCGGCGCACTGGCCGCGCTGAACGACCTCGCCCTGCCTGCCGATGCGGTGCTCGGCCCTGTCCCCGTCGAATCCGACGACATCCCGCCGCGGGTCCGCGCTCTGGTGCGGTTCGAGTACGGCGCGGGGGCGCGCGTCGCGACCGCCCTGCGCGCCGCGGTCGTGGCGGAAGCCGTCAGCGGGCGTCGCCGAAAGGGGCGTGCGACCAAGAGCACGCTCTCCGTCCGCCTCGATATCCTCGAACCAGAGCTCTGACCCTTCCGGAGAACCTTCATGCGCCTCGTCTTCGCCGGCACACCCGCTGCGGCCGTGCCCACCCTTCGCCGTCTCGCGGCATCCCACGACATCGCTGCCGTCGTCACTCGGCCGGACGCGCCTCTCGGGCGTCGTCGCGTGCTGACGGCGTCGCCGGTGGCTCAGGCGGCCGAGGAACTGGGCCTCCCGATCATCAAGGCCGCCCGGCTCGACGATGCCGTGACGGCGGAGATCACGGCGCTCGAGGTGGACCTCGGCGTGATCGTGGCTTACGGCGGCCTGGTGCGCGAACCCCTGCTCTCGGCACCGAGAGCAGGATGGATCAACCTGCACTTCTCGCTGCTGCCCGCCTGGCGCGGAGCGGCACCGGTCCAGCGCGCTCTGATCGCCGGAGACGCGGTGCTCGGAGCGAGCGTGTTCCAGCTGGTCGCCGAGCTCGACGCCGGCGATGTCTTCGCGACGCGCGCGGTCGACGTTCCCGAGACCGCGACGGCAGGGGAGGCCCTCGAAGCGCTCGCGTCGGAAGGGTCCGGACTCACCGCAGACGTGGTCTCCTCGATCGCGGACGGCACGGCGCTGGCGGTTCCCCAGGAGGGCGAGCCGACCTTCGCCGCCAAGCTCACCCTCGCCGACGGACTGCTCGACTGGAATCAGCCGCTCGACGCCGTGTTCGCCCGCTTCCGCGGCGTGACCCCCGAGCCGGGAGCACACACGACCGTCGCGGGTCAGCCTCTCAAGGTGCTCGAAGCGGCCCCGGCGCCGGAGGCCGAATCGCTCGCTCCCGGGCGTCTCCGGGGCACCAAGACCGCCCTCCACATCGGCACGGGCACCACGCCACTCGCCGTCACACGGGTCCAGCCCGCCGGCAAGGGCGCGATGAATGCGGTCGACTGGTGGCGTGGTCTGCGCGGCGGCGACGAACTGGTGGCCGGAGCATGAGCGACGAAGGGCGGAGCCGCCGATCCACGCCATCGAACGGGCGACCGCGTGGCGCGCGAGGTGCGACAGACGGGCGCCGTGGTGGTCAGCGCGGCCCCGTCCGCACCGTGCAGCCCGCCCGACGGGTGGCCTACGACGTGCTGCGCGCGGTGTCGGAGACCGACGCCTACGCGAACCTCGTGCTCCCCACAGCGATCGCGGAGGCGCGACTCACGCCTCAGGATGCGGCTCTCGCCACCGAGCTGACCTACGGCACGCTGAGGCACCTCGGCACCTATGACGCGATCATCGCCGCCGCGGCGGATCGCTCGCCGGACAGTATCGACCCCGCCGTCCTCGATGCGCTGCGCCTCGCGGTGCATCAGCTGCTCGCCACGCGCGTCGCCTCGCACGCGGCCGTCAACGAGTCCGTGAACCTCGTGGCCACGGAGTCCGGACGGGGGGCGTCGAGCTTCGCGAACGCGGTTCTCCGCAGGATCACCCGAGAATCGGCCGAAGAATGGCAGACGCGCATCGAGCAGCACGCGCGGTCCGACGATGAGCGGCTGGCGCTGCGTGCCGCGCACCCGGTGTGGGTGATCCGCGCTCTGCGCCGTGCTCTCGCGGCGGAGGGCCGTGGCGAGGAGTTGGAGGCGCTCCTCGAGGCCGACAACGCCTCGCCGGATGTGACACTCGTCGCCCTTCCGGGGCTGGCCGAGCCGGGGGAACCCCGCCTTCCCTACGCATCGACCGCCTTCGTGTCTCCCGGGGGCGATCCGCGTCGTGCGGTCGAGGCTTCCGGTGGCACGGTGCGCGTGCAGGACGAGGGCTCCCAGCTCGTGGCGCTCGCCCTGGCCGGTGCCGCTCCGATCACCGCGGGTGAGCGCTGGCTCGATCTGTGCGCCGGCCCCGGCGGCAAGACCGCTCTCCTTGCCGCAGTGGCGCACGAGCACGACGTCACCCTGGAGGCGAACGAGATCGTCCCGGTCCGGGCGCGACTGGTGCGCAAGGCGCTCAGAGCCGTACCCGGGGAGATCGTCGTGCACGAGCAGGACGGGCGTGCACTCGCATCGGCTCGACCGGGGGAGTTCGACCGTATCCTCGTCGATGCTCCCTGCACGGGCCTGGGCGCACTGCGCCGTCGCCCCGAGGCGCGGTGGCGGAAGTCTCCTGCCGATGTCGCCGAACTGGTACCGCTCCAGGTGGAGCTGCTCTCGGCGGCCCTGGACGCTCTCGCCCCCGGCGGGATCGTCGCCTACGTCACGTGCTCGCCGCACCTCGCCGAGACCACAGGGGTCGTGAAGGAGGTGCTGCGCGACCGCGCGGACATCGTCGAGCTCGACGCCCGTGCGGCGATCGCCGACGTCGCTCGCTCGCCGATCGATCTGGCCGACGAAGGCCGGACGGGTTCGGGCAGCGCTCAGCTCTGGCCGCACCGCCACGGGACGGATGCCATGTTCCTCGCGCTTTTGCAGCGCCCCGCACCGGAGAACACCCCATCAGGGAAGGAAGACTAGGACCGTGGAACTGCCTCGCGCCCCGCGCATCAACCCGAGCATCCTCGCCGCCGACTTCGTGAATATGCAGGCGGATCTCGCTCGGATCGCGACCGCCGACTTCGCGCATGTCGACGTGATGGACAATCACTTCGTCCCCAACCTGACGTTCGGTCCGCAGATGGTCGAGCGCATCCAGGCGACCAGCCCGATCCCGCTCGATGTGCACCTCATGATCACGGATCCGGAGCGATGGGCTCCCGAGTACGCCGAGATCGGCGCGGCGAGCGTCACCTTCCATCTCGAGGCCGCGGACGACCCCGTCGCGCTGGCGCGCCGGCTCCGCGAGATCGGCTCTCGGGCAGGAGTCGCGGTGAAGCCCGCGACGCCCGTGGAATCCCTCTACGACGTGCTCGACGAGTTCGATCAGATCCTCGTGATGACCGTCGAACCGGGTTTCGGCGGACAGAGCTTCATGCCGGAGACGATGCCGAAACTGCGCGCTCTCGCCGAGGAGGCGCGGCGGAGAGGATCCCAGATCTGGCTCCAGGTCGACGGGGGCATCTCCGATCGCACCATCGAGATCGCGGCCGCCGCGGGTGCCGACACCTTCGTGGCGGGTTCGGCGGTGTACGGCGCCGATGACGTCGAGGCGGCCGTCACCCGGCTGAGAGACCTCGCCAGAGCCGCTAGCCTGGAAGCGTGAAGACTTTCGACGAGCTGTTCGCCGAGCTCAGCGTCAAGGCCGAGACCCGCCCTGAGGGATCGGGAACGGTCGCCGAGCTCGACGGCGGTGTGCACACGATCGGCAAGAAGATCGTGGAAGAAGCCGCCGAGGTGTGGATGGCGTCCGAGTACGAGTCCGACGAAGCCGCCGCCGAGGAGATCTCGCAGCTGCTCTATCACGTCCAGGTGATGATGCTTGCCAAGGGCATCAGCCTGCAGGACGTCTACCGACATCTGTGATGCGCTCCGTTCCGATCACCTCGAACTGAAAGCACTCCATGCTGCGCATCGCTGTTCCCAACAAGGGCTCGCTCTCCGAGACCGCCGCCGACATGCTCGCCGAGGCGGGCTACGCCGGTCGACGCGACCCCAAGACCCTGCACGTCATCGACGCCGAGAACGACGTCGAGTTCTTCTTCCTCCGGCCCAAGGACATCGCGACCTACGTCGGCTCCGGCGCGATCGATGTGGGCATCACCGGTCGTGATCTCCTGCTCGACGCGCGTATGCCCGGCGCTCGGGAGATCGAAGCGCTCGGTTTCGCCGGCTCCACCTTCCGCTTCGCCGCTCCCACCGGGCGCTACACGGATGTGACCGAGCTCGACGGCCTGCGCATCGCCACGTCGTACCCGGGACTGGTCGACGCGTTCCTCGACGAGCGCGACATCGCGGTCGATCTGGTGCCGCTCGACGGCGCCGTGGAATCCGCGGTCCGCCTCGGCGTCGCCGACGCGGTGGCCGACGTGGTCGAGACCGGAACGACGCTGCGTCAGGCCGGGCTCGAGGTCTTCGGTCCCGTCATCCTGGAGTCCGAGGCCGTCCTCATCGCCGGTCCGGTCGATGCCGAGGGTGCGGAGACGCTCCTTCGCCGCCTTCGCGGCGTGATGGTCGCTCGTCGCTTCGTGATGATCGACTACGACCTGCCCGTCGCTCTCCTGGACGACGCCGTGAAGATCGCCGGAGGCGTCGAGTCTCCGACCGTCTCACCGCTGCGCGACCCCGAGTGGGTGGCGGTGCGTGTGATGGTCGCGCGCTCGCGCGTCAACCCCGTGATGGACGCGCTCTACGGGCTCGGTGCGCGGGCGATCCTGGTCACCGCGATCCACAACGCGAGGCTGTGATGACGCTCGCCAGCCGTGTCATCCCCTGTCTCGACGTGGCCGACGGCCGCGTCGTCAAGGGCGTGAACTTCGAGAATCTCCGCGACATGGGCGATCCCGTCGAACTCGCCCGGCACTATGCCGCGCAGGGTGCGGATGAGATCACCTTCCTCGACGTCACCGCGACCGTGGACGCGCGGGCGACGACCTACGACGTCGTCCAGCGCACGGCGGAACAGGTGTTCGTACCGCTGACCGTGGGCGGGGGAGTGCGCAGCGTCGACGACGTGGCACGTCTGCTCTCCGTCGGCGCCGACAAGATCGGAGTCAACTCGGCTGCGATCGCGCGTCCGGAGCTCATCGGCGAGATCGCCGATCGGTTCGGTGCGCAGGTTCTCGTGCTGTCCCTCGACGTGAAGCGGGCAGCCACCACGCGTTCGGGGTTCGTGGTGACCACGCACGGGGGCCGCACCCAGACCACCCTCGATGCCCTCGATTGGGCGCGCGAGGCCGCGGAACGCGGTGCCGGCGAACTGCTCGTGAACTCGATCGATGCCGACGGCACTCGTGACGGCTTCGACCTGGAGCTCGTCCGCCTGATGCGTGAGGCCGCCTCCGTGCCGGTCATCGCTTCAGGAGGCGCCGGCCGGGCCGCCGACTTCGCTCCGGCGATCAAGGCCGGTGCGGATGCCGTTCTCGCGGCGAGCGTCTTCCACACCGGTGCGCTCACCGTCGGAGACGTCAAGGACGCCCTTCGCGCCGAGGGGGTGCTCGTACGATGACCGACGCAGACCCGCAGGCGACTTCCGTGGACGAGCGCGTCGCCCAGGTCGCTTTCAACGCCGACGGACTCGCTCCCGTGATCGTTCAGCAGTGGGACACGCACGAGGTGCTCATGCTCGCGTGGGTCGATGCGGAGGCCCTGCGCCGCACGCTCACATCCGGGCGTGCCACGTACTGGTCGCGCTCGCGTCAGGAGTACTGGCGCAAGGGCGACACGTCCGGTCACATCCAGGTCGTGCATGAGGCCCGTCTGGACTGCGACGGGGATGCGATCCTGCTGCTCGTGGCGCAGACCGGTCCCGCCTGTCACACCGGAACGCGCACCTGTTTCGACGCCAACGATCTCCAGGCCCTCGCCGGGACGGAGCAGTCATGACCTTCGCACAGCGGGGACGCTCCCTGTCCGTCTCCGGATTCCTCCTCGCCGGTGCGATCGGCATCATCTCGTCGACCCAGACATGGCTGACGGTCGAACGCGCCGACGCGGGCGAGGCTATCCTGGTCCCCGGCGCGTCCGCCCTGGTGCTGCTCGCCCCGCTCAGCCTGGCGGTGCTGGCGCTCGGCGCCGCGCTGTCGATCTCCGGCAAGGTCGTCCGTCTGGTGTTCGGCGTGCTCGCGGGGGCGACGGCTCTGTTCCTGGGCTGGTCGACACTCCAGCTGCTGCTCGCCGAGCCCTTCGATGCCGTCGCCGCCACGGTCACCGAGGTGACCGGTCTGGCCGGTGGTGACGCGGTCCGTGAAGTCGTGGTGAGCATCGTGCCCTCGGCCTGGCCCTTCATCGCTCTCGTGGGCTGGGCCCTCCTGCTTCTCGCCGCCGTCGTGGTCCTGATGACCTGGCGTGGGTGGAAGGTCGGAGGCCGGCGTTACCGCACCGACCACGTCGAGGTCGCGCACGACGGCCCCGTCGACGCCGTGGATTCCTGGGACGAGCTGTCCCGGGGAACAGATCCGACCCGTTGACCCCGATAGACTGATTCCGAACTGCACGTCGTCCCCCGGAGGAGAACATGACCAACCCGATCGCCGACCCCGGCCACGGACACTCGCCTGCAGCCTGGACCGCCGTCGTGATCATGCTGGTCGGCGTCGCCGCCGGCACCGTCGCCTTCTGCTTCGAGCAGCCTGCCCTCGTCGTCGCCTCGGTCGCGCTCATCCCGATCGGCGCGATCGTCGGCTGGGTGCTCGCGAAGGCCGGCTACGGCGTGAAGGGTCCGAAGTACGCTCCGAAGGCGCACTAATGGTGCTCGCCGACCTGACGGCCGGCGCTGTCGCAGACGCTGAGCGTCGCGCCCTGTCGCGCCCGCTGGCCGCCCTCGAACGAGAAGCGCTCGCGCGCCCCGCCGCCAAGGACGCGCTGTCGTTCCTGGCCCCGGCGGATCGTGTCAAGATCATCGCCGAGGTCAAGCGGGCGAGCCCGTCCAGGGGAGCTCTCGCAGAGATCCCCGATCCGGCTCTCCAGGCCTCTCTCTACGAGACCGGTGGGGCATCGGCGATCAGCGTGCTCACGGAGGAGCGCCGCTTCGGCGGCAGCCTCGCAGACCTCGAGGCCGTCACGGCCCGGGTGTCGCTCCCGGTGCTGCGCAAGGACTTCATCGCCACCCGCTACCAGGTGCTCGAGGCACGTGCGGCAGGTGCCGACCTCGTGCTGTTGATCGTCGCGGGGCTCGACCCCGACGTTCTGCGCGACCTCTACGGTTTCATCGGCGAGCTGGGCATGACACCCCTCGTCGAGACGCATTCCGCCGAGGAGCTCGAAGCCGCGATCGACCTGGGAGCCCCGCTGATCGGGGTGAACGCGCGCGACCTCAAGACCCTCGAGCTCGACCGCGACCTGTTCGGACGCCTGGTCGAGCGCATCCCCGACACGGCGGTGAAGATCGCCGAGTCGGCGGTGCTCACGCCCGCCGATGTCGTGCACTACCGTTCTGCGGGCGCCGACGTCGTCTTGATCGGCGAGGCGCTCGTGACCGGCGACCCCGTCGCCACTCTCAAGAGTTTCCTGGAGGCATGATGAGCCTGCGCGACCAGCACGGCCCCTTCTTCGGTGAGTTCGGCGGGCGCTTCATGCCCGAGTCGCTCATCGCCGCGATCGATGAGCTGACCGCGGCGTACGAGGAGGCGATCGCCGATCCGGAGTTCCGGTCCGAGCTGGCGCATCTGCTCAGCTCGTACGCGGGACGCCCGTCCGCGATCACCGAGGTGCCGCGGTTCGCCGAGCACGCCGGTGGTGCGCGCGTCTTCCTCAAGCGCGAGGACCTCAACCACACCGGCTCGCACAAGATCAACAACGTGCTCGGTCAGGCGCTGTTGACCAAGCGCCTGGGCAAGACCCGTGTGATCGCCGAGACCGGGGCCGGTCAGCACGGCGTCGCGACCGCGACCGCAGCCGCGTTGTTCGGCTTGGACTGCACCATCTACATGGGCGAGGTCGACACCGAGCGTCAGGCGCTCAACGTGGCACGCATGCGCCTCCTGGGAGCAGAGGTCGTTCCGGTGACCTCAGGCTCACGCACGCTCAAGGACGCTATCAACGACGCCTATCGCGACTGGGTGGCGTCGGTGGAGACCACCAACTACATCTTCGGCACCGCAGCGGGACCGCACCCGTTCCCCGCGATGGTCCGCGACTTCCAGAAGATCATCGGCGAAGAGGCCCGCGCCCAGCTGCTCGACGAGGTGGGTCGGCTTCCCGACGCGGTCGTGGCCTGCGTCGGTGGTGGATCCAACGCGATCGGCATGTTCGACGCGTTCCTCGACGATGAGGGCGTCAAGCTCTACGGCGTCGAGGCCGCCGGCGACGGCGTCGACACCGAGAAGCACGCGGCGTCCATCGAGCGCGGGCGCCCCGGCGTGCTGCACGGCGCGAAGACCTACGTCCTCCAGGATGCGGACGGCCAGACGATCGAGTCGCACTCGATCTCCGCCGGGCTCGACTACCCAGGCGTCGGTCCGGAGCACTCCTGGCTCGCCGACATCGGTCGCGCCGAGTACATCCCGGCCACCGATGACGAGGCGATGCAGGCACTGCGCCTGCTCAGCCGCACCGAGGGGATCATCCCCGCCATCGAGTCGGCCCACGCCCTCGCCGGCGCGCTGCGCATCGGGCGCGATCTCGGCCCCGATGGACTGATCGCGATCTGCCTGTCGGGCCGAGGCGACAAGGACATGGACACCGCCGCCCGTTACTTCCAGCTCTACGACGAGGCCGCTCTGGCACACGACGTCTCCGCGGAGAGCGAAGAGGAAGAACTGGCCGCGAAGGGGGAGCCGCAGCTATGAGCCGTGTCGAACAGGCGATCCAGCGCGCCCAGGATGCCGGCCGCAGCGCCTTCGTCGGGTACCTCCCCGTCGGCTTCCCCGACCTCGAGACGAGCATCCAGGCGGCCATCGCCCTCGCCGAGAACGGCGTCGACATCATCGAGCTCGGCCCGCCCTACAGCGACCCTGTGATGGACGGCGCGATCATCCAGGAGGCGACGACCAAGGCGTTGGCCGCGGGCTTCCGGATGGCCGACCTCTTCACCGCGATCCGCGCGATCACCGCGGCCACCGACGTCCCCGTCCTGGTGATGACGTACTGGAACCCGGTGATGCAGTACGGCATCGATCGCTATGCGGACGACTTGCTCGCGGCGGGCGGCGCCGGCCTGATCACTCCCGACATCACGCCAGACGCGGCAGGGGAGTGGATCGCCGCGAGCGAGCGGACGGGCCTGGACCGGGTGTTCCTGGCGGCCCCGACCTCCTCCGACGAGCGTCTCGACCTCGTCGTGAAGTCGTCCACCGGCTTCGTCTACACCGTCTCGACGATGGGTATCACGGGGGAGCGCGCCGAACTCGACCGCGCTGCCCGCACCCTGGTCGGACGCCTGCGTGCGCACGGAGCGCACCGCGCCTGCGTGGGCATCGGCATCTCGACCGCCGAGCAGATCGCCGGGGTGTCGGAGTACGCCGACGGCGCGATCGTCGGCACGGCACTGGTCCGAGCCCTGCGCGACGGCGGCGTACCCGCTCTTGCCGAAGTCACCCGCAACCTGGCCACCGGCACCTCGTCGGCACGCCCCGATCACGAGAACTAGAATCGCACTCATGTCACTCGCGCTCCACAGCACCTTCACGAACGTGCTCGCCAGCATCCCGAGCCCCACGGTCTCCTACTTCGACCTCGGGCCGATCCGGATCCACTTCTACGCGCTGTGCATCATCGCCGGCATCATCGCCGCCACGTTCCTGACCAACCACCGCCTCACCAAGCGCGGTGCGGAGCCGTGGGTGGTCATCGACATCTCGATCCTCGCGGTGCCGTTGGCGATCATCGGCGCGCGCATCTTCCACGTGCTGACGCACCCGAACGACTACTTCGGCGAGGGGATCAACACCTGGAACCCCTTCCAGCCGGGCTCGGTGTGGGCGATCTGGGAAGGTGGAATCGCGATCTTCGGCGCCCTCATCGGCGGCGCCATCGGCGCGTACCTCGGGTGTCGCTGGACGGGCATCCGCTTCTGGACGTTCGCGGACGCCCTGGCCCCCGGACTGCTGCTGGCTCAGGCCATGGGCCGCTTCGGCAACTGGTTCAACAACGAGCTCTTCGGGCTGCCCACCGATCTGCCGTGGGGTCTGGAGATCCCTTCCACGAACTCGGCCTTCCCTCCGGGCCTCCCCGAGGGCACGCTGTTCCACCCGACCTTCCTCTACGAAGTCCTCTGGAACGGGTTGGGCGTCATCGTGCTGCTCTGGCTCGGGCGCAAGCTCTTCTTCCAGTGGGGCCGTCTGTTCGCGATCTACCTGATCTGGTACAGCGCGGGCCGCATCGTCTGGGAGTCGATCCGCATCGATCCGAGCGAGATCATCCTCGGTCTGCGCAGCAACGTTCTCGCGGCGATCATCGGCGTCCTCGTCGGCCTCGTGATCCTCGTCGTGCAGACGCGTCGTCACCCCGGCCTCGAGCCCTCGCCGTACCAGCCGGGCCGCGAACGGAAGGACGCGGGCGCTGATGTACAATCGCAGAACAATCCCTCTGACTTCGTAGACGTGAGCGAGCCTCCGACCGAAGAAGTCACCGCAGGAGCCACCGCCACAAGCACTGCTCCCACGAGCGAGGACGGCTCTCGATAACGCCGCCTCGTGGCGGGAGAACCATTGCACTGAACGAGCGGGCCGACGTCGTCCCCGGGTTTCACTCGAAGATCTGAGGACGGTAACTGGTGTACTTCCAGCCCCCTTACGGCGCCTCCGGCGCATACCCCCCGAAGCAGGGCATGTACAACCCGGCGTTCGAGAAAGACGCCTGCGGCCTCGCCATGGTCGCGACACTGCGCGGCGAAGCCGGGCACGACATCATCGCGTTGGCCCTCGAGGCCCTGCGCAACCTGGAGCACCGCGGAGCCATCGGCTCGGATGCGGGCACCGGGGACGGCGCCGGCATCCTGACGCAGATGCCCGATGCATTCCTCCGCGACGTCGTCGGCTTCGAACTGCCGCCCGTGGGGGAGTACGCCGCAGGACTGGCGTTCCTGCCTCGCGATTCGAGCGAGCGCCGCCAGCAGAAGGCCGGGATCGAGAAGATCGCCCGCTCCGAGGGACTCCGCGTCCTCGGCTGGCGCGACGTCCCCACCGCCAACGAGAACCTCGGCAAGCTCGCCGATGAGGCGCGTCCCGCCTTCGAGCAGCTCTTCGTGAGTGCCGGAGGGGCGACGCATACGGAGGCCCCCCTCACGGGCATCGCCCTCGACCGGGTCGCCTACCGTCTGCGCAAGCGCGCCGGGCACGAACTCGGCGCCTACTTCGTCTCGCTCTCGGCCCGCACTCTCGGGTACAAGGGCATGGTCACGACGCTGCAGCTCGAGCCGTTCTATCCCGACCTGCAGGATGAGCGCTTCGCCTCCGAGCTCGCGGTCGTGCACTCGCGCTACTCCACCAACACGTTCCCGTCGTGGCCGCTCGCCCAGCCGCTGCGCATGCTCGCCCACAACGGCGAGATCAACACGGTCGGCGGCAACCGCAACTGGATGCGCGCCCGCCAGTCGCAGCTCGAGTCCGAGCTTCTCGGCGACATCACTCCGCTGCTGCCGATCTGCACCGACGGCGCCAGTGACTCCGCCTCGTTCGACGAGGTGCTCGAACTGCTCACCCTCACCGGACGCAGCCTCCCGCACGCCATCATGATGATGGTGCCGGAGGCGTACGAGAAGCAGGCCGACATCACGCCGGAGCTGCGCTCGTTCTACGAGTACCACTCCAACCAGATGGAACCGTGGGACGGCCCGGCAGCGCTCATCTTCACCGATGGCACGCTGGTGGGCGCGACCCTCGATCGCAACGGGCTGCGCCCTGGACGCTGGACGGAGACGACCGACGGCCTGGTCGTGATCGGTTCCGAGACCGGTGTGCTCCAGTTCGAGCCTGAGCGCATCAAGCGTCGCGGTCGCCTGCAGCCGGGCAAGATGTTCCTCGTCGACACCTCGCAGCGGCGCATCATCGAGGACAGCGAGATCAAGCACGACCTCGCCACCATGCACCCGTGGCAGGAATGGCTGGATGCCGGCGCCGTCCGGCTCGCCGAACTGCCCGAACGCGAGCACATCGTGCACCCGCCGGCGTCGATCACCCGTCGACAGCGCACCTTCGGATACACCGAGGAAGAGGTCCGCATCCTCCTCACGCCCATGGGGCAGACCGGTGTCGAGCCGCTCGGCGCCATGGGGTCGGACACGCCGATCGCGGTGCTCAGCAAACGTCCGCGCCTGTTGTTCGACTACTTCACGCAGCAGTTCGCGCAGGTGACGAACCCGCCGCTCGACTCGATCCGTGAAGAGGTCGTCACGAGCCTCAAGCTGGGCCTCGGTCCGGAGAGCAACCTGCTCTCCTGGGGACCGGAGCACACCCGCACCGTCTCGCTCGACTTCCCGGTGATCGACAACGACGAGCTCGCGAAGATCCGCCACATCGACAAGGCGATGCCGGGTCGGTCGAGCGCGACCATTCGTGGCCTGTACCACTTCGACGCGGGTCCCCAGACTCTGCAGGACCGTCTCACCGAGATGTGCGCCGAGGTCGACGAGGCGATCGAGAACGGCGCCGAGTTCATCATCCTGTCGGACCGCGACTCGAACAAGGACCTGACGCCGATCCCGTCCCTGCTCATGGTCTCGGCGATCCACCACCACCTCATCCGGCGCGAGAACCGCATGAAGGTCGGGCTCATCGTGGAAGCCGGGGACGTGCGCGAGGTGCACCACGTCGCGACGCTGATCGGCTACGGAGCCTCCGCCGTCAACCCGTATCTCGCGATGGAGACCGTCGAACACCTCGTGCGCACCGGCTATATCACCGGCATCACGCCCGAGAAGGCGGTCAAGAACCTGATCTACGCGCTGGGCAAGGGCGTGCTCAAGATCATGTCGAAGATGGGCATCTCCACCGTGTCGTCCTACGCGGGCGCCCAGGTGTTCGAAGCTGTCGGCCTCAGCCAGGAGTTCATCGACGCGTACTTCACCCGCACCGAGTCCAAGCTCGGCGGGATCGGCATCGAGGAGATCTTCGCCGAGAACCAGGCGCGGCACGACTACGCCTACCCGGAGGACGCAGCGGCGCGCGCGCACGAGCGACTGTGGACCGGTGGTGAGTACCAGTGGCGTCGCGACGGCTCTCCGCACCTGTTCAACCCGGAGACGGTGTTCAAGCTGCAGCACTCGACCCGCACACGGCGCTACGACATCTTCCGCGAGTACACGAAGCTCGTCGACGAGCAGGCCGCCGAGCTCAAGACGCTGCGTGGACTCTTCAGCCTGCGCACCGGGACTCGCAAGCCCGTGCCGCTGGACGAGGTCGAACCGGTCTCCGCCATCGTGAAGCGCTTCTCCACGGGTGCGATGAGCTACGGCTCGATCTCCCGCGAAGCGCACGAGACGCTCGCGATCGCGATGAACAGCATCGGCGCGAAGTCGAACACCGGTGAAGGCGGCGAGGACCCGGACCGCCTCGTCGACCCGGAGCGTCGCAGCGCGATCAAGCAGGTCGCCTCGGGTCGCTTCGGCGTCACGAGCCTGTACCTGACCGAGGCGGACGACATCCAGATCAAGCTCGCCCAGGGCGCCAAGCCCGGTGAGGGCGGCCAGTTGCCGCCGACCAAGGTCTACCCCTGGGTCGCGCGCACCCGTCACGCGACGGCCGGGGTGGGACTGATCTCGCCCCCGCCACACCACGACATCTACTCGATCGAAGACCTCAAGCAGCTCATCTTCGACCTGAAGCGGGCGAATCCCGAAGCACGTATCCACACCAAACTCGTGAGCCAGTCGGGAATCGGCGCGGTGTCGGCGGGTGTCGCCAAGGCGCTGAGCGACGTCATCCTGGTCTCCGGCCACGACGGCGGGACGGGCGCGAGCCCGTTGAACTCGCTCAAGCACGCGGGCACGCCCTGGGAGCTCGGTCTCGCCGAGACGCAGCAGACCCTCATGCTCAACGGCATGCGCGACCGCGTCGTGGTCCAGGTCGACGGTCAGCTCAAGACAGGTCGCGACGTCATCATCGGAGCGCTGCTGGGCGCGGAGGAGTTCGGCTTCGCCACCGCTCCGCTCGTTGTCAGCGGCTGCATCATGATGCGCGTGTGCCACCTCGACACCTGCCCGGTCGGCGTCGCCACGCAGAACCCGGTTCTGCGTGAGCGCTTCACGGGCAAGCCCGAGTTCGTCGTGAACTTCATGGAGTTCATCGCGGAAGAAGTGCGCGAACTCCTCGCGGAGCTCGGCTACCGCTCGCTCGATGAGATCATCGGTCGCGCCGAGCTCATCGAGGTCAATGCCGCGGTGGAGCATTGGAAGGCGGAGGGCCTCGACCTCACGCCCGTTCTCGAAGGCCCCGTCTTCCCGGCGGGCGAGCCTCGTCGCAGCGGTCGCACGCAGGATCACGAGCTCGAGAAGCACTTCGACGTGCAGCTGATCGACATCGCGAAGGGGGCGCTGCTCAACGGCGAACCCGTCGTGGTGGAGCTGCCCATCGCCAACACCGAACGCGCGGTCGGAACGATGCTGGGCCACCAGGTGACCTCTCGGCACGGAGCCGCTGGTCTGCCGCAGGGCACGATCGACGTCACCCTGCACGGCACCGCGGGACAGTCGCTCGGGGCGTTCCTGCCGCCGGGGATCGTGCTGCGGCTGGAAGGCGATGCGAACGACTACGTCGGCAAGGGTCTGTCGGGCGGTGACATCACCATCCGTCCGCCGCGCGGCTCCGCCATCGCACCTCATGAGAACGTCATCGCCGGCAACGTGATCGGCTACGGCGCGACCTCGGGAACGATGTTCATCTCCGGTGTCGTCGGCGAGCGGTTCCTGGTGCGCAACTCCGGCGCGACCGCCGTCGTCGAGGGCGTGGGCGACCATGCACTCGAATACATGACCGGTGGCCTGGCCGTGATCCTCGGTTCGACCGGTCGGAACTTCGGCGCCGGCATGTCCGGGGGCGTGGCGTACGTGCACGCGCTCGACACGAGCAAGGTCAACGCCCAGTCGCTGGGCAGCGGAGAGCTGCTGCTCGAGCCGCTGGACCGTGCGGATCTCGAGGTGCTGCGCAGCCTGCTCGTCGCACACATCGAGCGCACCGCGTCTCCGCGGGCTTCCGCGCTGCTCGAGAGTTTCGAAGAGGCCGCGGCAGAGTTCGTCAAGGTGCTGCCTCGTGACTTCGCCGCGGTGCGGAGCATGCGCGAGGAGGCGCTGGCCGAGGGGATCGACCCCGACGGCGACATCGTGTGGAACCGCATCCTGGAGGTGACCGGTGGCTGACCCCAAAGGCTTTCTGAAGGTGACCGAGCGGGAGCTTCCCGCCCGTCGTCCGGTGCCCGTGCGCATCATGGACTGGAAAGAGGTCTACGAGCCCGGAGACACGCAGGTCCTCCGCCGTCAGGCCGGGCGCTGCATGGACTGCGGTGTGCCTTTCTGCCACCAGGGCTGCCCGCTCGGCAACCTGATTCCGGAGTGGAACGATCTGACGTGGCGCGGCGAGGGTCGCGCGGCGATCGAGCGCCTGCACGCGACGAACAACTTCCCGGAGTTCACGGGCCGGCTGTGCCCCGCACCGTGCGAGAGCTCGTGCGTGCTCGGTATCAACCAGCCTGCGGTGACGATCAAGCAGATCGAGGTCTCGATCATCGACGAGGCCTTCGCGAAGGGCTGGGTCGAGCCTGAGCCGCCCGAGCGCCTCACCGGCAAGACGGTCGCCGTGGTCGGATCAGGGCCCGCGGGCCTCGCCGCCGCACAGCAGCTGACCCGGGCGGGGCACACCGTCGCGGTCTTCGAACGTGATGATCGCATCGGCGGCCTGCTGCGCTACGGCATCCCGGACTTCAAGATGGAGAAGACGCAGCTCGAGTCGCGCCTGCGTCAGATGCAGGAGGAAGGCACCCGCTTCCGTGCGGGTGTCGAGATCGGCAAGGACATCTCCTGGCCCGACCTCCGCGCCCGCTACGATGCCGTCGTCATCGCGACCGGATCGACCGTGCCGCGTGATCTCGCGATTCCCGGACGCGACCTCGACGGCGTGCACTTCGCCATGGAGTACCTCGTGGAGTCGAACCACGCGGTCGCCGGAGACAAGGTCACCGACCAGATCAGCGCCGAGGGCAAGCACGTCATCGTGATCGGCGGCGGAGACACCGGTGCGGACTGCATCGGCACCGCTCACCGTCAGGGCGCGCTCAGCGTGACCAACCTCGCGATCGGCAAGCAGCCCGGCGACACGCGTCCCGACCACCAGCCGTGGCCGATGATGCCGACCGTCTTCGAGGTCTCCTCCGCGCATGAGGAGGGCGGTGAGCGGGTCTTCCTCGCATCGACCGTCGAGTTCCTCGGGAACGAGGTCGGCGAGGTCCGCGCGCTGCGTGTGGCCGAGACGGAGTACATCGACGGGCGCCGTGTGCCCAAGAGCGGCACCGAGCGGGAGATCCCGGCGGATCTGATCCTGATCGCGATGGGGTTCACCGGACCGGAGCAGGGCGGGTACACCGACGACACGCTTCCGCAGGTGACCGAGCGCGGTGCCTTCGGGCGCGACTCGTCGTACGAGTCGACGGTTCCCGGCGTGTTCGTCGCCGGCGACGCAGGCCGCGGACAGTCGCTCATCGTATGGGCCATCGCCGAGGGACGCGCAGCGGCCGCGAATGTCGACCGATTCCTCATGGGCAGCACCGTGCTGCCCGAGCCGGTGCGTCCGAGCGATGTCGCGATCGGTCTCCAGCCCGCGTAGGCTGAGGCCGGCACCGTCGCCTGATTTACCTTCCCCCACTTCTACCCTGGAGAAATCTTTGAGACGCGCGAAAATCGTCGCCACCCTGGGCCCCGCCACCTCCACCTATGAGACGGTGCGCGCACTGATCGATGCGGGGGTGGATGTCGCTCGACTGAACCTCAGCCACGGTGACTACTCCGTGCACGAGAACAACTACGCCAACGTGCGTCGTGCCGCAGAGGACGCCGGTCGTCCGGTCGCCATCCTCGTCGACCTCCAGGGGCCGAAGATCCGTCTCGGCAAGTTCGAGAACGGTCCTTACGAGCTCGCCAAGGGCGACATCTTCAAGATCACCACCGAAGACATCATCGGCAACAAGGACATCTGCGGTACGACCTTCAAGGGTCTCCCGCAGGACGTCAAGCCCGGTGACTTCCTCCTCATCGACGACGGCAAGGTTCGCGTCGAGGTCGTCGAGACCGACGGTGTCACGGTCACCACCAAGGTGATCGTCGCTGGGGCCGTCTCGAACAACAAGGGCATCAACCTGCCCGGCGTCGCCGTGAACGTCCCCGCGCTGAGCGAGAAGGACGAGGACGACCTGCGCTGGGGCCTGCGCATCGGCGCCGACCTGATCGCCCTGTCATTCGTGCGCAACGCCGCCGACGTCGAGCGCGTGCACGAGATCATGGCGGAAGAGGGCGTCCGCGTTCCTGTCATCGCCAAGGTCGAGAAGCCGCAGGCCGTCGACGCGCTCGAAGAGATCGTCGACGCGTTCGACGCGATCATGGTCGCTCGTGGCGACCTCGGTGTGGAGCTTCCGCTCGAGGCCGTGCCGATTGTGCAGAAGCGCGCGGTCGAGATCGCGCGTCGCATGGCCAAGCCGGTCATCGTCGCGACGCAGATGCTCGAGTCGATGATCAACAGCCCTGTTCCGACGCGCGCCGAGACCTCGGATGTCGCGAACGCGGTGCTCGACGGTGCAGACGCCGTCATGCTCTCCGGTGAGACCAGCGTCGGCGATTACCCTGTCGTCGTCGTCGAGACCATGGCGCGGATCATCGCGTCCACGGAGGAGCACGGCCTGGAGCGTATCGCGCCTCTCACGACCAAGCCCCGCACGCAGGGTGGCGCGATCACCCTCGCCGCTCTCGAGGTCGCGGAGTTCGTCGACGCGAAGTTCCTCTGCGTGTTCACGCAGTCCGGTGACTCGGCACGACGTCTGTCGCGTCTGCGCTCGCGCATCCCGATGATCGCCTTCACACCGGAGCCGGGTATCCGTCGCCGCATGGCGCTGACGTGGGGCATCCGCTCGACCCTGGTCGACATGGTGCAGCACACCGACCTGATGTACCACCAGGTCGACGAGTACCTGCTCGGCAACGGTCTCGCCGAGGAAGGGGACAAGGTCGTCGTGATCTCCGGTTCCCCTCCCGGAATCGTCGGATCGACGAACGACCTTCGTGTGCACAAGGTCGGCGACGCGATCCGCGGTGCCGCCCCCATCTACAAGGCCGGCGTCTGACGGACAGCATCCAGAGGGGGCGGGACTTCGGTCCCGCCCCCTCTGTCGTAGGCGTCAGGTAGTTTTCACTCATGGAGCCGTGCCGTCGTCCGAGGAGCACATCATCGGCGTGCTGAGGAACGCCGGATGGTGGGTCGCCGACTACGTCTACGCGGGGTACTGGCAGGTGCGTGCGCTGTTCGACCGCACCGATCCGGCGTCCTTCGCATCCGGGAGCGCCGCCCACATCGTCGTGCTCCCCGGTGTGTACGAGACCTGGAGATTCCTGCAACCGCTCGTCGTGGCGATGCATCGGCGCGGGCACCCCGTCCACATCGTCGACGCGCTCCGTCGCAATCAGCAGCCGGTGGTCGACCTGGCCGCCGATGTCACCGCCTTCCTCGAGGAGCATGACCTCACCGACGTGATCCTCGTCGCCCACAGCAAGGGCGGCCTCGCAGGGAAGCTCGTCATGACCGGCCCGGCGAGAGAACGTGTGCGGTCGATGCTCGCGGTCGCGACACCGTTCGGCGGATCTCGCTACGCCCGCCGCATGCTGTCACGCACTCTGCGGGAGTTCTCTCCGGAAGACCCGTCGATCGTGAGTCTCGCACGGCAGCTGAGCGTGAACGAGCGGATCGTCTCGGTTTACGCGGGGTTCGATCCGCACATCCCCGAGGGGAGCGAGCTCGTCGGTGCCAAGAACGTCCGCCTCGAGACGGGCGGGCACTTCCGGATCCTCGCGCACCCGCGGGTTCTGGCAGAGCTCGCGGTTCTGGCGGAATAGCGCTCAGCCGCAGCCGTCGGCAGCCGCGCGGCTCCCACCGAGCGTCGGGAGCCACAGGAGCAGGTCAGGCAGCGCGGCGTAGGCCGCGAGGCCGTGGGTGACATCCGGATAGCGGTGGAAGGTGACTTCCGTGTTCTGCGTGCAGAGCAGCTTCACGTAGCCCTCGGTCGCGCTCGGCAGCACGAGCTCGTCTGCTTCTCCCTGACCGACGAAGACCGGCACCCTGAGAGGGGTGTTCCCGGCGCTGTTCTCCTGGAGCATCGTCTGCCACGGCTCTGTCGTCGCAGGGTCGCTTCGCACGTAGCGACCGACGAGCGGGTCGGCGATCGCGTGGATCTGCGCGTTCTGTGTGAGCAAGCACAGGGCGGCCATGTCGGGGGTCGCCGACAGCCCGGCGGGTGTGAGCACGTCGGTGATCGTCTCGGAGCCGTACTGCTCTGCGTAGGCGGCTTCGTAGGCCGGGATGGCGAAGGAGGCGATGGTGACGCCCGAGAGGTTGACGATGTCGTCGGTCATCAAGGCGTTCAGATTCGCCGCCGGCGCCGCCACAGCGACGCCCTCGATCGTGAGCTCGTGCGCGTACTCCGCTGCGCGCTCCGCCGCGAACAGAACCGCCTGACCTCCCTGCGAATGTCCCCACAGCACGACCCTGTCGCTCACCCCTGCGCCGTCGATGCGGCGTGCTGCGCGCACGATGTCCAGCACGCTGTTGGATTCGGGAATGCCCAGCAGATACGACGAGGCGCCTTCGACCCCGAGGCCGGGATAGTCGGTGGCAGCGATGGCGTACCCCTCGGCGAGCAGCTCGTGCATCCCCTCGATGTACTCGAACGGGTCCATCCCGAGCGACGGTGCGCACCGTGTGGCCGCCCCCGTGGTGGGATGGCCCCAGGACACGATCGTGCGTCCGCCGTCGGGAACCGGCCCGTTCGGGACGATCACGACGCCGGACACCGGGATATCCGCGCCCGCCTGATCACGCGAGTGGTAGATCACGCGCCACGCGCTGGTGCCGACGGGAGCACTTTCGATCGGTGCGATGCGGATGATCTCGCCCGGATCGTCGCGGGGCAGGGGAGTGGGAAGGGCATAGAAGGCCGGATCCGTCCGCGCATCGTCCTGCTCGGCCAGTGTTCGGCGGGTGACTTCGATCGCGACGAGCACGAGCGCCGCGATCACGAGGGCGCCGATCAGGATGAGGGCGCGGCGTCGGCGCCGCGGGCGCGTGGCATGCGCGGCCGGCAGACCGTCACCGTTGTGCATAAGGACTTTCTAGCGCACGCAGCGAAAGAGCACGAGGAGGGTCCCGTTACGATGGCGCTCATGACGCCAACGGTCCCGGGTTCCCGACGGTCGTCGTCGCGGCCCACGGTCATCGGGTGGGTGGCATGGTGCCTCTTCATCCTGAGCGTCTTCGTGGTGTCCACGAATGCAGGGCGCGACCGCTACGCCGGGGTCTGTCCTGGACCGGGCGAGGGCGGACGTGATGGGGTCTTCGAGCTGTTCCCGTTCGCGCAGACGTGTGTGGTGCGCGGTGTCTTCCCCCCTTTCACGGTGGCCGACGTGATCCAGACCGTCGTCGTGTACGTGTCGCTGCTCGTGGGCCTCGTCGCGACCGTGCGCCTGCTGACCGTTGGGGGCCTCCGAGAGCTTCCTCGCGGCGCGACGCTCCTGATCGCCGCCCAAGCAGCCGGAATCCTCCTCACCGGAGCGATGCTCCTCGTCCAGCCGGACTCCGCACTCCAGCCTCCAGAAGCCGGTGGGTTCAACGTCGGACTCGTCTGGGGCGCAGCGGTCGCCCTGGGGCTGGCCACCGCGGTCACCGTGATCGTCTTCGTCTTCGTGTCGCTCGTGAACTTCGGACGAGCGCACTCCGAGGCGCGACAGTAGTCGGAGTCGGAGGCCAGAGCGATCGTCGGGACGCAGATGTCCGTCGGCAGCGGCGGGCGAGGCCGGCTTCGTCGGCCCGGCGTCGAGCGGGTCTCTCGGGATCAGAGACGAACGTCGTCGCCGTCTGCGGTTGCGGTCTTCCGCGTGTGGACGATCAGGACGGGACAGTGCGCGTGTTCCGCGCATGCGGCGCTGACCGACCCCAGGAGCAATCCGGCGAAGCCTCCGTGACCGCGACTGCCCAGCACGAGCATGTAGCAGTTCTCGCTCAGTCCGATGAGCGTTCGTGCGGGAGCACCGAGCAGTGTCCGCTGCGTCATTCCGGCGGGTGGTCGTCCGCCGAAGGCCTTCCGGATGCTCTCGCCGAGAATCTCCTCGGCGTCCTGTTCGGGCGACCACTCGATGGCCGCATAGGGATCGATGGGTGGTGCGGTCCATGTGGTGACGACGTGCAGAGGTCTGTTCAGGGCGTCCGCCAGGGGAGCGGCGTAGCGCAGCGCTTCGACAGATGACGCCGAGCCATCGACGCCCACGATGATGCGGTCGGTCCGTGTGGTCTCCATGTCCCTACGATCGCGGGTCCGGTGCGCGATCCCCGGGACGAAGGTCACACCGACCTGACTCCAGAGGTCGTCTGGCGAAAGGGTCTGCGGCGAACGCCGTCCGAGGGTCTCGTGGACGGGCTCGGGACCTTCGGCACTGGAACGCCCGAGCGAACGGAGATGTACTCGTGCTCATGACGCGAACCCCCTTCCGAGACGACACGCGATGAGTGCGTCCGGAGCCCTCAGCTGGCCGAGCATCGAGCCGACAGAACCGTCACCCCCGACGCTGGAGGCTCTGAACGCCTGGTGGCGTGCAGCGAACTACCTGTCGGTGGGGCAGATCTATTTGCTCGACAACCCTCTGCTGCGCGAACCGCTCACCCGCGACCACATCAAGCCGCGACTGCTCGGCCACTGGGGGACCACGCCCGGCCTCAACTTCATCTACGCCCACCTGAACCGCGTCATCCGAGAGCGTGCGCTCGACGTCCTCTTCGTCGCGGGGCCGGGTCACGGAGGGCCCGGTATGGTCGCCAACGCGTACCTGGACGGCACATACAGCGAGGTGTACGACGCGATCCCGCGCAGCGAGGACGGCGTCCGCGCACTGTTCCGCCAGTTCTCCTTCCCCGGGGGGATCCCCAGCCACGTGGCACCGGAGACCCCGGGGTCGATCCACGAGGGTGGCGAGCTGGGCTACTCGCTGTCCCACGCCTACGGGGCCGCATTCGACAATCCGAACCTGCTGGTCGCTGCGGTCGTCGGCGACGGCGAAGCCGAGACCGGGCCCCTGGCGACCGGATGGCACTCGAACAAGTTCCTCGATCCCCAGCATGACGGGGTGGTGCTGCCGATCCTCCACCTGAACGGCTACAAGATAGCCAATCCGAGCGTGCTCGCCCGCATCCCCGAAGAGGAGCTGCTGCAGCTGATGCGCGGGTACGGGCACACACCGTACCTCGTCTCCGGAGGCTTCGACGGCGAGGATCCCCTCGAAGTCCACAGACGATTCGCGCACACCCTGGATCAGGTGCTCAACCAGATCGCGCAGATCAAGGCGGTTGCGGCGTCGGGCGCGCTCGACACCCGCCCCGCCTGGCCGATGATCGTGCTGCGCACACCCAAGGGGTGGACCTGCCCGAAGGTGATCGACGGACATCCGGCGGAGGACAACTGGCGTTCGCACCAGGTTCCCCTTCGGGACGCTCGGGACACGCTCGCGCACACCCAGCTGCTCGAGCACTGGATGCGCTCCTACCGGCCGGAGGAGCTGTTCGACGAGTCGGGTTCGATCAGAGCGTCCGTGGCCGCTCTCGCGCCGGAGGGAGATGCGCGGATGAGTGCCAACCCCGTGGCGAACGGCGGCCTCCTGCGCAGAGACCTGGTTCTCCCGGACTTCCGCGACTACGCCGTCGATGTCCCGTCTCCGGGAGGGTCCGTCAGCGAGGCCACCCGCGTTCTCGGCACCTGGCTGCGCGATGTGATCGCGGCCAACCCGAAGGACTTCCGGATCTTCGGCCCCGACGAGACCGCCTCCAACCGTCTCGACGCCGTCTTCGAGGTCACGGACAAGCAGTGGAACGCCGCGCTGTGGCCGATCGATGACGACAACCACCTGGCCAGGGCCGGCCGCGTCGTCGAGATGCTCAGCGAACACCAATGTCAGGGTTGGCTCGAGGGCTACCTGCTCACGGGGCGCCATGGAGTCTTCAATTCCTACGAGGCGTTCGTGCACATCGTCGACTCGATGATCAATCAGCACGCCAAATGGCTGAAGACCGCGAAGGGCATTCCCTGGCGCCGCCCGATCTCCTCGCTGAACTACCTGCTCAGCTCACACGTCTGGCGTCAGGATCACAACGGGCTGTCGCACCAGGACCCGGGATTCATCGACCACGTGGTGAACAAGAAGGCGGATGTGGTGCGCGTCTACCTGCCCTTCGACGCCAACACGCTCCTGTCGACCTACGATCACTGTCTGCGTTCGGTGCACTATGTCAACGTCGTCGTCGCCGGCAAGCAGCCGGCGCCGAACTGGTTGACGATGTCGGAGGCGATCGAACACTGCACGCGGGGGCTGGGCATCCTGGAATGGGCAGGGAACGAGCGGACGGATCAGGAACCGGACGTCGTCCTCGCAGCGGCGGGTGATGTCCCGACGCTGGAGGTGCTCGCCGCGGCAGCCATCATCCGTGAGCGCATGCCCCGGCTGAGCGTCCGGGTCGTCAACGTGGTCGACCTGATGCGTCTCCAGAGCGAGGGTGAGCATCCGCACGGACTCAGCGACCGCGAGTACGACGCCGTCTTCACCGAGGACAGGCCTGTGATCTTCGCCTACCACGGCTATCCGTGGCTCATCCACCGCCTCACGTACCGGCGGCACGGACACGACAACCTCCATGTGCGCGGCTACATCGAGGAGGGCACCACGACGACACCGTTCGACATGGTCATGATGAACGACATGGACCGGTTCCACCTCGTGATCGACGTGATCGACCGGGTGCCCGGCCTCGCCTCCACGCACGCGGTGCTGAGACAGGAGATGCAGGATGCGCGGCTTCGCGCGCGGGCCTACACGCGCGCGCACGGCGAGGATGCGCCTGAGATCGCGGGGTGGACCTGGAGCAGCGTCGCCACCCCGAACGATCGCGACCGCGGGAGCTCTGCGCCTTCCATCGAACCCGAGCACCACGATCAGAAGGAGTAGCACCATGACATCCGCCACCCGCATCGATGACGAAGACCTGCAGCGAGCGGTCCAGCAGGAGCTGGAGTGGACCCCCGATGTCGACAGTGCGGGGATCGGCGTCGCGGTCGAAGACGGCACCGTGGCCCTCTCCGGTGAAGTCGACACCCACACCGAGCGCCTGGCGGCTCGACACGCCGCCCTGCGCGTGCGCGGAGTGAATGCCGTCATCGACCACCTCGTCCTGCCGTCGTCGCCTGACGAACACATGGCCGACACCGCCGTCGCGGAAGAGGTGGAGCACGCTCTTCGCGCTGCCGCTGACGTCCCTCCCGGCGTGAAGGCGGTGATCGAGGGCGGCGACGTCAGCCTCATGGGGGAGGTGGACTGGGACTACGAGCGGCGCGCCGCGAAGCGCGCGGTGCAGCATCTGAAAGGTGTGCGAACCGTCAACAGCATGATCACGCTCACCGCCCGGCCCTCGGCAGCGGATGCAGAGGAACGCATCCGCGGCGCGATCAGGCGCAACGCGCTCGTCGACGCGCACACGATCGAGGTCGCGGTCTCGGGCACCTCCGTCATGCTCACCGGCACGGTCCGATCGTGGGCGGAGAAGAATCAGGCTGTGGAAGCGGCCTGGGCCTCTCCGCATGTGACCGAGGTCGACAACCGCATCGTGGTCCGCCCTTATTGACGAGGTGGCGCGGAAGGCGCACCGGGAGCGCCGATTCCGGCCGTCCGTTCCGTTTCGAGCACGGCCGCCTGCGTCCGGCGCTCCAGCCCGAGCTTGCTGAGCACGGAGGAGACGTAGTTCTTCACCGTCTTCTCCGCGAGCCCGAGACGGTCGCCGATCTGAGCGTTGGTCAGTCCTTCGGCGATCAGCGCGAGCGTCTGCTTCTCGCGCAGGTTGAGCGACCCATAACGAGGGTCCTCCGTGCGGGCGTCGCGCACCCGATGGGTGATGCGGCGCACCATCGAGGGATTCAGCAGCGACTCTCCGTCGGCCACCGCACAGACGGCACGCACGAGTTCGTCGGTGTGCAGACTCTTCAACAGGTAGCCGGAGGCATCGCCCATGACGGCGGCGACGAGCGCGTCGTCATCGTCGAATGCGGTCAGGATCAGGCAGCGCACGCTCGGATGGGCGTGGCGGATGTGGCGACACAGATCGATACCGCTGCCGTCAGGGAGATGCACGTCCAGGACGGCGACGTGGGGGAGCGTCTCGGCGATCCGGATGACCGCCTCGCTGCAGGTCGATGCTTCTCCAACCACTGTCAGATCGGGGTGCGCGTCGAGGAGTCCGGCGATGCCGCGGCGCACGATCTCGTGATCGTCGACCAGGAACACGCGGTGCATTCGTCCCTCTCTTCGTTGTCGGGCCGCGGGGTGGCCATCCGGCGGGTGCGGGCGTGCAGCTCACAGTACAGCTCGCGACTCGGACGGGAACAGGACTCGTCGTAGGACCAAAGACCCACGGCAGCATGGTTCATGCGCCATAACCTCGCGTTCTGGGAAAACGAGGGGGAAGTGGCCTGCACCGGGGATGGCCACTCCGAGAAGGAAGGGGCAGGGCCCGCGCGCGAGGGGCAGCGCGGTCCCTCTCTCTTCTCTCTGCCGCGACGCTCAGGACCGTCTTGGCGCAGCGGAGAGCCGGGGGGCTTCGGATGTGGCGGGATACCGCATCGGTGTGTGGAAGACGAGCACTGGACAGCGGGCGTGGGCCGCGCACGCGGTACTGACGGAACCGAGCAGCAGCCCGGCGAATCCGCCATGTCCTCGGCTGCCGACGACGAGCATCGAAGCACGGTCGCTCTGTTCGATGAGCACCTCTGCGGCGCGGCCGGGAATGACCGATTGTGTGAACCGCTCCGGAGGCGAACCCTGGAACGCTGCGCGCACGGCATCGAGGAGGCACCGCTGCGCATCGTTCTCGGGAGACCAGTCGGTGCCGGGATCGAACGGATCGAGCATCACCGGATAGGTCCACGTGGTCACCGCCGTGAGCGGGGCCTCGAGTGCAGCGGCGATGCGCGCCGCGTACGACAACGCCTCCACGGAGGCAGCGGAGCCGTCGACACCGACGACGATGGGGAATGGTTCGACGATGTCTGTCATCCGTCCAGGATTCTCCCCGCAGTGGCGGATCGCAGAGGCGAACGTCCCACGGTGTGCTCTCGACTCATTCCACGTGCTCGAAACGACCGCCGGGCACGATGAGGACGGGTGCGTTGATGTTGACCAGGACGTCCTGGACGACAGGTCCGAGGGAATGCTCGCTGCGATGCGCATGCCCGGCGCCGATGACGACGAGTGCGGCGTTCCGGGAGGCGTCCAGCAGCGCTTCCGCGGGCGGTCGCACGGTCTCGCGCGTTCGCAGCGTGGCCCGAGGGTGCAGCCGCTGAACCAGAGCGGCCGCCTGTTCCAGCGCGGATGCCGACGTCTCCACGGGTGCGGGAACGATGCCGGAGAACGAGGAGTGCATGACCTGCAGCGGCTCCCCGCGGCCTGCCGCCTCTTCGCATGCAGCACGGACGACAGGATCTAGCAGGTCATCGGTCTTCACCCCGGCGACAACCCCCGAGCGGAAGCGCAGATCGAGGTGCGGCACGACAACGACGGCACACCGCGCCACCGCCGCGATGCGCAGACTCATGGTGCCGAAGACCCGGCTGTGGATGAACCCCGTCTTGCCGGTACTGATCACCAGGGCGTCGTCATCGTGGAGGAAGCGGGCGAGCTGCTCCGGCACGGGCCCCCTCGGGAGTACGACGTCCGTCGTCCTGTGCGGTTCGGGGTGCGCGAAATCCGCATCGTCTCCGGTCGCCACATGCACGCGGACGACCGGAACGCCGGCCGCGGCAGCATGCGACTCGGCCCACGCATGCGCCGTTTCCTCGCCACCGCGTCCCTTGAGCGCCACGACATATCGTGCAGGCATTCGTGCTCCCTCTCTCGGTGGAATGCCATCGTGCGACGAGGGAGGTCGACTCTCAAGAGTCGAAGGTCCCGCAGAGGCCGTTGGAGAGTAATGTCGGCAATGTCTGCCGCGGGAGGTGGCTGAGATGGACGACGAAGAGCTTCGGTTCCCGGATCAGCGTCGATCCGAGCTGGAGAGCACGATCGGCGAGCTGGTCGAACGAGCTCAGCATGTGCTCAGCGCGCAGGGCCGACTGCGCAGTCTGCTCCGCGCGAGCCAGGCGGTGGTGGAAGACCTCGAGCTCGAACAGGTGCTTCGCCACATCGTCGAGGCCGCCGTGACTCTGGTGGATGCGCAATACGGCGCGCTCGGTGTGATCGACCGCGAGGGGCGCCTGGAGCAGTTCATCCACGTCGGGATGCCGGACGACGTCGCTGCTCGGATCGGCCATCTCCCGGAGGGGCATGGTGTGCTCGGGGCGGTCATCGAGAGCGCGCATCCGATCCGCCTGGTCGACCTCGGTGCCGATCCGCGATCGGTGGGACTGCCCCCGCACCATCCGGTCATGCGAACGTTCCTCGGTGTTCCGATCCGGGTGCGCGGGGAGATATATGGGAATCTGTATCTCACCAACCGCACGGGCGGCGAATTCACTGACGAAGACGAAGAGCTGGTGCTCGCCCTCGCGACCACGGCCGCGATCGCGATAGACAATGCGCGTCGCTATGAGGAGTCCCAGCGCCTTCAACGCCTCAGTCACGCCCTCGCTGAGATCTCCGCGGCGTTGCTCTCAGCGGACGTGGGTGACGTCTTCGGCGTGGTGGCGGAGAAGGTGGCCTCCGTCATCGATACCGATCTGGTGCTGATCGTCGCGCCGGGAGCCGAGGAGGGGCGCTACCACGTGGAGACAGCCCGAGGAGTCGGTGCCGATCGGCTCGAGGGCACGGAGGTTCCCGATGGCGATTCCCTGATCGCCCGGGCGATGAGCGGCGCAAGCGTCGTCTCCAACGCCGATCCTGCCGAGTCGCCCTCCTTCGAAGGGCATCTCTCCGGAGGATCGACCATTGCCGTCCCCCTTCTCGTCGCGGGCACGCCCGCGGGTGTCCTGTGCGTGGTCCGCGACGCGACGCAGAACCACTTCTCGTCCGAGGATCTGTCGGTGCTCTCCGAGTTCGCCGCGCAAGCGGGCATCGCCGTCGCTCTCGCGCATGCCCGTGCTGACCGTCAGCGGCTGGATCTGATCGAGGATCGTGCCCGGATCGCACGAGACCTTCACGACAACGTCATACAGCGGCTGTTCGGGACGGGGCTCGGCCTGCAGGCGCTGGCGGCGACCACGCCTGATCGTGCCGAAGCCATCTCCGCGCATGCCGGAGAGATCGATGCGGCCATCTCCGACTTCCGCACGGCCATCTTCGCTCTTCAGACCACGGACCCCGAGTCGGTCCGTCATCGACTCCTCGATGTCGTGGGCGAGTTCACCCCGAATCTCCGCAGCGCTCCCCGTATCTCGTTCTCCGGTCCCGTCGACCTCCTCGTCACCGGCCCGCTCGGTGAGGACATCGTGGCCGTGGTGCGCGAGTCGCTGAGCAACATCGCCCGTCATGCGCACGCCACGACGTCGGAGGTCATCGTCGCCGTCACGGCATCCCATGTCACGGTCGTCGTCGACGACGACGGGATCGGTATGCCCGAGAACCCGGAGCGCGTCAGCGGAACGGCGAACCTGGAGATGCGCGCGCGAGCGCATGGCGGCACGTTCACGGTCGCGGCCCGAGACCTCGGCGGCACGAGGGTCCGCTGGCGGGCGCCGTTCGAGGCGGAGACGACGGGCTCCCGATGATCGGCGTGTTCCTGGTGGATGACCACAGTGTCGTCCGTCGCGGAGTCGCGCAGATCCTCGACGCGGAGCCGGGGCTCGAGGTGGTCGGGGAATCCGGCACTGTGCGCGGCACGCTCGGGCGAGTGGAGGCGACTTCGCCGGATGTCGTCGTGCTCGACGTGCGGCTCCCGGACGGCAGCGGCGTGGATCTCTGCCGGAGCATCCGATCGGCGCACCCCGGGATCCGATGCCTCATGCTCACGGCCTTCGACGACGACGCGGCGAGCGCCGCCTCGGTGATCGCCGGCGCGTCGGGGTATGTCCTGAAGACGATCCGTGGCACTTCTCTCATCGACTCGATCCGCCGGGCGGCGGCCGGTGAGGACTTGACGCCTCCGGCAGTCACGGCGCGTGTGCGCACCGAGCTCGTTTCTCGAGCGACGGCCCCGCCCGCCCCCGAGGCACCGCTGACCCTGCGCGAGAGCCAGATTCTGCGATTGATCGCGGAAGGACTCACGAACCGTCAGATCGGCGAGCGCCTCGGCCTCGCAGAGAAGACGGTCAAGAACTACGTCTCTGGTCTCCTCGCGAAGCTCGGCATGCAGCGTCGCACGCAGGCGGCCGTCTACGGTGCCACGGAGCACTTCTCCGATCGAGCGACGGCGGAGCGCTTCGATCCGTCCTGAACGTTCATGGGACGTTCGACCCTGACGGGGGCACCACACGGGAGAAGCATGTCTCGTCGGGGCACTCCCGCCACCGTCAGAGGAGCATCATGGCCGACTCGACCTTCGCCGCAGATCGTCCACTCGTGGTCGATCCCGCCGATCTGCAGCTTCCGCCCACTCAGCCGATCGACATCACCGCTCTCCTGCATGAGGGAACGCGATCGTGACGGGTGCATACGCGCATGCCGACGCCCCGTCCACGGACATCGTCTTCGAGTCCTTCTTCGGCAACACCCGCCTTGTGGCCGAGGCGATCGCGCACGGTGTGCGGCAGCATCTCGTCGTCGCCCTCGTCGACGTGCGCAATGAGGTTCCCGCGAACGAGCACGGCGTCCTCGTGGTCGGAGCGCCCACTCACGCCCACTCGCTGAGCAGACCGGCATCCCGACGCGAGGCCGCGATCTGGGCAAAGGACCTCGGGAAGCACCTGGCGCTCGAGCAGGGAAGCCGAGCGACCGGGATCCGGGAGTGGATCGAGACCGACCCGCGCGCGGTGTCCGGCTTCGCCGCGTTCGACACCCGTGTCGACATGCCGAGGATCTTCACCGGCTCGGCGGCGACGGCGATCAGCACGCGGCTGCGGAAACGGGGGCTGCGAGAACTCGTCCGCCCCGAGAGCTTCCTGGTCGACAAGGACAGCCGGCTCCTCGCCGGTGAGCTCGAACGCGCCCACGCCTGGGGTGCCGCACTCGCCCTCGCGGCGCTCTCGGGATCGTCGGCAGTGACCAGCCGGTCACGACCATGACTACGACGAAGGGCAGTGCCGCGAGCCTGACCTTTCTCGGGGCCGCCGATACGGTGACAGGCTCCCGCTATCTCGTCAGTGCCCCTTCCTCGCGGATCCTCGTGGATTGCGGGCTGTTCCAGGGATTCAAGGTACTCCGCGAGCGCAATCGTGCACCGTTTCCGGTCCCTCCGGATTCCGTCGACGCGGTGGTCCTCACCCACGCGCATCTGGATCACTCCGGGTACCTCCCGGCACTCGTCAGAGACGGGTTCGGGGGTCGCATCTACGCGAGTGCCGGAACGGCGTCCCTCTGCCGGATCATGCTCATGGACAGTGCCTATCTGCTCGAGGAGGAGGCACGGCATGCGGCGAAGCACAAGTGGTCTCGACATGAGCATCCCCGACCTCTCTACACGACGCAGGATGCGGAGCGCGCCGTGGAACGGTTCGTCATCGTGCCGGAAGGGGAGGAGACATCTGTATCCGGCGCGATCGGGATCGTGCTTCATCCGGCCGGTCACATCCTGGGCGCCATGAGCGCATATGTCGACGTCGACGGTCGTCGGCTGTGCTTCACCGGTGACCTCGGACGAACCGATGACCCCCTCATGCGGCCGCCGCACCCCTTCGAAGGCGCCGACGTCCTCGTGACCGAATCCACGTATGGAGATCGCGCACACAGCACTGTCGACCCGGAAACGTCGTTGGGGGACATCGTGCGGCGCACGGTGCGACGCAACGGTGTGGTGCTCATCCCCGCCTTCGCCGTCGGACGCACCGAGACGGTGCTGTTGCATCTGTCCCGCCTACGGGATCGCGGTGAGATCCCCGATGTGCCGATCTACGTCAACAGCCCGATGGCGATCAGCGTCGCCGAGGTGTATCGACGCCACCCTGAGGAACATCGGCTGTCCCGAGAAGAGGTCGATCGGCTGTATGGGCTCGCGACGCCCATCCACAGCGTCGACGACTCGAAACTGCTCAATCTGCGCGGAGGGCCGATGATCATCATCTCGGCCAGCGGAATGCTCGCAGGCGGTCGGATTCTCCACCATCTTCAGGCCTACGCCCCCGATGAGCGCAATGCGATCGTCCTCACCGGGTACCAGGCCGGCGGCACACGCGGAGCTCGTCTCCTGTCCGGCGCGCGCACGCTGCGCGTGTTCGGCAGAGAGATCGCCGTGGACGCTGAGGTGGTGGCGATCGACTCGATGTCCGCGCATGCCGATGCCGATGGCGTGCTCCGTTGGATGCGGGGCGCCTCGCACGCGCCCGGTGCCGTGTACGTCACGCACGGCGAACCCGCCGCCGCCGACGCGCTGCGGCTTCGGATCGAACACGAGCTGGGGTGGCCGGCGCGCGTTCCCGCCCACGGAGAAGAAGTACCGATCAGTCCCGAGCCCCGACCGCGCGCACGTTTCGCCCCCTGAAAGGAAACCACTCATGCAAGAGAGCATCCTGGTCGGAGTCGTCGATACTCCCGCTTCGCGTCGAGCCGTCGAGTGGGCGGCGCATCGCGCGAATGAACGGCTCAGCAGGGTGGAACTCCTCTCGGTCGTGGGCGGCGCGATCGGCACGGTCGGCGAAGGGGCGGTCGTCGCCGAGGCCATCAGCCTGACGCACACGCTGCTCGAACGCGAAGCGGAGCGGGTCAGGGCGCACGGGGTGAAGGCGGACACCGTGGTCTCGCGCGGAGATCCGGTGGAGGAACTGATCAGCGCATCGATGGTGTTCGATCTCCTCGTGATCGGAAGCGACTTCCGGGGGGATCATGCAGGTGCGCGGAGCATCCACCACGGCATCCGTGTGGCAGCAGGTGCCCACTGCCCGGTGGTCGTCGTTCCCGACATCGACCTCGCCGGTCGGCGCGGCGTGATCGTGGGCGTCGACGGATCCGCGGTGTCCGGGAAGCTCATCGACTTCGGCGCGGCCGAAGCCGCGCGCACCGGCGATCCGCTCACCGTCGTCAACACCTGGGTCACGGTCCCGTTGCCGCTCAACATGTCGGCCTATCCTGCGGACTATCTCTCCGGCATGCAGAAGGTGACGGAGGAGGCACTGACGGATTCTCTGGCGGGGATCCCTCGCCTGTACCCGGGGCTCGAGGTGCATCGAGTCGTCGAGCGAGGTTATGCCGCGACCGTCATCAACCGCCTTGCGCGGGACGCGCGTCTCACGGTCATCGGCTCTCACGGCCGTGGTGCGATCGTCCGATTCCTCCTCGGTTCGACCAGCCAAGAGGTCCTCTCGAGTCCCTCCACCGTCACTGTGCTCGTCCGGTGAGCGCCCGGCACGGTGGGACTTTCGACCCGGGGAAGCGCGTCCGGCGGCGTCAGACTCGAGGCATCCACGAGTCCCGTCCAGGAGGAATGATGCGAGCAGCAGTCGTCACAGAGTTCGGTGCACCGGCGCAGGTGGAAGAGCGTCCGATCCCGCAGCCCGGTCCGGGACAGGTCTTGGTCCGGGTGGAGACATGCGGACTGTGCCACACCGATATCCACGCCATGCGCGGAGATTGGCCGGTCAAGCCCCCGCTCCCGCTCATCCCGGGGCACGAAGGCGTCGGCATCGTCGAACAGCTCGGCGACGGCGTGACCAGCCGCACGGTCGGACAGAGAGTCGCGATGCCCTGGCTCGGCCACGCATGCGGCGAATGCCGTTACTGCGTCGATGGTCGAGAGAACCTCTGCGAGAGCCAGTACAACAACGGCTACGCCGTCGACGGCGGCTACGCCGAGTACATGCTGGCAGACGCCCGCTTCGCCGTTCCCGTTCCGGACGGCATCACCGCGATCGACGCCGCGCCGCTCACCTGCGCCGGAGTCACGACCTACGCGGCGATCAAGAACGCGCATGTCACGCCGGGCGAGACGGTCGCGATCTTCGGGGTCGGGGGGCTCGGTCACCTTGCGGTGCAGTATGCGCGCCTGGTGGGCGCCAAGGTCATCGCGGTGGACATCACTGATGAGAAGCTCGACCTGGCGTCCGAGCTGGGTGCCGACCACGTGGTGAACGCCGCCGACGCCGATCCTGTCGCTGCGATCCGCGATCTCGGTGGCGCGGACGTCGTCGTCGTCCTCGCGGTCGCGCCAGCGGTCTTCGACCAGGCGTTCCGTTCTCTGAACCGCGGCGGCAGGCTCGTGCTGGTATCCCTCCCCGCCGGTGGGGAGCTCACGGTGCCGATCTTCGACACCGTGCTCAAGGGGATCAGCATCATCGGCTCCATCGTCGGGACCAGGCAGGATCTGGCCGAGGTGTTCGACCTTCACGCCGCCGGACGGACGCGGGTCGTCACCGAACCCCGTGAGCTGGACCAGGTCAACGCATCGGTCGACGAGGTGCTGGCGGGGACCGTGCCGGCCCGCCTCGTGTTCCGCTATCACACCGCCGATGTCGTCCCGACGCACGACGGGACCGCCGCGTCCCTGTGAGTCGGCGACCTCGACGTTGAGGAGGAAAACCCCGTTCGAGAGTCATTCATCAAGGGTGCCGGCGGTGGGACTCGAACCCACACGCCCTTTCGGACAAAGCATTTTGAGTGCTCCGCGTCTGCCATTCCGCCACGCCGGCTCGTGTGTCGCGTCTATGACTTTAGCGCAGGGGAGGGGGAGTGATCCTCCGCGCAGAGTGGTTACGGCCTGCAGTCAGGGGCACTCCACTAGGATGGTTCTGTGACAGAGCAAGAAGAGCAGGCTGAGCAGCCCACGTCATCCGCACCCCGACGCGTTGTCGTCGCTGAAGATGAGTCGCTGATCCGTCTCGACATCGTCGAGATCCTCCGCGACAACGGCTTCGACGTCGTCGGTGAGGCCGGTGATGGAGAGACCGCGGTCGCTCTGGCGACCGAGCTGCGCCCCGACCTCGTCATCATGGATGTCAAGATGCCTCAGCTCGACGGCATCAGCGCCGCCGAGAAGCTGCACAAGGGCAACATCGCCCCCGTCGTCCTCCTCACGGCTTTCAGCCAGAAGGAGCTCGTCGAGCGTGCCAGCGAGGCCGGTGCTCTCGCGTACGTCGTGAAGCCGTTCACTCCGAACGACCTCCTGCCGGCGATCGAGATCGCGCTGGCCCGCCACGAGCAGATCATCACGCTCGAGGCCGAGGTCGCCGACATGGTCGAGCGCTTCGAGACCCGCAAGCTCGTCGATCGGGCCAAGGGCCTGCTCAACGAGAAGATGGGTCTGAGCGAGCCCGAGGCGTTCCGCTGGATCCAGAAGGCCTCCATGGATCGCCGCCTCACGATGCAGGACGTCGCCAAGGCGATCATCGAGCAGCTCGCGCCCAAGAAGTAAGAGTGAGCGCCGGGGTCATCCGGCTCGATGCCGAGCACATCCTGCGGCCCGTGCGCCTGGGGGATGGCGCCGCGCTCTCGAGGGCGTATCTGGCGAACCGCGACCACCTCGCACCGTGGGAGCCTTCACGCACGGAGGCGTTCTTCACCGTCGCCTCGCAGGAGCAGCACGCGCAGCAGTGCGTCGACGATGCGTCCGCAGGTCGCAGCTTCCGCTTCGTCATCTCGTCCGACGACGGCGAGATCCGCGGACGGATGAACATCAACAACGTCGTCCGTGGTGCGTTCTGGAGCGCCGATCTCGGCTACTGGGTCGACGTCTCGCGGCTGCGTCGTGGGCTCGCGCATCGCGCGGTCGCGCAGATCATCGAGTACTCGCGCACGGAACTGGGACTTCATCGGCTGCAGGCGGCCACGCTGGTGCACAACCTCGGCTCCCAGAGCGTGCTGCGAGGAAACGGCTTCGAGCGCATCGGGATGGCGCCGAAGTACCTCCGCATCGCGGGGGAGTGGCAGGACCACCTCCTCTTCCAGCGACTGCTGGAGGAACCGCTCAGCGCTCGGCGGGAAGGTCCTTGATCATGTTGGTGATGCGGATCGTGGAGCAACGTCGCCCCTGATCGTCGGTCACCACGATCTCGTGCACCGTGATGCTGCGGCCCAGGTGGACAGGCGTGCAGACACCGGTGACGACGCCCGACGTCGCCGAACGCGTGTGCGTCGCGTTGATGTCGACGCCGACGGCGAGCCGTCCGGCTCCGGCGTGCAGATTGGCCGCCATCGATCCGAGGGACTCTCCGAGGACCACATAGGCGCCGCCGTGCATGAGTCCGACAGGCTGCGTGTTGCCCTCGACCGGCATCGTCGCGACGCAGCGGTCGACGCTGAATTCGACGAACTCCATGCCCATCTTCTCGGCCAGAGCACCCATTCCGCGGGCTGTGGCCCAGTCGAGTCCTTCGCTCGTCGCGACGTCGCTCATGCATCCTCCTCAGCGGGTGTCTGTCGTCCTCGTTAGGCTGACAGGGTGACGGACTCCGCAAAGCCTACCCTCATGGTCGTCGACGGCCATTCGCTCGCCTATCGTGCCTTCTTCGCCCTCCCGGTCGACAACTTCACGACCAAAGACAACCAGCACACGAACGGCATCTACGGCTTCCTGTCGATGCTGGTGAACCTCATCAAGGCCGAGCAGCCGACGCACCTGGCGATCGCCTTCGACACCTCGCGTCACTCGTTCCGCACCGACGAGTATCCGGAGTACAAGGCAACGCGCTCCGAGTCGCCTCAGGAGTTCAAGGGGCAGATCCCGCTGCTCCAGGAGTGCCTCGCCGCGATGTCGATCCCGGTGCTGACGAAGGAAGGGATCGAGGCCGACGACATCCTCGCCACGCTCGCGTCTCAGGGTGCCGAACAGGGCTTCGACGTGCTCGTCGTCTCGGGAGACCGCGACACCATCCAGCTCGTCAACGACGATGTCACGCTGCTGTACCCGTCGGTGCAGGGCGTCTCCCAGCTCAAGCGCTACGACCCGACGACCGTCCAGGAGCGCTACGGGGTCCGGCCGGAGCAGTATCCCGACATCGCCGCTCTCGTCGGCGAGACCAGCGACAACCTGCCCGGTGTGCCGAAGGTGGGGGAGAAGACCGCCGTCAAGTGGCTCACGCAGTTCGGGTCGCTCGACGAACTGATCGCCCGAGCCGACGAGATCAAGGGTGTGGTCGGCGGTAACCTCCGCGATCACATCGACGACGTGCGCCGCAACCGCAAGCTCAACCGTCTGCTCACCGACGTGGAGCTTCCCGTCGGCCCTGCCGATCTCGCGGTCGCGCCGATCGATGCCCAGGCCGTGCGTGACATCTTCGCGCGCCTGGAGTTCCGCACGCTGCTCCCGCGGGTGTTCGAGGCCGTCGGTGCGGGCGAGGTCGCCGACGATCCCGCATCCGTGGTCGTCCTTCCTGTGCCTGTGGAGGTGACGCCCGCCGAGCTCGCATCCTGGGGTTCGGCACAGGAAGGCGAAGTCTCCCTCCGTGTCACGACACAGGGCGGAGTGCCCGTGCGCATCGGTGCCGCCACCCTGACCGAGCTCCGCGAATCCGACTGGACCGAAGCCGCGCCCGAGGCGCTGCGCGGATGGATCGAGTCCGACGCGTCGAAGGTGCTCCACGACGCGAAGGCGCAGGTGAAGGCACTGATCCGTCAAGGCATCCGCCTCGGCGGCCTTTCGTACGACACGAGTCTCGCCGGCTGGCTGCTACGACCCAGCTTCCCGGACAAGACCCTCTCCGACCTGGTCGAGCGCTACCTGGGCGAGAAGCTCCCCGAGGCCGACCCGTCGCAGCTCGTGCCCGAAACCGAGGGCGCGACGCCTTCGCAGGAGGCGTGGTTCGCGCTGCGCGTCGCCGAGGCTCTTCGGGAAGACATCCCCGAGCCGGTCGCCAAGGTCTTGGTCGACATCGAGCTGCCGACGCTGCTCACCCTCGCCGACATGGAGGTCGCGGGCGTCGCGGTCTCGCACGACGTGCTGTCCACGTTCTCCGGCGAGCTCGCCGCCCGCGCCGAGGCACTCGCGCAGGAGGCCTTCTCCGTGGTCGGACGCGAGTTCAACCTCGGCTCGCCCAAGCAGCTGCAGGAGGTCCTGTTCGAAGACCTGCAGCTGCCGAAGACCCGTAAGACCAAGACCGGGTACTCGACGGATGCCGCGGTTCTCGCCGACCTGCAGGAGAGCAATCCCCACCCGTTCCTGAACCTGCTGCTGCAGCACCGTGAGGCCACCAAGCTGCGTCAGATCATCGAGTCGCTCGATACCGCGATCGGCGACGACCACCGCGTGCACACGACGTATGTGCAGACCGGAAGCCAGACGGGGCGTCTGTCCAGCACCGACCCCAACCTGCAGAACATCCCGGTGCGTACCGAGGAGTCCCGTCGTATCCGCAGTGCGTTCGAGGTGGGCGAGGGCTATGAGGCGCTTCTCACCGCCGACTACTCGCAGATCGAGATGCGCATCATGGCGCACCTCTCCGGCGACGAAGGCCTCATCGAGGCGTTCAACAGCGGGGAAGACCTGCACCGTTTCGTCGGTGCGCGGGTCTTCGGAGTCGAGCCGAGCGAGGTGACGGCGGCCATGCGCACCAAGGTCAAGGCGATGTCGTACGGCCTTGTCTATGGGCTCTCCGCGTTCGGCCTCTCCAAGCAGTTGCGCATCGAGCAGTCCGAGGCCAAGCAGCTCATGATCGAGTACTTCGCGCGGTTCGGCGCCGTGCGCGACTATCTGCGCGCGTCGGTCATGAAGGCGAAAGAGGTCGGCTACACCGAGACGATCTTCGGCCGCCGCCGTCCGTTCCCCGACCTGGCGAGCCCGAACCGGGTGTTGCGCGAGAACGCCGAGCGCGCGGCCCTCAACGCCCCTATCCAGGGCAGCGCCGCAGACATCATGAAGATCGCGCTCCTGCACATCCACGATGATCTCCGCTCGGAGCAGCTCTCCTCGCGCGTGCTGCTGCAGATCCATGACGAGCTCGTCGTCGAGGTCGCTCCCGGGGAGTGGGACGCGACCGAGCGCATCGTGCGGGCGCGGATGGGTGACGCTGCCGACTTGTCGGTGCCGCTCGACGTGCAGGTCGGTCGCGGTCGCGACTGGAACGAAGCCGCGCACTGAGGTCCGGCGGCGGAAGGGGGCCGGGGATTAGGCTGACAGCTATGACTTCAGCTCCCCGCACCCCCTCCGCCATCGACGCCGTCGCCGATGAATGGGTCGACACGATCGCGGTCCTGGCGCCCACGCTCGGGACGTATATCGGCCGCGACGAGGTGAACGACCGTTTCGGCGACCTGAGCCCGGCGGGGCATGAGGAGATCGCCGCGGCGACCCGCGCGACCCTCGACAAGCTCTCCGCACTCGAGCCGGTCGATGCGATCGACGAGGTCACCAAGACCGACCTCGGAGCCGAGCTGCGTCTCGACCTCGAGCTGCACGACGCGAAATGGCATCTGCGTGACCTCAACGTCATCGCCTCGGCCGCGCAGGATGTGCGCGCGGCGTTCGATCTGATGCCGACCGCGACCGTCGAGAACTGGGATGTGATCGCGACGAGGCTCGCCGCGGTCCCCGAGGCACTGCGCGGTTACGTCGAGACCCTGCGTACCGGGATCGCCGAGGGAGTGACGCCTGCGCGACGCCAGGTCGTCGAGGTCGCGACGCAGATCGATCGCTACACGGCCGATGACGGCTTCTTCGCCGCCTTCGTGGCCGATGCCGATCCCGATGAGGGGCAGCTGCCCGCTTCGCTCGCGCGCAGCCTCGCCGACAACTCCGCCGCCGCACGTGTCGCTTACGACGAGCTTCGTCGCTTCCTCGTGGAAGAGCTCGCTCCCGCGACGGGCGAGGTCGACGCGGTCGGACGCGACCTGTATGCGCTGAACTCCCGTCGCTTCCTCGGGGCGACGATCGACCTCGACGAGACGTACGAGTGGGGGCGCGAGGAGCTCGCGCGCATGGTGGCCGAGCAGACCGCGATCGCGAACGAGATCCTGCCCGGTGCGTCCGTGGAAGAGGCCGTCGCCCATCTCGAGGCGGATCCCGCCCGCAAGCTCGTCGGCACCGACGCGCTCCAGAGGTGGATGCAGGAGACGAGCGACCGCGCAGTCGCCGAGCTCGGCGCCTCGCACTTCGACATTCCAGAGGCCATCCGCACTCTCGAGTGCATGATCGCCCCCACGCAGGAGGGCGGCATCTACTACACCGGGCCGACGGATGACTTCTCCCGTCCCGGCCGCATGTGGTGGTCGGTCCCCGAGGGCGTGACCGAGTTCGACACCTGGCGCGAGCTGACCACCGTGTTCCATGAGGGCGTGCCGGGACACCACCTCCAGATCGCCCAGGCCGTGTACAACCGGGCCGAGCTCAACTCCTGGCGCCGTCTGCTCGCCGGCACCTCGGGTCATGCCGAGGGCTGGGCTCTGTATGCCGAACGCCTGATGGAGCAGCTGGGTTACCTCGACGACCCCGCCGACCGTCTCGGCATGCTCGACGGACAGCGTATGCGGGCCGCCCGCGTGGTGCTCGACATCGGCGTGCACCTGGGCAAGCCGCGACTCGACGGTACGGGTGTCTGGGACGCCGAGTACGCACTGGACTTCATGCGCCGGAACGTGAACATGTCGGACCAGTTCGTGCAGTTCGAGGTGAATCGCTACCTGGGCTGGCCAGGGCAGGCGCCGTCCTACAAAGTCGGTCAGCGCATCTGGGAACAGGTTCGTGACGGCGTCCGCGCAGCCGAAGGCGATGCGTTCTCCTTCAAGGACTTCCACAAGCGCGCACTCGACATGGGCGGTGTCGGCCTCGACACGCTGCGCAGCGCTTTGCTTCCGCGCTGACGGGAATGCGGTCCGACCGAGGCGTGTTCATTCATCTGAATAGGAAGGGATGACATGGGCATCGAATTCGGGTTGGACACGTTCGGCGACATCACCAGGAACGCGGACGGAGAGCTCCTCACCGGCGCGCAGACGATCCGCAACATCGTCGCGCAGGCAGAGCTGGCCGACACGGTCGGTGTGGACTTCTTCGGGGTGGGGGAGCATCACCGCGCGGAGTTCGCGGTCTCCGCGCCGGAGATGGTGCTGGCCGCTATCGCGGCCCGCACCACGCACATCCGGTTGGGCACGGCGGTGACGGTGCTCTCTTCCGACGACCCTGTGCGTGTGTTCGAGCGGTTCTCGACGTTGGATGCTCTCTCCAACGGTCGTGCCGAGGTGGTTCTCGGCCGCGGCTCCTTCATCGAGTCGTTCCCGTTGTTCGGCTATGACCTCCGTGACTACGACGCACTCTTCGAGCAGAAGCTCGAGCTGTTCGTCGAGCTCCTCAAGGAGGAGCCGGTGACGTGGTCGGGAACCATGCGCGCTTCGCTCGAGAACGCGAACGTCTTCCCGAAGACCGAGAAGGGTCTGCGCACCTGGGTCGGTGTGGGGGGCAGCCCGGAGTCGGTCGTCCGTGTCGCACGCCATGGCCTCGGCCTGATGCTCGCGATCATCGGGGGATCGGCGGCGCGGTTCAAGCCCTTCGTCGACCTGTACCACCGCTCCGTGGCCTCCTTCGGCACGACGTCGCACCCCGTCTCGGTGCATTCGCCCGGCCACATCGCCGAGACGGACGCGGAGGCCTGGGACGCCGCGTACTCCGGTTTCGAGGCCATGAACAACACGATCGGACGTGAGCGCGGGTGGCCGGTATACAGTCGTGCGCGCTTCCAGAACGACATCGGTCCTGAGGGAGCGATCTACGCGGGCTCGCCGGATCGCGTCGCGGCGAAGATCGCCGACACGATCACGACGCTGGGACTCGGCCGGTTCGACTTGAAGTACGCCACCGGCACCCTGTCGCACGAGTCGATGATGCGCAGCATCGAGTTGTACGGCACCGAGGTGATCCCGCGGGTGAAGCGGATCCTCGACGCCCAGGACTGACGTCATCGGGCGCGGGACGTCGGGCGCTCGGCTCTACGATGAAGAGCATGGCCAACACCGCCTTGCCGAGCCGCTCATCGCTGGCTGAGCGCCTGGACGTCCTGCCGTTCACCCGTCGCCACCTGCGTCTGCTGACGGGGTCCGGGCTCGGCTGGGCTTTGGACGCGATGGATGTCGGTCTGATCTCCTTCATCCTCGCCGCTCTCACGCAGCAGTGGGGGCTGACGAAGGGCGAAGCCGGGTGGATCGCCTCGGTCGGGTTCATCGGCATGGCCATCGGCGCGACGCTCGGTGGACTGCTGGCGGATCGTTTCGGACGACGGCAGGTGTTCGCGCTCACGCTGCTCGTGTACGGCATCGCGACCGGTGCCAGCGCGCTCGTCGGAGGTCTCGCGGCGCTGCTCGTTCTCCGGTTCCTGGTCGGTCTCGGTCTCGGCGCCGAGCTCCCGGTCGCATCGACGTATGTGAGCGAGTTCGCTCCGGCGCGGATCCGCGGCCGGCTGATCGTGGTGCTGGAGGCCTTCTGGGCACTCGGATGGACCGCGGCCGCGGTGATCGGCTTCCTCGTCATACCGGCCTCAGACGACGGGTGGCGCTGGGCCTTCGCGCTCGGCGCGATCCCTGCCGTGTACGCACTCTTCGTGCGGTGGCGGATGCCGGAATCGCCCCGCTGGCTCGCATCGCGAGGACGCATCGCGGAAGCAGACCGCATCGTCTCGGCGTTCGAGGCCGATGCCGGGGTGGGCGGTGCCCCCGCTATCCGCAAGGAGCCGGCGTCACGTGCGATCGCGGTCACCGCACGCGCGCGACTGGCAACGCTCTGGAACCCGGAGTTCCGATTGCGCACACTGTGCCTGTGGGCGGTGTGGTTGGGCGTGAACTTCGCCTACTACGGGGCGTTCATCTGGATACCGAGCATCCTCGTGGATGCCGGATTCGATCTGGTGCGTTCGTTCGGCTTCACCCTCATCATCACGCTGGCCCAGCTGCCGGGGTATGCGGTCGCGGCGTGGTTGATCGAGGTGTGGGGGCGACGGGTGACGCTGTCGGTGTTCCTGCTCGGTTCTGCGGTGTCTGCAGTGATCTTCGGCACCGCGACGACCGAGGGCGCCATCATCGCCGCGGGCATGGCGCTGTCGTTCTTCAACCTGGGCGCCTGGGGCGCCCTGTACGCCGTGACCCCCGAGATCTATCCCACCTCACTGCGGGGTACGGGCGCCGGTTGGGCGGCCGGCGTGGGGCGCATCGCATCGATCGTGGCACCGCTCTCCGTTCCGGTGCTGCTGCTCGCTGGTGGAGCGCCGCTGCTGTTCGCGGTGTTCGGGGTGTGCTTCCTCGGTGCTGCGGCCGCAGCATGGGGGCTCGTCGACCGCGGCGGGCAGGCGCTCGACGATCGTTGACGCCTGCTCTCGTCTGCCGCAATAGGCTGGGACGATGGCAGCTGTGCGGTTCGTGGCGATCGGCGATTCCTTCACCGAGGGGGTCGGCGATGTACTCCCGGATGGGCGTGAGCGCGGCTGGGCGGATCTCGCGGCTCAAGGGTGGGCGGATGCCGCAGGACACTCGATCCAGTACGCCAACCTCGCGATCAGAGGCAAGCTCGCTTGGCCGATCGTCGAGCAGCAGCTCGAGCCTGCGCTCGCGCTGAGGCCGACACATCTCTCCTTCAACGGCGGAGGCAACGACATGCTTCGCCCACGCACCGATGTCGAGCACATCGCCGATGCGTTCAGCCGCGTGCTGCGCCGGTGCGACGAGGAGGGGGTGACCATGATCCTGCTCTCCGGGGCGAACCCGAGTGGACAGCTTCCGATGGGATCCCTCGTTCAACGGCGCGGAGATCTCCTCTCTGATGCCGTGCTTCGACGGATCGAAGAGCGCCCCGATGTGGTCCGTGCACTCAACTGGCCGGATCGTGAGCTCTCCCGCGGCGCGTACTGGGCCGACGACCGGCTGCACATGAACGCGGCGGGCCATCACCGTGTGGCGGCTCGGGTGCTGCATGCGCTCGGCTTCGAACCGCCGGAGACCTGGTGGGCGCCGAGCGATCGCCTCGGCGCGGGGCCGTCGGGGCTCGCGTACTATCGTGAGTTCGTGGGCCCCTGGGTCCGTCGGCGCGTGACCCGCACATCCTCCGGCGACGGGCGCATGGCCAAGTTCCCGTCGTGGGTAGAGCGCGTGCCGTCGTGAATCGAGCACGTCGCTCGGACACGGGGGACCGGTGAGCGATTTCGAGTTCGCCCGCATCCCCGCCGGCGTGCTGACACTGCGAGACGCACGCCGCGAGGAACAGCGCGTTGTCGCTCTGGAGCCCTTCGAGATCGGTGTGTATCCCGTGACGGAGGAGCAGCTCGCAGAGGTGCTGGGCATCCCGGTGCGCCACCCTCGTCGCCCCGCATCCGACCTCAGCTGGCTGCGTGCCATCCACTTCTGCAACGCCGCATCCGAGTGGGAGGGCCTGGATCGGGTCTACCTGTTCGATGGTGAGGACGTCTCGTGGGACACGACCGCAGATGGGTACCGATTGCCCACCGAAGCGGAGTGGGAGTTCGCGTGCCGGGCCGGTTCGACCGGGCCGCACTATGCGCCTCTGGCCGACGCCGCGTGGACGAGCGCGGACGGCATCTCGGTGCCGCAGGACATCGGCGGCAAACTGCCGAACCTCCACGGTCTCTTCGACACGCTCGGCAACGTCTGGGAATGGTGCTGGGACCTCCTGGACCCCGCCCGCTACGACGACTACCGCGTGTTCCGTGGCGGCGGCTTCGCTGACGACGCCTGGAGCGTGCGCGCGTCTGTCCGCCGTGGGGGAGCGCCGCGCATGCATCACGAGGATGTTGGTCTCCGACTGGCTCGTGGTGCATTCGACACGGTCGACCGTGCGCAGGGCTGGTCCGCCCGAGCCGACCGTGAGCGAGCCGTGCAAGAGGGCCCGCTTCCCTCGGGGTGGACGCCGCGTCGAGCCTGAGGCTCTCGTACCGCGCGATCGCCGGGGGCTGGATCGCTTCGCGTTTTGTCCTGTTGGTCGCAGATGGAAAGCTGGGAAACATGGCATCCTCCTACGCGCTCATCGTCTCCCAAGGCCGTGTGGCCGATCGCACCGACGGAGCGCTCGTGGGTGCACGACGCGTGGGTGAGGCAGTTTCCGCACTGCTGGGGATCGAACCACTGGTGATCGGCTCTCCGACACCGAGCGTGATCGATGACTGGTCTGTCGCGCTCCCCGAAGCGGAGGCGACTCTGAACGGATTGCGCGCAGCTGTGCAGGACGCCACTTCGGCGGGCGCGACACCCCTTCTCATCACGAACACCTGCGCGGCGAGCCTCGGCACTCTTCCCACCGCTGCCGAGCACCATCCCGACGCCGTCGTTGTCTGGATCGATGCGCACGGAGACTTCAACACACCGGAGACGACGGATTCCGGCTACCTCGGCGGTATGGTCCTGGCCGCGGCTTGCGGACTCTGGGACAGCGGCCATGGCGCAGGCATCGATCCGAAGCAGGTGGTCGTTGTCGGCGGTCGCGATATCGACGCTGCCGAGGCCGAGCTGCTCGCCGGAGCCGGGGTCACCGTTCTTGCTCCCTCGGAGAGCACGCCGGAACGCGTGCTCGAACTCGTCGCCGGGCGCCCGGTGTGGATCCACGTCGATTGGGACGTGCTCGAGCCCGGGTACGTCCCCGCCGCCTACCGGGTGGGAGGCGGGTTGCTGCCTCGCCACGTGGCGGCCATCTTCGCTGCGCTGCCGCCAGACTCGGTCCGGGGGATCGAACTCGCGGAATTCGAAGCGGGCGACGAGGAGGTGCCAGAGCGCGTCAGCGTGGAGCTGATCGTGGAGACGTTGCAGCACCTGCTCCGATAGGGCGCGCTCAGCGCCGTCGATCGGGATCCAGACCCATGCGGATTCGCGTCCGCTTGCGTTCGATGAGGATGAACACGGTGCCGATGATCCAGAGGGGGATCGGCATGAGGAACGCGATCCGGAAGGCATCCAGCGAATAGGTCTCGGGAGTGCCGGCGCCCTGGAGGTCGAGGGCGAGTCCGATCAGGAAGATGGCGATGAGTGCGGCGATGAAGCCGCCGGCGTTCGTCACCCCCGTTGCCGTGCTGAGCCTGTGGGACGGGTTGTGCGTCCGCGCGTGGTCGAAGGCGATCATCGATGCGGGTCCGCCGGTCGCGAGCGCGATGGCCAGCACGTACAGGAGCCAGCTCGGTGCGGTGCTTGGCAGGGCGATGACGGCTAACCAGGCGACCATCTGCACTCCGACGGCGGGGAGCACGAGAGCGAGGGATCGGTGATTCGGCAGCCGGCGGGAGAGATCGCCGATGATCGGCCCGAGAAGCATGCCTGCAATGACATATACCGAGATGATGCCGGCGGCGTGCGCGGTATCGAGTCCCTCCGCAGCGGTGAGGAACGGCATACCCCAGAGGAGGACGAACGCGGTGCCTGCGAACGGCGTGGTGAAGTGAGACCAGAACGCGAGACGGGTTCCCGGGTGCGCCCACGCTGCGCGTATGCCGACTCCGGTATCTATCGCGGAGGTGACGACGCGGATGACGCCGGTATCGGTGTCCACGGTCACGTCGGCACCGCGCTCTGCGGGATGGTTGCGGATGACCAGGGCGACGAGGATGGTGAAGAGCACGCCGAGGCCGGCGATGCTGCCGAAGGTGATGCTCCAGCTGGTGGCGTGCAGGAGCGCAGCGACGGGAACCAGGGCGATCAGCTGGCCGGTCTGGCCGATGATGCCGGTGAACTGGACCATGATCGGCCCTCGTTGCGCAGGAAACCAGGTCGCCACCAGACGCAGGACGGCGGGGAAGATCGCGGCGTCGCCTGCGCCGAGCAGCACGCGTGCGAGGATCGCGATGCCGATGCTGGGGGAGAGCGCCATGGTCAGCTGGCCCGCGGCCATGAGCAACATGCCGATCGTCATGATCGGACGCGACCCGAAGCGATCCAGCAGAATGCCGACGGGAATCTGCATGCCGCCGTAGACGGCGAGCTGCACCACGGCGAACAGCGCCAGCGTCGACGCATCCGCTTGAAACCGGTCCGCCGCTTCGACACCGACGGACCCGAGGGATGTGCGGTTCGTGATCGCGAGCACATATGCCGCGACCCCGACAGACCAGATCAGCCATGCTCGCCACCCCGGTGTCGAGACGGGGGAGAGGGAGACCTGCTGCACCCCTCAACGCTACTCCTCCGAGAACGTGGCAGACGATCGGTGATGAGCGCAAGGACATGCTCGTCTACAGCCAGCTGCGACCGCGGTAGCGCAGGAGGGCGGACTCGTCGATCTCGATCTCCTCCGCCACCCGGTGATCGTGTGTGGCGCAATCACATGCGCATGCCGCCGCCGAGGTCTTCCACGATGATCGTCACGAGTTCTGCGGTAGTCGTCTCCGGTCCGACCCGTCGCTCATCGAACCAGGGGAGTGGTTGCCACCCGTTGTGCCATTCGCGGATCCTGTCCTCACCGAAGTCATTCGCGAGCGGCCTCCCCGCGTGGCGCCGGACCGTCTCGTCGAGACCGACGTCGAACTGGTAGATGCACGTCGTCCCGCGGTGGTCGCGATACAAGCTCTCGAAGACGTCGGAGTAGTCGCGCAGATTGAAGACGCCATCGAGAATCACGTCGTATCCGAGGTCGAGTGCCTGTCTGGCAGCGCCGACGATCAGGACGCTCGCGTCCCTGGACCGCCTCAGCCGATCGGGGTCGTGCAGCAGCTCCCGGCGAAAGTGATCCTGCGAGATGAGAGCCACCCGCTCACCGAGCTTCGGCCGCAGCGCCGTCGCCGTCGTCGTTTTGCCCGACGCCGCATCGCCGCGCAAGATGACGAGACGGGTGGAGTCACTGCCGGTGCCAACCATCGAACCATTCTCGCAACCCGCGGCGGGCAGTTCGGTGATCATCACGCCTGGTGACAGCTGGGCGTGTTGAATGGGCAGATGCCGCACTCTCACCCGCCCGAGCCTGCTGTGCGCCCGGAGGCGCATACCCGAAGGCGGTTTCTCATCGCTGCCGGCGCGGGGGCGGCCGTGACGGTTCCGTCATCGAGTTGATTCGTCCGACCGCGAAACCGTCCGCAACCGGCGCTGACTGGAACTGGCGGTCCGTCGCGGTGGAGACTCTCAACGTCAGCGGGGCACCTGAGTACGCGGTGACGGAGGCGCAACTCGAAGAACTCGCGCAGATGATCGCGTGGCTTGCGACCCTTGACGGCAAGAGTCTGGACGGCGTGCCGGTGTCGTTCACGATCGACCGAGCCCACGTCATCTCTCACCGCGAAACGTGGTCGGGGACCGAATGCCCCGGTCCCTATCTGCAATCCCGTCTCGACGACATCGTGGTCCGCGCACGGCAGATCTTCGGCGATCGGGGATAGCTGGGTTTTCCGCTAGCTGACATAATGTGCATTATCGGATATCGTTCCTCGCTGGGAAGCGGCAGTCGATAGGCTCGCACCGTGAATGGACGCAATGTCGACATCGACTGGGAATCTGCACGGCGAGCGAACCAGGCGAACTGGGAAGATCGCGTTCCTGTGCACGAGGAAGCATACGGACTCGAGGCGTTCGACGATCCGGATCATCTGAGTGATGTCGTGCGCGACGATCTCGCCGCGATGTCTGCATTCCTTCCATCGGGCGGTCTGTCCGGACTCGACCTGTGCCACCTGCAGTGCCACATCGGCACCGACACCGTCTCACTGGCTCGCGCCGGCGCGAGGGTGACGGGCGTCGACTTCTCGCCGTCGGCGCTTCACACAGCCGGTGAGCTCGCGACGCGCCTGGGCGTCGAGGCCACGTGGGTGGAGACCGATGTCCTCGATGCGCGGGCCGCCGTCGTCGGCGACTTCGACGTCGTCTACACGAGTATCGGGACGATCACCTGGCTTGACGACCTGGATCGGTGGGCCGCGCAGATCGTCGCGCTGTTGCGCCCAGGCGGCGTGTTCTTCATCCGCGACGGCCATCCCGCCCTCTATGCGTTGGATGAGGACGCCGCAAGTCTGACCACGCGATATCCGTACTTCGCGACCGGGCATGCACAGCAGTGGGATGACGACTCCACCTATGCCGGCGACGGTCGCATCTCCCACGCGCGCACCTACGAGTGGCCCCACTCGTTGTCCGAGATCCTCGGCGCGCTGCTGCGCGCAGGTCTACGCCTCTTGCACTTCGACGAGGGCCGGACCCTGCCGTGGCAGTTCAGCGACCGCATGGTCGAGGTCGCCGGTGGTTATGCCTGGCCCGAAGCCGAACGCGATCTGATGCCGTGCACCTACACGATCATCGCCCGGCGGGACTGAAGCGACCTCCGCGGCGGCCCCGAGCGTCGGGGGCGCCTCAGGTGAGGCGCCCCCGACTCATCTCAGACGCCGACGTAGGCTGCGAGGTGCTCCCCCGTCAACGTCGATTTTTGGGATACCAAATCTGTCGGTGTTCCCTCGAAGACGACCTTGCCGCCGTCGTGACCGGCTCCGGGCCCGATGTCGATGATCCAATCCGCGTGCGCCATGACCGCCTGATGGTGCTCGATCACGATCACGGTCTTCCCGGCGTCGACGAGTCGATCCAGGAGGCCGAGGATCTTGTCGACATCCGCCAGGTGAAGGCCCGTGGTGGGCTCGTCGAGCACGTACACGTCCCCCTTCTCCCCCATCTGGATCGCCAACTTGATGCGCTGACGTTCGCCACCCGACAGCGTCGACAGCGGCTGTCCCAGCGAGAGATACCCGAGCCCCACGTCTTCCAACCGGCCGAGGATGGCCGCGGCCGCAGGCAGCTTGGCCTCTCCCTCACTGAAGAACACCCGGGCCTCGGAGACCGGGAGGTCGAGAACCTCGGTGATGTCCTTGCCCGCGAGCTTGTACTCGAGCACGCCGACTTGGAAGCGCTTGCCTCCGCAGTCCTCGCACGGCGTCTCGATGGTGTCCATGAAGCCGAGCTCGGTGATGATGACGCCCGCACCCTTGCATGACGGGCAGGCACCTTCGGAGTTCGCGCTGAACAGAGCGGGCTTGACGCCGTTGGCCTTCGCGAACGCCTTGCGGATCGGCTCGAGAAGCCCCGTGTAGGTCGCGGGGTTGCTGCGGCGGGACCCCTTGATCGCCGCTTGATCGATCGACACGACACCCTCGCGGTTCGAGACCGATCCGTGGATGAGCGAGCTCTTGCCGGAGCCAGCCACTCCCGTCACGACCGTGAGCACGCCGGTCGGGATGTCGACATCGACGGCCTGCAGGTTGTTCGCGGTCGCTTCTCGCACCTCGATGGCTCCCGTGCCCGAGCGCACCGCATCTTTCAGCTGTGCCCTGTCGTCGAGATGCTCACCGGTCTTCGTGCCGCTCGCCTTCAGCCCCTCGACCGTGCCTTCGAAGCAGATCTCGCCACCGGCGCTTCCCGCGCCAGGCCCCAGGTCGACCACGTGGTCGCCGATCACGATGGTCTCGGGCTTGTGTTCCACGACCAGCACGGTGTTGCCCTTGTCGCGCAGCTGGAGCAGGAGCCCGTTCATGCGCTGGATGTCGTGCGGGTGCAGGCCGATCGTCGGCTCGTCGAAGACGTAGGTGATGTCGGTGAGCGAAGAGCCGAGGTGCCGGAGCATCTTGATGCGCTGCGCCTCTCCCCCGGACAGTGTGCCGGAGGGCCGTTCCAGACTGAGGTAGCCGAGCCCCAACGTGACGAAGGCGTCGAGGTTGGCGCTGAGCGCCTGCAGCAGCGGGCCGGCTTCGGGAAGATCGAGTCCTCGCACCCAGTCGGCCAGATCCGTGACCTGCATGCGGCAGGCGTCGGCGATGCTCACGCCCTCGATCTTCGAGGAGCGCGCACCTTCGGTGAGGCGGGTCCCGTCGCACTCCGGACAGATCGCGAAGGTGGCCACACGCTCGACGAAGGCACGGACGTGAGGCTGCAGCGCATCGAGGTCTTTCGACAGCATCGACTTGGTGATCTTCGGGATGAGACCCTCATAGGTCATGTTGATTCCGGAGATCTTCACCTTCGTGACCTCGCCGTAGAGGAAGAGGTGACGCTGCTCCTCGGTGAACTGCGAGATGGGCTTGTCGCCCGGATAGAACCCCGACTGGGAGAAGCCCTTCACCATCCATCCGTCGGCGGTGTAGCCGGGCACCATGATGGCGCCTTCGTCGAGAGACTTCGTCTCATCGACGATCTGGGCGAGGTCGATGTCGGATACCGCTCCCCTGCCTTCGCATCGTGGGCACATGCCGCCGAGATAGATCGCGTCCTTCACGATCTTCTTCGCCCCTCCCGGGCCGGTCATCACGCCGCTGGCCTTCTGGGTCGGGATGTTGAAGGAGAACGCCGTCGGCCCGCCGATGTAGGGCTGTCCGAGCTTGCTGAACAGGATGCGCAGCATCGCGTTGGCGTCCGTCACTGTGCCGACGGTCGATCGCGGGTTCGCGCCGAGGCGTTCCTGGTCGACGATGATCGCTGTCGTCAGCCCCTCGAGGACGTCGACGTCGGGTCGTGGAACCGAGGGCATGAAACCTTGGACGAAGGCACTGTACGTCTCGTCGATCATGCGCCGCGACTCGGCAGCGATCGTGTCGAAGACGAGCGAGCTCTTCCCCGAACCGGAGACGCCGGTGAACACGGTGAGGCGGCGCTTCGGGATGTCGACGCTGACGTCCTTCAGATTGTTCTCGCGCGCGCCCTGCACGCGGATCAGGTCGTGGGTGTCGGCGGGGTGCTCGTCCGTGGTCATCGGCGTCCTTCGTGTGGTCGGTGGAGAGATCAGGCGGCTTGGTTGATACGGAGCAGATTGCCTGCGGGGTCGCGGAACGCGCAGTCACGAACCCCGTAGGGCTGGTCGATCGGCTCCTGGACGACGTCGGCGCCGCGCTCGACGAGGCGCTCGAACAGCGCGTCGACGTCGTCGCTGGCCAGCGTCAGCGCCGCGTAGCTGCCCTTCGCGATGAGCTCGAGGATCGTCTGGCGCTCGGCGTCGGTGATACCGGGGTCGGTCGCCGGCGGATGCAGCACGATCGACGTCTCGGGCTGGCCGGGCGGACCGACCGTGAGCCATCGCAACCCGTCGTAGCCGACGTCGTTGCGAACCTCGAAGCCGAGGGCGTCGCGGTAGAAACCGAGCGCCGCTTCGGCGTCGGTGTGCGGAAGGAATGCGTAGTGGATGCGGATGTTCATGGTGTTCACGGTAGGTGCGCATCGGTGCGCGGCGCTTCTCGATTCCTGATCGGCCTGGTCACCTGTTTGGCGTGGAACGAGGGAATCCCCTCGACGGTGGCGGCGCGTTCACGGTACACGCTGGGTGCGACACCGACCAGCTCCGAGAATCTCGTGCTGAACGAGCCGAGCGAGGAGCACCCCACTTCGAAGCACACCTCCGTCACCGACAAGTCACCGCGCCGTAGCAGCGCCATCGCACGCTCGATCCGCCGAGTCATCAGGTAGGAGTACGGCGATTCACCGTAGGCCTCGCGGAACTGTCGGCTCAGATGCCCGGCCGACATGTGCACGCCGTCCGCGAGAGCCTGCACGTCGAGCGGCCTGGCGTACTCGCGGTCGATGCGGTCTCTGACCCTTCTCATCACGGCGAGCTCACGCAGGCGATCTTCGTCGACGGCGGGCACGACTCGATCTTGCCATGTCGCCGGAAGTCGCGGCGTGACGGAGCGAAACGCGGGTGGGACCTTCTCCCCCATCCCGGACCACGGGAGCGCTACCCTGAGGATGCATCCTCACAGCATCTTCTCAGAAAGGGCTCCCCACCATGTCTGAACCACTCACGGAGGCCAAGTCTCTGTTCAAGTCGATCCGGGTCACGCTGGCGGTCGCCGGCGTCATCGCGCTGATCGCCGGAATCGTCCTCCTCGTCTGGCCGATCAAGTCCGCGGTCATCGTGACGGCGATCTTCGCGTCGTACCTGGTCGTCGCCGGTCTCGTGTACGTCGGGCTCGGCATCTTCTCGAGCGCGAAGGGAGGATGGGCCCGCGTCGGCCACATCGTCCTCGGCCTGCTGTACATCGCAGCCGGTGTCATCGCGTTCTTCAACCTCAACGCCGCTGCAGCCACGCTCGCGTTCGTCGTCGTGATCTTCATCGGCGTCAGCTGGATCGTCGACGGGATCGTCGCCCTCACGCTGCTCGGCAGCGACGGGTCGCGGGTCTGGACCGTCCTCTACGCGATCCTCAGCATCGTCGCCGGAATCATCGTGCTGTTCTCGCCGCTGATCGCCGGCTTCGCCTTCTGGCTCCTGCTGGGCATCTCGCTGGTCGTGCTCGGCATCGTTCAGATCGTGCGTGCCATCACGCTCGGTCGGGACGCGAAGGAGTTCGTCTCCGCCGTCCAGGGCGGAGCGGCGAGCTGACGCTCATCGCCTGAAACACGATCGGCCCCGTCCTGCATGATGCAGGACGGGGCCGATTCTGTGTGTCGTATTACTCGGCCGCGAAGGCGCTCACATCACCCACGAGCCGCGTGTTGTCCGCGGGCACGGGGTCGACGGTCGCCTTGGCGACCTCGGCCGCGAACTCCGAGACGTTGTAGAGCTTGCCCGCCGATTCCCGGCGCTCCGCGATCGCTCCCGGGTTCGCCCGCTCCAGCAACGTCGCGGTGATCGTCCCCTCGATCATGTCGCCGGAGACGACCGTGAACCCGATCCCCTTCGCGGCCAGGCCGGGGATGAGCTCGCGCAGCGCGTCTTCTCCTGCGCGCTTGGAGAGTGCCACCGGCTCGTACTCCGGCATGGTCGGGGTGGTCCGGATGAAGTGGGCCTGGTGGCTGGTGACGAACACCACGCGCGCGCCTTCGCCGAGCAGCGGCGTCGCCGCGTTCAGGACGTTGAGCTGGGCGTCGCGGTTCAAGGTGAGTGCGTAGTCCTCGGCCATGCCGGACTCCATGCCGCCGGACGCGTTGAGCACGAGCACGTCGAGACGCCCGTACTCGGCACGGATGGCGTCGAACATCTCGGCGACGGACTCGGGGTCGGTCAGGTCGGCCCCGACGACGAGCGCACGACGACCGAGCTCGCGCAGCTGTGCGGCCAGCTTCTCGGCACGCGGTGCCTTGTTGCGGAAGTTGATGACGACGTCGGCACCGGCCTCGGCGAGGTAGCGCACGGTGTCGGCGCCGATGCCCCGCGATGAACCGGTGACAAGGGCGACCTTGCCGTCAAGGGATCCTGCGGGAAGAACGTCGGTCACGGTGACTCCTCATGATGCGTGAAAAAGCCGTGATCGCACGGCCCTCACACACTACCAAGCGCGCGCTGTGGCACCCGGATCCGCGGACACCCGCGTGATACGTTGACCACAAAGGAGGCCGCATGGACAACTTCACGACATTCGTCACGTTCATCGACCAATGGGCTTGGATCGGCTGGCTGGTCCTGATCGCCGTCTTCCTCGTCATCGAGATGCTCTCGCTGGATTTCACCTTCCTCATGCTGAGCTTCGGCAGCGTCGTCGGTCTGGTCACCGACCTGATCGGCGTCCCGGTGTGGGTGCAGGTGATCATCGCCGCCGCTGCGGCCGCGCTGTTCATCCTCTTCCTGCGGCCGCCGCTGCTCAAGCGCCTGCGGCGCGGGGAGGATCCGACGAAGTCGAACGTCGACGCCCTCGTCGACCTCCGCGGCATCGCGCTGCACGAGATCACGCAGATCTCGGGTCAGGTCAAGCTCGCCAACGGCGACACCTGGACCGCACGCACCGCCACTCCCGTGCCGATCCCCCAGGGCGCTCCGGTCGCCGTGAGTGCGATCAACGGCGCGACCGCCATCGTCCGTCCCGTCAACGACTAGGAGAACCCCGTGAACGACGCATCGTTCATCCCCACCGCGATCCTGTGGGTCCTCGTGATCGCGGTGATCATCTTCGTGGTGGTCACCGTCGCCCGAGCGATCCGCATCATCCCGCAGGCCACAGCGGGGGTCGTCGAACGCCTCGGGCGCTACCACAAGACCCTCACCCCCGGGCTCAACGTCCTCGTGCCCTTCATCGATCGCCTGCGCCCTCTGATCGACATGCGCGAGCAGGTCGTCTCGTTCCCGCCGCAGCCGGTGATCACCGAGGACAACCTCGTCGTGTCGATCGACACCGTCGTCTACTTCCAGGTCACCGATGCGCGCGCCGCGACCTACGAGATCGCGAACTACCTCGGCGCGGTCGAGCAGCTGACGACCACCACCCTGCGAAACGTCGTGGGTGGGCTGAACCTCGAGGAGGCGCTCACCAGCCGCGACAACATCAACGGTCAGCTCCGTGTGGTCCTCGATGAGGCGACAGGCAAGTGGGGTATCCGCGTCGGTCGTGTCGAGCTCAAGGCGATCGACCCGCCCATCTCGATCCAGGACTCCATGGAGAAGCAGATGCGCGCAGAGCGTGACCGCCGCGCCGCGATTCTGACGGCAGAGGGAACGAAGCAGTCTGCGATCCTGGAAGCCGAAGGTGCTCGCCAGGCCGAGATCCTCCGCGCGGAGGGCGACAAGCAGGCCGCCGTGCTGCGTGCGCAGGGTGAGGCCGAGGCCATTCAGAACGTCTTCAGCGCGATCCACCAGGGCGAGCCGGACGACAAGCTCCTCGCCTACCAGTACCTCCAGATGCTGCCGAAGATCAGCGAGGGTCAGTCCAACAAGCTGTGGATCATCCCGAGCGAGCTCACCGAGGCGCTCAAGGGCATCGGCAGTGCGTTCACCCCGAAGCAGGGCCAGGGTCCGACGAACACGCTGCCGGGCGCGTGACGCACCCGTACTTCTCGAAGACGCGGCATCCCCGAGTCCTCGCCCACCGCGGTCTGATCACCGCGGCAGGCGAGGACTCGGGCGTCTGGGAGAACTCCGCTGCGGCATTCGCTGCTGCGCATGCGGCAGGCGTCGACTACATCGAGACCGACTGCCAGGTGACGGCTGATGGCGACGTCGTCCTGTTCCACGATGAGACACTGAGCAGGCTGGTCGGCGACAGCCGCAGTGTGCGGGAGGTGCGCACGCGAGAACTCCGGATGCTCTTCGCGGACCACGGTGGACTCCTGACGGTGGCCGAGGCATTGGCTTCCTTCCCGGACGTCCGCTTCAACATCGATGTGAAGACCCCCGCAGCCGTCGATCCGCTCGGACCGATACTGGTCGAGCACACGCACCGCGTGCTCCTGACGAGCTTCTCCGACGCGACCCGTCGAGCCGCGCTCGCCTCGGTCCTGCGGTCCGGAGCAGCACTTCGCCCGGCCACATCCGGTGGGAGCGGGACGATCGCCGCGCTGAGGGCGCTGTCGGCGCTGCGCCTCTCCCCCGCTCGTGTGCTGCGGGAGGTCGACGCTCTGCAGATACCCGAGCGCTACGGTGCGCTGAAGGTCATGACGCCGGCACTCGTCCGCGCTGCCAGGCGACATGACGTCGAAGTGCACGTATGGACGGTGAACGAGCCCGAGCACATGCAGCGCCTCGTCGCTCTCGGCGCCCACGGAATCGTCTCCGATCGCGCGGACGTGGCGCTCGAAGCGCTGATCCCTCGCTGACCTCCGACGCGCCCCATAACCTCCGGTGCTGGGATTAACCTGTGAGTTCCGCCGAGAAGGCGGCCGCGTGGATGAAGCGCACAGGCTGGAGCGTTATACCTGACAGCGACGAGAGGACCACACAATGGCAGATCGCAGCCTGCGCGGCATCCGACTCGGCGCCCAGAGCCTACAGAGCGAAGAGGGCGTCGTTTTCATGGAGCGCCGTGAGACCACCTACACCTGTGACACTTGCGGCCACGTCACGAACCTGATGTTCGCGGCGGACGCAGAACCGCCCCAGACCTGGGAGTGCCGCGCGTGCGGCGCCGAAGCCCGCCTGAACGTCGACGGCCAGGCCGTCACGCTCGAGGTCACCGACGAGAAGGCTGCCCGCACCCACTGGGACATGCTGCTGGAGCGTCGGAGCCGCGCGGAACTCGAGGAACTCCTCGAAGAGCGCCTCGCCTTCATCCGCGCCCGCCGCGGTGCCGGCGAAGACCCGACCCGCGAGAAGATCGGCGCTTAGCGCCTCCTGGCGCGCCACCACCCGACGAGGAGCGCGCCCAGACCGCCCCACAGCAGGATCACCTGCACCCAGGGGCCCAGCACCACACCAGCTGTGAGGCCGGATCGGAGCTCGACATCCTCGAGCATCGCTCCGGCCTCATCTGCGTCCAGGCTCGTGACGGTCGATCCGTCGGCGCGGATGATCTGGCTCGTGCCGACAGTCGAGACGTTCACCACGCTGCGGCCCGTCTCGATGGCCCGCATCCGGGCGAAGGCGAGCTGCTGGAGGTTCTCGTCCGTGCCGCGGAAGTCCGCGTTGTTCGTCTGGAACACCAGCACCTCGGCGCCGGAGTTCAGCCCCTGCCAGATCACGTCGTCGTAGATCACGTCGAAGCAGATGGCGAGGCCGACCGGGACACCGTCGACGGTGACCAGCGGGGCGTTCGTCCCCGGCGTGTACTCCCTCTGGATGAGTCCGATGAGGTTGGGAGCGAGCGCGTTGAAGAAGGCGCGATCCGGCACATACTCGCCGAACGGGACCGGGTGGCGCTTGTCATGCAGCTGCGTCGCCGTGCCGTCGGGATTCCACAGCATCGATGTGTTGAAGTAACGGTCGTCCCGTCCGGTGGCCGCGTTCGCCAGCAGCGGGGCGTCGACACGGTTGGCGAGCAGAGTCATCCGCCGCGCAAGGGCGTCGATCTGGAACGGGTCGCCGTCCAACGACCCCTCCGGCCACACGAGGAGATCGACATCCTCGCCGTAGAGAGGCGCGGTCGCGTCGGTCTGCGCCTGGATCACCGAGAACGGCTCGCGGTCGTCGAAGTAGCCGGTCGGACCGTTTCCCTGTACCGCTGCGATCCGCAGGGAACCGCTGGAAGACGTGGGAAAGAGCGGGGTGAACAGGAGCACCACCACGAGGGCGGCGGGCGCGATCACGAGGAGTGGCCGTCGCCACGCCCTCATGCGCGCGACCTCGATGAGCATCGCCACGACGAAGACCATGAGGAAACTGAGTCCGCTGACGCCCACCCAGGAGGAGACCGGTGCCAGCGGGCTCTCGGCCTGGCTCATGCCGATGCGAGCCCAGGGGAAGCCTCCGTAGGGCCAGGAGCCGACGAAAAGCTCGCGGCCGACCCAGAGGGCGGCGACGACCGCGGGAAGCGCCAGGAGGCGGCCTGCGGTCCCGGGGAAGGCCTTCGGGAGCCACCGGTAGGCGAGGGCGATCGGGACGAGGGCGATTCCCGTCAGAATTCCCTCGAGGACACTGAGAGCGGCCCACGGGACCGGGCCCAGGTAGCGCGACGTCCAGGAGACGAGTAGTCCGAAGAACAGGATCCCGTAGACGACTCCGACCAGCAGCGCTCCCCCGAAACGGCGTCCGATCAGTGAGACGAGAACGAGAGCCGTCGCCGGGAAGGCGAGGATCCACACGGCGGCCTCTGGATAGGCCAGGTCCATCATCACCGCGGCGAGTCCGGCGGCGAGCACAGCGGCCCACAGAGGCAGGAGCGCGCGCTGGGGCGCTCGTTTCTCGGTCATCGCATCCATCTCACGTCGAGGAGTAGGCGACGATGCCCCGGCGCACCCCGTCGAGCGCGGCCCGTGCGGTCCGCGCGATCGTGGCGTCCTCCGCCACGATCGAGAGCTGATCCAGCAGGTCGATCGTCTGCTTCGCCCAGCGCACGAAGTCACCGGCTGCCATGTCGGCGTCGATCAGCACCCGGTCGAGCATTCCGCCGCGCGCCCACGAGTGCATCGCTCCGGCGAGCCCGGCCGCCAACGGCTCGCTGCCGGGAAGGTGATGGTCCTGCTCCAGATCGTCGAGCTCGGCCCACAGCGTCGTGGTCTTCTCGTACGCCGCGCGGAACGCACCGCGTGGCAGACCCCGCTCCCCCGTATTCGCTTCGTCCCGGCGGGGCTCGTAAACGAGGCAGCACGCCATGGCGGCGAGAGAGGGGGCGTCGAGACCGGCCCAGAGGCCTTGGCGCAGGGACTCGGCGACCAGCAGATCGCGTTCACCGTAGATACGGCGCATGGTGCGTCCGGCCTCGGTCAGGGTGGTCTCCTCACTGTCATCCACGATGTAGTCGAGCGTCTCCAGCACCTCGATCACACGGTCGAAGACCCGCGCGACGGAACCGGTGCGCGTCTCGATCTGACGACGGATCCGGTCGTTCTGGCGCTTGAGCTTCCAGTAGCGCTCCGCCCACCGCGCGTGAGCTTCACGATCGGGACAGCGGTGGCAGGGATGGCGCTGCATCTGCGTGCGCAACGACTGCATACGCTTCATGCGCTTGTCGCGCGACGCGCGCGGCGCGTTCGAATCCTGTCGGTTCTTCTTCTCGAGGTCGCTCAGCTCGCGCCGGATGGCCGCGTACTCGGGGAAATCTCCGTGCTCGCACGCCATCGCGCTCTGGTAGCCGGCCAGAGACTCCTCGGCCTCGCGCACCTGGCGTGCCAGCCCGACGACGGCACGGTCCGCCTGGAACTGCGCGAACGACGATTCCAGGATCTGCCGGGCCCTGACCTTGCCGAACATGTCGATCAGGTTCACGGCCATGTTGTACGTGGGCCGGAAGCTCGAATTCAGCGGATACGTCCTGCGGGAAGCGAGTGCCGCGACCGCCTGCGGATCCATGCCCTCCGTCCACTGCACCACGGCGTGACCTTCGACGTCGATGCCTCGACGACCGGCGCGGCCCGTGAGCTGCGTGTACTCCCCCGAGGTGATGGCGACACGGGCCTCGCCGTTGAACTTCTCCATCTTCTCGAGCACGACCGTTCGCGCCGGCATGTTGATCCCGAGCGCGAGCGTCTCGGTGGCGAAGACGACCTTCACGAGCTTGCGCTGATAGAGCTCCTCGACGACTTCCTTGAACGCGGGCAGCAACCCCGCGTGGTGCGATGCGACGCCGCGCTCGAGGTTGTCGAGCCACTCCCAGTAGCCGAGCACGCCGAGGTCCTCCTCCTGGAGGGTGCGCGTGCGCTCCTCGACGATGGCGCGGATCTCGGAACGCTCGTCATTCGAGGTGAGCCGGATCCCTGCCCGACGCACCTGCTGCACGGCGGCCTCGCACCCGACCCGACTGAAGATGAAGAAGATCGCCGGGAGCAGATTCGCCCGCTCCAGAAGTCGCACGACGTCGGGGCGATCCATCCGCTCGATCCGGCGTGCGTTGGCGGCGCGTACCGGACGACGTCCGCCTCGCTGAGGCCGCTTCGCCTGACGACCGGCATGGCGGTCGCTGCGGTAGGACTGCGCCTGACGGTTGTTCTCGTACGTCGTGCCCGTCGAGGAGCGGATACGCATCAGCTCCTGGTTCACCTGCGCGGTGGCCGGGCCAGCACGATCGTCGAAGAGCGGCAGGAGGTCGTCGCGGACGAGCACGTGCTGCTCCAGCGGCACAGGCCGGATCTCGGAGACGATCACCTCGGTGTCGCCGCGCACGGTGTCCAGCCAATCGCCGAACTCCTCGGCGTTGGACACGGTGGCGCTCAAGGAGACCAGGCGCACGCGCGCCGGCAGGTGGATGATGACCTCTTCCCACACGGCGCCGCGGAAGCGGTCGGCGAGGTAGTGGACCTCGTCCATGATGACGTAGCGCAGGTCCCGCAGCGCCGAGGAGTCGGCATAGATCATGTTGCGCAGGACTTCGGTGGTCATCACGACGATGCGGGCGTTGCCGTTGATGTTGGTGTCGCCGGTGAGCAGACCAACCTGGTCGGCTCCGTAGACGTCGACCAGCTCTCTGAACTTCTGATTGGAGAGCGCTTTCATCGGCGTCGTGTAGAACGCCTTGTCGCTCGCGGTCTGCATCGCGAGGTGGATCGCGAACTCACCGACGATGGTCTTTCCCGCGCCCGTGGGGGCTGCGACCAATACGCTGCGTCCGCTCTCGAGCGCGTGGCACCCCGCGACCTGGAAGGGGTCGAGCTGGAACTTCTGCAGCGCCGCGAACGCTGTGGACTGCGGGTGCTCCACTGCCTCCTGAGCGCGCGCGTACCTCTCCGAGGGCGAACTCATGCCGGATCCGGCAGAAGCCCTGATGCCTCGTCGCGTTTGCGTTTGCGTCGATCGAAGATCAGGGAGAGACCCGCGGCGGCGAAGAAGAGGACGATCAGGATACCCGCGAGCATGAGCATGCTGACGACGTCGGCGGCCGGCGTCGCGAGAGCGGCGAACACCGTGGCGATGATGATGGCGACCCGCCATCCCTTGAGGATCGCGCGACCCGACATGACGCCGGCGAGGTTGAGAGCGACCAGGAACACCGGCAGCACGAACGAGATGCCGATCACGATCATCAGCTTGAAGATGAAGTCGTAGTACTCCTGGGCGGAGTAGAGGTTGGTCGCTCCGGCCGGGGTGAAGCTCCACATGAGCTCGATGATGTGGGGCATGATCATCACCCCGAGGTAGCAGCCGGCGAAGAACAGCGGAACGGCAGCCACGACGAAACCGATCGTGTACCTGACCTCTTTGCGCGTGAGGCCGGGCATGATGAACGCCCAGACCTGCCACAGCCAGACCGGAGCCGACAGGAAGATGCCGATAGAGAACGCGATGCGCATGCGCATGTCGAACGCCGAGGTGATGGTTCCGAAGTTGAGCGCGCTGAAGTCGTCTCCGCGCTTCTCGGCGATGATGCGCACCGGTTCGGTGATGAAGTTGATGATCGGGTCAGCCACGAGGAAGGCGATGACCATGCCGACCACGAGAGCGAGCGCAGCGAACATGAGGCGCTTGCGCAGTTCGACGAGATGCGCGCCGAGCGACATCCGTCGATCCCGATCCGCCTTCGGCATCACGGTCGGTTCGATGGCTGCCACGGCCGGTCAGGCGCGGGGCGGAGTCTCAGGGTCGATGCCCGAGTCCTTCACCGTGGTCGGGTCGACGGCTGCAGACTCGGTGCGAGCGGCGTCATCGTCCTTCATCGCCTTCATCTCGCCCTTGAACACGCGGGCGGACTGACCCATGCTCTTGGCGAGGGCCGGCAGCTTCGCGGCACCGAAAAGAAGGAGGATCACTGCCAGCACGATAAGCAGGTGCCAGCCTTGCATTCCAGCGAACATGTCAGGTTTCCCGTCGTCGGTGAGCGTTCGATCCAGTCTACAGATCAAACCTTTGCTTCGGGTTGGCGATAGAGGGCGAGTCCTGCGGCTGCCCACTCCCTGGTCGCCGCGCGGGCGACACCCGGTTCCAGGACCTCCATGGCTCCCCCGAAGCGCGCCGCGAGCCGCTTGATGCCGCGCGGGTCGGCGAGATGCAGCCGGGTGGTCACTGCGCCGTCGACCGCCTCGGTCGCCCCGGTGGGCACGAATCCGCTGAGCAGGGGTGCGAGACGCTCGGCGACGCGCACCGTCACCTCGCGCTCATCATCGAGCCCGGCGAAAGCCTCCGGAACCTGATCTCCGCTGTGGGTGATCGGGATCTCGGTCAGCGTCGGCGCGCTCACCCGGTCGAGGTGGAAGGTGCGCATCGCCTGCCGGAGGTGGCACCACCCCTGCAGGTACCACTGTCCGTTCGTGATCAGGATCTGCATCGGATCCACGGTGCGGGTCGTCGGCGCGGCATCGGGAGCCTGATAGGTGAAGGCGATCGCGACGCCTTCGTGCAGGCCTCGAGCCACGGCTTCACGAACCTCGTCGACGGCGCTGGGCGCGACGACCACGTCGGCGGGCGCGTCGGCTGCACCACGGGACAGCTTCGAGATCAGCCCTGCCACCAGGCCCGAGTCGGAGACGGCGGGAACCGCGGCCACCATCTGCAGACCTGCGAGCAGGGCGGCAGCCTCCCGCGCGGTGAAGCGCGGCACACGACGCAGGGCGACATCGTTGGTGATCTCGATGACGTCCTCGAGGTCCAGCAGATCCCAGTTGATGTCGAACATCTCCTGCGGCTGCTGCCAATAGCCGTCCTCACCGGGAAGCCCGATCACGGTGAGCTTCTCGACCATGCCGCGCATCTCCTGCGACGTGACGCCGAACTCCGATGCAGCCTCTTCGAGAGAGACCTGTCCGTGCTCGAGCACGTAGGGAACGAGGGTCAAGTACAACCGCACCCGGTCTGCGGCGAGCAACGGCTTCGACTTGGCGGTCATCTCGCCTCCTCCTCGTCGGTGTGCAGCTCGGCGACGGCGCGAAGACGCGAGATCACGGCGTCGCGCAACGGTGCGGGCTCGACCACGCGAACCTCCGGACCGTACGAGGCGAGTTCGTCCGCGAGGATGTGCAGGTCCACGAAGGGCACGTTGATGCCCTGAGGAGCTGATGTGGCCCTTCGCCCCAGGCGCAGCGCGGCCTCCGTACCAGGGGTGATCTCCAGGAGAGCCGAGTTCTCGGACGCGACCCGTTCCAACCCTGCGAGTGCGCGATCCCCCGCACCGTCGCGCAGGGCGGGGTCGAAGCTCTGCGAGCTCACCCGCACATCCCCGACGATCCGACTGAGCAGGAAGGTGCGGTCCTCCTCTGCATCGACGTCGACGCCGAAGACATGCCACCGCGCCTCGTAGTCGACCAGCGCCAGCGGGCGGACCCGGCGCCGGCGAGGGGCATCCTCGCCGGGCTTCAGGTAGTCGAAGGAGACCACTCGGGATCGTTCGATCGCATCCTGCAACGGAGAGAACGCGGCATCCCTGGCCGTGATGCGAGGGGCGAAACCGATGATCGGCTCGTCGCCGTCGATCCCGAGGGCGCGGATCTTGCGGACACCCGACTGGGCGTCCCCGGAGACCGATTCGGCGCTCCAGACGCTTCCGGCGAGCTGGAGCACTGCCAGCTCGGCCGGCGAGAACTCGATGTCGCTGGGGAGATCGTATTCCGCCTGGGGAATGCGGTAGCGCGCTTCGCGGAGGTCGTTCGGATCCGCAGCGTCCCCGATGGTCTCGATGGGTACCCCGAGCGAGCGCAGCTCGTCCTTGTCCCGCTCGAACATCTTCTCCAGGGCGTCCGATCGGGTGCCCGCCTCTGCGCGCTGCCGATACCCGGAGACGTTGTCGAGGATCTGCTGCTTGGTCAGCCCGATCTCCGTGGCCATCAGCGCCACGACGAGATTCGTCAGGCGCTCCTCCGCGGGGATACGGGCGGCCATCACTGCGTGGGCGCCGTCACTGCGCCCAGGATGTCGACGACGATCGCCGTGGCGGGAGCGCTTTCGGCAGCGGGGAAGACGACGAGCAGTTGCGACCCGACGGTGGCGCCCACGAGCTGCTCGGCGGCCACGCTCACGCTCGCGTCCTTGCCCCACGAGCTCGTGGTGACCGTCTTGTCGTCCCAGCCGACACCCATGATGTTGGAGACGACGATGTCGCCCTCCTTCACCTTCGGGCCATCGCCCTTGATGAGCGTCTGCGTGACGATTTCGGTCGGCGCGGGAACATCGGGGATGATGATGCCGGGAGTGCCGTCGGGGGCGCGGACGACGCTGGGAAGGCCGCGTGCGTCGTTGAACTGCAGTGCACCGGATGCCTTCGCCGGCATGACATCGAGCACATCGATGACCGCGACGATGTTCTCGCCCTTGTCGAGACCGAACGCCTGGACGTTCTGGGCCCCGAAGTCCTCCGGAGTCAGGACGGCGAGGACACGGCTGCCACCGGTGGCGCACTCGAGAACGTCCGCGAGACCCGCAGAACGCTGAGCCCAGTAGTCGATGCTGTGCACGCGGCTCTGGTCGCCGTTGAACTCGGACTGGTAGAGCGCCTTGCCGCTGTCTCCGCCGTAGAAGGCGATGTCCAGCACTACGGGCTGGAAGTCCGATCCCAGTGCCAGACCGTCTCCGACGGTGACGTCGGCGAACGAGGTCTTGTCGGTCTTGACCGGTCCGAAGACGTCGACATCGGGGACGGAACCGAGGTCACCGCTCACGTCGGCGACGTTCAGGATCTTGTCGTTGCCGCCGCGGTCGCACGCGGCGACACCGTCGGATGCTGTCGCGGTGCAGCCCGTCAGGGCGAGGACGGCGAGGCTGAGGGATGCCAGAACGGCGGACGTTTTACGCACGCGCTCCAGTCTATTCCGTCGCGTGCCCGGAATCGCGCGATGCGGCGGCAAGGCGCGCCCCTTCGGCCGCCTTCTCCGCTTCTCGTGCGCGTTTGCGGAGGTTCTTGTCGCTGATCTCCCGGTCACCGACGGCGCCGGGCGTCCACGCCTCCACGTCCTCATCGCCGTAGCTGCTCTTGGACGCACGCCGCTTCACCGACGGCGCGATGGCACCGGGAGCGAGTCGGCGGGCCGTGAGGAGGAACCCGGTGTGGGCGACCATCCGGTGATCAGGGCGCACGGCGAGCCCCTCGACGTGCCAGCCGCGGACCATCGTCTCGGAGGCGTCGGGGTCGGTGAAGAGTCCCGTGCCACGGATGTACTCCGCCACACGGGAGAGCTGGGTCGCGGTCGCCACGTAGCAGAGCACGACGCCGCCGGGGGTGAGGGCGTCGGCCACGACATCCATGCATTCCCACGGCGCGAGCATGTCGAGCACCACGCGGTCGACGGAGGCCGGGGCCACCTCGTTCGGCAGGGCTTCGACGAGATCGCCGACGACGACCCGCCAGGTGTCCGGGTGCTCACCGAAGAAGGTCTCCACGTTTCCGCGGGCGACATCGGCGAAGTCCTCGCGACGCTCGAAGGAGATCAGCTTCCCGGCCGGGCCCACGGCTCGCAGGAGCGAGAGGGAGAGTGCGCCGGAGCCGACGCCGGCCTCGACCACCACCGACCCGGGGAAGACGTCGGCCTGCATCACGATCTGAGCCGCGTCCTTGGGGTACACGATCGCCGCGCCGCGGGGCATCGACATCGCGAAGTCCCGGAGCAGCGGACGCAGCGCCAGGTAGTCGTGCCCGGAGCTGTTGGCCACGACGGAGCCGTCGGGAAGCCCGATGAGGTCGCGATGGCGCAGTACGCCCTGGTGCGTGTGGAGCTCTCCGTCTTCGCGGAGCGTCACGGTGTGCAGTCGGCCTTTCGGCCCGGTCAGCTGCACGCGATCGCCCGCACGGAACGGACCGCTCGGCCGCTGTACGCGGGAATCGGTCATCGGGTGGCTCCTGTCACGGCGGTGTTGCTGTCGAAGAGATCGGTGAGATCGTCGGCGCCCCTGCCGGCGAGGGTGGACCACAACTCGTGGGCGCCGAGGTGGTCGAGCGGCACGATGTGGGGAACCGCGAGGGTCAGCGCCCCTGAGGCGAGGCCGGCGCGCACGCCGGTCGGCGAATCCTCGATGACGATCACCTCGGCGATGTCGACGTCCAGAAGCGCGGCCGCCTGCAGGTAGGGCTCGGGGTGGGGCTTGGGGTTGTCGACGTCATCGCCGGCGACGACGATGTCGAAGGCCTCGAACTCGATGAGCTCGACGACGTTGAGCGCCATGCGACGCAGCGACATGGTCACCAGGCCTGTGGGGATCCCCGCCTCGCGGAGGTCACGGAGGAGCTCGCGGGCGCCGGGGCGGAACGGGACGCCCTGCGTGCGCAGCGACTCCTGCACCACGTCGGTCAGGTGGGAGACGATCGCCTCGGGCTCCATCGCGACACCGGCGTTCTGCAGGATCACCGCGCTGTCGAGCAACCCGCTTCCGACCAGCTGCAGCGCGTCCTCGTGGGTCCAGGAACCTCCGAACGATTCGACCAGTGCCGTCTCGGCGGCCATCCAATACGGTTCGGTGTCGACGAGTGTTCCGTCCATGTCCCAAAGGACCGCGCTGGGCTTTCTGCTCACTGAACCCATGGTAGCCGTGGTGCCGCCCGCATCCCGCCTTCGCGGACTAGCCTGGAAGGATCACGACCGCGATCTCGAAGGGAGCCCTCGATGGATGTTCTCGGTCCGCGCATCGTCATCGCCGCCTTCGACGGCTGGAACGATGCGGGCGAAGCGGCCAGCAGCGCCATCGAGGCGCTGCGCTCATCGTCGGAGTACGACCTCGTGCACTCCGTCGACCCCGAGCTGTACTTCGACTACCAGTACACGCGTCCCTCGACGCGGATGGATGCCGAGGGCCGCCGCCAGCTGACGTGGCCGGAGGCCGGACTGTGGCGTCCGCGCGATCCTGCACCCGGACCCGAGTTCTGGTTGCTCACGGGCGCCGAACCTGCGCGCACCTGGCAGGCCTTCGCCTCCGAGTTCATCGACATCGCCCTCCGCGACGACATCACCGGTCTCGTCACTCTCGGGGCGATGCTGTCCGATGTCCCCCACACCCGACCGATATCGATCTTCGCCTCGAGCCAGAACGAGCAGGTGCGCGAGGCGCATGGCCTCGAGCGCTCGCTGTACGAGGGCCCGGTCGGCATCCTCACCGTCTTCGAGCACTTCGCCGAGAACGCGGGCATCCCGACGGCGAGTCTGTGGGCGAGCGTGCCGCACTACGTCGCGTCGGCGACCCCTTCGCCGAAGGTGACGCTTGCTCTGCTGGACCGCCTCGAGGAGCTCACCGGCCTGGACGTCGATCGCCAGACGCTGCGCACCGAGGCCGCGACCTGGGAGGCCTCGATCGACGCAGCAGCGTCCGAGGACGAGGACATGGCGGAGTACATCCGTCAGCTCGAGCGCACCCGCGATACGTGGGACTCCCCCGAGGCATCAGGCGACGCGATCGCCCAGGCGTTCGAGCGCTACCTGCGTCGCCGCGACGACGGCCCCGGCGACCGCAAACGCTGAGCCCGGCTCAGGCCGCGATCACACCGGTTCCGAGCAGGACCAGCAGGACGGTGCCGAGCAGGATGCGGTAGATCACGAAGGGCAGGAAGCTGCGCTTCGAGATCCAGTTCATGAAGAACGCGATCACCCCGAGTGCCACGACGAACGCGATTCCGGTCGCGGCGAGCGTGTCGCCGAAGGAGAAGAACGACGGCTCGTCCCAGCTCTTGAAGACCTGGTAGAAGCCGCTGCCGAACACCGCGGGGATCGCGAGCAGGAACGCATAGCGCGCCGCAGCGGCGCGCTCGTAGCCGAGGAAGAGCCCCATCGTGATGGTGCCGCCCGAGCGGGAGACACCCGGAATCAGCGCCAGCGCCTGCGCGAAACCGAAAGCGATGCCGTGCGGGTAGGTGAGGTCGTCGAGCTTGCGGCGCTTCGCCCCCACGTAATCGGCGACGCCGAGCAGGATTCCGAAGACGATCAGCATCACGGCGACGATCCACATCGACCGCAGCACGGTCTCGATCTGATCCTGGAACAGCAGCCCCAGGACCACGATCGGGATGCTGCCGATGATGATGAGCCAGCCCATCCTGGCGTCAGGGTCGTTGCGCGGTGCCTTGCCGACCAGCGACCGGAACCACTGCGTCACGATGCGCACGATGTCGCGCCAGAAGAACACCACCACCGCGGCCTCGGTACCGATCTGGGTGATCGCGGTGAAAGCCGCACCCGGGTCTTCACCCGACGGCAGGAACGTGCCGAGGATGCGCAGGTGAGCGCTGGAGGAGATCGGAAGGAACTCGGTGAGTCCCTGGACCACACCGAGGATCAGTGCTTCGAGCAGGTGCATGGAGAGAGCTTTCAGTTCGGAGGAGGCACGGAGCGCGCGACGCTCAGTACGTGCGCAGCAGATCGGTCAGCACCCGCTGGCCGAAGACAAGCGAGTCTACGGGTACTCGCTCATCGACTCCGTGGAACATGCCTGTGAAGTCGAGGTCGGCGGGGAGCTTCAACGGGGCGAAGCCGTAGCCGGTGATGCCCAGGTATGCCAGCGCCTTGTTGTCGGTGCCGGCCCCGAGAAGATACGGGATGACCGGCACGCCGGGATCGTGTCGCCCGATGCTGGCGACCATCGCCTCGACGAGCTCGCCTTCGAACGGCGTCTCCATGCCGATGTCCCGGACGACCGTCTCGATGATGATCTCGTCGCCGACGATCTGCTGGAGCTCGGCCAGGACGTCGTCCTCGGTCCCGGGGATCACTCGCACGTCGATGAGCGCTTCTGCGCGCTCGGGGATCACGTTGTGCTTGTAGCCCGCGGTCAGCGCGGTCGGGTTCGTCGTCGTGCGGAAAGAGGACCGCAGGAAGGCCTCGGCAGGACCGGCGGCGGCGGCCAGGGCATCGGGGTCATCGACGCTGCGTCCGCTCAGGGCGCTCAGTCCCTCGAGCAGGGCTTTCGTGGTCGACGTCAACCGGATCGGCCAGCGCGTGCGGCCGATCGCCGCGACCGCTTCTGCGAGCTTCGTGACCGCGTTGTCATCGTGCAGACGGCTGCCGTGACCCGCGCGCCCCTTCGCCACCAGCCGGATCCAGATCAGGGCCTTCTCCCCCACCTGCAACAGGTAGGCGCGTCGGTCGTCGACCGTGATCGAGTAGCCGCCGACCTCGCTGATCGCCGCCGTCGCCCCCTCGAACCACTCCGGGCGATTCTGCACGACCAGTGCCGAGCCTTCCACGCCGCCGTTCTCCTCGTCGGCGAAGAAGGCCAGCACCAGATCCCGCTCCGGTCGTTCGCCCGCCCGAAGGATCTCTGCGACGGACGTCAGGATCATGGCATTCATGTTCTTCATGTCCACGGCGCCACGTCCCCACAGCATCCCGTCCTGCACGAGGCCGGCGAAGGGATCGACGCTCCAGTCTTCGGCCATGGCCGGCACGACGTCGAGATGGCCGTGCACGACGAGCGCGGGCTTGTCCCTGTCGCGTCCTGGCACGCGTGCCATCACGTTCGTGCGCCGCGGGATCGGCTCGTAGTACTCGACTTCGAGCCCGAGCTCCTCCAGGTACGCCCCGACGTACTGCGCGGCCTCGCGCTCGCCCTTCGCGTTTCCTCCGCCGAAGTTGGACGTGTCGAATCGGATCAGGTCGCTCGCAATGCGGACGACCTCCGGAAGAGACGGATCAGTCATGGCTCCAGGCTATCGAAACCGTGCGCCACGCCCGGGCGTGCGCCTCGGTTCGAGAGGCCGCGGAGGACGTGGTAATGTCATTCTTCGGTCGGCAACGATCATCCAACACCTGCGCGGGTGGCGGAATGGTAGACGCGCTACGTTGAGGTCGTAGTGCCCGTAAGGGCGTGGGGGTTCAAGTCCCCCTCCGCGCACAGGAAGACGAAGGCCCCGGATCCACCGATCCGGGGCCTTCGTCGTCTCTCGTCGATGGCGCGACGCACCCGCGGAGGCTCATCCGGGAGGGATGATCTCCTCTCCTGCGTGCGAGCGGCTCTGGATAGCCTGATCGCCATGACCGCCCTCGAAGCCGATCGTCAGACGATCATTCAGGCCTACCTCTACGGGTTCCCCCTCGTGTTCAACCTCGATCAGGTGACGCGTTACACGACGACGGGAGTCGGCTCCACCCCCGCCGCCCCGTTCAATGCGTTCAGCCACGCCCGAACGCTCGCCGGCCCGGCGGACACGTTCGTCACGATCAACAACGACACCCTCTACTCGATGGCCCAGGTGGACCTCAGCGTCGGCCCGGTCGAACTGCGGGTCCCGGACACCGCGGGTCGCTACTACGTCCTCCAGTTCGTCGACGCGTGGACGAACAACTTCGCGTACGTCGGACACCGTGCCACAGGGACACGCGCGGGGACGTTCCTGCTGGTCCCGCCCTCGTGGGACGGCGAGACCGGCGACGCGGTCGTCATCCGGTTCCCGACGACTGTCGCCTCGATCGTGGGCCGGTGGGCCGTCAGCGGCGATGACGAACTCCCCGCCGTGCATGCGCTCCAGGACGCGACGACGCTCACGCCGCGAGACCCGGACGCCGTGCCCGCGGGGCTCGCCCGCCCGGATCCCGTTGTCCCGGAGAGCGCGCTCTTCCTCGAGAAGCTCCGCGTCTGGTCGCAGCAGTTCCCGCCCGCACCGCGGGATCGACCCGTGCAGGCCTCGCTGGCCTCGACAGGCATCGCCGTCGTAGGCGAATCCCCCTATGCCTCGATCGCCCTCTCGGACGCCGCACGTCTTGTCGGCGATCTGGAAGCCGCCGAGCAGTCGCTCCAGTCGTTCCTGACGCACAGCGCCACACCCGAGGTGAACGGGTGGATGCTCACTCTTCATGCTTTCGACTACAACCTCGACTACTTCGAGATCGGTGCCCTCGACGACGCCCGCTTCCAGATGACCGGCCCCGAGGCGCGCATCCGAGAACGCGCGGCCGCAGCGCTGGGCGGCCTGTGGGGGAACCACGCCTACGAGGCGGCGTACATCGTGAGCTATGTCGATGACCGAGGGGATCAGCTGACCGGCGAGCGGACGTACACGCTGCGCCTGGATCCCGAGCCGCCCGTCTCCGCCTTCTGGTCGTTGACGATGTACTCGGTTCCCGACTTCTACCTCGTCGAGAACCCGATCGAGCGGTACTCGATCGGTGACCGCACTCCCGGTCTCGTGCGCGACGAGGACGGTGCCCTCACGATCACCATCAGCCATGAGCGCCCCGCCGACGAGAGGGCGGCGGCGAACTGGCTTCCCTCACCGGCCGGAGCCTTCCGACCGGTGATGCGGATGTACGAGCCCGCCCCCGCCGTGCTGGAGGGGCACTACACGGTGCCGGCGATCACCCGATCGGTGGGGTGAGTCCGATCACGCCGCAGTGACGCCGAACACGAGGCCGAGAACGTACGTGATGGCAGCCGCGCCGAAGCCGATGGCGAGCTGGCGGAGGGCGCGTCGGAGGGGCGGGCCGCCCGAGAGGACACCGACCATGGCGCCGGTGCTCAGCAGCGCGATGCCCACGAGCACGAGGGCGACGACCACGGCCGTGGTGCCCTGGAGACCGAAGATCCACGGCAGGACCGGGATGATCGCCCCGGAGGCGAACAGGAGGAAGCTGGAGATCGCGGCAGTCCAGTCGCTGCCGACGATCTCGTGGTCGTTGCCGCCCTGGGTGTTGACCGGTCCGGTGGCGGCCCGGCGTACTCCAGCCTGCGCAGCGGTCACGATGCGTCGGGCACGGGAGAGGGACTCTTCCGGCTCCATGCCGCGCGCCCGGTAGACGAGCGCGAGCTCGTTCTCGTCGATGTCGAGATCCACGGCTGCCGCGTGGGCGTCCTCGTTCGCCTCGGTCGCCGCGAGCAGCTCACGCTGGGACCGCACCGAGACGAACTCTCCCGCCCCCATCGACAGCGCCCCGGCCAAGAGTCCCGCGATGCCGCTGAAGAGCACGAACCCGGAACTCACCCCCGTCGCACCGATGCCCAGAACGAGCGCGAGGTTGCTCACGAGACCGTCGTTCGCTCCGAAGACCGCCGCGCGGAAGGAACCGGAGAGACGCCTGCGGCCGCGCGCTGCAAGCCCACGGACCACCTCGTAGTGGACCTTCTCGTCGGCCCGCATCGCGGGCGTGGCGTACTGCTCCGAGTCGTAGGGAGATCGCGCTTCGGCGCTCTGCGCCAGCGCGAGCACGAAGATCGACCCGAAGCGACCGGCCATCCAGCCGAGCAGACGCGAGCGGACACCGGCACGAGGGAGTCGTTTCGGCTCCGCGCCGAGGAGATCGAGCCAGTGCTGCTCGTGGCGGCGTTCCGCGTCGGCGAGACGGAGCAGGATGTCACGCTCCTCGCCCTCTCTGCGCGCGGCGAGCTTCTGATACACGGCGCCTTCCGCGCGCTCCTCGACCAGGTATCGCGCCCAGCGCCGGCGGTCGGCGGGCGTCGGGTCGGCTGCAGCAGGGGCTGTCATGAGTCCTCCAGGTGTAACGGCGCCCGGTGCGCGGGCAACCGTTCAACGCTAGCCGCGGACCCCCGCGCGCACCGCGCTCAGACGCGGATTGACAGCATTTCGGGGATCCGAAGCAGCGCCCGCATCACGCGCATGGGTGCGCGCGAGGGCGTCAGGAACGCACGCGCTTGCGGAGAACCTCGATGCGCGACTGCAACTGGGTCACCGTCGCCTGCGCGACCGCCGGTCCTCCGCAGATGCGCCGCAGCTCGGCATGCACCGCGCCGTGGGGCTCGCCCTTCTGCCGCGCGTAGAGACCCACCAGACTGTTCAGAAGCTGCCGCTGCTCCTTGAGCGTGCGGTGCAGCGGCGCGGGCAGCGTCGTCGTCTCCGCCGGGCCGGCAGAGGCCTCGCGCGCCTCGCGCAGTCGGGACTGACGGAACTGACGCTGCATGAGGAGCTCATGCACGTGTTCCGGTTCGAGAAGACCGGGGAACCCGATGAACTCCTCTTCTTCCGGGGTGCCCGGTTCTGCCAGCTGCCCGAACTCCTGCCCCTCGAACACGATCCGATCGAAGTGGGCGACCGATGACAGCGCCTGATAGCTGAACTCCTGTGTCAGCGCATCGGAGGTCTCCTCCTCGCGGTTCGCGCTCTCGAGCAGCGAGTCATCGAGGCCGTCTTCTTCCTTCGACTGCCGGTCGAGGGCGTGGTCGCGCTGCTTGTCCATCTCGTTCGCGAGCCCCATCAGGACGGGGACCTGCGGAAGGAAGACGCTGGCGGCCTCGCCGCGACGACGGGCCCGCACGAAGCGGCCGATGGCCTGCGCGAAGAACAGTGGAGTCGACGACGACGTCGCGTACACGCCCACGGCCAGGCGCGGGACGTCGACGCCCTCCGACACCATGCGCACGGCAACCATCCACCGGGCGTCGTTGGCGCTGAACTTCTCGATCCGCTCCGAAGCGGTCGCGTCGTCGGAGAGCACGATCGTCGGCTGCTGACCCGTGATGCTGTGCAGGATCTTCGCGTAGGCGCGGGCCACGGTCTGATCGGTCGCCAGCACGAGCCCGCCGGCATCGGGAACGTGATGGCGGATCTCGGTGAGGCGGCGATCGGCGGCCGAGAGCACGGCGGGCATCCAGTCGCCCTCGGGGTCGAGCGCCGTTCGCCAGGCCTGCGACGTCACGTCCTTCGTGTTGTCCTGGCCGAGGTGCGTCTCGAGCTCGTCACCTGTGGTGGTGCGCCAGCGCATCTTGCCGGCGTACATGTGGAACAGCACGGGGCGCACGACGCCGTCGGCAAGCGCCCGGCCGTAGCCGTAGTTGTAGTCGGTGCGCGAGATGCGCGCACCGGACTCATCGGGGTGGTACTCGACGAACGGGATCGGCGCGGTGTCGCTGCGGAACGGCGTTCCGGAGAGGAGGAGGCGCCTCTTGGCCGGTCCGTAGGCGTCGCGGATCGCGTCGCCCCAGCTGAGCGCGTCGCCGCCGTGGTGCACCTCGTCGAGGATCACCAGCGTCTGGGCGTCTTCGGTGAGATGGCGGTGCACCGAGGACTTCGCCGCGACCTGCGCATAGGTGACGACCGCGCCGTGATAGTGCCGCGCAGGGGCCCAGTCGCTGTTGCGGAAGCGAGGGTCGAGGCGGATGTGCACGCGCGCGGCGGCATCGGCCCACTGTGTCTTGAGATGCTCGGTCGGCGCCACCACGATGATGCGGTTGACCTCGCCCATGCGCATGAGCTCGACTGCGAGGGTGAGCGCGAACGTGGTCTTCCCTGCGCCGGGCGTGGCGGCCACGAGGAAGTCGCGCTGATCCGCGGCGAAGTACTGTTCGAGGGCCTCCTGCTGCCAGGCGCGCAGCTTGTTCGCGGTTCCCCATGGGGCACGCTGAGGAAAGGACGGAGAGAGCATCGAGTCCACGATAATCGCTGCCGCGGACACGGGATCACTCGAGGTGGTTCCCGCGCGTGCCCTCCCCGGGATGAGCACCTGCGGGTAGGCTCTGTCACTGCGTCGCGGTCACCGCCGCGCACGACGTTCGTGAAGGAGAGCTGGATGACCGACCAGGATTCGACTCGGACCCCCTATGTCCCCAACGAGACCGCGCACCCGTGGCGCCGTTTCGTCGCGATCGGCGATTCGTTCACCGAGGGCATCGGCGACCCCGACCCCGCGCATCCGGGCAGCCACCGCGGGTGGGCCGACCGCGTCGCCGAAGTGCTCGCGGCGCAGGTGGACGACTTCGCCTACGCGAACCTCGCGGTCCGCGGCAAGCTGATCGCCCAGATCGTCGCCGACCAGATCGAGCCGGCCATCGCGCTGCACCCCGACCTGGTGTCGATCTGTGCGGGTGGCAACGACGTGATCCGCCCGGGCACCGACCCCGATGCCATCGCGAGTCAGCTCGAAGACGCCGTTGCGCGCCTGTCGTCCACAGGCGCGGCCATCCTGCTCTTCACGGGCGTCGACACCGCCTTCACCCCCGTCTTCCGCGCTTTCCGCGGCAAGGTCGCCATCTACAACGAGAACGTCCGTGCGATCGCCGAGCGCCACGACTGCATCGTCGCCGACCAGTGGGCGCTCAAGGTCGTGCAGGACATGCGGTTCTTCGACGACGACCGCCTGCACTACAACGCCCTCGGCCACCACGAGGTGGCCCGTATGGCGCTGCGCGCGCTGAACGTGCCGAATGACCTCGAGGCCATGCAGCCCGAGCCGTTCCCGTTGCGCACGTGGCGCGAGGCCCGGTCGGAAGACCTGGGCTGGGCGCGCGAGCACCTGGTGCCCTGGGTGCTTCGGCGGCTGCGGCACCAGTCGTCGGGAGACAACCTCGCGGCGAAGCGCCCCGACCCCTCGCCGGTGTTCCTTCCCGAGCGGGACTGAGCGCGTCAGGCCTTCATCGACCAGAGCGCGACCGCGGCCGCTGATGCCACGTTCAGCGAGTCCACTCCCCCGCTCATGGGGATGGTGACGACGGTGTCCGCGCCGTCCATGGCCTCCCGGGAGAGACCGTCGCCCTCCGACCCCATGACCAGGGCGACGCGGGACGGGCGATCGGCGGCGTAAGCGTCGAGCGTGACGGCGTCGTCGCGCAGCGCGAGGGCGGCGATGTCGAAACCTGCGGCGTGAAGATCCGCGATCGCGGATTCCCAGTCCGTGATCCGTGTCCACGGCACCTGGAACACGGTGCCCATGCTCACGCGGACGCTGCGACGGTAGAGCGGGTCGGCGCCACCCGGCGACACGAGCACGGCATCGGCCCCGAGTCCGGCGGCGGCGCGGAAGGCAGCCCCGACGTTGGTGTGATCGCCGATGTTCTCCAGGATCAGTACGAGGGACGCACCGTCGATCACGTCGTGCACGGACGGCAGCTCGGGCCGATGCATGGACGCGATCGTCCCGCGGTGCACGGCGAAGCCTGTCACCGCCTCGGCGATCTCGTCCGGCACGACGTACACGGGCACATCGAGATCGCCGACGATCTCCCGGATGTCGTCTACCCGGCGTTCCTGCACCAGCAGGGAGCGTGGCCGGTGGCCCGCCGCGACGGCCCGCGCGATCACCTTCGTCGATTCCGCGATGTACAGCCCGCCGGACGGCTCGGAAAGACTCCGCAGGGCGGTGTCGGTGAGTGCACGATAGTCATCGAGGCGTCGGTCATCGGCGTCGGTCACAGGCAGCAGTTCCACGGGCTCCACTCTGCCATCGCCCGGGGGTCGTCCCGCACCGACATCTCCGAGAGCCACCCCCGTCGGTCGGGTCCGCCGCACGCCCGGGCACCGTAGACTCGCTCGAGGAGGTCCTGTGAGCGTGTCGAATCCCGCCGAGCTGTCGGCCACCATCGCCCACGCCGCCGAGCTGCTGCGTGAGAAGCGCATCGCACTCCTCACTGGCGCCGGCATCTCCACCGACTCCGGCATCCCCGCCTATCGCGGCGAAGGAGCACGGACCCGCAGCGACCCGATGACGATCCAGACCTATCTGGGCGACGAGGCTGCGCGGCGCCGCTACTGGGTGGGCGGACACCTCGGCTGGCGCGCCTTCGCCAGGGCGGAGCCGAATGCCGGCCATACCGCCCTCGCCCAGCTCGAAGCCGCGGGCTCCGTGTCCGGCGTCATCACCCAGAACGTCGACGGACTGCATCTGCGGGCGGGGAGCACGCATGTCATCGAGGTGCACGGGACGATGCGCCGCGTGCTGTGCCTGCAATGCGGACAGGTCTTCGACCGCCGCGACATCGCCGTGCAGATCGAAGAGCTCAATCCCTGGATCACCGTGCCGGAGAATATCGCGCTCGCCCCGGACGGCGACGTCCTTCCCGAGAACACGGAGGGGTTCGTCGTCCCCGTGTGCACCGTCTGCGCCGGCATGCTCAAGCCGGACGTGGTGTTCTTCGGCGAGTACGTGCCGCAGGATCGCTTCCGTGCGGCGGAGTCGCTGCTGCGCTCCAGCACTGCCTTGATCGTGGCCGGATCCTCGCTGGTCGTGAACTCCGGTGTGCGCCTGGTCGAGCGTGCTCGACGTCGCAACATCCCCCTGATCATCGTCAACCGTGAGCCGACGCGCGCGGATGCCTGGGCGCATGTCACCATCGCCGCCGGCACCAGCGACGTGCTCCCCGCACTCCAGGAACTCCTCTCGTGACCCACCTCACCCTCGTCCGCCACGGTCAGACCGACTGGAACCTCGCCAAGCGCATCCAGGGCTCCACAGACATCCCCCTGAATGAGACCGGACGTGAGGATGCCCGGTGGGCGGCGGAGAAGCTCGCCGCGACGGAGCATCACGCCGTCTACACCAGCCCGCTGCTGCGGGCGAAGGAGACCGCCGAGATCATCGCCGATCGCCTGGGGCTGGAGATCGCGGGAGTCGTACCCGATATCCGCGAGCGGGAGTTCGGCGACGGCGAAGGCATGCTCGTGCCGGACTACATCAGAACCTACGGCGACTGGCATGCCGAGGTCCCGGGCGCGGAATCCTTGCACGAGGTCGGAGAACGGGCCATCGCGGCCTTGCACGCGATCGCGCGCGAGGCCCGACGGCGATCGACACCCCGCGCGGAGTCGGTGATCGTCGTCGCGCACGGTGGGGTGATCCGCGCCGTGATCGACCACGTCTCCGGTGGCACGCTCCCCCGCGAGGGCGAGGTCCTCCAGAACGGCTCCGTGCACCGCTTCGTCGCGGCGCCGGGCTATCTGCGTCTGCTCGAAGAGTCGCCCGTCCTCTGATCAGACGGCGCGGGAGGTGACCGCGCGTGCATGGCGGAGCACCGGCTCGTCGATCATGCGTCCCTGGAATCGGAAGACCCCGCGCTCGGTCTCGGCGGCGGCGAGCACCGCATGCGCCCAGGCGATGGTCGCCTCGTCGGGACGATAGGCCGCCCGGATCGCCGCCACCTGGTTCGGATGGATGCAGGCCGTCGCCGTGAAGCCGGATGCGGCGGCGTCGATGGCCTCGTGTCGGAGCCCGTCTTCATCTTCGAGGTCGATGTGCACCGCGTCGATCGCGGCCTTGCCGTGCGCCCCGGATTCGAGGAGAACGCGAGCGCGGGCGTAGCGGGCGATGTCGCGATAGCCACCGTCCGCATGCCGTGATGATGTCCCTCCGAGTGAGGCCACGAGGTCCTCGGCGCCCCACATCATGGCCGAGACCCGCGGGTGCGCGGCGATGCGGTCGGCTGCGTGGATACCGCGCGCCGTCTCGCACAGGGCGATCAGCGAGTGTCGCTCATCGAAGGCCGCCAGGCTCTCCACGTCCTCCGTCTTCGCCACCATCACCGTGCGGAAGTCGGTCTGCGCCAGCGCCGCGAGGTCGGCCGCGAAGGCCTCGCTGTCTGGTGCGTTCACGCGGACGATCACACGGCTCGGGTCGAGGTCGGCCGCGATCACATTGCGCCGCGCGGCATCCTTCGCATCCGGAAGCACCGCATCCTCGAGATCGAGGATGATCGCATCGGCCCGCTCGGATGCCTTCTGGAAGCGCTCAGGACGGTCGGCAGGGCAGAACAGAAGTGCCGGACCCAGGTCGAACGTCATGAGGTGGTCCTTTCTGGAAGGCAGTGGACGAGCACCGATCGCACGGCGGTGGCGACGACAGTGCCGTCCTGGTTACGCCCGGTGTGCGCGATGGTCACGATGCCCTGCCCCGGGCGCGACGAGGAGAGGCGCTTGTCTGTGACCACGCTCTCGGTGTAGAGCGTGTCGCCGGCGAACAGCGGATGAGGGAACGCCACGTCGCCGAATCCGAGCTGTGCCACCAGAGTCCCCTGCGTCAGCTGGGCCACGGAGGAACCCACCATGGTCGACAGCGTCCACATCGAGTTCATCAGGCGCGCGCGGAACGGGTCCTGGGCATCGGCGAACGCCGCATCCAGGTGCAGGGCCTGCGTGTTCATGGTGAGCGTGGTGAAGAGCACGTTGTCGGCCTCGGTCGCCGTGCGCCCCGGCCGGTGCAGGTAGCGGGCGTCGAGCTCGAACTCTTCGTAGTACAGACCCCTCTGCAGGATGTCGTGCGTGGTCATACCGCCACGCTACCCGGCGAGTCCGAGTCCACGAGCGATGACGAGCAGTTGCACTTCGGTGGTGCCCTCGCCGATCTCGAGGATCTTCGAATCGCGGTAGTGACGTCCCACCGGGAACTCGTTCATGAAGCCGTTCCCGCCGAAGATCTGCGTCGCGTCCCTGGCGTTGTCCATCGCGGCCTCCCCGCCGACCAGCTTCGCGATGGCCGCGGCCTCGGCGAACGGCTTCCCCGCATCGCGGAGTCGCGCAGCGTGGTGCCAGGCGAGACGAGCGGTGTGCACCCGAGCGCGCATGCGGGCCAGCGTGAACTGGGCGTTCTGGCGGGTGCTGAGCGCGGCACCGAAGATCGTGCGGCTCTTCGCGTACTCGACCGCCGCCTCCAGGCAGCCCTCCGCTGCGCCCGTGGAGAGAGCAGCGATCGCGATGCGTCCTTCGTCGAGGATGCTGAGGAAGCTGCGGAAGCCGCTCCCCCGCTCGCCCAGGAGGTTGCCGGCGGGTACCCGTGCGCCGTCGAACGTCAGCGGATGGGTGTCTGAGGCGTTCCAGCCGACCTTGTCGTACGGTGCCTCGACGGTGAACCCGGGCGTGCCGTTGGGGACGATGATCGTCGATATCTCCTTGCGCCCGTTCTCGTTCCCCGTCACCGCGGTGACGGTGACGAAGCGCGTGATCGGTGTTCCCGAGTTGGTGATGAACTGCTTGGAGCCGTCGATCACCCATTCATCGCCGTCGAGGCGCGCCGTGGTCCTGGTCGCCCCCGCGTCGCTTCCGGCCTCCGGTTCCGTGAGCCCGAAACCGGCCAGCGCCCGCCCCGCGAGCAGATCAGGGAGCAGCTCCCGGCGCTGCTCTTCGGTACCGAAGCGATAGATCGGCATCGCGCCGAGACTCACCCCCGCTTCGAGCGTGATCGCGATGGACTGATCCACACGGCCCAGCGCCTCGATCGCGATACCGAGAGCCATGTAGTCACCGCCCTGTCCTCCGTACTCCTCCGGGAACGGCAGACCGAACAAGCCGAGATCGCCCATCTGCGCCACGACGTCCATCGACAGGGTGTGCGTGCGGTCGGCCTCGTAGGCCTGCGGTGCGACGACCGTGTCGGCGAACTCGCGCACCATGGCCGCGAGCTCGCGCTCCTCTGCAGACAGGTCTTCCATGTTCAACTCTCCTCCGTCGTCACGCGGGCGACTGGTTGGTCGCGCCGCACCTGGTCACCCACGGCGACCAGCAGATGCACCACACCGTCGTGGGGCGCGAGCACCGGATGCTCCATCTTCATAGCCTCGATCGAGACGAGCGCGTCGCCCGCGGCGACCGTATCCCCGTCCGCGACGTGCACGGCCACGACGCTTCCGGGCATGGGAGCGCGCCCCTCCGGCTCCGTCGCCGCGGATCCCGCTTCGCGCGCGGACAGCCGACGCTTCATCCGCTGCTTCCGCTCGAGAGGGCGGAGCCGAACCGTGTGACCGTCCTCGGCTACCCACACGGCGCCGTCAGCGTCGACTGCGGCGTGGACAACGCCTCGCGATCTCGAAGCCGACCCTTCGTCGAGCGCGACCTCTTCGTCGTCATCCGTGCGCGCGACGAACGGAGGCGGCGCCGCATCCGCGGCTCCCAGGCGCCAGCCCGGAAGATCGCGCCACAGGGCGGTGGTCCGCATCGGCGCGACGGTTCCCGCGACCGCGTCCTTCGCCGCCGCGAGCTGTGCCGGCGACGGCCTCAGCGTGCCGAGGGGAAGGAGGGTCTCGATGAGCCCGGTGTCGAGGTCGCCCTCGATGACGCGCGGGTCCTGGCAGAGCGTGCGGAGGAAGGCGATGTTGGTCTCGACGCCCAGGACGACCGTGCGGGCGAGCGCCTCGTCCAGTCGCGCGAGCGCAGTGGCGCGGTCGTCGGCGAAAGCGATCACCTTCGCGATCATCGGGTCGTAGAACCCGGTCACCTCGCTCCCGGTCTCGATCGCCGCATCCACGCGAACGCCCGACGGCGGATCGAACAGCAGTACCGTCCCGGTGGAGGGAAGGAACCCGCGTTCCGGCGACTCCGCGTACACACGTGCCTCGACCGCGTGGCCGCGCAGACGCGGAGTGACCTCCAGCTCCAGCCCCGCGGCCGCGCGGAGCTGGAGAGCGACCAGATCGAGACCGGTGACCTCTTCGGTCACGGGGTGCTCCACCTGGAGGCGGGTGTTCATCTCAATGAAGAACACCTCGTCGGGCGCATCGGCATCGATGAGGAACTCGACGGTGCCCGCGCCGACGTACTCGACGCTCTCGGCGGCGAGGACGGCTGCCGAGAGCAGTCGCTCACGGGTGGGGGCGGGGATGCCCGCCGACGGCGCCTCCTCGATGACCTTCTGATGCCGTCTCTGCAGGGTGCACTCGCGCTCGCCGAGTGCGATGACCGTGCCCTGCGCGTCTCCGAAGACCTGCACCTCGATGTGTCTCGGGCGTCGGATGAGGCGTTCGAGGATGAGCGCGTCGTCGCCGAACGCTGCCGATGCCACTCGGCGCGCGGAGGCGAGAGCCCCCCGCAAGCCCGCGGCGTCCGCAACGACCTCCATGCCCTTACCGCCCCCGCCGGCGCTGGGCTTGACGAGCAGCGGGTAGCCCACGCCGTCCGCCTCCTCGGCGATCTCGAGGTCGGACAGGCCTTTCGCATCGAAGCCGGGGACGACCGGAACGCCGTAGCGCTGCACGTGCTCGCGTGCGCGGGCCTTGTCGCCCATGATCTGCAGGGCTTCGATGGAGGGGCCGATGAAGACGATGCCGCTCTCTGCGCAGGCCTCGGCCAGCCCGACGCTCTCGGACAGGAACCCGTATCCGGGATGGATGGCCTGCGCGCCGGTGCTGCGCGCAGCGGCGATCACGGCATCGATGTCGAGATACGACTCGGCCGCCGGCGCGGGGCCGATCCGCAGGGCCTCGTCCGCTTCACGCACGTGGGGCGCCGAGGCGTCGGCATCGCTGTAGACGGCGACGCTGCGGATGCCGAGCGCGCGGAGGGTGCGGATCACGCGGCGGGCGATCTCCCCGCGATTGGCGACGAGAACCGTGTGGAAGGTGACGGTGTTCGAAGACAGGGACATGGCACTCACATCCGGAAGACGCCGAAGCGCGGTTCGGGCAGCGGGCTGCGGGAGACGACATCGAGAGCCAGGCCCAGGAGGTCGCGGGTCTGTTCGGGGTCGACGATGCCGTCGTCCCAGAGTCGCGCCGTGGCGTAATAGGGCTCGCCCTGGTGTTCGTACTGCTCACGGATCGGAGCCTCGAACTGCGCACGGTCCTCGCTCGTCCAGGAGTCGCCCCGGGCGGAGAGCTGATCCTCCTTCACGGTCGCGAGCACGGACGCGGCCTGCGTCCCACCCATCACGGAGATGCGGCTCGCGGGCCAGGTCCACAGGAACCGGGGCGAATAGGCCCGACCGCACATCGAGTAGTTTCCCGCCCCGAACGATCCGCCGATGATCACGGTGAGCTTCGGCACCCTGGTGCTGGCCACGGCGGCGACCATCTTCGCGCCGTCCTTCGCGATGCCGCCGGCCTCGGCATCGGAGCCGACCATGAACCCCGTGATGTTCTGCAGGAACAGCAGCGGAATGCCCCGCTGGTCGCAGAGTTCGATGAAATGCGCTCCCTTGAGCGCCGATTCACTGAACAGCACACCGTTGTTCGCGACGATGCCGACGGGGTGCCCGTGCAGACGGGCGAATCCGGTGACCAGGGTCGTGCCGTACTCGGGCTTGAACTCGAGGAAGGTGTCGCCGTCGACCAGACGGGCGACGACCTCGTGCACGTCGTATGCGGCGTTCACGTCGACGGGGACGGCGTCGTACAGGCTCGTCGTCTCGGACGGAGGGCGGCTGTTCAGCACCTCCCAGGCGGGCGCCGCGGGAGGAGGAAGCGTCGCGACGATGTCGCGGAGGATCTCGAGCGCATGCTCATCGTCTTCGGCGAGATGGTCGACGACACCGCTGCGCCGTGCGTGCAGCTCGCCCCCGCCCAGCTCTTCGGCGGTCACGATCTCTCCGATCGCGGCCTTCACGAGAGGGGGGCCGCCGAGGAAGATGGTCCCCTGACCGCGGACGATGACGGTCTCGTCGCTCATGGCGGGAACATAGGCGCCACCGGCGGTGCAGGAACCGAGCACCGCGGCCAGCTGAGGGATTCCTTCGGCCGACATGCGCGCCTGGTTGAAGAAGATCCGGCCGAAGTGCTCGCGGTCGGGGAAGACCTCGTCCTGCTTCGGCAGGAAAGCTCCTCCCGAGTCGACCAGATAGAGGCAGGGCAGTCGGTTCTCGAGGGCGATCTCCTGTGCGCGCAGGTGCTTCTTGACCGTGAGCGGGTAGTACGTGCCACCCTTCACCGTGGCGTCGTTGCAGACCACCATCACGTGTCGACCGTGGACGAGACCGATACCGGCGATCACGCCGGCTCCCGGCGCCTCTCCCCCATACAGTCCCTCGGCGGCGAGCGGGGCGACCTCGAGGAACGGACTGCCCTCATCGAGCACACGGGCGACGCGGTCGCGAGGGAGCATCTTTCCGCGGGCGATGTGCCGTTCGCGGGAAGCGTCCGGTCCGCCGCGCGCCGCGGTCGCGAGGCGCGCTCGCAGCTCGTGCGCCAGTGATTCCTGGGTTGCGGGCATCGTGATGTCCTCCTCGACCCACGTCCGCGAGGGCGGACCCTGGCGCGGTGCATGCACTTTCGGTTAGTGTTCACTAACCCGTTGATTCAGGTTAGCGAGGATTAACTGAGATGACAAGCCCGGTCACAGCCCGAGACCGCGCCAAGGCCGAACGGTCCGATGCGATCCTGCACGCCGCCGCGCGCCTGTTCGCCGCGCGCGGATACAGCGGGGTGAGCCTTGAAGACATCGGCGCCGCGGTCGGTGTCTCCGGGCCGGCCGTGTACCGCCACTTCGCCGGAAAACAGGCTCTGCTGGGTGCCGTGCTCGTCAAGGTCAGTCAGGACCTGATCTCGGGCGGTCGTCGCGTCGCCGCGGAGTCGCCGACTGCCGATCAGCGGATGCGCGCGCTGATCGGCTTCCACGTCGATTTCGCCCTGGGCAACGCCGAGGTCATCCAGGTGCAGGACAGGGATGTCGCGTTCCTGTCCGAGGCCGACCGCGCCGAGGTTCGACGCCTCCAGCGGGCATACATCGAGTTGTGGATGGCCGCGCTGTCGCCTTTGCAGGCGCCTGAAGGCGGCGCCGATCAGGACGAGCTGCGTCTGCGGGTGCAGGCCTGTTTCGGGCTCATCAACTCGACGCCGCACAGCACGCGCGCTGCCGCCAGGCGGCACTCCGCCACCGCGACCGTGCTGATCGCGATGGCGGATGCGGCGTTGCGCGCGACTATCTGAGGAGCATCGCCCGTCCGGGCTCTTCGAGGATGTCGGCGACGTCCTTGAGGAATCGGGCTCCTTCGGCTCCGTCGACGAGGCGGTGGTCGAAGGAGAGGCTGAGCGTCATCATCTGCCGCAGCGCGATCTCGCCATGGTGCTCCCACGGCTGGCGACGCACCGCGCCGACGGCGAGGATCCCCGACTGGCCCGGCGGGAGGATGGGCGTTCCGGCATCGACGCCGAAGACGCCGATGTTGGAGATCGAGAACGTGCCGCCGGCGAGTTCGGCCGGCGAGGTCTTCCCCGAACGCGCGACCTCGGCGAGCGACCGCACCGCGTCCGCCATGCCGAGCAGCGTCAGCCGCTCCGCATCCCGGATCATCGGGACGATCAGTCCGCGATCCGTCGCCGCGGCGATCCCCAGATCCACGTAGTTGTGCTGAACGATCTCGCCCGCAGCCTCGTCCCACCGGGAGTTGAGTCCCGGGGTCCGGCCCAGCGCGAGGCACACGGCCTTCGCGACCACCGCGAGCGGGCCGATCCGGTGTGCGCTGAGCGCGCGATCGTCGCGAAGGCTCGAGAGCAGGTCCATCGTGGCGGTCACATCGACCGTGTGGAAGACGGTGACATGTGGGGCGGTGAACGCACTCTGCACCATCGCGGCCGCCGTGTGCTTGCGCACGCCGCGGATGGGGATGCGTATCTCACGCTCCCCGTCTCCGAGCGCCGCCGGACTCGAGGGCGATGCCAGGGGGATACCCGACGTCTCGTCGGCCGTCGCACCCGTGTGGCCCACTCGCTCCGCATACGCATCCACGTCGCTCCGGGTGATGACCCGGTCCCCCACCGCTGCCGCGACCAGCACCAGGTCGATGCCGAGGCGCTTGGCGTGTGCACGCACCGGCGGAGTGGAGCGCGGGCGCTCGATCACCGCGTCGACGGCCGCCGACGGGGTGGCATCGTGCGGCGCCGCCTCGAGGACGGCCGTGTCCACCGGGGCCGGCGTGCCGCCGATCCTGCGGGCACGTCGTGCGGGCCGACCTGCACTCGTGGGCGCGGCACCGTAGCCGACGAGGTTCGGCTGGGCCTTCTCGGCGGAGTCGGAAGCACCTGTCGGCGCGGTCGGCTCCTCTCCCACGACGTCGAAAGCGATCAGAGGGGCACCGACGGCGATGGTCTGGCCGGCCTCGGCGTGCAGCGTCGACACCGTGCCTTCGTAGGGAGACGGCAGCTCGACGACCGCCTTGGCCGTCTCGACCTCGGCCAGCGTCTGGTTGAGGGTCACGGTGTCACCGGGCGCGACGAGCCATGTCACCACCTCGGCCTCGGTCAGGCCTTCTCCGAGATCCGGAAGACGGAACTCCGCGATCATGCCTCTGCTCCCGTCAGACTGTTGGGTCGGTCCAGTACGCGATCCACGGCGTCCAGCAGCCGGTCGAGATCGGGCAGATGGTACTTCTCGAGCTTCGCCGGCGGGTACGGGATGTCATGGCCGGTGACGCGCAGCGGCGCGGACTCGAGGTACTCGAAGCAGCGCTCGGTGATGCTCGCGATCACCTCGGCGGCGACTCCAGCCTCGCGGGAGGCCTCGTGCGCCACGACCACCCGACCGGTCTTGCGCACGGAGGCGGCGACCGAGTCGTAATCGACGGGTGAGAGCGAACGCAGGTCGATCACCTCGAGCGAGATCCCCTCGTCGTCGGCGGCCTCGGCCGCCTGCAGTGCGGTGGAGACCATCGCCCCGTAGGTGATCAGTGTCGCATCCGTTCCGGTGCGCACGACGCGAGCGAGTCCCATCGGCGGTGCATCGGCCAGCGGCGCCTCGAGGTCGACCTCGCCCTTGTGGTGGTACAGACGCTTCGGCTCGAAGAAGATCACCGGGTCGTCCGAGGCGATCGCCTGGCGGAGACTGCGGTACGCGTCCTCCGGGTTCGATACCGCGATCACGCGCAGTCCTGCCGTGTGCACGAAGTAGGCCTCCGGCGATTCGGAGTGGTGCTCGGCTGCGCCGATGCCTCCCGCCCACGGGATCCGGATGGTGATGGGCATCTTCACCCGCCCCTGCGTGCGGTAGTGCAGCTTCGCGACCTGGGCGACGATCTGGTCGAACGCGGGATACACGAAGCCGTCGAACTGGATCTCCACCACGGGGCGATAGCCACGGAAGGCCAGACCGACAGCAGTTCCCACGATGCCGGACTCCGCCAGCGGAGTGTCGATCACCCGCGCAGCGCCGAACTCGTCGAGGAGCCCGTCGGTGATGCGGAACACACCGCCGAGCTTGCCGATGTCCTCACCGAGGAGCACGACCTTGTCGTCATCGCGCATCGCTTGACGCAGGCCCGCGCCGAGTGCTTTTCCGAGAGTGAGTTCGGTCATGCCGACGCCTCGCTCTCGAACGATGCGAGATACGCGGCGTACTCGTCGCGCTGACGCTCGAGTCCGGTGTGCGGCTCGGCATAGACACCGTCGAAGACCGCGAGAGGCGGGCGCGTCACCATGCCGAGGCATGCGGCGCGCATCTCCTTCGCCACGACGTCGGCTGCCGCCTGGGTCTCCGCCTGGTGCTCGTCCGTCAGCGCTCCGGCGGCGCGCAGATGCGCCTCCAGCCGAGCGATCGGGTCGCGCCGGCGCCAGGACTCGAGTTCGGCCTCGTCGCGGTACCGCGTCGGATCGTCCGCCGTCGTGTGCGGACCCATGCGATACGTGACCGCCTCGATGTAGGCGGGGCCCTTGCCGGACCGTGCGTGCTCGAGCGCCCAGCGCATCGCCGCCATGCAGGCGAGGATGTCGTTACCGTCGACGCGGACGCTGGGGATGCCGAAGCCGGGTGCACGTCCGGCGATCGGATACTGCGACTGCACGGCGACAGGCTCGGAGATCGCCCAGTGGTTGTTCTGGCAGACGAAGACGACGGGCGCCTGGTACGACGCGGCGAAGATCATCGCCTCGTTGACGTCGCCCTGACTCGTCGCTCCGTCTCCGAAGTACGTCACGGCGACCTCGTCGGCGCCGTCGTGCTGGATGCCCAGGGCGTAGCCGACGGCGTGCAGGGTCTGCGCGCCGATGATGATCTGCAACGGCGCGACCCCGAGGGCGGCGGGGTCGTATGCGGCGCCTTCCTCTCCGCGCCACATGCGCACATAGTCGCCGGGCTGGGCGCCTCGCGCGTAGATGACCCCGGTCTCGCGGTAGCTGGGGAACACGAAGTCCTGCGCAGCAATGGCCCTCGCCGTGCCGATCTGCGTCGCCTCCTGGCCCCGGCAGGGAGCCCAGAGACCGAGCTGTCCCTGACGCTGGAGGGCGACGCCTTCTGCGTCGATCCGCCGGAGGATGACCATGTCACGCAGCAGGGAGCGCAACTGCTCCGCATCGACATCCGCGACGAAGGGGTCCAGCCGAGGGTTCGCGATGCGACTTCCATCCGGGTTGAGGATGCGCTCCGAGAGCTCCAGATCCTGGGCGGTGTCTGCGATGGGGGTGATCTGCGGTGACATCGTCGTCCTCCTCGTCCTCGGCGGCCCTCATAAGGCTCCGCGCACTGATGCCAGCGTCATCACGGGCATGGTCTGAGAGTACGTCTGGTCAACACCTCGCTCAAGCATTCCGAAACGGCTTGAGCATGTTGCTCAATTTGGACGCATCCGGTGCTGCTAGGGTTTGGCACTATGCCAGGACTGGACCGCATCGATCTCGAGCTTCTCGCCGCCCTCGCCGACGACCCCCGGACCACCATCGTCGCGCTCGCGGAGAACCTGGGGCTCTCGCGCAACACGATTCAGGCGCGAATGGCGCGCTTGGAGCAGAGCGGGATCTTCCTGTCGTACGAGAGGTCGTTCTCGACCGATGTGCTCGGATTCCCGTTGCAGGCATTCGTCAGCATCGGCGTCCGACAGACCGAGCTCCCCCGCATCATCAACGAACTCGCCCGGATTCCGGAGGTCGTGCAGGCGCATGGGCTCAGCGGATCGATCGATCTGCTCGCACGTGTGGCGTGCCGGGATGCGCGCCACCTCTTCGACACCGACGCGCGGATCCTCTCGATCGAAGGCGTGGAACGCACCGAGACCTCACTCGCGATGGGCGAGGTGATCCCGTTCCGGGTCGCCGGACTCATCGGCCTCGCGCGACGGGAATCCTGAGGAAGCGTCGGATGGCGCCCGCCGCTTCGGCGGGGGTCTCGTAGTGGATCAGATGCCCGACGTGCGCGATCTCGACCAGTGAGGCGTCGGGGAAGATCTTCGCCAGCTTCCGCTCCGCCTCGATCGGCGTGATGTCATCGCGCTCGGCTGCGACCAGCAACGTCGGGACCTCGATCTCGGGTGCGAACTCGCGGACGTCATGGGAGACGCTCGCGACGAAGGCATCGCGGAGCACGTCGCGGTCGGAGAACCGAGAGAAGTAGGTGTCGTGCTGGTCGTGGATGAACCGACGGAGTTCGGGGTCCTTCGTCTTGGCCATCGTGACGCTCATGACGCGGACGATGACCCGGTTGCGCAGCAGCGCGGTTCCAAAGGCCTCGGGGAGCCGGGCGCCGAGCGCGTAGTACAGCACCGCGAGACGGGTCATGAGTCCCTTCGGTCCTTCCAACGCCGGCGCCCCGATGGGGTTCAGCAGGATCAGACGAGGGGTCTGCAGTCCGCGCGCGACGGCCGCCGCCGTGACGATCGAGCCGAACGAGTGACCGAGGATCACGGCGCCCGGCGCAACGTCCGCGGCGAAGTCGGTGAGCCATCCGACGTACTCGTCGAGATCGTGTCGGCGCCCGGGAAGAGGCGCCGACTCGCCGAAACCGGGAAGGTCGGGGGCGATCACACGAACTTCGGGGAGGTAGGCGAGAACCGGTTCGAGGCCGTGGTGCTCGCCGCGGAAGCCGTGCACCGCGATGACCGTGGTCTCGGCGTCTTCAGGGCCGTACACCCAATATGCCGTGATGGCACCGCGCACCTCGATCTCGTGGCGCTGCACGGGAAGGCGACGAAGACGGTCCGCGTAGGGAGATGGCACGGTCATGGCCCGAGTCTACGAGCCGCCGTGCGCCTTCTCCTGAATGTCCGCGGCCAGCCGTAGCGTGAGGGCATGCCATCCGGATCTCCGCTCCCCGCGTGGCTCACCCGCGTCGGTGTGTTCGATCTGGAGACGACGGGCGTCGACGTCGAGTCGGATCGCGTGGTCACCGCCTACGTCGGCGTGCTCGATGCGGGGGGACGCCAGATCGCGGCTCGCTCATGGCTCGCAGACCCGGGAGTCCCGATTCCCGAGGGAGCGACTGCTGTGCACGGCATCACCACCATGCACGCACGATCCCAGGGAAGGCCGGCGCGCGAGGTCGTCGCCGAAGTCACCGCCGCGTTACGGTCGTTGTTCGATCAGGGGGTGCCGGTCGTCGCCTACAACGCGTCGTACGACTTCTCGCTGCTCGCCTGTGAAGCGATCCGTCACGGAGTCGAGCCCCTCACAGACCCGGCCCCCGTGATCGATCCGCTCGTGATCGACAAGGCCTTCGACCGCTACCGTCGTGGGCGGCGCACGCTCGAAGTGGTGGCGGCGCACTATGCCGTGCCTCTGGAGAGCGCCCATGAGGCGTCTGCCGACGCCATCGCCGCCGGACGTGTCGCGCAGGCGCTGGCGCGTCAGTTCAGCCTCCCCGAATCTCCCGCGCAACTCCACACGCATCAGATCGGGTGGGCCCGATCGCAGGCGGCGAGCCTCACCGAGTACTTCGTGAGCATCGGCCGACTCGACCCCGATGACGCGCTCGACGGCGGCTGGCCCGTGCGGTCTCCTTCCCCTCTCTCCGCTTCCCCTCTCGCGGATTGATCGGATCCTCGAGCGCATCAGTGCCCTACGGCTGGGGTTCAGGTGCGGTGGGATACGCTCCAGGTGGTGCGCCTTCGAGTGGGATCGGGGCGCGAAGCACAAGGAGTGACCCATGCAGTTCACATCCGCCGATCTGGAGCGGGTGGAGTCCACGTGGCAGCAATTCGTCCCCTCATCGTCGCTGCAGAAGGCGGACCCGCGGAGGTTCCGGTTCGACTGGCGATCCGAGGAGCTCGAGACCGCGTCCCTGATCGACTATCGCCTCGCCGCGCAGGTGCATTCGCGAGCCGAGCCGCTGGAACAGCTCCTCGTGTGCCGTGTGGAGGCCCCGGACGCGCGCGTCTGGTCCGGGCGGGACTCCCTGGATGCACAATCCGTATGGATGTCGGACGGCACCGAGGTCGAGGCGAGATGGGACCGCTCCGCTCGCGTTCGCGCCGTCGTGTTCGATCATCAGGCGGCAGAGAATCGCGCGCGGCTGATCACCGGCGACGATCGCCGAGAGCTGCGCACCACCGGGCTCGTGCCGCACTCCGCAGCCGATGCCCAGCGCTGGGAGCGCATGTTCGCGTACCTCGACCAGTCCGTGGCGGCGGGAGACACGGAACCGCTGCTGATCGCCGAGCTCGAACGTCATGCCTTGACGGTGACCCTCTCGGCGTTCCCGACGACGTTCACGGACTCGCTGCAACGTCCGGCACAGCGCGCCGGCGCGCCTGCGTCCGTGCGTCGAGCGCTCGCCTACATCGATGCGAACGCTCATCTCGCCATCACGATCGACGATGTCGCGGCCGCGTCCTACATCTCCACACGGGGCCTGCAGTACGCATTCCGGCGCGCTCTCGACATCACGCCTGCCGATGCCCTGCGACGGGCGCGCCTCGACGGCGCCCATCGGGATCTCCGCGACGGAGACGGCCGCTCCGTCGGCGAGATCGCTCGGCGATGGGGCTTCAGCAACTCTTCCCGGTTCACCGCGGCCTACCGCGAGACCTATGGGGCTGCGCCTTCGCTGCCTTCTGCGTGACAGGGAACGAAGACTCTGTTCGCATCGGACGGCGCGTCGGAGCCTGCGCCCGTCTTCGCGGGACATTGTTGGCTAGAGTTCGAATATCCCGGACCGCCTTCTCGGTCCTCCGAGCACGCCGTCGAGGAGAACCATGGTCTGCGCCCCGCACATCGTCGAATCGTCCCCCCGCTGATGGGAAGCCTCTATTACGGAGACGCGAAGACTCCGATCCAGATCGACGATCGCGCGCTTGCACACCTGAAGGTCGTCATCGCCACGAAGCTCCGCCGCAATGAGAGCTTCACGCTCTCGTGGCGACACCCTGAAGGCGATGCGCCCGGTCGCTCGACGTTGTGGCTACACCCCTCGATCCCGCTGCGGTTCGTGTTCCAGGACGCGGAGACACCGGACCTCAGCCGGAGATGGATCGAGGAACTCGCGCACTCCGCGAGTTCCAGCGGTGGCATCACGCTCGTCGAGGAACACTTCGAGGGCGTGCACGCCGACTGACGGCGCCCGTCACCCTCCGAGGTCGACGCCGCCAGCCGACCGGGTCACACCGCGTCGTCGCCGGTGGAGCTCACGGAGCGATGGGTCGTCGGTGCTCCGGTCGCGGGGTCGACGACGGTGCGCGAGACGGTCTCCGTCCGACGACGACGCGCGAGCAGGATGATGCCGAGCAGGAATATCACCACTCCTGCGCCCATCAGGATGTAACCGACCATGTCGAGGTCGACCCAGGCGACGTCGACGTTGATCGCGAAGACGAGGATCGCCCCGATCACGAAGAGCGCGATTCCGCTGCCGATGCTCATGGTGCCTCCCGTTCTGCGGCGCGGTGCCGCACCTTCGAACAATGGCGCGGTGTCCAGCCGCGCGGGAGGGGCTTGACAGCCGACGAACCCCGCGTTCCGATGGATTCCGGCACACCCGAACCGACCGGTCGACGTGCCGTCCTGCAGATGCTCTGAAGACGATCGTGCTCCCTGCCAACTGTCGGACACGAGAGAACGGTGGAGAAGGGATGGTCAGATGAGTTTCGCCCCGTTGAGGTCCTCGCACCGCAATCTGTATTCCTGGTTCGCCACGCGCCCTGATCTGTTCGCGTCGGAGTCGTCACCGCGCAAGAGGGCGGTCTGGACAGTCGTCGCCGTGGTCATGGTCGTCTTGTCTCTGACGGTCTACCTCAATGCGGAGGCGACCGTTGAACTCCTCGGCGGCCGGGTGAAGGGCGGCCTGGCGATCGCCGGCGCGTTCGCGCTCCCGCCGGTGCTGGTGGTCTTCAGCATCGTGATGATCTTCGTCGGCTCTCGCCGATGGCGGGTCAAGGGTGGTGGTGTGCTGACGAATCCGGTGATCTTCGGCGTCGACGGCTCGTTCCCGATACGCCCGCTTCTCGAGGCGATCCGGAACGGGCGCACCGACGCTGCCGAGATCACGAAGGGTTTCGCTGCGGCGCAGGACAGCCTCGGCGACGACCTGCTCCTCTCCATCTGGTCGTCTGACGCTGACCGGGTCATGTACGTCGGCCTACTCCGGGTCGATGGCGACGCGGTGTGGTTGGACGAACAGCCTTTCCGTGTCGGCGGGTCAGACTACTTCGATGCGAAGGCTCTCGCCGTGGCCGCGTCGCAGCGCCCACCCCGCGTGGCAGGGCCCTGACCGCACCTGTTCCGACCGCAGACCGGCTCAGCGCACAGCGACGAGGAAGACCCGATCGCAGAGTTCACGTCGAGACTCAGATCCATCATCACGTCCTCGAGATCGATCATCATCACATCGGTGACCGTGAACCCCCACACGGTGTTCATCAGATAAGAGGCTCCGTCTTCGACCTCGATCGTCCACTCGAAGCGGGTGACGCGTCGCCGTCGCGTCGAGTCCTTCCGCATCGACCCAGCGCTGCCAGCCGTCACGGACGTTCCCGTCCCATCCGTCGCGCCAGACGAAACGACTGTCGGTGGTGCCGATGAGCACCTTTCCATCGCGCATCTGACTCGCCTGGTACTCGCCGCCGTTGAGCCGCACTGTCCACCACCAGCGGGCGAGCTGATCCACCACAGAGATCGGCACCCGGATCAGTTCGGCAGGGCCCGCATGATCGACCGACACTTCAGGGGTCCCTGCGGGCACATCCGCTCGGCGCGCGGTGACATAGTCGACAGGGGCGCCGAACGTTCCGGCCCGCGTGATGGTCAGGAGCGCGACCTCGACACCGCCGATGTGGCCGAAGAGGCCCGGTGGGTGAGCCGTGATGTGTTCTGCCATCGTCTTCCTCAGGGCGGGGCTTCAGCCATGATGCCGGCACGGGAGTGCGGGCGGTGGTGTGGCGCTCGGCGAGAGTTCGAGTAGGGCGGGCGGGACTTGAACCCGCGATCGTTGGGTTATGAGCCCACTGCCTTAACCAGCTTGGCCACCGCCCCGTACCCTTTCAGCCTAGCGGCCGGGCGCTCACACCTGCGTCGCCGCGGAATGCGTCTGCGAGTGCCCGAGGTAGATGTCGGCGTTGGCGATGAGCCCCGCGCGTTCCTCCTCGGTGAGGGCCCGTCGCACCTTCGCGGGGACGCCCGCGACCAGAGAACCGGGAGGGATCTCCGCCCCTCCGAGCACGACCGCTCCCCCCGCGACAAGGCAGCCGTCACCGATCACCGCGCCGCTGAGGATGACCGATCCCATCCCGACCAGTGTGCCGTCGCCGATCGTGCAGCCGTGAACGACCGCGTTGTGGCCGACCGACACCTTCGAGCCGATCACGACGGGGTGACCCGCGTCCACGTGGACCGAGACGTTGTCCTGCACGTTGGAGCCCGGTCCGATGACGATCCCCGCGGAATCTCCTCGGAGGACGGCGTTGTACCAGACGCTGCATCCGGCGGCGAGGGAGACGTCACCGACGATGCGCGCGCCGTCGGCGACGAACGCCGTCGCGTCGATCGACGGTGTGGTGTTCGGCAGGGAGAGGACAGAGGCTCCGGACGCGATGCTCATGAGGGGAGACTACCCTCACTTCCGCGGAATCACGCGGAAGTGAGCCGAGCCTCAGCTTGCTTGCGGAATGTCTGAGGCTGAGTAGCGTTGTCTTCATCAGATACGAGAAACCGTTCCGGAGGAGCACAAGATGAGCAAGGCACAGACCGTTTCCACTACCGCCATCGACCCGACCGTGGCTGCAGGGGCGGCCCAGTTCCTCTCCCCTGTCGTCCTCGGCCTGCAGGCGCTGACCGTCAACGGCAAGCAGGCCCACTGGCACGTGCGTGGCGCGAACTTCATCGGCGTCCACGAGCTGCTCGACACCATCGTCGCCCACGCCGGCGACTTCGCCGACACGGCCGCTGAGCGGATCGTCGCGCTGGGACTCCCGATCGACGCACGAGTGAGCGCTGTCGCCGACAAGGCGGGATCCACCTCGGTCGCGGCCGGCTTCGCCCAGTCCGACGAGCTGATCCGCGCCGTCATCTCGGACATCGACGCCATCCTGGTCGACGTCAAGGCGGCTGTTGAAGGCCTCGACGAGGTCGACCTCACCAGCCAGGACGTCGCGATCGAGATCCAGCGCGGTCTCGAGAAGGACCGTTGGTTCCTCGTCTCGCACATCGCTGCGTGATCTCAGACATCGCCTGACCTGAGAAGGGGCGGTGCTCGGTTCTCCGAGCACCGCCCCTTCTTCGTTCCAGGAACGATCAGAGGACGTGGGTGACGTACCCCGCGAGAAGGGTGGAGACGATGGGCATGGACCGCAGCCCCTCCCCCGTCGCCGTTCGAGGATCCGCAGCGCACAGCACGATGTCGGCGGGTTCGCCGGGACGCAGCGACGAACGAACGCTCGCCTCGAGCGCCTGGTCGACGGTGATGCGCTCCTCCGGATGCCAGGCGGCCCGATCGTCGTCGGTACGCGACACCGCGGCTGAGATGGCGTGCCAGGGGTCGAGCTCGGCGACCGGTGCATCCGACCCGAAGCGCAGCTGCGCACCGGCGTCACGCAACGAGGCGAGCGGGTAGCCGATGGCGGTCTGCGCGGCCCAGTGACGATCAACCAGGTCGCGGTCGTCCACGGCATGCTGCGGCTGGACGCTGGCGATCACGCCCAGACGGGCGAAACGGGCGAGATCGGTGTGCCGCACAAGCTGCACGTGCTCGATCGAGCCGACGGCGCCCGTCGTCGTGAACGCGTCGAGAGCAGACGTGATCGCCCGGTCGCCGATCGCGTGCACGGCCACACCCAGCCCCGCACCGGTAGCGCGGGTGAGGAGGGCGACGAGCTCGTCCGACGGCACGGTGAGCATCCCGAAGTTGTCGGGATCGCCCGGATACGAGTGCGAGCAGGCTGCCGTCCGTGTGCCCAGAGAACCGTCGGTGATGACCTTGAGAGGTCCGACATGCACGAGCCCTCGTGCTGGTGCCGGGACATCGCCCTCTTCGCGCAGTTCTCCGGTGCGCAACCCGGCACTGACCGCCCGTTCGAGGTCGAAGGGGTACATCGCGAACTCGACGCGATGCGAGGCGAAACCGGCCTGGACTCGTCGCGGCCAGGCTTCCGCGCTCCATGCCATGTCGAAGTCGACGAGCCCGGTGACACCCCGTGCGGCCGCCTGCTCCCCTGCACGCATCATCGCGCGATCGCCGTGGGCGGCGTCGACGGCGTTGAGGCGCCGGGAGATCTCGAAGGCGTCGGTCTCGCGCAGCACGCCGTCCTCGCTGCGGAAACCCTCGCGCGCGAGGGCCGCGCTGTTCAACCAGACGCTGTGGACGTCGGCGTTGATGAGATATGTCGGGACATCACCGGTCGCGGCGTCCAGGAGCTCGAGCGAGGGGCGATCCGCCCAGAGCGCATCCCGGAAGCCGGTCCCGACGCGGCGTCCATCCGGAAGCGGAGCGACGCCCCTCATCGCCGCAGCGGCACCGGCGGCGGATTCCGCCCCGCCGAGCGGTGCCCGCTCCGATGTCAGGGCCCACTGGACCGTGTGGACGTGGTTGTCCCAGAGCCCGGGAACGGCCCACGCGCCGTCGGCGTCGATGACCGCGCCGCGTGTCGGCAGAGCACCCGTCGGGGCGATGTCGACGATGCGCCCGTCGCCGATGAAGATGTCCACGGGCTCTTCATCCATGAGGAACTCGCGCCCAGGGCCGGCGATGCGCACGCCGGTGATCGCGTCGATCGCCACTCCACGTTCGGTCACTGCTGTCGTCCTCCTCGGCGCGCATCCAGCGCGCGTCGCATCTCCGCGGCGAGAGCCGGGTTCGAATACGGACCGTCGGTCGAGAGCGCGGCGATGACCGTCTCGATCGTCTCCGGCGGCTTGTTCTGGCTGAGCTTCCTCTTGGCGACGACGCGGGTCGGCCGCAACCGGAAGCCCACGGTTCCCGATGCGAGGCGCTCGATGTAGGCCGGGTCGTTCGGGCGCTCCCACATCCGTCGCGGCTCGGGCATCCGGGCTTCGAAGCGTGCCACGAGCTGGTCAAGCACGACGAGGTTCTCCTCATCGGTCAGGATCTCGGGCACGCCGGCCAGGTGCACTGCGGTGTAGTTCCAGGTCGGCACCGCAGGGACATCGCCGTACCAGCCGGGCGACACGTAGCCGTGCGGGCCCTGGAACACCACGAGCATCTCTCGATGGCCCATCCCGTGGATGAGGTCGTCCGGGCGCCCGACGTGTCCCACGACGGTGAGGTCGTCGCGCGCGTCGTCGAGCAGCACGGCGTAGTGGGAGGCGACGAGTCCGTCATCGCCTGCGCTCATGATCGTCGCCCAGGGATTCGCCTCGATGACACGGCGGATCTCGGTCTCATCGGCCAGCGTGAAGCTGGGGTTCTGTCGCATGGGATCAGCCTAGAGCGGTGCAGGGAGCCCGAGCGGGCTCACGCCTGACAACGAGGGCACCAGTAGAGCTTGCGCGCGCCGATCTCCTCGAGGGCGATCTCCGTTCCGCAGATCCGACAGGGCAGTCCCGCACGGTGATACACCCAGTGCCGGTCGTCCCGATTGGCCATCGCTGCCCGGTAGTCGTCGCCCGTGAGGCCGTCCATCGTCATCATCTGGCCGGTCTCGACCCCGATCGCCAGAAGGCGCACCCAATCCGCCCAGAGCGCGCGCACGACCTCTTCCGGCACGTCCCGACCTGGAGTGTGCGGGTTCAACCGCTGGCGGAAGAGCATCTCTGCCCGATACACGTTGCCGATCCCGCTCACGACCGACTGGTCCATCAGCAGCAGCGCGATGACCGTCGACTTCTTCTTGACGGCGCGAACGAATCGCTCCTCGTTCTCGACCGGGTCACCGACCAGGGGATCCGGTCCCAGCTTGGCCACCGTGGCGAGCATCTCTTCAGGTGTCTGGAGCACGCAGGCGGTGGGGCCTCGAAGGTCGGCTGCGGTGATGTCGGTCATCAGCCGCAGACGGACCTGCCCGACGACGGGCGGAGGCCACTGCATCCCGTCATCGGCGAGCCCCTTCGTCTGCTCCGACATGCGCACGTGCACTCGGGTGCGCCGGGGAGCCCCGATCGACGCGAGCGAGTTCTCTCCGGCTTCGTCGAGGATCGGCTGGTCGAGGACGGTCCCTCGCTGATTCGTCTGGCCCATCCGTCCGTTGGCCGACGCGATGGTCGGATCGACGATGATCTCACCCGCGAAGTCCCACGCCCCGTACAGACCGAGATGCACCCGGAGCCAGAGGTCGCCCTCCGTCTCGAGGAACATCTGCTTGCCGACGGCCTGCACGCTGACCGCCTCGCGACCGTCGAGAACGGAGGCGCCCTCGGCGAATCGTCCCTGCGGACTGGAGGCGCTCAGGGTCTTTCCGACGAAGTTGCGGTCGAACTGACGAGCGATCCGGTGGACGGAATGACCCTCGGGCATCTCAGGCCCGCGGGTCCGGGAGCAGAGAGCCGTCTCGTTCGAAGTCAGCGATCTGGCCGATGCGGCGCACATGGCGCTCGTCACCGGAGAACGGCGTCTCGATGAAGCGGTCGATGAACGACGTCACCTCGTCGTACGTGTGCTGACGGGCGCCGATGGAGATCACATTGGCGTCGTTGTGCTCTCGCGCGAGTTCCGCCGTCGACAGATTCCAGACGAGTGCCGCACGTACGCCCTCGACCTTGTTCGCGGCGATCTGCTCGCCGTTGCCCGAGCCACCGAAGACGACACCCAGCGCGTCCACGCCGGCGCGCTGGTCGGCGATGACAGCCTGCGCCGCTCGGATGCAGAACGCGGGGTAGTCGTCGACCGCGTCGTACTCGATCGGCCCGTGATCGACGACATCGTGTCCGGCGGCGCGCAGATGTCCCTGCAGCTGGGTGGAGAAGTCGAGTCCCGCGTGGTCGGTGGCGATGTGGATGCGCATGAGTCCCATCCTAGAAGCGTGCGCGGGTCAGCGAGAGGTCACGGAGCGACACCGGCAGCGGCCGGCTTGAAGCCCGCGCGGATGTTCTCGCAGCACCCGGGGCGGCAGACATCGAAGCCGCCGGGGAGAGAGGTCACGTGCGCACGCTCATCGTTGGGGCGCCCCTGGAGGCGCTCCTCGATCAGGTCGACGATGCCGGAGACGAATGCCGGCGACACCCCAGGAGTCGGAGTGCGCGTGAAGGAGAGGCCCGCTTCCTCCGCGGCCTCAGCCGCCTCGGTGTCGAGGTCCCACAACACCTCCATGTGGTCGCTCATGAACCCGACCGGGACGACGGCGACGGCCTTGCGGCCGCGATCGGGCAGCTCGCCGATCACGTCGCACACGTCCGGCTCGAGCCAAGGCTGCGATGCGGGGCCCGAGCGGGACTGGTACACGAGTTCCCACGACACATCGGCCGCAGCGGGCACGGTCTGGCGAACGCGGTCCATGACCCACGCGGCGACGGCGAGGTGCTGCGCGGCGTATGCGCCACCTTCTCCCCACTCGATGTCGCGGGCTCCGGAGCGCTCGGCGTCGGCGGTCGGGATGCTGTGCGTCGAGAACAGGATCTGGATGTCGGCTGCCGCGATGCCCTCGGCGAGGAAGCCCTCGACAGCCTCACGCACGCCGGTCTCGAAAGCCTCGACGAAGCCGGGGTGATCGTAGAACGGACGGATCTTGTCGATCGTCACCGTCTCGCCCAGACCGGTCTCCTCCAGGACGCGGGCGAAGTCCTCGCGATACTGACGGCAGCTGGAGAACGAGCTGTAGGCGCTGGTGGCGAAGGCGAGGAGGGTGTTGTGGCCGTTGGTCGAGGCCTCGGTCACGACCTCTTCGAGGTACGGGGCCCAGTTGCGGTTGCCCCAGTAGACGGGGAGCGTGATCCCGCGCTCGATGAGGGCCTTCTCCAGCGCCTCCTTGAGGACGCGGTTCTGGCCGTTGATCGGGCTCACCCCGCCGAAGTGGCGATAGTGGTGCGCGACCTCCTCGAGCCGTTCGTCGGGGATTCCCCGACCGCGCGTCACGTTCCTGAGGAACGGGATCACGTCATCCTGGCCCTCCGGCCCGCCGAACCCGGCGAGCAGGATCGCGTCGTAGGTGGCAGGCGTGTTCACGTAGGGAGCACCACCGGCGGTAGCAGGCGAGGCAAAGGGGACGACATTCGGCTCGATCGCAGTCACGCATCCATCTTCCCACCTCGGAGAGGTGCGGGTGTGCGCGCACGCGTCGTCTCCTACTGTCGCGCTCCCGTCGCCGATGCGAGGAGGCATCCGTCGCACTGGCGTAGGCTGTCATGGTTGCCGTCGGCGCCAACTGCGCCCAGCCCCGGTGACATCCCCTCACCCCTGGGAGTACAGCTGTGCCTGGAGAGAACCTCACCCGTATCGAAGCGCAGGAGCGCCGCGACGTCATCGACACGCAGTCGTATGAGGTCGCCCTCGATCTGACGAAGGGCGCCGAGGTGTTCGGCTCCCGCAGCGTGGTGCGCTTCACCGCGACGCCGGAGGGCTTCACCTTCATCGACCTGATCGCCCGCGACGTGCGCGAGATCTCGCTCAACGGCGAGCAGCTCGACCCGAACGAGGTCTTCGCCGATTCGCGCATCGCGCTCACCGGTCTGCAGGTCGAGAACGTCCTCGTCGTGGACGCCGACTGCGAGTACACGAACACCGGAGAAGGGCTCCACCGCTTCGTAGACCCCGTGGACGGGGAGGTCTATCTCTACTCCCAGTTCGAGGTGCCCGACTCGCGTCGCGTCTTCGCCGTCTTCGAGCAGCCCGACCTCAAGGCGACGTTCCAGTTCACGGTGACGGCCCCTGCCGCGTGGAAGGTCGTCTCCAACTCCCCCACCCCCGAGCCCATCGTGCATGACGACGACGTCACCGCCACCTGGGGCTTCGAGCCGACCCCGCGTATCTCCTCGTACATCACGGCGCTCGTCGCCGGCCCGTACGAGGCGACCTTCTCGGAGCTCACCAGCGCCTCCGGACGTGTCATCCCTCTGGGCGTGTACGGCCGCAAGAGCCTGTGGCAGCACCTCGATGCCGATTACATCTTCGACAAGACCCGCGAGGGCTTCGCCTACTTCGAGTCGAAGTTCGGTGTCCCCTACCCCTTCGCCAAGTACGACCAGCTCTTCGTGCCGGAGTTCAACGCCGGCGCGATGGAGAACGCCGGTGCCGTCACCTTCACCGAGACCTACGTGTTCCGCAGCAAGGTCACCGACGCGGTCAAGGAGCGTCGCGTCGTCACGATCCTCCACGAGTTGGCGCACATGTGGTTCGGTGACCTCGTCACCATGAAGTGGTGGAACGACCTCTGGCTCAACGAGTCGTTCGCCGAGTGGGCGTCGACCATCGCCACCGCCGAGGCCACCGAGTGGACAGAAGCCTGGACGACCTTCAACGCCATGGAGAAGACCTGGGCCTACCGCCAGGACCAGCTCCCCTCCACCCACCCGATCGTCGCCGAGATCAACGACCTCGAAGACGTGCAGGTCAACTTCGACGGCATCACCTACGCCAAGGGCGGCTCGGTCCTCAAGCAGCTGGCCGCGTGGGTGGGCATCGAGGCGTTCTTCGCCGGAGTCTCGCAGTACTTCCAGAAGCACTCCTGGGGCAACACCGAGCTGAGCGACCTGCTCTCCGAGCTCGAAGCCACCAGTGGACGCGACCTCAGCACGTGGTCGAAGAAGTGGCTCGAGACCGCGGGCGTCAACACGCTCGAGCCCGTCATCGCCGAGAGCCATGACGGCACGATCTCGCGCTTCGCGATCACGCAGACCGCCCCGGCGGACTACCCGACGATCCGTCCGCACCGCCTCGGCATCGGCTTCTACACGCTCACGGACGGCTCTCTCACCCGCACCCACTATCTCGAGGTCGACGTCGACGGCGACCGCACCGAGGTGCCCGAGCTGCAGGGCCTCGCCCGCCCCGACCTCATGCTGCTCAACGACAACGACCTCGCCTACGCGAAGATCCGCCTCGACGAGAAGTCGCTCGCCACGGCGATCGCCCACCTCGCCGACATCCACGACCCGCTCGCCCGCTCGCTCGTGTGGGGCGCCGCGTGGGACCAGACCCGCGACGCCGAGACCGGCGCTTCGGAGTACATCGACCTCGTGCTGGGCAACATCGGCCGCGAGACCGAGTCGACGACCGTGCGCACGACGCTGAGCCAGCTGCGCACCGCAGCGACCCTCTACGTCGTCCCCGCGGATCGCGAGGCGGCCCGGCTCAAGGTCGCCGACGGCCTGTGGAGCCTCGCAGAGGCCGCGGAGCCGGGCAGCGACAGCCAGTTGCAGTTCGTCACCGCGTTCGCGAACGCCCTGGTAACCCCGGAGCACGCCGGCATCGTCGGGCGTCTGCGCTCGGGTGAGGACACGTTGCCCGGGCTCGAGGTCGACGCCGATCTGAACTGGCAGCTCCTCGTCGGGTTGGCATCGATCGGCGCGACCGATGCCGCCACGATCGATGCCGCCCTCGCGGCCGACAACACGGCCAAGGGCGGGGAGTTCGCGGCGCAGGCCCGTGCCTCGCTTCCGGACTCGGCCTCGAAGAAGGCCGCGTGGGCGTCGCTCATCGAACGCGACGATGCCCCCAACACGATCGTCCGCTCCGCCGCGCTCGGGTTCACGCACCCGGCCGGCGCCGCAGTGCTGGGTGAGTTCGTCCCGGCGTACTTCGACATGCTGCTGCCGGTCTGGGAATCGCGTACCTACCAGATCGCGCAGTACCTGATCGTCGGACTCTTCCCCACCGCTCTGGCCGACATCGCGCTGCGCGATGCGACCCGTGGCTGGCTCGCCGCTCACCAGGACGCGGCGCCCGCACTGCGCCGTCTCGTCCTCGAGAACCTGGCGGATGTGGAGCGCGCCCTGGCCGCACAGGCGCGCGACGCCGAGGACTGATCCCGGAGCACCCCTGACAACGGAGACCATCCGTCCCTCCATCGCCGCGTCCATGAATGACACGACGACACGGGACAGGTGGTCTCCGTTCTCGTCGGGCACATCCACCCAGCCCGCGCAGAGACCCGATCGCTAGGATCGTGAGTGATGATTCTCCCCTTCGCTGACACCGACCCATCCGCGGAAATCCCCCTCCCCGATTGGGTGAAGGCGCTGCTCGTCTGGCTCGGTGAGGCCGGTATGAAGGTCCTCACGGTGGCCATCATCATCGCCAGCTGTGTCGTGATCGGCCTCGTCCTGCGCATCGTCATCCGACGTGTCGTGCACCGTATCGTCGACAGCGCCAAGAACAAGGCGTCGGTCGACGACACGCAGGCCCTCGAACGATCCCCCCTCGCCGACATGCGCCTCGTGCAGCGCACGCGCACGCTGGGGACGATCCTGCAGAACATCGTCAACGTGATGCTCGTCGTCATCGCGATCGTGCTCATCGTGAACGCGATCGACAACAGCCTCCTCGGCTCCCTGACCCTCCTGACCGCTGCCGTCGGCGCCGGCCTCGGCTTCGGAGCCCAGAACATCGTCAAGGACGTGCTCAACGGCATGTTCATCGTCGCCGAAGACCAGATCGGCATCGGCGACGTGGTCGATCTCGGTCTCGCGAGCGGCGTCGTCGAGTACGTCAGCGTGCGCATCACCCAGGTGCGCGACGTCAACGGCACCCTCTGGTACGTGCGCAACGGCGAGGTCACCCGCATCGGGAACATGTCGCAGGGATGGGCGCGGTCCATCATCGACCTGGGCGTGCCCGCAGACTCCGACCTGGAGCAGGTCGAGCACATCATGCTCGAGACGGCGCAGGGGCTGGCGAAGGATCCGAAGTGGCGCACGCGCATCATCGAGAAGCCGGAGCTGTGGGGGCTCGAGTCCATCGACGGCGATGCGCTCGTGGTGCGCATCGTGATCAAGGCCCGCGCCAACGCGAAGGACGACGTCGCCCAGGAGCTGCGGCGTCGACTGCGCGCCGCCCTGCTCGAGAAGGAGATCGGCGTTCCGCGCATGGTCGACGTCGTGCCGACCGGCCTCGACGGAGCGCGTCGCGTGCGCGGAGCGAATCCGCCCAAGACCCGGCCGAATGCCGTGACCGGCGTCCCGATCATCCCCGACCGCGGGATCTGGCGCCGCAAGAAGCCGAACGACGACGGGAGCACCCAGAAGTGACCTTCTACGACGAGATCGGCGGCCACGACACGTTCGCGAAGATCGTCTCGGTGTTCTATCGCGAGGTCGCACTCGACCCGGTGATGAAGCCGATGTACCCCGAAGAAGACCTGGGCCCCGCGGAGGACCGCCTGCGGATGTTCCTCGAGCAGTACTGGGGCGGTCCCACGACCTATGGCGAGACGCGCGGACACCCGCGGCTGCGTATGCGGCACATGCCCTTCCGCATCGACGCGGACGCGCGCGATCGTTGGCTTCGTCATATGCGAACGGCTGTGGACGAGGCGCAGTTGTCCCCCCTGCACGAAACCACGCTGTGGGACTACCTGGAGCGGGCCGCCTATGCCATGGTGAACTCACTCGAGCCTTCCGGGATCGGTGCCGGTCCCGGTGGTCGTCCGACGCTCGAGGCCCGATCACGTCAGGAATCAACGGAGAACTCATGACGACGACACCCCTGTCTGCAGACGTCCTTGTGATCGGATGGGGGTTGGCCGGCCTCGTCGCGGCGGCGGAGGCACTCGATGCCGGGCGGCGCGTCATCCTGGTGGACCAGGAGCCGCGCACGAATCTCGGCGGTCAGGCCTGGTGGTCTTTCGGGGGCCTGTTCTTCATCGACTCCCCCGAGCAGCGACGCCTCGGAATCAAGGACTCCCTCGAACTCGCGACCCAGGACTGGTTCGGCAACGCCGGATTCGATCGCGACGAAGACGAATGGCCCCGCCGTTGGGCGCAGGCGTACCTCCAGTTCGCCGCCGGCGAGAAGCGCGCCTGGCTTCGAGAACGCGGCGTCGGCTTCTTCCCCGTCGTCGGCTGGGCGGAGCGCGGCGGCTACGGGGCGATCGGACCGGGCAACTCCGTCCCCCGCTTCCACATCACCTGGGGCACCGGACCGGGTATCGTCGCCCCCTTCGCGGCAGCCGTCGAGCAGGGCGAGCGGGACGGACGGCTCACGATCCTTCCGCGTCACCGCGTCGGCGAGCTCACCGTCAGGGACGGCACCGTCACCGGTGCACGAGGGGACATCCTCACAACCAGCGGTGCGCAGCGCGGTGTGCCTTCATCTCGCGAGGTGATCGGCGAGTTCCAGATCTCGGCGACCGCCACGATCGTGTGCTCAGGAGGGATCGGCGGCAACCACGACCTCGTGCGAGCGGCGTGGCCCGAACGGCTCGGCACCGCACCCGACCACATGCTCACGGGTGTGCCGGCATATGTCGACGGCTCGATGCATCGTGTGAGCGAGGTCGCGGGTGCCCGCCTGATCAACGGCGACCGCATGTGGCACTACGTCGAGGGCATCACCAACTGGGATCCGGTGTGGCCTTCGCACGGGATCCGCATCCTGCCCGGCCCCTCGTCTCTGTGGCTGGATGCCACGGGAAAGCGGCTCCCCGTGCCGCTGTTCCCCGGCTTCGACACCCTCGGCACACTCGAGCACCTGCGCACGACAGGCCACGACCACTCCTGGTTCGTCACGTCGCGTCAGATCGTCGAGAAGGAGTTCGCCCTGTCCGGCAGCGAGCAGAACCCCGACCTCACCGGGAAGGATGTCGGCCTCCTCCTGAGATCCCGCCTCGCCAAGGGACCGACCGGCCCGGTGCAGTCCTTCCTCGACGAGGGCGAGGACTTCGTCGTCGAGAACGATCTCGACTCGCTGCTCGAGCAGATGCAGAAGCACCCTGGCGGCGAGCTCCTCGACCTCGACAACGTCCGGCGCGAGGTCGAGGCCCGCGACCGCGAGATGGAGAACGACTTCACCAAGGACACGCAGATCGGCATGTTGCGGTCGATGCGCGGCTACCGCGGCGACAAGCTCATCCGGACTGCAGCCCCGCACCGCCTTCAGGATCCTGCGGCGGGGCCGCTCGTCGCCGTGAAGCTGCATGTTCTCACGCGCAAGTCCCTCGGCGGAATCAACACCGATCTCGAAGGCCGCGCCCTGAACGCCGCAGGCGAGCCGATCCCGGGTCTCTACGCGGCAGGTGAGGCGAGCGGTTTCGGCGGCGGCGGCGTGCACGGCTACCGGGCACTCGAGGGAACCTTCCTCGGCGGCTGCCTCTTCTCCGGTCGCACTGCGGGGCGCGCGGCCGCAGTCGCGATCTGAGTCGCGAGGCGAGCTCCGACGCACGGCTTCCCGTTTTCCTGGTGGCGTCGTTCCGGGGACCCGTCGCACTTGTTCGGGGTACCCCGAAGACATGGCGTTCCACGTCGAACCACACGGCGGCGCTGCCTACGGTGGGCTCGTGCGCATCCTCTTGTTCCTCGGCCTCCTGTCGACACTGCTCTCGAGCTGCGCTGTTCCCGCTGTCACCGCGGACACCCCGACGACTGCCTCCCGCACGGTCGAGGCGTACGCGGAGACATTCGCGACTCCCGGGATCGCCGCGGCCCTGATCTCCGACGGAGACGTCGATCTGATCGTGCGCGGTCGTGACGGCGCCGGAGCCGCGATCACCCCGGAGACGCGGTTCCGGATCGGGTCGATGAGCAAGTCGATGACGGCGACGGCGATCATGCTGCTGGTCCAGGACGGCTCAGTGGAACTGGATGACCGTGTCGTCGATCGCCTGCCGGAGTTCACGATGGCCGATGCGAGGTACGAGCAGATCACGATCCGCCAGCTGCTGTCCCATACCTCGGGATTGTCGCTGCAGACCAACGACGAGTTCGCGTTGCCCGCGCCGCGGACCACGCGGGCGGTCGTCGCCGAGCTCAGGCAGGGCCGACTGGTCGCGGAACCGGGAGCCCGATTCGAGTACCACAACACGAACTACTCGCTCGCCGCCCGTATCGTCGAGATCGTGTCTGGGCAGCCTCTCGATGATTTCCTTCGGGAGCGTCTCTTCGTGCCGCTGGGCATGCACGACTCGCTGAGCGTGGACGCCTGCGACCGGACTGTGGATGAGCTCGCGCCCGGCTTCTCCGTGGTGCTGGGTCTCGCGTACGTGATGCCGGAGATGCCGGGGCGGTGCGGAGGCAACGGCGGCGTGGTGTCGACGCTCGCCGACATGGTGCAGTGGCTCCGCTTCAACCAGGGCACGGTGGGTGCGGCACTGCTGGAGCGTCCGCTGCTCGACGAGCTGCACGCCATGCAGCCCAACGCTTCACCGTATGGCCTCGGCTGGCAGCGCCTCGCCCCGGATGGAGGGGATGCACCGGGCTTCGTCTCGCACGGGGCACTCTGGCGACGTTCACCGGGTTGATGGCCTTCGCCTCCGCGACGGGGAGAGGTGTCGTGGTGCTCACGAACGGAGTCGGCTCCCCCGGTGAGCTGGCGCAGAACCTGATCTCGGAATCCGAGGGCGTGCCCCCGAAGCCCTACGGGAACCCTCCGGGCGTCGCGAACAGCATCCTGTCTGTCCTTGCCGCGGTCGCTCTGCTCCTTCTCCTCGTGACGACTCTTCGCGCTCCCCGCTGGGCGGCGGGAAGGCGGTCCGCACCGACACCACGACTCCTGCTCCGACTCTTCCCGCTCACCCTCGTGATCGTCGCGGGGCTGGTCATCCCCCTCACCCCCGCGTTGCTCCGGGGCTCCGTCAACTGGCAGTACTGGGTGATCGACCTCTGGCTGTTCCCGCTTCTGGACCTTCTCGGCGCGGTCCTGGTGCTGGGAGGGATCAGCGCCCTCGTGAGCAGGATCGTCGCGCTGCAGCGCGGCCACGTGCTTCTGCGTCGCGGGCGGCAGGGGCCGTCTCAGCCGGCGGAGCCGGTGTGACGCACACTCGTGAGCCCTGAGGCGACCGGGCCACGGGAGAGCACATGACCGCGCCGGAAGGCGAGTCGCGTCCATCGCCCGGATCGAGAGACGGCCACCTGTTCCTCGCCCGAGATGAAGCCCATCGCGTCCGCGGCGAAGGCGACGCCTCGCGGGACGTCACCGAGGTCCTCATCCGGCTCCCCCCAGATCGCGGCCCGGAGGGCTCGCACGGCTTCTTCTCCGGAGCCCGGCGCGGTACCGCGGGCCACGGCGGAGATCCCCCATTGCGCCCGCTGGGCGATCACGGAGACGTCGAGCGTCGACACCGGCTCCCACCCGCCTCGAGGCGGCGCCACACCAGCCCACGCCGGCGAGAGTCCGGTGTCCGGGAGCTCGAGGCGGTGTGGCTCGTCGGTCTTCGTGAGCTGATCGACGACGACATCGCACTCGAGTTCGGGATCGGCATGCACGATGCGCATAGCGAGGATCGTCGGTGTCTGATCGAACAGGCCGTGGGGGGCGAGTGCCGCGGTCGTGAGGGCGAGTACGCCGCTCGACGCCTGCAGCCGCACGCCTTCGTCGGTGATCCTGGCCGCTCGACCCACGAACGTCAGGACGTCTTTCGCCGTGTGGGAGTCGGCGAGGAGAAGGTGATGCGGCACGCGTTCTAAACTACCAACGGAGCGGCGCCCTGGGGCGCAGAGAGGAATCCATGAGCGCGGAAGACCACGCCATCCAGACCGTCGAGCGGCTGCTCGAGGTCCTCGATCTCGATTCGACGCAGGCACGGACGACGGAGGACATCTTCACCGGTTCCTCGCACCCGATGCCCACCGGCCGGATCTACGGCGGGCAGGTTCTCGCCCAGGCACTCCTGGCTGCAGAGCGCACCCTTCCCGAAGACCGGGCGGTGCACTCGATGCACGGCTACTTCCTGCGTCCAGGCGACGCGAGTCAGGGCATCACGATCTCCGTCGACCGCATCCATGACGGACGCTCGTTCTCCACGCGCCGTGCCCAGGCCTACCAGAACGGTGTGCCCATCTTCTCGATGATCGCCTCCTTCCAGGACGCCGACCCGGGCGTCGAGCACGCACAGCCGATGCCCGATGGCATTCCCGCCCCTGAGGCACTCGCACCGGACGAGGATCGGGTTCAGGGTCTCCCCGGCGGCACCGCACGGATGCTGAGCGAGCGCGCCGCGGACATCCGCCACGTCGACTCGCCTCTGTATCTGCCGAGCGATGATGCGCGCACGCCGCAGCAGGCCGTGTGGATGCGTCTTCGCGCGCCGCTACCCGACGACCAGCGTCTGCACAGGGCGGCCCTCGCCTACCTCAGCGACATGACGATCCAGGAGTCGATTCTCCGCGCCCACGGCGTCTATTGGGCGCTCCCCGGTCTCAAGGTCGCCAGCCTCGATCACGCGATGTGGTGGCACCGGCCCGCGCGCGTGGACGAGTGGCTGCTGTACGTGCAGGAGTCGCCGAACGCCCGCGGCGGCAGAGGGCTCGCCACCGGACGGATCTTCACGCGTGACGGAGCCCTCGTGGCGAGCGTCGCGCAGGAGATCATGATCCGGGTCCCCGACGGCCAGGAGTGATGCGTCGGTCGGGAGCATCCGTTCCCGACCGACTACGAGGCACAGCCTTGCGTGCTCCTCGGTGCCGCTGACCGAGAGCGGCTCAGCGATGGCTGTACTGGATCGACTCTCCGAGGTACGGCTCCCAGGCGTCGCGCATCTCCTGCGTGAGGCGGGTGGGGCGTCCGGTCTTCGCGTCGACGAGCACGATGATCGCCGTTGATCGCGCATAGATCTGACGAGGGTCTACCGTCGGGTCGTTGTGCACCTCGTAGCAGACCTCGACGCTGGACCCGCCGAGCTTCCCGAACCACATCTGCACCTCGAGCGGTCGCCGCTGGTACGGCACGGGCGCGAGATACTCGATCTCCTGGCGAGCGATGAGCGTGAGAATGCCCTCGTCGATGCCTGAGTCGAGCACCGCCGTCGAGGGTGCCTCCTCGCCGGGGCCCGCGCGCCAGAATGCTCGCACGCGAGCCTCCTCGAGCAGCTTCAGCATGGAGGTGTTGTTGACGTGGTTGAACGCATCCAGATCGCCCCAGCGGAGCTGGATCGGGATGTGCAGACGGGGCCCCGGCGATGCGGTCACGACAGGCTCAGTCGCGCGTCAGCTTGCGGTGGGTCGAGCGGTGCGGCTTGGCCGCATCCGCTCCGAGGCGCTCGATCTTGTTCTCCTCGTAGGCCTCGAAGTTGCCCTCGAACCAGTACCACTGGTCAGGCTTCTCATCAGTGCCCTCGTAGGCGAGGATGTGCGTGGCGATGCGGTCCAGGAACCACCGGTCGTGGGTGATGACCACGGCGCAGCCGGGGAATTCGAGCAGCGCGTTCTCGAGCGAGCTCAGGGTCTCCACGTCGAGGTCGTTGGTCGGCTCGTCGAGGAGCAGCAGGTTGCCGCCCTCCTTGAGGGTCAGCGCGAGGTTCAGGCGGTTGCGCTCACCACCGGAGAGCACACCTGCCTTCTTCTGCTGATCCGGACCCTTGAAGCCGAACTTGGAGACGTACGCCCTGGACGGGATCTCGGTCTTGCCGACGGTGATGTAGTCGAGGCCGTCGGAGACGACCTCCCACAGCGTCTTGTTCGGGTCGATGTTGGAGCGCGACTGGTCGACGTAGCTGATCTTGACCGTCTCGCCGATCTTCAGATCTCCGCCGTCGAGCGGCTCGAGGCCGACGATGGTCTTGAACAGCGTCGTCTTTCCGACACCGTTCGGGCCGATGACACCGACGATGCCGTTCGGCGGCAGGCTGAAGCTGAGCCCATCGATGAGCGAGCGTCCGTCGAAGCCCTTCTTCAGGTTCTTGGCCTCGATGACGACGCTACCGAGACGCGGTCCTGCGGGGATCTGGATCTCCTCGAAGTCCAGCTTCCTGGTGCGCTCGGCCTCGGACGCCATCTCCTCGTAGCGAGCGAGACGCGCCTTCGACTTGGTCTGACGCCCCTTCGCGCTCGAGCGCACCCACTCCAGCTCCTCTTTGAGGCGCTTGGCGAGTTTGGCGTCCTTCTTGCCCTGGATCTCGAGGCGTTCGCCCTTCTTCTCCAGGTAAGTCGAGTAGTTGCCTTCGTAGCCGATCAGGCGGCCGCGGTCGACCTCGGCGATCCACTCGGCCACATGGTCGAGGAAGTACCGGTCGTGGGTGATCGCGATGACGGCACCCTTGTAGGCCTGCAGGTGCTGTTCGAGCCACAGCACGCTCTCGGCGTCGAGGTGGTTGGTCGGCTCGTCGAGGAGCAGGAGGTCGGGCTTCTGCAGGAGCAGCTTCGCCAGCGCCACACGACGCTTCTCACCACCGGAGAGCGGGGCGATCGCCGCGTCGCCCGGAGGGGTGCGCAGCGCGTCCATGGCCTGATCGAGCTGCGAGTCGAGGTCCCAGCCGTCCGCCGCGTCGATCTCTTCCTGAAGCGAACCCATCTCCGCCAGGAGAGCGTCGAAGTCGGCATCGGGATCGGCCATGAGTGCCGAGATCTCGTTGAAGCGGTCGAGCTTCGCCTTGATCGCGATGCCGTCCTGGATGTTCTCGAGCACGGTCTTCGTCTCGTCGAGTTCCGGTTCCTGCATGAGGATGCCGACGGTGAACCCCGGAGAGAGCTTCGCCTCCCCGTTCGACGGGGTGTCCAGACCCGCCATGATCTTGAGGATGGTCGACTTACCGGCGCCGTTGGGGCCGACCATACCGATCTTGGCCCCGGGGAGGAACGCCATGGTCACGTCGTCCAGGATGAGCTTCTCGCCCACTGCCTTGCGTGCACGAACCATCGAGTAGATGTACTCAGCCACCGAAAACCGCTCCTTCTGTTGGCGTCGAAGATCGACACTCCAGCCTACCGGCCCCCTGGCGTGTCACCAGTCGATAGGACGTGTGGCGCCGATGAGGCAGCGCCCCTCGGCGAGTTGCGGAAGAACCGCGGTGACGACTTGCCCCGTGGAGGGCCCGACCTGGCCGACGAGACACTCATCGTCGCCCCAGCGCACGGAGAACTGCAGACTCTCCGCCGGATTCCCTACCGTGGTCTGATCCTGGGTCACCTGCATCGCCTCGCGATCGAACCCTGCACTGATCAGAGCGTCGATGTAGGCGCGACCGAACCCCCGCTGATCGGTCGCCCAGATGCCTTCCGCGGTCGCCGTGAACACAGGCAGGTTCTCCTCGGCGGTGCCATCGGGCACCAGGACGGGAGCCGCGGGACCCGGCGGCTCCACACCGGGCGAGGCGGAGACCGACGGGGAAGGTGACGGAGCGGGGCTCGGCGTGCACCCGGAGAGAAGAAGGGCGGCCGCGGCCGTGGCGGCGAGGACGCCGGCTGCACGCGCGGGCGAGTGGACCGATCGACGAAGCACGAGCCGAGTCTACGTCGCCTTCCCCTTAGTCTCGCCCGAACAGCCGGTCCGCGCCCTCACCTCTCCAAACTCGACAGGTCAGCCCGTCCCCGTCATCTCCACTGCCGGATCAGCCCAGGACAGGTCGATCGTCGAGGAGTCCTTCTCCTCATCGGGGCCGCCGACCCCGTCATGGCCGGATGACGCGTCTGCGGAGTCGGTTGACGTCTCGGTGGCGCTCGCCTGCGCACGCGCCTGCGGTCGGTAGGCGGTCGTCCCCCACCGCAGGTCATGTCCGATCGCATCTGCTTCGATGTCGACGCTGGTGCCGTGTTTGCCGTTGCTCTCCCAGTTTCGGATCTTCAGGCGACCGGTCACGATCACGCTGTCGCCGGTGCGCAGCGACGCCTTCGCATTCTCGCCGAGCTGTCGGAATGCGGCCACGGAGAACCAGTTGGTCCCGGAGTCCGTCCAGGTCTGGGTCGCGGCGTCGAAGCGGCGGTGCGTGCTGGCGAGGCGGAAGTTGGTGACCGAGACGCCACCCCCGGTCTGGACCTGCGTCGGGTCGGTCGCGACTCTCCCCACGATGGTCAGGGTGTCGATCATGTGCTCATCCTCTCGTTCGCCGGATCGCTTCCGGGTCCCTCCAGAGTGGGGCGCGACGACGGGAGCCGATCGCCCGAATCGTGCAAGCGGTGGACAGTCTGGGTCAGATGGCGTCTGTGGAGAGAAAGCCCCGATGAGGGCGGGAGGACCTCGCCGGCCCGAATGTCGGAGGTCGGTCATATCTTCGAATCACGAAAGGAGCCCCGATGTCCGACAACCTGATCACCTCCCTCCCCGAGATCCCCTACGCCACGCCTCGACTCGCTTCCGCACGAGAGCATCTGGTCCGCGCCGCGGATCACCTCTGGAGAGTGCAGGATCAGCGGGAGCACGTGCTCGGTCACCTGCGCATCGTCGCGGATCCGCTCGGGCTTCGATACCGCGCGGAGCGCCTTCATCTCGCGACGGGCGTCTTCCGGGTCGTCGGTGAGTTCTGGCGCGCGGATGATGCCGTCGCGGCCCTCCGCTATTCCTGACGAGTTCAGCGCGGTCGACGACGCAGGCGGAGATGCGACGGCCAAGGCCTCGATGCGGGGTGTATCCCGGGGCTTTCGAGTCGTGTGGTGCCCCCGGCAGGATTCGAACCTGCGACCAAGAGATTAGAAGGCTCCTGCTCTATCCCCTGAGCTACGGAGGCGCACATCTCTAGAGTATCGCGGTCCCGGGCGCGTTTCGTGAAGCACGCTCCGGTCGGCGATGTCGGGCCCGTCGATAGTATGGCGGCATGGTATCTGCGTCCGAGAATGATCGTCTCGTATGGATCGACTGCGAGATGACGGGCCTCGATCTGGCAGTCGACGAGCTCGTCGAGATCGCCGTCGTCGTCACCGACTTCGAGCTCAACCCCATCGATCCGGGATTCCAGGTGGTGATCCGCCCCAATGAGAGTGCCCTCGAGCACATGAACGACTTCGTCACGAAGATGCACGAGACGTCGGGACTCATCGAGGAGATCGCCGGTGGAGTGTCGCTGGAGGAGGCCGAGTCCCAGACTCTCGCGTACATCAAGCGCTTCGTCCCGCTGGAGCGCAAAGCGCCTCTGGCCGGGAACACGATCGGCACGGATCGGATGTTCCTGGCGAAGTACATGCCGCGGGTGGATCAGTGGTTGCACTACCGAAACGTCGACGTCTCCAGCATCAAGGAGCTCTCGCGCCGTTGGTACCCGCGGGTGTTCTTCCAGGCCCCCTCCAAAGACGGGGGTCACCGTGCGCTCGCCGACATCCTCGAGTCGATCAGAGAGCTCCGGTACTACCGCGAAGCGGTGTTCGTCGATGAGCCGGGGCCGTCCAGCGACGAGGCTCGAGAGATCGCTTCGCGCACGGTGTCCGAGTTCACTCCGAACATGTAATATACTCGTATGGTTGCCTGCTCCGGTGGGCACATGGTGGGTATAGCTCAGCTGGTAGAGCGCTGGCTTGTGGTGCCGGATGTCGCGGGTTCGAGTCCCGTTACTCACCCTCCTGAAGAAGGCCCGAATCGTAAGGTTCGGGCCTTCTTCGCATCTCCGCGTGATCGGCCTGTTCCCCTCCGGAGCTCTAGACTGGCGAGGTGTCGCTCGCGGTCTGGTTCTCCTTGCTGACCGCCTCCGTCGTGATCAGCTTCACGCCCGGCGCCGGTGCGATCAACACGATGTCGAACGCCATGAATCAAGGGTGGCGACGATCGATCTGGGGCATCGTCGGGCAGCAGATCGCGTTGATCGTCCATGTGGCTGTCGTGGCCGCCGGCGTCGGGCTGCTGGTCTCTCGCTCGGAGGTGCTCTTCAACGGCATCCGCTATGCCGGCGCCGCGTACCTGGTGTTCCTCGGGATACGTCTCATCCTCACGAAGCCCGCGGTCGTGGTCGACGACGTTCCCGTTCCGGTCGATTCCCGGGAGAGCCACTGGTCGATGATCCGCCGGGGGTTCTGGGTCAACCTGCTGAACCCGAAGGCGATCGTCTTCTTCCTGGCGTTCATCCCGCAGTTCGTCCGGCTGGATGAGCCGCCACTGCCGCAGTACCTCACCCTCATCGTCACCGTGATCGTCGTCGATGTGATCGTCATGTGGGGGTTCTTCGCCGCGGCCGCGCGCCCCTTCCGTCGTCTCACGCGCACGGCGCGAGGGCAGCGCGTCCTCAACACGGTCTTCGGCACTCTGTTCATCGTGGTGGCCGCGATCCTCGTTCTCCTCCACTGACCTTCCGTCGCCCCTAGGCTGAAGATGATGGACATGGATGCCGCCGCCTTCGAAGAGCTCGTGATCGACGAGCTCGACCGCCTCCCCGACGACATGGTCGAGGGGCTGGAGAACGTGGTGTTCGTCGTCGAGGATCGGCCGGAGGACGGCAGCCTCGACCTGCTCGGGCTCTACGACGGCTTGGCGCTGACCGAGCGGACGCAATACGGAATGGGTGAACTCCCCGATCGCATCGTCGTCTACCGCGAACCGCACCTCGCGCAGTGCGAGACCGACGACGAGCTCCGCGACGAGATCCACACCACACTGGTCCACGAGATCGCGCACTTCTACGGAATCGACGACGAGCAGTTGCACGAGATGGGCTGGGCGTGACGATTCCGACAGCGGTTCCCGCCCTCGATGAGGCGACCGATCTGAGCGCCGCTCCGCTCGAGCCATGGCAGGTGGTGGTCTGGAACGACCCCGTCAACCTGATGAGCTACGTGGTGCGCGTCTTCCGTACGTACTTCGGGTACTCCCTCGATCATGCGACAGCGTTGATGCTCGCCGTGCACCACGACGGACATGCGATCGTGGCCACCGGACCGCGCGAGACCATGGAGGTGCATGCACAGGCCATGCACGAGTTCGGGCTCTGGGCCACGGTCAGGAAGGCGACGCCATGACCTCTGACACCGTGGTCGTCCCGATCACCGCCATCGAGGAGCACCACCTCGCGAAGCTCGTGGACGACTTCCTGGAGCTGCTCGTCACCTCGCGTGACGTCGGGGATCCCGCGATCGACCGGCTGGCACCGAACCCTTACCCCGACGATCCCGCCTCCGCTGCCGGCTTCGCGGAGAGCACGCGAGAGGACCTCCTCGATCGGCGACTCAGCGATGCGCGCCTGATGCGGGCAGCGCTCCGAGAACTCCCCGAGGGTGGTGACGGCCTCGAGGAGGCAGAGGCCCTCCTGACGCGCGAGCTTTCGGTCCCCGCGGCAGATCTCGACTCCTGGCTCCGCACGCTCACCGCCATTCGACTCGTGATCGCGGCTCGCCTGGGGATCACCTCCGACGAAGAGACCGGAACCGACGGCCGTCACGATGTGTACGACTGGCTCGGCTACCGCCTGGAAGTTCTCATACAAGCGGCGGACGACGCCGATGGAAGGCGCTAGGGAACCTCGACGACTCGGGTGGCGAGGGAACGAGGATCGTCCCGCTCCCGGTGCAGACGCTCCTGCGCAGCCCAGCGGTCCCAGTGCGGGCGGTAGGTGTCGCCGTCGCGGGCCAGAGCGCGCGCCTTGCGCGACGCCTCCGCGGACTCCACCCAGATTCTGACGTCGGCGAGGCCGGCGGTCGACGCCCGGAGTATCCCGCTGCCCTCGACGATCACGCCGAGAGCCGGATCGACGGCGTGGCTTTCCGCCTCAGCCTGAGCTTCCCAGTCCCACCGCCGCCAGGTTCCGAGGTAACCGCGGCCGTGCGGGCGGAGGATCCACTCCAGGGCGCGCTCGACGCCGCCTTCGAGACCATCCCAGCCGGGGTACAGCGAGTCCAGCGCGATGAGCTGCACATGGCCGACCACGGGCCAGCGACGCACGAGCAGGGACGCGAGAGTGGACTTCCCGGCTCCGCTGCCGCCGTCGATGAGCACGACCGGGTTGACAGCGGCGACGGCGCGGACATCCTGCTCGATCAGTGTCGCAGCCTGCTCCAGCGCGGCTGAGACCGGGTCGTCACTTCTTGAGGGCACGGATGATGCGGGTGAGCGCCCGTCCGGCGACCCAGACGAACGGCACGGCGACAACGAGAAGCGTGACGATGTTCGGCTCGAAGCGCAGGCCCTCTTCGCGACGCACATACACGCCTACGGGAACGGAGACACCACCGCCACCGCCACCTTCGGCACCGTCTCCGCTGCCCCCGCCGAAGCCCGAGTAGGTGAACGCGACCGGCGTGATGCTCACACCGTCGACGTCCTGCGGCTCGCCATAGGCGCTCTTCACGCCGAAGGACGCAGCTTGTTTTCCGAGTTCCAGTGCAATGTTCGGCATAACCCCACGCTAGCCGAGGAACCACACCCTGTGGGATCAATCCAGGCCGTGGGCCTTCGGATGTTGTGCGGCGCCTCTGCCATCGCCGCGGCCGATGTGTCGGGCGCGACTGATGGTCGCCGCGCCGAACCGGGCGACGGCCTCATCCACCGCTCCCTCGACTCGGCGCCAGTCCTCGTCGTCGTCCCAGAGCCCGAGGGCGCCTCCGCCGGCTGGTCGAAGATTCTCGGCACGGACGCCGACGAGTCGCACCGGATCGCGTCGGTCGATCTGCTCGAACAGGGACTGAGCGGCTTCTCCGATGCGCTGACCCACTGCTGTGGGCTCGCTCAGCGTCTGGGACCGGCTCAGCGTACGGAAGTCATCGAAACGGATCTTGATCGCGACGGTCGATGTCTCCCACTCCGCTCGGCGGAGTCGGGCAGCGACGCGGTCAGCCAGTCGGAGCAGTTCCGCGCGCAGGAACGAGCGGTCGAGGATGTCGGCGTCGAAGGTCTCCTCATGACCGATGCTCTTCTCCACACGCTCCGTGTCGACGACGCGCGGATCCTCTCCCCGGGCGAGCTGTGCGAGTCGCGCACTCAACGCAGGTCCGACAGCGCGTTCGATCATCTCGCGCGGGGCATCTCTCACATCTCGCACCGTTCGGATCCCCCGTGCCTCCAGCGCTTCCGCGGCCTTCGGCCCGACGCCCCACATGGCGCGGACCGGTCGAGGTGCGAGGAAGTCGAGCGTGTCCTTTGCCGCGACGACGAGCATCCCGTCGGGCTTGGATATCGTCGAAGCCATCTTGGCGACGTGCTTGGTGGCGGCGACGCCGACGCTGCACGTGATCCCGACCTCGTCGAGGACGCGCGCTCGGATGAGTTCGGCAATGCGCCCGGGGCTCCCCCAGAGACGGCGCACACCCTGCACGTCGAGGAATGCCTCGTCGACGGACAGCGGCTCCACGAGCGGCGTGAACGATTCGAAGATCGCCATCACCTGCCGAGAGACCTCCTGGTACCGGTGGAAGTGCGGGGGGACGATACGCGCGGACGGACACAGCCTGAGGGCCTGCGAAACCGGCATCGCCGCGCGAACGCCGTATCGGCGGGCCTCATACGACGCGCTCGAGACGACCGAACGGCCGTCCGGCGCGCCGATGATCAGCGGCAGACCGCGAAGAGAAGGATCATCGAGCACCTCGACCGCCGCGTAGAACGCGTCCATGTCGACGTGCAGGATCCTCGTACCGGTGTCGTCGGCATCGATGGCGGACACGATGCGTCCGCTGCCGTCACCGTGTCCCATGCATCCATCCTCCCCCGGGCCTCCGACATGAGGCCCGGGGTCGCACGCTACTGCGCAGCGCGCTCGAGAATGAGTTCACGGACGCGTGCGGCGTCCGCCTGGCCCTTCATCGCCTTCATCACGGCTCCGATGACGGCACCGGCGGCCTGCACCTTGCCGTCCTTGATCTTCGCCATGACGTCGGGCTGTGCGGCGAGTGCTTCGTCGATAGCGGCGATCAATGCGCCGTCGTCCGATACGACCGCGAGTCCACGGGCGTCGACGACCTCCTGCGGGTTGCCCTCGCCGGCGATGACGCCTTCGAGCACCTGACGAGCGAGCTTGTCGGTGAGGGTGCCGGCATCGACGAGCTGCTGCAGGGCTGCGACGTTCTCCGGGCTGATGAGCTCGGTGGCGTCCTTCTCCTGGGCGTTCGCGAGACGGGAGATCTCACCCGTCCACCACTTGCGTGCCGTGGCTGGAGTCGCCCCAGCGGCGATCGTCGCCTCCACGGCCTCGAGCAGTCCGCCGTTGCGGACATCCTGGAACTCCAGGTCGGTGAAGCCCCACTCCGCCATCAGGCGGCGACGGCGTGCCACCGGCTGCTCGGGAAGTGCCGCCCGCAGCTCTTCGATCAGTTCGGCGGCAGGCTCCACCGGCAGCAGATCGGGCTCCGGGAAGTAGCGGTAGTCGTCGGCATCGGACTTGGGGCGGCCGGGCGAGGTCGTGCCCGTGTCCTCGTGCCAGTGCCGGGTCTCCTGCGTGATGGTCCCGCCGTCGGCGAGGATCTGCGCCTGGCGCTGGATCTCATACCGCACCGCACGCTCGACCGACCGCATGGAGTTGACGTTCTTCGTCTCCGTGCGCGTGCCGAGCTTCTCCTGACCGCGAGGCCGGAGGGAGACGTTCGCGTCGCATCGCAGGTTGCCGCGCTCGAGACGCGCCTCGGAGATGCCGAGTCCGCGGACGATGTCGCGGATGGCCTGCACGTACGCCTTGGCGACCTCGGGTGCGCGATGGTCGGTACCGAAGATCGTCTTGGTGACGATCTCGACCAGAGGCACGCCCGCACGGTTGTAGTCGACCAGCGAGTACTCGGCGCCCTGGATGCGTCCGGTCGCCCCGCCCATGTGGGTCAGCTTTCCGGCGTCTTCCTCCATGTGTGCGCGCTCGATGGGGATCGTGATGAGCGTTCCGTCCTCGAGCTCGACCTCGACCGATCCCTCATAGGCGATCGGCTCGTCGTACTGCGAGATCTGGTAGTTCTTGCCGAGGTCCGGGTAGAAGTAGTTCTTCCGGGCGAATCGGCTCGACTCCGCGATCGAGCAGCCGAGGGCGAGCCCCAGGCTGATCGAGGATCGGATGGCCGTCTCGTTCACGACCGGCAGCGACCCGGGCAGACCGAGGTCGACCGGGGCGATGAGCGTGTTCGGCTCGGCGGCGTGGAACGCCTCGTTCGCCGGGTTCGGCGCATCCGAGAACATCTTCGTGTTCGTGTTGAGCTCGACGTGCACCTCGAATCCGAGGACCGGCTCGAACATCTCGAGCGCCTTGTCGAAGTCCATGAGCTTGGCGGCGGCCATCAGCGCTTCCCTCCTGCGAGCTGCGGTGCACGGGTGAGCAGCGGGGCGCCCCACGAATCGACGAGGAGCGTCTCGAGTGCCGCTCCCACACGGTAGAGGCGGGCGTCCTCACGCGCCGGAGCGATGAACTGGATGCCGACGGGGAGACCGTCGTCGTCTGCCAGACCGCTGGGGATGGAGATGCCGGGAACGCCAGCGAGGTTCACCGGGATCGTGGTGATGTCGTTCAGGTACATCTGCAGCGGGTCGTCGATCTTCTCGCCGAGCTTGAACGCCGTCGTCGGCGCCGAGGGCGTCGCGATCACATCGACCTCGGCGAAGGCGTTCGCGAAGTCCTGCTGGATGAGGGTGCGGACCTTCTGTGCACTGCCGTAGTAGGCGTCGTAGTAACCGGCGGACAGCGCGTAGGTGCCGAGGATGATGCGTCGCTTGACCTCGTCGCCGAATCCGGCGTCGCGCGTCGCGGACATGACATCTTCGACGGTCGGGTTGCCATCGGGAGTCACCCGAAGGCCGAACCGCACCGAGTCGAACTTCGCGAGGTTGCTGGATGCCTCGGCCGGGAGGATCAGGTAATACGCGGCGACCCCGTACTCGAAGTGGGGGGCGCCGATCTCGACGATCTCAGCACCCTGCGACTCCATGAGCGCGAGTGCGCTGCGGAAGGACGATGCCACACCGGGCTGGAATCCGCTGTCGGGCAGCTCACGGATGACGCCCACCTTGAGGCCCTTGAGCACGTCTCCGCGCGCACCCTCTCGCGCGGCCTCGGCGAACGAGGGCCACGCGTCGCGCAGCGAGGTCGAGTCCTTCGGGTCATGTCCGCCGATCGCGTCGTGGAGCAGACCGGAATCGAGCACGGTCCGCGAGACCGGGCCGACCTGGTCGAGGCTGGAGGCGAGGGCGATGGCTCCATAGCGGCTCACACCGCCGTATGTCGGCTTGACGCCGACCGTGCCGGTCACGTGGGCGGGCTGGCGGATCGAGCCTCCGGTGTCGGAACCGAGTGCGAGAGGTGCCTCGAAGGCGGCGACCGCGGCGGCCGAGCCACCGCCGGAGCCACCAGGAATCCGATCGAGGTCCCAGGGGTTGTGCGTGGGACCGTACGCCGAGTGCTCGGTGGAGGAGCCCATGGCGAACTCGTCCATGTTCGTCTTGCCGAGGGCGATCATCCCCGCCGCGCGTGAACGTGCCACGACCGTGGCGTCGTACGGCGAGCGGTATCCCTCGAGGATGCGCGAGCCGCTCGTCGTCGGCTGGTCGGTCGTGACCAGCACGTCCTTGATCGCCAGCGGCACGCCTGCGAGCGGACCGAGAACCTCACCGGCGGCCCGTCGTGCGTCGATCGCCGCTGCGGCCTCGAGCGCCCCCTCGTTGACGTGCAGGAACGCGTGGACGTCGCCGTCGACCGCAGCGATGCGGTCGAGGTGCGCCTGCGTGGCCTCGACGCTCGACACCTCGCCGGCGGCGAGCTTCGCGGCGAGCTCCGCCGCATCCAGCCGGATGATGTCGCTCACTGCTCTTCTCCCAGGATCGCGGTCACGCGGAAACGGCCGTCGGCGGCATCCGGTGCGTTCTGAAGCACCTGCTCGTGCGTGAGCGTCTGCCCGACCACGTCGGGACGGAAGACATTGCTCAGCGGGATCGGGTGGCTCGTCGCGACGACGTCGGGGGTTGCGACCTCCGACACCTTCGCGATGTTGTCGACGATCGCGTCGAGCTGGCTCGTGAGCCGCGACACCTCGTCGTCGTTCAGCTGGATGCGTGCGAGCACACCGAGATGGCGCACGAGTTCAGGGGTGATTTCAGACACTCCCCCAGTCTAGTTGGCGCGCTCGGCAGTCCCATGCTCTCCACGCGGCTCGCCCTATGCTGGGCGGGTGAGCACGTTCCAGCCTCCTCGCCCGTGGATCGCCAGCTATGCCGCCGGCGTCCCGGAAGACCTCCCTCCCGTCGACGGATCGCTCGTGGACATCGTCGCCGCCTCGGCGCGCGACTATCCGGACGCCCCCGCCCTCCAGTTCTTCGGCCGGGAGACGACCTATGCGCAGCTCCAGTCCGCGATCGACCGTGCGGCGGCGGGTCTGCGCGATCTGGGTGTCCGCGCCGGCGACCCCGTCGCCATCGTGCTGCCGAACTGCCCGCAGCACATCGTGGCCTTCTATGCGGTGCTCCGACTCGGCGCCGTCGTCGTCGAGCACAACCCGCTCTACACGCCGCGTGAGCTGCGCAAGCAGTTCGAAGACCACGGCGCGAAGCACGCGATCGTGTGGAACAAAGTCGTCTCCACGGTGCAGGAGTTCCCGGCGGATCTCGCGGTGACGAACCTCGTCTCGGTGGACGTGACCCGCGCCATGCCCTTCCTCACGCGTTTCGCCCTGCGGCTGCCGGTGACCAAAGCACGCGAGTCGCGAGCCGCGCTCACGGAGAGGGTGCGCGGCACGGTCGTCTGGGACACGCTGCTGGGCTCGGAACCACTGCCGGCGTCGCACCCGAAGCCGCTGACCGACGATCTCGCGATCATCCAGTACACCTCCGGAACGACGGGGACGCCGAAGGGAGCGGCGCTCACGCACCGCAACCTGCTGGCCAACGCCGCACAGGCCCAGGCGTGGGTCCCCTCCATCCAACGGGGCAAGGGATGCGTCGTCTACGCCGTCCTGCCGATGTTCCATGCTTACGGGCTCACGCTCTGCCTGACTTTCGCGATGTCGATGGGTGCACGACTGGTGCTCTTCCCCAAGTTCGACCCGGCACTCGTTCTCGACGTCGTCAAGAAGCACCCGGCGACATTCCTGCCGCTCGTGCCGCCCATCGCGGATCGCCTCCTCGCCGCCGCGAAGGCCGACGGCGTCTCGCTCGACGGCATCGAGGTGGCCATCTCGGGTGCCATGGCCCTGCCGCACGAGTTGGTCGTCCCGTTCGAGGAGGCCACCCACGGCTATCTGGTCGAGGGCTACGGACTCAGCGAGTGCTCACCTGTCCTCATGGCCAACCCGGTCGCGGACAATCGCGTTCCCGGCACCGTCGGACTCCCCCTTCCGGGCACCGAATGCCGCGTCGTGGACCCGGAGAACCCGAGCGAAGACGTACCGCCCGGCACCGCCGGCGAACTCGTCGTGCGCGGTCCGCAGGTGTTCTCGGGCTATTACGGCAAGCCCGAGGAGACCGAGGCCGTCTTCGTCGACGGGTGGTACCGCACGGGCGACATCGTGACGATCGACGACGCCGGTTTCGTGCGCATCGTCGACCGCATCAAGGAACTCATCATCACGGGCGGATTCAACGTCGCCCCCACCGAGGTCGAGAACGCCCTGCGTCAGCACCCGCAGGTCGCGGACGCTGCGGTCGTCGGTCTGCCGAGCGAGCACTCCGGCGAAGAGGTGGTCGCGGCGATCGTCGTCGACCAGGGAACCGATGTCGACGTCGAGGCCATCCGCGATTTCGCACGGAGCATCCTCACGCCCTACAAGGTCCCTCGTCGTGTCTTCGTCGTCGACGAGCTCCCGAAGTCCCTGATCGGGAAGGTGCTCCGGCGCCAGGTGAAGGACAAGCTGATCGCGCTGACGACCGGCGCCTGAGGACGCCCTCACAGGCGCCGATCGCCTCGGCGCGCTACCCTTGGGAAGTGACCCCTGAAGATGCAGTGCTGACCGACGCCCCCGAGGACACTCCCGCGACCCCCGGATTCGAGGAGCTCGGCATCACCGGGCCCGTCCTCAAAGCCATCAAGGATCTCGGCTACGAGACCCCGTCGCCCATCCAGGCGGCCACCATCCCGACTCTTCTCGCCGGCCGCGATGTCGTCGGCATGGCGCAGACCGGTACCGGGAAGACCGCGGCATTCGCGCTCCCCGTCCTCGAGCGCCTCGACGTCTCGCAGAAGACCCCGCAGGCCCTCGTACTGGCTCCCACGCGCGAGCTCGCCCTGCAGGTCTGTGAAGCCTTCGAGTCCTACGCCTCCAAGATGAAGGGCGTGCACATGCTGCCCGTCTACGGCGGCCAGGCCTACGGCGTGCAGCTCTCCGCTCTGCGCCGCGGCGTGCACGTGATCGTCGGCACGCCGGGGCGCATCATGGACCACCTCGCCAAGGGCACTCTCGACCTCTCGCAGCTGCAGTACCTGGTGCTCGACGAGGCCGATGAGATGTTGAAGATGGGCTTCGCGGAAGATGTCGAGCAGATCCTCGCGCAGACGCCCGTCGAGAAGCAGGTCGCCCTGTTCTCCGCGACCATGCCCCCGCAGATCCGTCGCCTCGCGCAGAAGTACCTGCGCGATCCGGAAGAGATCAGCATCAAGTCGAAGACCGCTACCGGCACGAACATCACGCAGCGGTACCTCGTGGTGTCGTACGCGCAGAAGGTCGACGCACTCACCCGCATCCTCGAGGTCGAGAACTTCGACGGCATGATCGTCTTCGTCCGCACCAAGAACGAGACCGAGACGCTCGCCGAGAAGCTGCGTGCCCGTGGCTACTCCGCCGCCGCGATCAACGGCGACGTGCCCCAGGTGCAGCGCGAACGCAGCGTGAACCAGCTCAAGGACGGCAAGCTCGACATCCTCGTCGCGACCGACGTCGCCGCGCGCGGTCTCGATGTCGAGCGCATCAGCCACGTCATCAACTTCGACATCCCCACCGACACCGAGTCGTACGTGCACCGCATCGGACGCACGGGCCGTGCGGGTCGCAGCGGTGATGCGATCAGCTTCATCACGCCGCGCGAGCGCTACCTGCTCAAGCACATCGAGAAGGCGACGCGTCAGGTCCCGACGCAGATGCAGCTGCCCAGCACGGAAGACGTCAACACCACGCGCCTGACCCGCTTCGACGACGCGATCACCACGGCGCTGTCGGAGACCGCGCGCATCGAGGCGTTCCGCGATATCGTCGCGCACTACGTCCGTCACCACGACGTGCCGGAGGGCGATGTGGCCGCGGCCCTCGCCGTCGTGGCGCAGGGCGACAAGCCGCTGCTCCTGGACCCCGCCAACGATGCCCTCACCAGGGCTGTGGAAGCCGACAATCGTCCGCCGCGAGAGCGCGCTGGCCGCGACGCTCGCGAACCGCGTACCGAGCGACGCGGGCGGGGCGACTACACCGCCTACCGCATCGAGGTCGGCCGGCGTCATCGTGTGGAGCCGCGACAGATCGTCGGCGCACTCGCCAACGAGGGCGGACTGGGACGCGACGACTTCGGCGCGATCAACATCCGCCCCGACTTCTCCACCGTGGAGCTGCCGTCGAACCTCGACGCTTCCGTCCTCGAGAAGCTGCGCGATACGCGCATCTCCGGTCGTCTGATCGAGATCAAGCCCGACCGCGGCCCCGGCGCACGACGCGCGGGAGGTCCCCGTGAGAGCCGCGATGACGGCGGACGGGGAGACCGTTTCGAGCGCCGGGATCGCGATGAGCGTCCGGCACGCGACACGCGCGACGAGAAGCCGTTCCGCAAGCCGCGTCACAAGAGCTGACCGCACTCGCGCGCGGGACGGACTATACCGCTCCGCGCGCGAGACGTGCCGCCACGTCGATCAGCGGCTCCGGGTGTGCGAGAAGCGCCCGCTGTTCCGGGTGCGCGATGAGATGGGCGATGAGTCGCTGCGCGCCTGTGACCGTGGGCGCCCAATAGCCCCCGACGTGATGCCGGCTCAGCGGGAGAGTGCGCGGCTCGCCGTCGACGGTCAGTGTCACCGAACCGTCATCGGGATCGACCCCGGGGTCGGACAGCATCGCGGCGGTCAGCGCCCCGAGCAGCAGCGTGCTGACCAGACCCGGCAGGCGGAACCTCGTCGTAGGGACGTCGATCGCGATCTCCTCGATGTCGGCCCATCGCACGATTCCACGGCTCTCGACGCCCTCGCGGATGATCACGGCGTCAGGGCTCAGCCGCAGGTGATGCCGACCGGGGTCTCCGACAGCCAGCGCCTCACGGACCACGATCAGCGGTCCGTAGCGCTTCACGACTGTTCGGCCATGGGCGGGAGGGCGTCAGGCCCTTGGGTGACCAGGATGTGGAACTGCGCCGCGTCGAGGATGCGCAGACCGAGCTCTTCCGCCTTCGCCAGCTTCGACCCCGCGCCGGGGCCGGCAGCGACGAAGTGGGTCTTCTTCGAGACGCTGGAGGCCGCCTTCCCGCCCGCTTTGAGGATGGCCTCCTGCGCACCCTCTCGCGTATATCCGTCGAGCGAGCCGGTCGCCACCACCGTCAGACCTTCGAGGACGCCGCCCTCGGCGACAGCCGCACCGGGGCCGGGGTGGCCGGGCGTCGCCCACTGCACACCCGCATCCGCCCACTGCTGCACGATCTCCTGGTGCCAGTCGACGTCGAACCAGGCGAGCAGCGAATCGGCGATGATCCCGCCCACGCCCTCCACAGCGGCCAGCTCATCGCGCGAGGCCGTGCGGATCGCATCGAGGGAACCGAACCACTGCGCAAGCGCCCTGGCGGCGACAGGGCCGACATGACGGATGTTCAGCGACACGAGCAGTCGCCACAGATCCTTGGTCTTCGCCTTCTCCAGCTCAGCGAGCAGGGTGAGCGCCTGGGATGAGGGCTGGGGCCCCTCGAGACCGGCCCTCTTCTCGGTCGCTGTGGGGTTTCGTCTGAACGGTGCTCGGGTCTTCACGATCCCGTCCTCGTCCTCCTTGGGGAGGCCCGTCTCGGCGTCGCGCACGAAGAGCTCGATGGGAACGAGCTGCTCGAGGGTGAGCGCGAAAAGGCCCGCCTCGGTTTCGAGGGGCGGCACCGTGGGAGACGTGGGCTGCGTCAGCGCGGCGGCGGTGACCTCGCCCAGCGCTTCGACGTCGAGGGCTCCACGGGAGCCGATGTGCTCGACGCGGCCGCGCACCTGTGCCGGGCACGACCTCGCATTCGGGCATCGCAGATCGATATCGCCCTCCTTCATCGCCCGCAGCGGTGTGCCGCACTCCGGGCAGTCGACGGGCATCACGAACTCCCGCTCGCTGCCGTCGCGCTTCTCGACCACCGGTCCGAGGACCTCGGGGATGACGTCGCCGGCTTTGCGGAGCACGACGGTGTCGCCGATCAGCACCCCCTTCGCCTTGACGACGTCTTTGTTGTGCAGGGTCGCCTGGCGGACGACGGAACCGGCGACGTGCGCGGGGGCCATGACCGCGAACGGGGTCGCGCGACCGGTGCGACCGACCGACACGACGATGTCGAGCAGCTTCGTCTGCACCTCTTCCGGCGGGTACTTGTAGGCGATCGCCCAGCGCGGCGCGCGGCTCGTCGCACCGAGCTCGTCGTGCAGCTCGAGTTCGTCGACCTTGACCACGATCCCGTCGAGCTCGTGCTCGATGTCGTGCCGGTGTTCGCCGAAGTACTCCACGAACGATACGACCTCGTCGACGGTGCGACACACCTTCGTGTGCGGGCTCGTGGGCAGCCCCCACTGTGCGAGCAGGTCGTATACCTCGCTCTGCGCCGCCACGGGAGGGTTCGTCCATGCGCCCACGCCGTGCACGTAGAGGGCGAGCGACTCGATCCGCAGCAGGCCTGCCTCGAGCTCGAGCCCGTTCTTCTTGTCGATCTGTTGACGGAGCCCTCCGCTGGCCGCGTTGCGCGGATTCGCGAAGGCGGGGAATCGTCGGGCGGCCGCGGTTCGAGCCTTCTCCTCATCGAAGGGCTTCTTCACTCCCCCACGCGACTCCCACCGCTCCAGAGCATCGGCATACGCGCGCTCGCGGAAGGACGCCTGCGCCGCATTGAGTCGTTCGAACGCGGCCACCGGGATGAAGACCTCGCCGCGCACCTCGACGATCGAGGGGTGGCCCTCCCCGCTCAGCCGGTACGGGATCTCGGGAAGACGCAGAGCGTTCTCGGTGACGATCTCTCCCACACGCCCATCGCCTCTGGTCGCTGCAGAGGTCAGAACACCGTTCTCGTAGCGGAGATTGATCGCCAGTCCGTCGATCTTCAGCTCGGTGAGCCAGGCGACCTCGCGCCCGGCCGCGGCCTTCGTCTTCGCCGCCCACTCCCTCAGCTCTTCGATGGAGAAGACGTTGTCGAGGCTGAGCATCCGCTCCGCGTGCTCGATGGTCGCGAGCCCTGTCGCCTCGGCGGCTCCGACCATCTGCGTCGGCGAGTCCTGTCCCTGCAGTTCGGGATGTAGACGTTCGAGCTCTTCGAGCCGGTGCATCCATCCGTCATATGTGAAGTCGTCGACCAAGGAGGTGTCACGGCCGTAGTAGGCCTCTTTCGCATCGAGGATGCGAGTGGTCAGCTCCTCGGCTTCGGTTCGGGCGTCTTCCAGCGAGATGTTCTCCGGCACCCCGTCAGTCTACGAGCGGGCACCGACACCCGAAGCGTCTACGTGCCGACGGGAACGGCCGAGACCGTGGTGTCGATCGTGAACTGCCCGAGTACACGGGTTCCGATGTAGAGCACGGCGGTCTGCCCTGGTGCGACACCGTCGAGCGGCAGCTCCGGGGTGACGCGTACCCCTTCGTCGGAGGTCGCGGCGTGCGCGGCGACCGGCTCGGCATGGGCGCGGATCTGCACGTGGCATTCGAAGGATGCCTCGGTGGGTGCGGCGCCGGCCCAGCTGAACCGCTCCCCGGCGATCTCGGCGATCGCGAGGGCTTCTTTCGGACCGACCACGACGGTGTTCGAGACCGGGCGCACCTCGAGCACGAACCGCGGCTTGCCGTCCGCTGCCGGGACTCCGAGCTTGAGGCCGCGGCGCTGTCCCACAGTGAAAGCGTGGGCACCTTCGTGCGAGCCCACGACCTCTCCGGTGCGATCGACGATCTCACCCGTCGCCGTGCCGACCTTCTCGGCGAGCCAGCCTCGGGTGTCCCCATCGGGGATGAAGCAGATGTCGTGGCTGTCCGGCTTCTGGGCGACGCTCAGACCCCGTGCCTCGGCTTCCGCGCGGACGATGGCCTTCGACGGCGTCGTGCCGAGGGGGAAATAGGTGTGCGCGAGCTGCTCGGCGGTCAGCACTCCCAGCACGTAGGACTGGTCCTTGGCGTTGTCGGAGGCGCGGTGCAGCTCGAGACCGCCCTCGCCGTCGATCAGCGTCGCGTAGTGGCCGGTGCACACCGCGTCGAAGCCCAGCTCGATCGCGCGCTCCAGGAGCGCGGCGAACTTGATCTTCTCGTTGCACCGCATGCACGGATTCGGGGTGCGGCCGGCCTGGTATTCGGAGATGAAGTCCTGGATCACGTCGTCGCGGAAACGCTCCGAGAAGTCCCACACGTAGAACGGGATGCCGAGCACGTCAGCGGCACGACGGGCGTCCAGCGCATCCTCGATCGTGCAGCACCCGCGACTGCCCGTGCGCAGGGTTCCTCCCGCCCGGGAGAGAGCCAGATGCACTCCGACCACGTCGTGCCCCGCCTCCACGGCTCGGGCGGCCGCGACGGCGGAGTCGACTCCACCGCTCATCGCCGCAAGGATCCGCATGCGACCAGTCTACGAGCGCGCGGCTGTGCCGGCGCCGGATGCGCGTGCGTATGCCTCCGCGATCGCGCCCAGCACCGCGTCGACGTCGGCGTCCGTCGAGGTGCGCCCGAGGGAGAACCGCAGAACGCTCCTGGCGTCTCGCTCGCTGCGCCCCATGGCGATGACGACATGGGAGGGTTCGGCGACTCCCGCCTGACACGCGGAACCCGTCGATGCGGCCACCCCGGCGACATCGAGGAGGAACAGGAGGCTCTCCCCCACAGCGCCGGGGAACAGCAGGTGTGCGTTGCCGGGGAGGCGCCCGACGGGATCTCCGAGGAGCTCTGCGGCGGGCACAACCCCGCGGATCCCGCTGACGAGACGGTCGCGCAGCAGGCGCAGTCGGGCAGCCTCGCCCTCGCGTTCGTTCTCGGCGAGCTCGAGAGCGACGGCGAACGCGGCCGCTCCGGCTATGTCCTGCGTACCCGCGCGGAGACCGCGCTGCTGCGCGCCGCCACGAAGCAGCGCGGTGACGCGGGCGGAGCGGGCCGTGACGAGCGCTCCGACGCCGACAGGGGCGCCGATCTTGTGCCCGGCGAGACTCATCGCGACGAGTCCGACGCCGTCTGCGGCCTCGCCGCGCAGGGAGCGGAACGACAGCGGCACGTGCCCGAGCGCGGCGACGGCATCGAGATGGAGGGGGACGTGCGACACCGCTGCAGCCGCTGCGAGGGCACGGGCATCGTTGATCGTCCCGGCCTCGTTGTTGGCTGCGAGGGCGGTCGCGAGCGCGGCGCCTGGCAGCAGTGCGGCGAACTTCCCGGGATCGATCCGTGCCTCGGCGGTGACGAGCACCCGTCGCAGCTCAGCCCCTTCATCCACGAGCGCCGCGACCGTGTCCATCGTCGCGTGATGCTCGCCGTCGGGCAGCACGATGGCCGATGATCCCGGAGGACGGGCATGCCAGAGTCCCTGCAGCGCGAGGTTGATGGACTCGGTGCCACCCGAGGTGAACACGATCTCGATCGGGTCGGCGTCGACCACCGCGGCGACACGCTCCCGCGACTCCTCCAGCAGACGACGGGCGTCCTGCCCGGCACCGTGCGTCGAGGAGGCGTTGCCGACCGTCTCCGACGCCGCCAGCCAGGCCTCTCGCGCCTCGGGGCGCAGGGGCGTGGTCGCCGCGTGGTCGAGATAGTGCCGCATCCCTCGATTCTCTCGCGAAACCGCTGTGAGAGGGCGCTCCCTCCTGGAACCGGGTACGCCCTGGCGCGAGACTGCGGCACATCGCGCCTAGTGTGTACTCATGCCCGCGTCCCGAGACCTCGCCATGCCCGGCGGATCTGCCCTCGACAACCTCGGCGTTCGTCTGCACGACGGCGTCGGGACACTCCGTGTCTGGTCGCAGAACGCCTCATCGATCGAACTGGTCGTCTTCGACGCCACCGACCTCGACTGGGCGACCGACGAAGTACCTCTCGAACGCCTCGCCGGAGGCATCTGGGAGGTCACCACCGAGCTCCTCCAGCCGGGAGTCCGCTACGCGATCCGCGTCGGCGGCCCGCACGGCCCGGGGAACACCTTCAACCCGGAGACGCTGCTGCTGGACCCGTACGCCCGCGGCCTCGCACAGGGCGACGGTTACGAGGAGTGGCGCTCGGTGGTCATCGTCGACGGGTTCGACTGGGGCGACTCGCACAAGCCCCGTGTCCCGCTGGATCGCACGGTGATCTACGAAGGCCACCTCAAGGGACTCACCAAACGCCACCCCGATGTTCCGCCTGCTCTGCACGGCACCTACGCCGGTCTCGCACACCCGGCGATGATCGAGCACTTCCGCTCCCTCGGGATCACATCGATCGAGCTGCTCCCGGTACATGCCTTCGTGCCGGAGCCTCGCCTCCTCGAGCGCGGTCTCACCAACTACTGGGGCTACAACACGCTCAACTTCTTCACGCCGCACACCGCGTACGCGACCGAAGAGGCCCGCAAGGAGGGCCCCGAAGCGGTCCTCGCCGAATTCAAGGGCATGGTGCGCCTCCTGCATGAGGCCGGCCTCGAAGTGATCCTCGACGTCGTCTACAACCACACCTCCGAGGAGGGCATCGGCGGACCTCGGTCGAGCCTGCGCGGCATCGACAACGCCAACTACTACCGCCAGGACGAGTCCGGCGTCTACATCGACACCACCGGATGCGGCAACACCCTCAACACGGCCACCGACGCCGGGGCCAGACTCGTGCTGGATTCTCTGCGTTACTGGGCGCAGGAGATGCAGATCGACGGGTTCCGCTTCGACCTCGCCACGGCCATCGCCCGCGACGGCGCCCACACCTACACGCCGGAGCATCCGCTGCTCACCGCCATCGCCTCCGACCCGATCCTCGCCGACACGAAGCTCATCGCCGAACCGTGGGACGTCGGCCTCGGCGGCTGGCAGACGGGCAACTTCCCGGCGGGCTGGCATGAGTGGAACGACCGCTATCGGGACAGGGTGCGCAACTTCTGGCTGAGCGACATCGACTATGCGCGTCGCGCCTCGGCCCCGGTCGGCATCGGTGGTTTCGCCACGCGTCTGGCCGGATCCTCGAACACGTTCAGCGAGGATCGTGGTCCGCTCGCCAGCGTGAACTTCGTCACCGCCCACGACGGCTTCACGCTCCACGACCTCGTTTCCTACGACGTCAAGCACAACGAGGCGAACGGCGAGCAGAACCGCGACGGCGCCGACATGAACCGTGCGTTCAACCATGGCATCGAAGGGCCGACCGACGACCCGACGATCCTCGCCGCGCGCCGCAAGGCCATGCGCAATCTGCTCGGCACCCTCCTGCTCTCGGCCGGCATCCCCATGCTCACCGCCGGCGACGAGGTCGGACGCACCCAGCGCGGCAACAACAACGCCTATGCACAGGACTCTGCGCTGACCTGGCTCGGCTGGGATTTCGAGCCCTGGCAGGAGGATCTGCGCGCCCATGTCTCCCGGCTGATCCGCCTCCGCCAGGAGAACCCTGCGCTGCGCCCCAGCCGCTACGCCCGACTCGGCGAGCACATCCCCAACGCTTCGGTGATGGACTGGTACGACCAGAACGGCGAGACGATGGAGCAGGACAAGTGGGCCGACCCCGGGAACCGGACACTGCAGTACGTCGCCGCCTCCACACCCGACACCGAGGCCTACAACCGCATCCTGCTCATCGTCCACGGCACCGAATCGCCGATCGATGTGCGTCTCCCCGAAGAGATCGAAGGCGCGACCCGTTTCGTGTCGCTGTGGTCGAGCGCCCACGAGCGCCCGTCCGACGAGGAAGAGGCCTTCGCGCCGGGTGATGTCCTGCCGGTCTCCGGAACTTCGATGAGGCTGTTCCGCGTCGAATGACCCCTGCTCCCGACGCACCACGCGGCGCGCTACCCGCGACCACGTCCGCGCGGTACATTCGGGAGGTGGCTGCACGTGCTGGTACTCGGTCCTCGGCTCTTCGGAGCCCCGCTCAGATCCCGGCGCGCGCCCTGGGCGAAGCGGATGCCCCCGGTGCGCTGCGGACGACCCGCATCCCTCTGCTCGATCCTTCCCCGGCCGTACCGGGCGGATTCGCGCCGAAGGCCTTCGTCGGGGAGGTCGTCCCGTTCAGCGTGGTCGCGTTCCGTGAGGGCCACGACAGGATCGGCGTGCACCTCCGGCTCACGTCGCCATCCGGCGAAGAGAGCCTGCACCGGCTCTCCCCCCGCGACGACGGCACGGACACCTGGACCACAGAGATCGCCCTCGACGAGCAGGGGGCGTGGCTCTTCCGGTTCGAGGCGTTCTCCGACGACTTCGCGACCTGGGCACATGCGGCAGAGCTGAAGGTGGCGGCCGGTGTCGATGTGGCGGTGATGGCCGCGCTCGGTGCCGACCTGCTCACCCGTGCCGCCACGGAGAAGGACCGGCCCGCGGCACAGCGCAAGCGACTGCTCGCCGAGGCCGCCTCGTTGCGCGGCGGCGACCCCGCGACCACCATTGCCGTGTCGACGGACGCTGGACTCGCCCAGATCTTCCGGGACCGCCCCCTCAGGACTCTGCGCTCCGCCGGACGCACCCAGAGCCTGAACGCCGACCGGCGCGCGGCCGGTGTCGGCGCCTGGTACGAGTTCTTCCCCCGGTCCGAAGGTGCGAAGCGCCTGAAGGACGGCTCCGTGAAGAGCGGCACCTTCCGCACGGCCGCGAGAAGGTTGCCCGAGGTCGCAGCCATGGGATTCGATGTGGTGTACCTGGTGCCGATCCATCCGATCGGGAGCACCAACCGCAAGGGACGCAACAACACGCTCACCACCGAGCCCGGCGATCCGGGCTCCCCCTACGCGATCGGCGCCGCAGACGGCGGTCACGACGCCATCCACCCCGAGTTGGGCACAGCCCAGGACTTCCGCGCCTTCGTACGCGCCGCGCGGAGAGAGGGACTCGAGATCGCTCTCGATCTCGCTCTCCAGGCCTCCCCCGACCACCCCTGGGTGAGGGAACACCCGGAGTGGTTCACGACTCTCCCCGACGGGACGATCGCGTACGCAGAGAACCCGCCGAAGAAGTACCAGGACATCTACCCGCTGAACTTCGACAACGATCCCGCAGGCATCTATGCCGAGATGCTGCGGGTCGTGCAGCACTGGGTGGCGCAGGGCGTGAAGATCTTCCGCGTGGACAACCCGCACACCAAGCCGTTGCAGTTCTGGGAGTGGCTCATCGCGGAGGTGAATGCGGTCGACCCCGACGTGATCTTCCTCGCCGAGGCGTTCACCCGGCCGGCAGTCATGCGCGCGCTCGCCGCCGTGGGCTTCCAGCAGAGCTACAGCTACTTCACCTGGCGCAACACCAAGGCCGAGCTCGAGGAGTTCCTCACCTCGGTGTCCCACGAGACCTCTGACTACATGCGGCCGAACCTCTTCGTGAACACGCATGACATCCTCACCGAGTACCTGCAGTTCGGAGGCAGGGCCGCCTATCGCATCCGCGCCTGCATCGCCGCGACGGCGGGCCCCGTGTACGGCGTGTATGCCGGATACGAGCTGTTCGAGAACGTCGCAAGGCCCGGATCCGAAGAGAACATCGACAACGAGAAGTACGAATACAAGTTCCGCGACTGGGCGGGGGCCGAAGCCCGCGGTGAGTCCCTCGCTCCCCTGCTGCGGCGACTGAATGAGATCCGCACGGCGCACCCCGCGTTGCAGCAGCTGCGGAACTTCCGCACGCACTGGAGCGACGACGACGCCGTCCTCGTCTACAGCAAGCACCTGGCGGCGCCGTTCACGGGCACCGGACGCGCGGACACGATCATCGTCGTCGCCAACGTCGACCCGCACTCGGTGCGTGAGACGACCGTGCATCTCGACACGACGCAGTGGGGCGTCCCGCTGGGTGAGCCCTTCGAGGTGGAGGATCTCCTCACGGGTGCCGTCTGGACCTGGAGCGACCACAACTACGTGCGGCTCGACGCCTTCGCCGAGCCGGTGCACATCCTGAAGGTGAGGGACCGATCATGAGCTACACGGAAGACGTCGCCGCATCCACCGAATGGGAGGCGATCTCCTCAGCCACCCACCATGATCCGCATTCCGTGCTCGGCGCCCACGCGCACAAGGATGCCGCGGATCGCACCGTCACCGCCATCCGCGTGCGACGGCCTCTCGCCTCCGAGGTCGCAGCCGTCTTCGGCGACGGCAGCCGACTGGCGCTCACCCACGTCGCGCACGGCATCTGGGAGGGACAGCACAGCGGCCCTCCGCTCCCCTATCGGATCGCGACCCGGTACTCAGACCACGACGAGACGTTGTCCGGGGACCCGTACCGCCACCCGCCGACCCTCGGCGACCTCGACCTGCACCTCATCGCCGAAGGACGTCACGAGCGCCTCTGGGAGGCGCTGGGGGCGCATGTGCGCACGTCCGACGGGGAGATCGGCGTCTCGTTCTCCGTCTGGGCCCCCAACGCCACTGCCGTGCGCGTGGTGGGTGACCACAACGACTGGAACGGCGAGGCCCACGCGATGCGCTCGATGGGCGTCAGCGGGGTCTGGGAGATCTTCATCCCTGGACTCCCGATCGGCACCAGGTACAAGTATCAGATCCGCACCCGCGACGGCGCGTGGATCCTCAAGGCAGACCCGATGGCACTGGCCGCTGAAGTGCCGCCCGCCACGGCATCGATCGTCGCGACCTCCGCTCACACCTGGTCGGACGGGGCGTGGATGACGCGAAGGGCAGCCACCCACGCGGTCGCCCAGCCGCTGTCGATCTACGAGATCCATGTCGGCTCGTGGCGCGAAGGGCTCGGCTATCGCGAGATCGCGGATCCCCTGATCCAGCACGTGACCGATGCGGGCTTCACCCATGTCGAGTTCATGCCGCTGGCGGAGCATCCGTTCGGTGGGTCGTGGGGATATCAGGTCAGCGGATACTACGCACCCACGAGTCGCTTCGGCAGCCCGGATGACCTGCGCTACCTGATCGACCGGCTGCACCAGGCGGGTATCGGCGTGATCATGGACTGGGTCCCCGGCCACTTCCCCAAAGACGCCTTCGCTCTCGCACGCTTCGACGGCCAGCCGCTCTACGAGCACCCGGATCCTCGCCGCGGCGAGCACCAGGACTGGGGAACGCTCATCTTCGACTACGGCCGCCCCGAGGTCCGGGGGTTTCTGGTCGCCAACGCTTTGTACTGGCTCAAGGAGTTCCACGTCGACGGTCTCCGCGTCGACGCCGTCGCCTCGATGCTGTACCTCGACTACTCCCGCGAGCCCGGCGAATGGGAGCCGAACATCCACGGCGGACGCGAGAACCTCGAGGCGATCCGCTTCCTGCAGGAGGTCAACGCCACCGCGTACCGGTTGCACCCCGGGATCCTGATGATCGCCGAGGAGTCCACCAGCTTCCCCGGAGTCACCGCGCCGACCGATCATGCCGGTCTGGGCTTCGGCTTCAAGTGGAACATGGGCTGGATGAACGACTCGCTGCAGTACATCTCGCGTGACCCGATGTACCGGGGCCACCACGAGGGCGAGATGACGTTCTCCTTCGTGTACGCGTTCGGCGAGAACTATCTGCTACCGATCAGTCACGACGAGGTCGTCCACGGGAAGGGCAGTCTGCTCGCGAAGATGCCCGGCGACCACTGGCACAAGCTGGCGAACGTGCGTGCGTACCTGGCCTACATGTGGGGGCATCCGGGCAAGAAGCTGCTCTTCATGGGGCAGGAGTTCGGCCAGCTCGCCGAATGGTCGGAGGGACGGCAGCTGGACTGGTGGCTCCTCGATCAGCCCTCCCATGCCCAGCTGCAGGATTTCGTGGGCGTGATGAACCACACCTACCGGGCTCAGGCTCCTCTGTGGGAGCGCGACAACGACGCGTCGTCGTTCAGCCGTCTCGGCGCACCGACCTGGGACCCGACGGTGATCGCCTTCGAACGACGTGACGCGCACGGCGGGCGTCTGGTTGTCATCAGCAACTTCGCCGGAGTGGAGCGCACCGGGTACCAGCTCGCGCTTCCGCGGGAGGGCGTGTGGCAGGAGGTGCTCAACACGGACGCCGCCGACTACGGCGGACGCGGATCCGGCAACCTCGGACTCGTCTACGCGAAGCCGTCAGACGGCGCCGCACCTGTGGCCACTCTGACGCTGCCCGCGCTGTCGACACTCTGGCTGCGTCACCAGTCGGACGCCCACGTGCCGACCGTGAACCACGGCTGATCGCGCGTCTGCGCCTGCCGCCCTGCTGTTCTAGAACAGCAGGGACGAGAGACGGTTGCGCGCCGACACCACCCGCGGATCCTCCGCGCCGATGAGCCCGAAGAGCTCCACCAGACGCTCCCGCACGGGTGCGCGCTGGTCGGACGGGAGCTGCGCGAACAGGTCGAGCAGACGACCGAAAGCGTCATCGACGTGCCCGCCGGCGAGGTCGAGGTCGGCCACGTTGAACTGCGCCTGGACATCGAGAGGACCTTCGGCGGCCGCGGCCCGTGCCGCTTGCAGGTCGAGTCCCTGCACGCGATCGAGAAGACGCACCTGTCCGAGACCCGCGAGCGCATCCTCGTCGCGAGGGTTCTCCGCAAGGGCCTTCTCGTACGCCTTGATGGCCGCCGCGTAGTCACCGACCTCGATCGCTGCAAAGGCCTCCGCGTGCAGCGGAGGAAGCTCCGGCTCCGCAGCAGGCGCGGGCTCCGCGCCGGCCTCTGCGACCGAGAGTGTTCCGGTCACACCGTTCTGCGCCGCCACCTGAAGCAACTGCGCGAACACATCGCGCACCTGCTGCTCCGGCACGGCACCGGTGAACATCGGCACCGGCTGACCAGCGATGAGGGCCACGACCATCGGGATGGACTGCGCACGGAAGCTCTGCGCGAGCTGCGGGTTCGCATCCACATCGACCTTGGCGAGCAACACGCGCCCGCCGAGCTCGCGCGTCACCTTCTCGATGATCGGGCTCAGCTGCTTGCAGGGACCGCACCACTCCGCCCACAGGTCGACGACCACGGGAACGGTTCGCGAGAGCTCGAGAATCTGTCCGAAGGTCTCATCGGTGGCGTCCACGACGAGATCGACCACCCCGGGAGTCGGCGCGCCATCGGCAGGCGGTGTGGGTCGGTTGCGCAGGCTCGACAGGTCGACGGCGCCGCGGAGTGCGGCGGGAGAGATCTCACTCATTTGATCACCTTCACGGACAGGAGGTCCTGGTGTGCTGCCAGGAGGCGGATCTGCTCCGTCGATCCCTTGGCGGGGACCGAGAAGAACAGCTGGAACTCGTATGTCGTCTCGACGCCCTTCGCGGACTCGGTCGCGTCGGTGAGCGCCTTGGCCTGGGCGTTGCTGTCACCGAACCGGATGGAGACACCCTCGCCCGTGGGAGTCACGGACTCGGTGTCGGTGAGCGTGACGGCGACGATCGCGCCGCTGTCGAGAGTCGTCATGGAAAGCGGAGCGTCGGTCGTCGAGGCCATGTCGAACGCGGCCTTCGACGTCTCGGCTGCCCCCTTGTCCACGAGCGCCTGGATCACGGCCTGACGGCTGTCGGTGATCGACTTCGCATAGCTGAGCGCCAGGTCGTCGAACATGTCGTACGACTCGCTCTGCTCCCCCTGATCCACGACGTCGGCGAAGGTCGCGGCGAGGTCGGCGGGCGCGATGGTGAGGAACGCGGAGTCGGCGGGGACGAGAGACGTTCCGAGCCAGGCGGCGGCGACCTCGGGGAAGACAGCGTCAGCCGACATCTCGGCCATGTTCGAGACCTTGTAGTTCGACCAGGGGTCAGCCTGCGTCATCGTCAGCACGACGGGAGGCACCGTGTCATCGCCGGTCTTCGACAGCATGAGCACGGTGCGCGGCCACTGGTCGGTCGACTCCGGGAGCACCACCTCGACGTCATCGGTCGGGATCGCCGCGGGAGGCGTCGTGTCCGGGAGCTTCGCCCGCAGCGCGTACTCGGTGGTCCGTGCGGCGAGGGCCGGTCCTTCGAAGCGCGTGGAAAGAAGGTCGAGGTCGAGCGCCGCATCGGCTTCGCTCACGGTCGCGGCGAGCGACTTCAGGATGCGTTTGGCCTGCGCCTCCGTGACAGCGGGGGGCTTCTGGTTCTCCGGCGCGATCACCGTCGGGCTGGGTGACGGGGTGGGCGAGGCCTCCCCCAGCTGGGGCCAGGAATCCGACGAGCACCCCGCGGCGAGGATGGCCGTGAGCCCGAGAACCGGGAGTGCCAGCATGCGTCGTCGCCGAGGCGCCGGCGCCGCGCGCATGGAGCTCTTCGCTTCGGGATCCTTGTTCTCGTCCACGATCTCCGCTTCTTCGACATCTCCGTCTGCCGGGGCGGCGGTCTCGGGCGCAGACGCGCTGACGGTAGATCCAGACTCCTCGATGGCCGCACGCTCCGACGGAGGAAGCACGGCGACGTCGATCGGCTCGGTCGCGGGCAGCGGGCCGGGGCCCTTCCGTCGGGGTCCGCGCCCGCGGCGCTGGTGACGGATCGCGAGCACGTAGAGGATGAGGCCGAGCAACAGCACGATGCCGCCGGCGACCATGAGAGGCCCGGCCCACGGCGTCGAGTTGTCGAGCGGCCAGGACACCACGATGTCATCCGGCGCATCAGCAGTGCCGTCATAGGCGATCAGCAGGCTCGTGCCCTCGGGCAGCTGCATGTTGTCGGCGACGAGACGGTTGTCTTCGTCGAAGGAATCCAGCCAGAGGTCGGATCCCCGCGGATCGCGCCCTGCGGAGCCCTCGTCGCCCTCGACCGGAGCGTCGGTCGCACCGTCGGTGGGAGCTTCGGTCGCGCCCTCGTCCGGAGCGTCGGTTGCGCCGTCATCGGTCGCCTCGGCCTGAGCTTCGACGTGCTCGACGGCCAGATCGCCGCTCTTCTTCAGGGTGACCTGGTTGTAGTCGGAGTCGGCGAGCCAGGCGGTCATGTCGGCGGTCCGACCGTAGCTCCCGAAGATCTCGCCCTGTCCGCGAACGATCAGGGTCTGCGCTCCGGGATTCGCGCGGAGGACATCGCCGTCGATGAGCACGAAAGGCGCCGGTTCGCTGATCTCGACCTGGGTCTTCTGAGTGTCAGGTCCCATGAAGATGGTGCGCTGGGCTATTCCCGCACCGATCAGCACCGCAGCCAGCACGAAGGCCACCACGGCCCATACGAAACGCACGAATAGTCTCCTCACGCATCACCGGCACCTGCCGGCGACGCAACACTCGACATTTCAGACTAGCGAAGTCAGCTGTGTGTTGCCCACGAGCAGGTGCAGTGCCCGCTGGATCGGCACGTCGTCGGTGCCCGGGCCGGACGGCTGGATAATCTTGCTGCAGCCGTCACGAGGAGTCTGCACATGAAGATCCACAATCCCTTCCGCACCGCCCTGGTGGCGACGCTCGGCGTGGGGTTGGGCATCCTGCTGATCAACAGTGTGGAGAATCTGTCCACCGTGCTGCTGTACCTCGGCACGGCGCTGTTCCTGAGTCTGGGCCTCGATCCCCTCGTATCGTTCCTCGAGCGTCGACGGCTTCCGCGCTGGGCGGCCGTCCTCGCGACGATCCTGGCGGTACTCGGTGTCTTCGCGGGGATCGTGCTCATCGTGCTGCCGGTGCTCGTGGATCAGATCTCGCAGTTGGTCGCCCAGATCTCGGCGATCGTGCAGCGAGGAAACCTGATCCCGGACCTCAAGGAATGGATACAGGACGCCTTCCCGAACTTGCTCGTCGATGACGTGTTCACCTACGTCACCAACTGGCTGACGAGCAACCTCGCGGAGATCGGCGGATCCATCGGCCAGGGCGTGCTCGTCGCCAGCGGTGCCGTGCTCGGCGGACTGTTCGGAGCCTTCATCGTGCTCATCCTGACGATCTACCTGACCGCCTCGACGCCCTCCCTCAAGCGAGCCGTCTACCAGCTCGCCCCGGCGTCCAAGCGCGACCGCTTCATCGATCTGTCCGAGCAGATCACCGACTCCGTGGGCTACTACGTCATGGGCCAGGTCTCACAGGGCGTCCTCAACGGTGTGCTCAGTGCGATCTATCTCTCCATCATCGATGCACCGTTCCCGGCCGTCCTCGCCGTGATCGCGTTCTTCTTCTCGCTCATCCCCCTCGTCGGAACCTTGACGGGTTCGACGATCATCGTGCTCGTCTGTTTGATCCCCGGGCTCGGATCTCCGGCCACGGCCATCGCCGCGGCGATCTACTACCTGATCTACATGCAGATCGAGGCCTACATCATCTCGCCACGCATCATGAGCCGAGCCGTCTCGGTGCCGGGAGCCGTCGTCGTCGTCGCCGCCCTCGCCGGAGGGAGCCTCCTGGGTCTGTTGGGGGCGCTCATCGCGATCCCCGTGGCGGCGAGCATCCTGATCATCTACCGTCAGGTGCTGATCCCCCGCATGAACGAGCTCTGATCCGAGCCGTCGCCGCTACCGCGCGTCCTCGACGCCGTCACCGCCTGGGCACGGCGTTCGGCCGGCTCACTCGAGAGAGAACCACGGAACGGCGCTGAGCGGCTCGCAGTCGTCGTCCGCAACCGGCTTGATGGTGACGACGTATCGTGGGCTGCCGTCGACGTGCCTGAGGGTGACGTGATGCACGCCTTCTGGCACGGGAAGCCGGATCGCACCCGAGGCGGTGGGCGCTTCGTCGTAGAACTGAGCGGCCATCGTCAGCTGCGTGTAGTCCGTGAGCCACAGCCCTCCGGCTCCCACATCGACGGCGCTCACCGCTTCACGCAACGCCGAGGTGTCAGCGCGATCGTCTGCCACCGCTACGGCCTCATCCGCATCGTCCGGGCCGGGGTAGGCGATGAACAGGGAGCCCTCGCGCATCTGCGCGACGAAGTGGGTCAGGAGCTGCTCGAGCTGCCAATCCTCATCGACGAAGCCACGGTACTCATCGGGCGCGACGAGGCAGAAGAACCCGTCCTCATCGACGTGAAGAAGATCGACATCACTCATGGCAGCACCGCAGCCGAGCGCGGTCTCAGTGCGCCGATAGATCCCACCGTCGGAGACGCCTACTCGGCGACCGGCCACTGCGTCGCGAGAGGCAGGGCTGAGGGATTCACCGCCGCCACGATCTCCGTGAGCACTCGCCGCGTCTGCGTCTCGCCCACCCAGAGGTGCTTCCCGCCATCCACCGCAATCAGGGTGGCGTGCGGAATCGCTGCGAATCGTTCCCGAGCCTCTGGCGGGCGCAGGTAGTCGTCGAGCTCCGGCACCAGGACGATCACCGGGAGTCCGGTCGCCGCCCAGGCGGCGACCTCTTCCGGCGTCGCGCGGTGGAGGGGCGGCGAGAGGAGGATGATCCCCTCGATGTCGTGCTCCCGGCCGTACTTCAGTGCGAGTTCGGTGCCGAAGGACCACCCCAGAAGCCAGGGACGCGGAAGCGCGCGATCACGGACGAAGTCCATGGCCGCCGCGACGTCGTTCCGCTCGGCAGCCCCGCCATCGAACGCGCCATCGCTCGTGCCTCGGGGCGATGTGGTCCCCCGTGTGTTGAAACGCAGCACGGCGAGGTCCGCGAGCGCGGGGAGGCGAGCGGCGGCCTTGCGGATGATGTGCGAGTCCATGAAGCCACCGGCCGTCGGTAGCGGGTGCAGCGTCACGAGGGTCGCCACCGGCGGTACATGCTCAGGCTCGGAGAGTTCTCCGACCAGCGTCAGACCGTCAGCGGTCTTCAGCTCGATGTCTTCGCGCCGCGCCGGCAGCTCCAGCGGTCCCCGGATCTCGATGCTCATGCAAGTCTCCAACAGTGTGTGTGCCAATGCCGGCGTGCGGCGAGGTCGGCCGCGTCACCGAGCACCCCATCGGCGCGCCAGGTGACCAGATGCGCCGTGCCGGCCTCGATCCCCCGCCCGCATCCGGGGCAGAGGTACTCCTTCTGCGCCTGAGCGGCGGACACGGGCTGTACGGTCCACTCACCGCCGCGCCGGGTCTCGGTGCGCTTCCAGCCGGCGAGAAGACGATCGAAGGAGTCTTCGGGCTCAGGGCGCGCCGAAGGGCGTCTGCGGGAGCGGGGCATCGTGCCTGCTCACCACCAGTGGTTGTTGATCCAGAAGTTGTAGGCCCCCGACCAGCTGCCGTAGCGTCCGGTGGCATATCCGGTCGCCCAACGAAGGTTGTCGACCGGGTCGTACCCGTTGCCCGGCACCTTGCTGCAGGGCAGCGCTTGCACGAGACCGCAGGCGCCCGACGACTTGTTCGTCGCGTTCGGGTTCCAACCGCTCTCCCGCGAGACGATGTAGTCGACATACTGTCGGTCACTCTCCGCGATACCGGCTGCCGCCATCCATTCCGCGGGGGCTCCGCCGCCGGTGTAGGGCGGAAGGGAGCCACCCGACGAGCCCCCTCGAGGCGCAGCCGCGACGGTGGGTTCCGGAGCGGGCTTCGGCTTGACGTAAACCTCGAAACTGCCGCGCACGACGGGCGCGATCGCAGCGCCCTCGGCCGTGACGGTCAGGTTCTGAGTGTCGGCGAGAGCGAGTGAATATGCCGAGTCCGGCGACTCCTGGGGTGCAGGTGCAGCGAGTGCCACTCCGGTCGGTGCGACCAACGCGCCGGCGAAACCGACGACCGCGAGGGCACTGACGACACTGACGACGCCTCGGCTGCGAGACCGGCGTCGAGCACCCGCGCGCGCGGCACCACCCTTCGCCGCGGGCACAGGCGAGAGGTCGCTTCTTTCGAGATTCATGTCGTTTCGGGAGTTCACGATGAGGGACAGTCTACGCAACAGAGCCTGGATCGACCATCAGGAACCTCAGCGGACGGCCAGAATCACGTCGATCGTCGCGTCCAGGAGCGCATCGACCTGCTCTTCTCGATATCCGCCGCGCTGCATGCGGAACGCCGCCGAGCGCAGCTGCTCCGCCGTCAACGGATCGCCGTCGCGCAGGTACCGCACGATGCGCGTCGATACATGGTCGACCTCGTCGAGACGGTAGCCGAAGGTGAGCACTCCGGTCCGAGCGAAGCGGTGTCGGCGCGGCCGGGCGAGATGGTCGAGGATGACCTGCGCCTCTGCTCTGGCCTGTTCGACCCAGGCGCCCGCGCCCTGCGTTCGCACCACGCGATCGCGCTCGCGCGCCGCGAAGGCATCCTCGACCCGGCCCAGTGCCGCGTCGACGTCGGCCACGACGTAACCGCCCTTCACGAGGGGGAACGACGCGGTGCGGACATCCTCAGCGGTGAGCTCATCACCGCCCGTCTCGAACGCGCGGCGAGCCGACGAGAGGAAGGTGTCCACGGCCGCACGGTGATACCCGCGCACGCGTCCGGAAGTGACCGCGAACGCAGGCGGTGCCTGTGTCGTCTGCACGTCGAGCTGGTCATCGTTCATCACAGAACCACCCAAGGAGAGAAGAGGAAGTACAGGCAGAGCGCGGGAATCGTCGAGGGCAGGATGCTGTCGAGACGGTCGAGCAGCCCTCCGTGCCCCGGCAACCAGGAGCTCATGTCCTTGATGCCGAGGTCGCGCTTGAGCATCGACTCCCCGAGATCTCCGAGCGTCGCGGACAAGAGGATCGACGCGCCGAAGATCAGTCCGCACCACCACGGCAGCTCCAGGAGGAAGAGCGCCAGCACCACCCCCACCGCGAGTGAGGCGACGACGGCACCGCCGAAGCCCTCCCAGGTCTTCTTCGGGCTGATCTTCGGTGCCATGGGGTGACGTCCGAACGCCAGACCCGCAGCGTAGGCGCCCGTATCGGCGGCGACGGCGATCGCGATGAACCCGAGCACCCACCACTGTCCACCCTCCTGCTTGAGGAGGATGAGCGCGATACCTGCGAGGAAGGGCACGTACACCTGGACGAAGCCGCTGATCACCGCGTCGGCGAGCACGTCGCCGTAAGTACGACCGTCCCTCTCGACCATCTGTGCGATGAGGCGCCAGACGATGACGAAAGCCACCGAGACGAAGAGCATGACCCAGCACAGCCAGGGCTCGGCGAAGTAGGCGGACAGCACGAGGAAGGCGGCTGCGATCAGCTGCGGCACCACGTCCACCCGCCGGCCGGAGCTCCGCAGTGCTCTGGAGAGCTCGTAGACACCCAGCAGTGCGGCCGCGAGAGCGAACGGCACGAACAGCACCTTCAGGAACAGCAGCGATCCGAGCAGCGCAGCGCCGAACGCGAGGCCGATCAGGATCGCGAGGATCAGATCCCGCCCCGTGCGCTCTTTGATGCGTTCGTTCGCCTGGTCGAGCTGGTCGCGCGCGTGGGAGACATGGGTGCCCAGCTCATCCCGCGCCGCACGCCATTGCTCGCGGATCGCATTGTGATCCGCCGTGTCCAATGGAGCGACGTGACCCGCTGCCGAACCATCCAGAGACACCGGCAGCGGGGGGCGCGGAGGAACGGCGGTGGCGTCGAAAGCCGGGAATGCCTCGTCCCCGAGCGGGACGCCGTCGGACGGCAGGCCGTCGTGCGCGTCGTGACGCGTGAACGGCTTGTCGTCCTCGGCATCTCGCGTTTCGTCAGACATCCTGACTACACCTCGAGGAGTTCTGCCTCTTTGCGCTTCAGCGCGTCATCGATGAGATCGACGTGCTGACGCGTCAGGACGTCGAGCTCCTTCTCGCCGCGCGCGATCTCATCCTCGCCGAGCTCGCTCTTGAGCGCGTCCAGCTCGTCCTTCGCCTTGCGACGGATACCGCGGACGTGGACCTTCGCGTCTTCGGCCTTGGTCTTGACGAGCTTGACGTACTCCTTGCGACGCTCGGCCGTGAGCTCCGGCATCGTCACGCGAACGAGGTTGCCGTCGTTCGTGGGATTGGCACCGAGGTTCGGCATGTCGCGGATGGCCTGCTCGATCGCCTTCAGCGCCGACTTGTCGTACGGCGTGATGATGAGCGTGCGTGCCTCCTGGTTCGCCAGCGAAGCGAGCTGCGCGATCGGGGTGGGCGTGCCGTAGTAGTCCACGAGGACCTTCTGGAACATCTGCGGGTTCGCACGACCGGTGCGCACCGTGGAGAAGTCCTCCTTGGCAGCTTCGACCGCCCGGTTCATGCGAGTGGTGGTTTCAGCGAGGACGTCCGCGATCACGGTGACTCCTATCGTCGGGGTGTTCTGCAAATTCTATCGGGCGAAGTCGTCTCCGCCGTGTCACACGCTCAGGCGGTGACGAGGGTTCCGATCGGCTCGCCGAGGAGCGCACGGGTCACGTTGCCCGCCGGCTCCATGCCGAACACCCGCATGTCCATGCTGTTGTCCATGCACAGGCTGAAGGCCGTGGAGTCGACGACCTTGAGACCGCGCTGCAGGGCGTCGCGATAGGTGACGCGCTCGATGCGCTCCGCGTCGGCGTGCTTGTTCGGGTCCGCGGTGTAGATCGCGTCGACGCCGTTCTTGGCGACGAGCACCTCGTCCGCGCCGATCTCCAGCGCGCGCTGCGCAGCGACGGTGTCGGTGGAGAAGTACGGGAGGCCTGCACCGGCACCGAAGATGACGACGCGGCCCTTCTCGAGGTGGCGTTCGGCGCGACGCGGAATGTACGGCTCGGCGACCTGCGTCATCGAGATCGCCGACTGCACGCGGGTGGCGGCTCCGGCCTGCTCCAGGAAGTCCTGGAGAGCGAGGGCGTTCATGACCGTGCCCAGCATGCCCATGTAGTCGGCGCGTCCGCGGTCCATGCCGCGCTGGCTCAGCTCGGCTCCGCGGAAGAAGTTGCCCCCACCGACGACGATCGCGACCTCGACGCGGTCGACGGCGGCCGCGATGTCGCGCGCGATCTGGGACACCACATCGGGGCTGACGCCCAGCTGCCCCGCTCCGAATGCCTCTCCGGAGAGCTTGAGAAGGACGCGGCGGCGTCCGGTGCGTTCAGTCATGGGTGGGTGTGTCCTCTCGTCCCGATTCAAGATAGTGCCTAGTGGGCATGAAGAAGGGGTTCGGATCTTCGCGATCCGAACCCCTTCGACGTTGCTACGCGCCGACCTTGAAGCGCGCGAAGTCCGTCACGGTGATACCGGCGTCCTTCGCCACCTGGGCGACAGAGAGCTTGTTGTCCTTGGCGTAGTCCTGCTCGAGCAGGGCGACCTGCTTGATGAACGCAGAGACGCGGCCCTCGACGATCTTCGGGAGAGCCGCTTCCGGCTTGCCCTCGTTGCGAGAGATCTCGGTGACGATCTCGCGCTCCTTCTCGACCGCGTCGGCAGGAACGTCCTCCCGCGACAGGTAGGACGGGTTCGCGAACGAGATGTGCTGCGCGATGCTGCGCGCAGTCTCCGCGTCGTCACCCGAGTAGGCGACGACCACGCCGATCTGCGGCGGCAGGTCCTTGCTCGTGCGGTGCAGGTAGACCTCGACCTTGTCGCCGGAGATCGTGCGCACCCGGCGCAGCTCGACCTTCTCGCCGATGATCGCAGCCTCTTCCGAGATGACCTGCTCGACGCTCTTGTCGCCGGCGGTCGCGGCGAGGGCAGCGTCGACCGAGTCGGCCTTCACTGCTGCGGCGGCGTCGGCGACCTTGTCGGCCAGCGCGATGAAACGCTCGTTCTTGGCGACGAAGTCGGTCTCGCATGCGAGCTCGATGAGCGTCACAGCGCCATCCTGCTCGCGAGCGACGATCAGTCCCTCGCTGGTCGAGCGGTCAGCGCGCTTGGCGTTGCCCTTCGCACCCTTGAGACGCAGGATCTCGGTGGCCTTCGCGACGTCTCCGTCGGCCTCCTCGAGCGCCTTCTTGGTGTCGACCATTCCGGTGCCGAGCTGCTCACGCAGCGCCTTGAGGTCAGCGATGGTGAAGTTGGCCATGTGTGGTGGCTCCTTGCTTCGTTAGGTGTGTGTACGAGGGGATTACTTGGCGTCAGCAGCCTCGGCGGCGGCGACCTCAGCGGTCTCCTCACCGGAAGCGGCGGCGATCGCCTCGTCGTGAGCCTCAGCACCGGCCTCGTCGGCAGCGGTCTCGTCGGCGGCGGGCGTCTCGACGACGGCGGCAGCGTCATCTGCGGTGACGACCTCGGCGGCGTCAGCGGACTCCTGAACCTCCTGGGCCGGAGTCTCGAGGAGCTCCTTCTCCCAGTCGGCGAGCGGCTCGGCGTCGCCCGTCTCCGGGTTGTGCTTCTGCTGCAGACCCTCGGCCGCGGCGTCAGCGATGATGCGCGTCAGCAGCGAGACGGAACGGATGGCGTCGTCGTTACCGGGGATCGGGTACTGGAAGTCGTCCGGGTCGGCGTTCGTGTCGAGGATGCCGATCACCGGGATGCCGAGCTTCTTGGCCTCGTCGATCGCGAGGTGCTCGCGCTTGGCGTCGACGACCCAGATGGCCGACGGCGTCTTCGTGAGGTTGCGGATACCGCCGAGCGACTTGTGAAGCTTGTCGAGCTCGCGCTTCTTGAGGAGCAGCTCCTTCTTCGTGAAGCCGCTGTTCGCCGGGGTCTCGTAGTCGAGCTCCTCGAGCTCCTTCATACGAGCGAGACGCTTGGAGATCGTCTGGAAGTTGGTGAGGAGTCCACCGAGCCAGCGCTGGTTCACGAAGGGCTGGCCGACACGGGTCGCCTGCTCTGCGAGGATCTCCTGCGCCTGCTTCTTGGTGCCGACGAAGAGGATCGTCCCACCGTGGGCGACGGTCTCCTTGACGAAGTCGTAGGCCTTGTCGATGTACCCCAGCGACTGCTGCAGGTCGATGATGTGGATGCCGCTGCGCTCCGTGAGGATGAAGCGCTTGACCTTCGGGTTCCACCGACGGGTCTGGTGTCCGAAGTGCACGCCGCTGTCGAGCAGCTGGCGGATGGTGACCACAGCCATGGTCGTCTCCTTGTTCTGGCGCGTTCCTGCGCCGTTGAGGTTGCAAGCCGATCGGATGATCGGACTTCCTGGTGCCCGGCTCACGCCCGCCCGCTCGAAGAACAGGACCTGTGGGAATGGATGCCGCGATCTGAATCGCTTTGGGCACGCGTAGTCACCTCGATTTCGAGGTGCTCCCCCAGCATACAGGATCGCGCGTCCACTGACCCTGCACTCACGCTCGCCTACCTGACTTGTCCCGCAGAGGTGGCCCCGACGTCGCTTCGTACGCGAACGCCCGTTCATGCACGATGAGACTTCTGCCATGCGCGCATCGTCCAGAACCATCTCCATACTGCTGATGGCGTTCGTCATCGCCGCCTCGTCCCCGTCCGCCGTCACCGGCGCCGCCGAAGCCGCGACGCCGTACGACGCCGACGGGACTCACTGGAGCTGGCCGTTGGCCGGCCCGCGCCTGGTACTGGAGCCCTATCGCGCCCCCGCGCACGAGTACGGAGCCGGGCATCGCGGAGTCGATCTCGGCGCATCCGTCGGCGCGGTGGTGTCCGCTCCGGCCGACGGGACCGTCGCCTTCCGCGGCACCGTGGTGGATCGCCCGATCCTCACCATCGCACACGCGAATGGACTGGTGACCACATTCGAACCGCTTCTCTCCCCCTTGGTTCCGGGTGACGTCGTGGTCTCCGGCGAGGAGATCGGATTCGTCGACATGGGCGGACACACCTCACCCGGCGCACTGCACCTCGGCGTTCGACGCAACGGGGACTACGTGAACCCCCTGCTCTTCTTCGGTGAGGTTCCTCGCGCCGTGCTTCTCCCGTGTTGCCTCGCCCACTGAGCGAAGGTGCGCGGGAGACGCCGGCTCACGCCCGCGGATGGGCGAGCCGGTAGGTCGCGGTCAGCCGCTCGGTGGAGACGTGCGTGTAGATCTGCGTCGTTCCGAGACTGGCGTGTCCGAGGATCTCTTGCACGGCGCGGAGATCGGCTCCACCATCGAGAAGGTGCGTGGCAGCGGTGTGCCGCAAGGCATGAGGGCCGATCGTCTCCGTGCCCACGATAGGGGCGAGCTCACGTGCGACGAGTTCGTACACGGTGCGCGGTCCCACTCGCGCGCCCCGGCTTCCGAGGATCACTGCGGCGGTGAACGTCCGCGACCTGGCCACGAGAACCGGCCTTCCGCGTGTCAGGTACGCGGTGAGCGCGTCGCGCGCCGGGGAGCCGTAGGGAACCACGCGCTCCTTGGCGCCTTTGCCGAGCACGCGCGCAGTGCCGCGATCGAGGTCGAGATCGTCGATGTCCAGTCCGCACAGTTCCGAGACGCGGATACCGGAGCCGTACAGCAGCTCGAGGATCGCGTGGTCCCGCAGCGCGAGCGGGTCGCCCTCCTCGGCTGCGGCGCGGAGCGTGTCGAGGAGCGCGGACATCGCATCTCGTGAGGCGACCGTCGGCAGCGTCCTCCCCTTCTTCGGAGCGACCAGACGCAGGCTCGGGTCATGGGCGATGAGAGCGCGCTCCTGCGCCCAGCTGAAGAACGACCGGGCCGTGGCCGCCCGCCTCGCCAGTGTCGATCGCGCATCACCCCGCTGTGTCGCGTGCCAGAGCCAGTCCCGCAGAACCTCCAGGTCGACGGCCTCGAGCGGGACGCCCCCTGCCGATGCATCGAGGTCGCGCAGATCGGAGCGATAGGCCTTCACGGTCGCGGGAGACAGCCGACGTACCCGCTGCAAGTGATCGGCGAACTCGTCCACCGCGGTCACGAGATCCATGACTCCAGCTTGCCCCGCTCCCGAGATGTCTCGGGCAGCCTCGCCGTCGACATGTCAGGGAATCAGCGCGATGGGGGCACGGGAGCTCGATACCACCCTCCGCCGTCGAGTGCGACGTCTCCCTCCAGATGCAGGAGGCCGAGCACCGCACGGACGCGATCCGGCGACAGCCCGGAACGACGGGCCACCTCCTCTATCGGCAGTCGGGACCTGGTTCCCAGGGCGTCGAGAACACGGGTATGGCTCGAGTCGCGGACGCGCGCCTCCCGGCCGTATACCTGGTCGAGCGAGCCGAGCAGTTCTCTCACCTCCCGGGCTGAGGTGACGCATTGCGCGTCGTACTCGCGCAGGAGACGATGACATCCGGCCGAAGAGGCCGAGGTCACGGCCCCGGGGACGGCGCCCAAGGGGCGACCGAGGGCGGCCGCGTGGCCGGCGGTGTTCAATGATCCGCTGCGCCACCCTGCCTCGACGACGACCGTCGCGTGACCGAGCGCCGCGATCAGACGGTTCCTCGCGAGGAACCGCCACTTCGTGGGCGCCGCGCCGCAGGGCGGCTCGCTCACGAGCGCCCCCTCCTCCGCTATTCGTCTCAGGAGCGACTGATGTCCGGCCGGGTAGGCACGATCCACTCCCCCGGCGAGAAACGCTATGGTCGCACCCTCTACACCGAGAGCCGCTCGATGCGCCGCACCATCGATCCCGTAGGCACCGCCCGAGACGATCACCGCCCCGGTAGCGGCGAGATCACCGGCCAGTTCGGTCGCGACGTGTTCGCCATAGCCGCTGGATGCGCGCGCCCCGACGATCGACACGCGAGGTTCGCTGGTGAGCAGTTCGGCGTGGCCTCGCACCCAGAGCGCGCTCGGAGCGTGGGGACCGAGGTCTTCCAGGGCAGTCGGCCACGCCACGTCGCCGGGGATCAGGAGCTGTGCATCGACGTCGGCGGCGCTGCGCAGCGCCGCGCCCACCGCAAGGGGGTCTGCGCGCATGCGCCATCGAGCGCGACCGTCGCGGAGTGCGCGCGACGCGGCGGCGCTCGCACCGCCCGGTGCGAGCAGCGATGAGGAATCTCCGACGGCCAGCGCGAGGGCTTCCACCGCTCCCGCCGACTGGATCAGCGCACCGGCCACCGCGTCACCAGGCTCAGCGATCACCGTCCACGCGGCGCGCGCGATGCATTCGTCGAGGTCGTTGCCCGGATGGATGCGGCGCGCGAGATCCGTCATCTCGGAATCGGCCAGCAGCAGGTCGATCATCGCGGCAGCCCCCGTCGGAGGTGCAGTGCGCGTCCGATCTCGTCGATGCCCGGCCGCTCGATCTCCGCGAGATCCGCCATCGTCCAGGCGACGCGCAGAACCCGGTCGTAGCCGCGAAGTGTGAGAGCGCCGCGCTCCAGCGCGCGATCGAGAGGAGAGCGTGTCACCGAAGGCAGCCGGTGCGGTCCCTGTCGCAACCACGTGCCCGGGACGTCGCCGTTACGACGCCATCGGGTCCCTTTCCATCGGGAGGCTGCTCTCGCCCGAGCGGCAGCGACACGATCACGCGCCTGAGCCGTGGAGAGCTCTCCCCTCTCTCCCGCCATCGCTCGCGATGCGGCGACACGGTTCACCTGCAGATCGATGTCGATGCGGTCACGAAGCGGTCCGGACAACCGAGTGGAGTAACGCCTGATCGACATGGGAGGACAGACGCACTCGGCTCCGCGAACACCATGATTCCCACACGGGCAGGGGTTCATCGCGAGGAGCAACTGGAAACGGGCGGGGAAGGTGGCGGTGAATCCTGCTCGATGCACCTCGATCACCCCCGACTCGAGCGGCTGTCTCAGCGCATCGAGCGCGACGCGCGAGAACTCGGCGGCTTCGTCGAGGAACAGCACACCGCGGTGCGCCCGCGCGATCGCTCCCGGTCTCGCGGTGCGGGATCCGCCGCCGACGAGAGCGGCGACCGACGCGCTGTGATGCGGCGCTTCGAGCGGCGGAAGCGGATCGAGAGCTGCGACCGCCTCACCGCTGAGCGAGCGTACCGACGCGACCTCGAGGGCCTCCTGTTCCCCGAGCGCGGGCAGGATCCCCGGGAGCCTGCGGGCGAGCATCGTCTTCCCCGCTCCCGGAGGGCCGCTCAAAAGCATGTGATGACCACCGGCCGCTGCGACCACGAGTGCGTCCACAGCGTCTTCCTGACCCACGACATCGGCCAGGTCGAGGCTGTCGCCCCGAGTGTGCACGGCCGTTGTGACCTCGACGGCCTCCACATCGGGCGCCTCGACATCGGCGCCATGCCAGACGGCCACCTCGGCGAGAGAGGCTGCCGCGCGAATCTCGACGCCGGGAACCAGCCGCGCCTCCGCTTCGTTGCCCCGAGGCACGATCACCGTCGCGAATCCGGCTCGCGCCGCGGCGAAAACTGCGGGAAGCACGCCGGGAACGGGACGGACCCTGCCGTCGAGGCCGAGCTCGCCGATATGGACCGTCGCGGCGATCGAACGCGCCTCGATGGATCCGCCGGCAGCGAGACAGGCCATGGCTATCCCCAAGTCGAATCCGGCCCCGTGCTTGGGAAGGCTCGCCGGTGAGAGGTTCACCGTGAGTCGTCGCCGTGGCAGGTCCAGTCCGGCGTTCTTGCAGGCGTTGTGCACGCGTTGGACGGCCTCGCCCAGCGACTTGTCCGGCAGCCCGATGATGCGGAACTCGGGAGTCTGATTCGACATGTCGGCCTCGACCTCGACCAGATGCCCGTCGACTCCGGTGAGAGCGACCGCCCAGGTGCGCGCGGTGGTCATGCGATGTCCACGAGATGCTCGAGCGCGCCGGAAGACGGATCCGGTCCGATGATGCCTATGGCTTCGAGTCGCACACGTCGACCGCGGGCGGCTTCCGGATTCTCCGCGACCCATGCCTGCGCGAGTTGCCACAGCCGACGTCGCTTACGGGCGTCGATCGCCTCGAACGGGTGGCCGTAGGCGGTCGTCCGTCGCGTCTTGACCTCGACCACAGCGAGATGGCCGTCGCGCGCGGCGACGATGTCGATCTCTCCCTGCGCGCACCGCCAGTTCCGCGCGAGCACGGTGTACCCGTTGCCCCTCAGATGCTGTGCGGCGCGCTCTTCGCCTGCTCTTCCGAGTTCATCCTTCGCTGCCATGTGCCCAGCATCACGCGGGGTGCGTTCCGAAAGGAGCGTTTCGATGCCGCTTCCGCGGCATCTGGGGAGAAGTCAGCTCTCCGAGATCGTGTGGAGGGCGTGCGAAGGCGGCGGGCCGAGAGGAACCGTCACTCGCCGTCGAGGGAGAGCTCCTGCGGGAGCTCGAACTCCCGGCGCTGCAGTTCCTCGACATTGACGTCCTTGAACGTCAGCACGCGCACAGCCTTGACGAAGCGATCGGCACGGTAGATGTCCCACACCCAGACGTCGGTCATCGAGATCTCGAAGTAGAAGTCATGCTCGGTGTCCCGACGGACGACATTGACTTCGTTGGCCAGGTAGAACCGGCGTTCGGTCTCCACGACGTACTGGAACTGCGACACCACATCCCGGTACTCCCGGAACAGTGCCAGCTCGAGCTCGCGGTCGTAGTCGTCGAAGGCTTCCTCATCCATGATGTCTCCATCCTAGAGTCGCGGGCACCGCGGCGCGTCATCGACGGCTCGGGCACGGCCGGTGCGACCCGATCAGAACAGCGTGGGCACGTCCGCGATCGCCCAGGATGCCCTGTGGTGCGGGGAGAGCCCGACAGATCGGATCGCGTCGCGATGCGCTGTGCTGGCGTAGCCCTTGTTGCGGTCCCACTGATATGCGGGATGCGTCCCGTGGAGCTCGGTCATGTGTGTGTCCCGCGCGACTTTCGCGATCACGGATGCCGCCGAGACCGATGCGCAGTCCCGGTCGGCCTTGACCACCGGACGCACCCGGAGCGGGGTGGGATGCACCTTCGACAGATAGTCGTGGTTACCGTCGAGCAGGATGAGAGCCCCGTCGAGCACCGCGCCCTGATCGGCGACCGCCTGAACCGCCCGCGATGCGGCGAGACCGAGCGCCCGCATGATGCCGACCTCGTCGATCTCCGCCGCGCTCGCCCACCCGACAGCTGACGCCTGCACCCATGCCGCCGCGCGCGCAGCGACCTCGGGCCTGCGCAGTTCCGTCACGAGCTTGGAATCCCGCAGCCCCTCGGGCACTCGACGGCGAGCACCAGCGGCATCCATCACCGCAGCTCCCACGGCGACCGGTCCGGCGAGTGCACCTCGACCGACCTCGTCCAGAGAGATGATCAGCTCGCACTCGCCGAGGAGTCGGCGCTCGAGAGTCAGCTTCGGCGCGACGACAGTCATTCCGGAGCCGGAACGCCGTTGAAGATCTCGTGATGACCGTCGATCGGCCCCAGCCGGTCCAACGGCCAGGTCGTGAGGAACGCCTTGCCCACGATGTTCCCCATCGGGACGAAGCCGCCGCTGGGGAGATCCTGGTGCGCGCGGGCGTCGCGCGAACGGTCGCGATTGTCGCCGAGCAGCCACACCGAGTCCTCGGGCACCACCACGTCGAAGGGGTCGTTCGAGGCAGCAGTGTCGCCGGGCGGGAGGTTGAGGTAGCTGAGCTCATCGATGGGCGCGCCGTTGATGGTGATCTGGCCGAGGGCGTTGCAGCAGACGACATGATCGCCGGGCAGACCGATCACGCGTTTGACGAGATGGTCCTGCGAGTCGGTGGCGGAGATGCCCACGAAATTCAGCACCCAGTCGACAGCTTCGACCAGCGGCGGCTGCGCAGGGGTCTGCGGTTGCCCGTCGAGCCACCCGCCCGGGTCCTTGAAGACGACGACGTCGCCCCTCTCGTAATCCGTCCAGCGGGGCGTGAGCTCGTCGACCAGGATGCGGTCGTTGATCAGCAACGTGCGTTCCATCGACGCGGAGGGGATGTAGAACGAACGGACGACGAAGCTCTTGACGACGAAGGAGACCAACGCGGCGATCACGACGATCACCAGGACGTCACGAAGGAAGACCAGGAACCCGCGACGTCGTCTGGACGTGGGCGCGGACGGGGATTCAGTCATCAGGTTCCTTCACGATCAAGCACCGTCGTGCGGCGACGGTATCTAGGTTCGCACACCGCAGGGAGAACAAAGCACCCCGGGACATCGTGTCCCGGGGTGCTGTGGAGATGCTGCGACTCAGCGGTCGCGCTTCTCCTTGATCTTCGCCTTCTTGCCGCGCAGCTGGCGGAGGTAGTAGAGCTTCGCGCGACGCACGTCACCGCGGGTGACGACCTCGATGTGGTCGATCACCGGGGAGTGCACCGGGAAGGTACGCTCGACGCCGACCTGGAAGCTGATCTTGCGGACCGTGAAGGTCTCACGCACGCTGTCGCCCTGACGGCCGATGACGACGCCCTGGAAGACCTGGATACGAGAGCGGCTGCCCTCGGTGATGTTGACGTGCACCTTGACGGTGTCGCCGGGGAAGAAGTCCGGGATGTCCGAACGGAGGGAAGCCGCATCGACGGCGTCGAGGATCTGCATGATCGTCTCTCTCTGCACCCGCCACAGGTCGCATGCATGTATTCAAAGGAACAAGAAAAGGATTGAACTGTACGGCGCTCAAGCGTCCGCGGGCTCCCCTGTGGCAGAACCGGTCACAGCACAAACACTCATTCTGCCATGGATGCGACGCCCGACCAAAACGCCGACATCAGTCGCGACTATCGGTCTCCCGCACCACGATGACCTCGTGGGCGCGCGTGGGCGGTGCCGGCTCATCCACCGTCGGAATCGTCGACCAGGTGATGGTCTCTCGCAGACGCGCTCCGCTCCCCTTCGCCTCGTTCCACAGCTGCCACAGCTGCAACCAGATCAGGGCGATACCGGAGACGATGGCACCCGTGAGCAACCACGGGAACGCCCCGTCGATGAAGAACCCGACGGCGATCGTCAACCCGTTCCAGACGGTGAACCCCGCGACGTCCCACCAGGAGACCGCCCGTTCGATGCGGACCGAGGGACGCGAGCGCGTCAGGAGGGTGAGCAGAAGTTGACCGAGGAAGACGGAGGGCATCGCGATGAGCAGCACCCAGAGGATCGACCATCCTCCCTGGAAGACACCCCACCCGATGAGAAGCCACAGCGGCAGCAGGAACGCCGCCGGAAGAAGCCAGCGGAAGAAGGCCTGTCGCAACCACATGCTCAGATCGTACGACGCCGTCCGTTCCCGTGTCCGGGTGTTCGCTGACAGCGGTCGGGGATCCGGAGGCGTGGGATCAGGGAGAATAGAGAGGACGAGAGGACAACCGATGATCGAACTGCGCACCCCTGCCGAGATCGATGAGATGCGCGCAGCAGGACGCTTCGTCGCCGAGACGCTGGCGACGCTGCGCGATGAGACGAAGGTCGGGACCAATCTCCTCTCGATCGACCGCCGCGCACACGACATGATCCGCAAGGCAGGGGCGGAGTCCTGCTACATCGACTACCACCCCTCCTTCGGGGCGAGTCCGTTCGGCAAGGTCATCTGCACCTCGGTCAACGACGCGGTGCTGCACGGGCTCCCCCATGACTACTCCCTGCGCGACGGCGACCTCGTCACCCTCGACTTCGCGGTCGCGGTCGACGGCTGGGTCGCCGACTCCGCGGTCTCCTTCGTCGTCGGATCGGCGCGCGAAGAGGACCTCCGGCTCATCGACACCACCGAGCGTGCTTTGACCGCCGCGATCGACTCCGCCACGGTCGGCAACCGCATCGGCGACATCTCCGCAGCCGTCGCCGCTGTCGCGCACGGTGAGGGGTACTCGATCAACACCGACTTCGGTGGACACGGCGTCGGACGCACGATGCACGGAGACCCCCATGTTCCCAATGACGGTCGCGCCGGCCGAGGCTTCCCGTTGCGGTCGGGCCTGGTCCTCGCGCTCGAGCCCTGGTTCCTCGCGACGACCGATGAACTCGTCACCGACCCCGACGGATGGACGCTGCGCAGCGCTGACGGCTCCCGGGGAGCGCACTCGGAGCACACCATCGCGATCACGGATGAGGGACCGGTCATCTTGACGGATCGGTCATTCCTCGGCGTCGACTGACCTCCACCACTCCCCGATCGCGCAGAACTCAGGCGCGACGGTAGACGTAGATCTCGGTGACGTGCGGAAGGTCGAACAGGTCTCGCCCGCAGGTCTGCTCCGACGCGTCGATCACGGTCTCGATGTCGCCCAGCATCCGGGTGCGCGTCGGTTGATCCGCGATGAGCACACTGCTGACGGTCGTCCACCGGTGAAGGTAGTGCTCGCGGGCGATGGACTCCGTCCATCGGAGCTGGGTTCGAAGAACGAGCTCGAATCCGGGAAGCTCCTCGTCGGCACTGTCTGCCGAGGCGCCGGCGGCGGCGGGATGCGCGATGCCATGGCAGGCCCGGTCCCAGGCGCACTCCGGATCCGCGCGGTTCCACAGCAGCCCTAGTGTTCCTCCGGGGACCAGCACGCGTGAGATCTCGGCACACGCCGGGCCCCGATCGAACCAATGGAAGGCCTGGGCGACGGTGACCACCTGAACGGACGCATCCCCCAGCGGGATACGCTCGGCGGTGCCGACCAACGCCTCGACGCCGGGGAGCGTGGACCTCAGGACGTCGAGCATGCGCTCCGACGGTTCGACGGCGCAGGTGTGTCGTGCGCGAGCAGCGAGCAGACGGGTGAACTTACCCGTACCTGCGCCCAGATCCAGCGCTGCATCCACGGCGGCCGGCACGATCACCGTTGCCGCCTCAGCGGGAAACCCGGGACGGTATCGGTCGTAGTCGTCGCCGATGCTTTCGAACGACCGGGCGAGCGCTTGTTCAGGCATGGCTCGACGCTACCAGCGGCCCGTTGCGACGCCGCGAGACCGGAACGGGCGCGGTATGCCATCCTGATTCCATGATTCCGCAGGATCGTCATGTGCCGGAGCGTCTGCTGCTCGCTCGGCACGGTCAGACCGTGTGGAACGTCGAACGTCGCCTGCATGGTCAGCTCGACTCGCCCCTCACCGACGAGGGCGTCACACAGTCGCATGCCATCGCGGACCTCCTCGCGGACCGCGGGGTCCTCACCGTGTGCTCCAGCCCGCTCGGCAGGGCGATGCAGACCGCGACCATCATCGCCGAGCGGGTCGGAGCGCAACTGATCGAAGTCCCCGAGCTCGCGGAGCTGGACCACGGGGAGCTGGCGGGCATGACCTGGGAGGAGATAGAGGCGGCGTACCCGACGGCGAGAGAAGAGCGAGCCGCGAATCGCTACGGCTGGGCGTTTCCCGGCGGGGAGAGCTATGCGCAGGCCAGGGTGCGGGCGCGAAAGGCTCTCAGCACCTGCGGGTGGGCTTCGGAGGGGGCGCCGCTGCTCGTGAGCCACGAGATGATCGGACGGATGCTGCGGGCGGAACTGCGGGGCCTCGACGCATCGAACGCCCTCGGACTCCGGCATCCGCACGGCGTGGTCTTCGAGATCGACGGCGGCTCGGAGCGGATGCTCTGACGCCTTCCGGGTGACGGAATCGGCGCTCGGCTTCGATCAGACCGGGGCCGTCTCGTCACCGGGAAGGAGATCGGGACGACGCCGCTTCGTGCGCTCGATCTGCTGCTCGCGGCGCCAGGAGGCGATCGCGCCATGGTTCCCACTCAGCAGCACATCCGGCACGGAACGCTCTCGCCACGATGCCGGCTTCGTGTACGAGGGGTACTCCAGAAGACCGTCTTCGTGCGACTCCTCGACCAGGCTCTCCGGGTTGCCGACGACCCCGGGGATGAGCCGGCCGATGGCCTCGATCATCGCCATCGTCGCGACCTCTCCCCCGTTGAGGACATAGTCGCCGAGGCTGATCAGTCGCACCTCGCCCAGGTCGGAGGCGTACTCGAACACCCGCTCGTCGATGCCCTCGTAACGGCCGCAACCGAAGACGAGATGCTCCCGGGTCGCCAACGCTCGTGCAGTCTTCTGCGTGAAAACCTCACCAGCGGGCGACGGGAAGATGATGGTGGGTCGCTCGGTGGGCGCCTCACCGGACGACCCGGCGATCTCATCGAGGGCGAGGCCCCACGGCTCGGGCTTCATCACCATGCCGGCGCCGCCGCCGTAGGGGGTGTCGTCGACCGTGCGGTGTCGATCAGAGGTCCAGTCCCGAAGATCCCGGACACGGAGGTCGATCAGACCGGATTCCTGGGCCTTCCCGAGCAGGGAGAGCGTCAGACCGTCGAAGTAGGACGGGAAGATGGAGAGGACGTCGATGCGCACGGGGGAACCGTATCAGCGCTCACTCGGCCGCTTCGGCGTCCGAGGGCGTCTGCGGCTCCGCGTCCGCAGCATCAGGAAGCTCTTCGAAGAGTCCGGGCGGCGGGGTCACGATGACGCGCCCTGCCTGGACATCGACCGTCGGGACGATGGCGGAGACGAACGGCACCATGACCTCGTTCTCCCCGGCCTTGACGATGAGGAGGTCCTGCGCGGGAAAGTGCTCCACGCGTACGACCCGGCCGACGACGGTGTCGTCACGCACGACGTCGAGGCCGACGAGCTGGTGGTCGAACCACGCGTCGTCCTCGACCTCATCGACGTCCTGGTCGATCCAGAGGATCGCCCTGACGAGGCTGTCTGCGGCGTCGCGATCCTCGACGTCGTCGAAGAAGACGACGGGATTGCCGTTCATGACCCGGTACTCGCGGACCGTGATCTCCTTGCCATGCCACGGAGATGCCTCTGGCACCTGCAACGTGAAACCGGCACCGGGGACGAATCGTCCCTCAGGGTTGTCGGTGTACAGCTCGAGCTTGAGTCCGCCTTTGAGCCCGTGCGCCTTGACGAGGCGCCCGACACGCAGCTGGTTCTTGCCCTGGTTGCGGTCCTTCGCCACCACGTCAGTCGTCCGCGACATCGACACGGACCCGACGCCCGTCAGCGAGTGCGCTGACGAGGGTGCGAAGGGCCTTCGCGGTGCGGCCGCCGCGCCCGATCACGCGTCCACGGTCATCGGGGTGCACACGCACCTCGAGGAGGTCGCCTCGCGGCGATGTGGACTCGTTGATACGGACATCTTCCGGGTGATCGACGATCCCCTTGACGATGTGTTCGAGCGCGGCGGCGAGCACGACGGATTACTCTGCGTCGGCGGCGGGAGCCGCGTCGGCCTCGGCGGCGGCGGGAGCCTCCTCAGCGGGGGCCTCCACCTTCTTCTCCGCCTTGGGCTTCACGACGGACTTCTTGGCGGCGTCGATCTCGAACGGAACCTTGGGCTCCTTGACCTTGAGCGTGGACTTGGCGTCCTTGTCGCCCTTGAACTTGCCCCAGTCGCCCGTGATCTTGAGGATGGCGGCGACCTGCTCGGTCGGCTGCGCGCCGACGGAGAGCCAGTACTGCGCACGCTCGGAGTCGACCTCGATGAACGAGGGCTCCTCGGTGGGGTGGTACTTGCCGATCTCCTCGATCACGCGACCATCGCGCTTGGTCTTCGAGTCGGCGACGACGATGCGGTAGTACGGCGCACGGATCTTGCCCAGGCGCTTGAGACGAATCTTGACAGCCACGATTCTCCTGAATTGTGTGGAAGGAAACGAACTGGTCGCCTGGAGAGTGGGGTGCACACCCGGCGGAAGCTCAAATGAGTGTGGACACCTGCTGGATAGAGGGTCGAGCAGGTCGTCCGACCCTCTATTCTGCCAGAAGCGCGCGCCAGGCGCGAAACGTGGCGAAACGACCGTTGCCGTGTCGCGCCTCGCCCGTGCCAGACTGTGCGGGTGAAGCTCGAGTTCGCCTCCTCGGCCCGGTCCACCGTCGGCCTCGAATGGGAGATCATGCTCGCGGACCCCGCGACCGGTGATCTCGTCGGACGTGCGCCCGAACTGCTCGCAGCGCTCGAAGCCGAGAGCGCCGAGGAGCGCCATACGGTCACGGGCGAACTGCTCACGAACACGATCGAAGTCACGAGCGGCATAGGCGATTCCGTCGCCCACGCTGTCGACGACATCGCGAACGCCATCACCGCGGTGCGTGCGGCGACCGACCCGGCCGGAGTCGAGCTGCTCTCGGCGGGAAGCCACCCGTTCGCGCAGTGGTACGACCAGCAGGTCACCGACAAATCGCGGTACCACACGCTGATTGAGCGCACCCAGTGGTGGGGGCGGAACATGATGATCTGGGGAATCCACGTCCACATCGGCGTCGAGGACCAGCGCAAGGTGTTCCCCATCATCAACGCTCTCGCCGGGTTCCTCCCCCATCTGCAATCGCTCGCCGCCTCGAGCCCGTTCTGGGCGGGTGAGCGCACCGGCTACGCCTCCAACCGCGCGCTGGTGTTCCAGCAGTTGCCGACCGCGGGACTCCCGTGGCCCCTGCACGACTGGTCGCAGTACGAGTCGTACCTCGACGACATGGTGCGCACCGGCGTGATGGCGGATGCCACCGAGGTGCGCTGGGACATCCGCCCGGCACCCCGCTGGGGGACGATCGAGGTCCGCGCGTGTGACGGACTCTCCACGCTGCCCGAGCTCGCCTCGGTAGCGGCGCTCGTGCAGGTCCTCGTCGAGGACTTCTCGCGCCAGCTCGACGAGGGCAAGACCCTTCCGGAGCTTCCCGCCTGGTTCCATCGCGAGAACAAGTGGCGCGCGGCGCGCTACGGGCTGGAGTCGAGGGTGATCGTCGATGCGGCCGGCACCCAGCGCCCCGTGCGCGAGCACCTCGCGGAGACACTCGAAGCCCTCACCCCGACCGCCGTCGAGCTCGGCTGCGGTCGGGAGTTCGGCGGCATCGCCACGATTCTCGACGGCGGGGCGAGCTATGCACGTCAGCTGGCGGTCGCGGATGCCGCTGGTGGCGATCTCTCGGCGGTGGTTCAGCATCTGATCCGCGAGTTCCGCTCAGGCCCCGAATCCTCCACCGAGGAGCCGTAGCCGGTGCCGTGATCAGTCCTCGACGAGGCGCCTGGCGAGACCCTCATCCAGGACCACGTCCGTGATGAGTCCCGCGGCCAGGGCCGCACGAAGACTGACCAGCTTCGGTATCCCTGACACGACGCACACACGACGCGGAACTCGGCGGAGACGGTCCAGGCCGGGCCCCGTGGCCCTCGCGTTGACCCGGATGTCCCTCCACGACCCGTCGGAGCGGAAGAACACCGTCGCGACGTCGCCGATCGCGTGATCCTCCCGCAGGCTGCGGTAGTCGTCCCGCCCGAGATACCCGCCGACATAGACCCGGCTCGGTACTTCGGCGGCGGGAGAGCCGAGGCTGAACACCGCGACGTCCATTTTCGCCTGCAGGTCGAGAACACGGCGCGTGCTCCGCTCCCGCCACATCGCCTCGCGCGTGGCGGGGTCGTCGAAGAACGCCGGAACCGGGAACTGCTGCACCTGCGCACCGAAGGCGCTGCCGAACCGCTGCAGGATGTCGCTGGAGTACTCGACTCCCGTCGTCTGGGTATTGCCGGCGCCGTTGAGCTGCACGAAGGTGGTGTTGTGGGTCTCCTTCTGCGTGAGCCCGCGGCTCACGGCGCTGATGGTCGATCCCCATGCGACGCCGATGACCATGTTCGAGTCGACGAACTGCGACAGCAGACGTCCGGCGGTCAGCGCGACACGCTCGAGCCGCTCGACCTCGCTGAGGATCTCCGGCATCGGGACGACGTGGGCGGCGACACGATGCCGATCGCGGATCCTGTGCTCGAGCATGCCCAGACGCTCCAGGGGCGAATTGATCCGGATGTCCACCAGACCGCTCTCCCGCGCGAAGCTCAGAAGACGCGAGACCGAGGACCGCGAGGTGCCGAGCTCCTTCGCGATGACCTCCATCGTCTTGTCCTGCATGTAGTAGAGCTGCGCGGCGGTGAGCGCCGCGATCAGCTTGCTGTCGCGGGATTCCGCGCTTGCACCGACCATGACATCCTCCTCCACCCCGATCCTTGCACATATGTGCAGTGGGCTTGCGCGGGATGCCACACAGGTCGATGCTGGTTGGCAAGTAAGGAAGAGAGGGTCGACGATGATCGATTCGACACACTCGTCAGCGGAGCGCGCAGAGATCCGCGCCGTCCGTGAATCCGGACGCACCAGCGTCCTCGTCATCGGTGGTGGGATCAACGGCATCTCCACCTTCCGCGACCTGGCACTCCAGGGCGTCGATGTCGTGCTGGTCGAGCGGGGAGACTTCGCCTCCGGGGCATCCGCCGCCTCCAGCCACATGATCCACGGTGGCATCCGCTACCTCGAGAACGGTGAGTTCCGCCTGGTGCGCGAGTCGGTCGAGGAGCGCAACGGGCTCCTCAAGATCGCCCCGCACTACGTCAAGCCGCTGCAGACGACGATCCCGATCTACTCGACCTTCTCGGGCATCCTCTCCGCTCCCCTGCGGTTCCTGACGCACAAGAGCGGCAAGCCCCAGGAGCGCGGTGCCTTCCTGATCAAGGTGGGCCTGACCATCTACGACACCTTCTCGCGTGACGGCGGGATGGTTCCCCGGCATCGCTTCCTCGGCCGCAAGAAGTCTCTCGCCGAGCTGCCGTCGCTCGACCCGAAGATCAAGTACACGGCCACCTACTACGACGCCTCGATGCACGACCCGGAGCGACTCGCCCTCGACGTCCTGCAGGACGGGCGCACAGCACACCCGGGAGCGCATGCCCTCAACTACGTCGAGGCCATCGCCCGTGACGGCGACAAGGTCGTGCTCCGCGACCGCGAGAGCGGCACAGAGTTCAGCGTGCAGGCCGACGTGGTCGTGAATGCCTCCGGTCCTTGGACCGACCTGACCAATGATGCGTTGGGCACCGACACCCGCTTCATGGGCGGCACCAAGGGATCGCACATCGTCCTCGATCACCCCGAGCTGCTCGAGGCGACGCAGGGACGCGAGATCTTCTTCGAGCACTCGGACGGGCGCATCGTGCTCATCTACCCGCTCAAGGGGCGCGTCCTGGTCGGCACCACCGACATCGATGCCGACCCTCGTGAGGTCCCGGTGTGCACCGAGGAGGAGGTCGACTACTTCTTCGACCTGATCCATCACGTGTTCCCGACGATTCCCGTGGCGCGCGACCAGATCGTCTACAAGTTCTCCGGCATCCGCCCGCTCCCGCGCCACGAGGACACCGCTCCCGGCTTCGTCTCCCGCGACTACCGCATCGAGGTCGACGAAAAGGGCTCCGTCCCTCTCGTCAGCCTGGTCGGCGGCAAGTGGACCACGTTCCGCGCCCTCGGTGAGTCGCTGTCCGACGTCGTGCTCGGTCTCATCGAGCGCACCAGGACCGTCTCCACCGCCGGACGGGCCATCGGCGGTGGTCGCGAGTTCCCGCGCACCGAGAAGGCCAAGCGCATCTGGATCCAGGAGAACCTGCCCGGAGCCGGGGCCCGCGCCGATCAGCTTCTCGCCCGCTACGGTACCCGCGCCGCTCAGGTCTGGGAGTATGTCGAGCAGGGCACGGACGCACCGCTCGCCGGCGGCGACCTCTCCACGCGCGAGCTCGAGTGGATGGTGCAGAACGAGATGGTGGCACGCCTGGAGGACGTTGTGCTCCGTCGCACCAGCATCGCCTTCACCGGCGGCGCGAACGCAGAGGTCCTCGACGAGATCGCCGACGCCCTCGCGCCGATGCTCGGTTGGGATCGATCGCGCCACGACGCCGAGCTCGATCAGACGCGCCAGCTGCTGAACGAACGACACGGACTCGATATCCCGTCCCGCACCCGCGGCTGACGGGGTCTCGGACTGCCGCCCTCCTCGCGGCGCAACTCCCATAACGTGTCGGGGCAGAGGGGCCCCGACACACAAGAAAGGTCAAAGAAGACATGGCTGATGTGAATCTCGGTCTCTACTTCCTCTCCGAGTTGGTCGGCACAGCGATGCTGGTCCTGCTTGGATGTGGTGTCGTCGCCAACGTCGCCCTTGCCAAGAACAAGGGTTTCGGCGGCGGCTTCCTGATGGTCAACTGGGGATGGGGCCTCGCGGTCTTCGCCGGTGTGCTCGTCTCGGCGTACTCCGGTGCGATCCTCAACCCGGCCGTCGGTATCGGCCTTCTGCTGGCCGGCAAGATCAGCTTCGTCATGTTCCTCACGGCGACAGCCGCGGAGCTCGTCGGAGCGATCCTCGGTGCGATCGTCGTATGGCTGGCGTACAAGCAGCACTTCGATGAGGAGCCGGAGGCCGCCAACAAGCTCGGCGTCTTCTCCACCGGCCCCGCGATCCGTTCCTACGGCTGGAACCTCGTCACCGAGATCATCGGCACCTTCGTTCTCGTTTTCGTGATCTTCGCGTTCGCCGACTACGGCGACATCGAGGTCGGCACGCCCGGAGGCCTCGGACCGCTCACTGCGCTTCCCGTCGCGCTCCTCGTTGTCGCGATCGGCGCCTCCCTCGGTGGTCCGACCGGCTACGCGATCAACCCCGCTCGTGACCTCGGTCCGCGCATCGCTCACGCGATCCTCCCGATCAAGGGCAAGGGCTCCAGCGACTGGTCCTACTCGTGGGTGCCGGTGGTCGGTCCGTTCATCGGTGGTGCACTCGCCGCCGCCGCAGCGCCCGTCTTGCTGCACCTCGCCTGAACGACCTGAATTCAAAGGAGAAAACTATGGCTGACTACATCCTCGCCATCGACCAGGGAACGACTTCCAGCCGCGCGATCATCTTCGACAAGAAGGGCAGCATCATCGCGACGGGCCAGAAGGAGCACGAGCAGATCCTGCCGAAGGCCGGCTGGGTCGAGCACGACGCCTCCGAGATCTGGCGCAACGTCCAGGAGGTCATCGGTCTGGCCCTCAGCCGGGCCGACCTCACCCGTCACGACATCGCGGCGGTGGGCATCACCAACCAGCGCGAGACCGCGGTGGTGTGGGACAAGACAACCGGAAAGCCCGCCTACAACGCGATCGTCTGGCAGGACACGCGTACGCAGGACATCGTCGACCGTCTGGCTGCGGACGGCGGAGTCGAGCGATTCAAGCCCGTCGTCGGACTGCCGCTCGCGACGTACTTCTCGGGTACCAAGATCGCCTGGATCCTGGAGAACGTCGACGGCGCACGCGAGAAGGCCGAAGCCGGTGACCTGATCTTCGGCACCACCGACAGCTGGGTCCTGTGGAACCTGACCGGCGGTGTCGACGGCGGTGTGCACGTGACCGACGTCACCAACGCCTCGCGGACGATGTTCATGGACCTCGAGACGCTCGAGTGGCGCGACGACATCCTCGAAGCGTTCGGTGTGCCGCGCTCGATGATGCCGGAGATCCGCTCCTCCTCCGAGGTCTACGGTGCCGCGGAGGACTCCTCCCTGCTGCGCGAGACCCCGATCGCCGGCATCCTGGGTGACCAGCAGGCGGCGACGTTCGGTCAGGCGGCCTTCCAGAAGGGTGAGAGCAAGAACACCTACGGCACCGGCTGCTTCCTGATCTTCAACACGGGCGAGGAGATCGTCCACTCGAAGAACGGGCTGCTCACGACCGTCGGCTACAAGCTCGGCGACCAGCCCACGCACTACGCGCTCGAGGGCTCCATCGCGGTCACCGGATCCCTGATCCAGTGGCTGCGCGACCAGCTCGGCATCATCTCGTCGGCCCCCGAGGTCGAGGAGCTGGCCGAGAAGGTCGAGGACAACGGCGGCGTGTACATCGTGCCCGCATTCTCGGGTCTGTTCGCTCCGTACTGGCGTCCGGACGCCCGCGGCGCGATCGTCGGTCTCACCCGCTACGCGAACAAGAACCACATCGCTCGCGCAGCGCTCGAGGCCGTCGCCTTCCAGACGCGTGATGTGCTGGACGCGGTGAACGCGGACGCCGGCGTAGACCTCACCGAGCTCAAGGTCGACGGCGGCATGGTCGCGAACGACGCGCTCATGCAGTTCCAGGCGGATGTCCTCGGCGTCCCGGTCGTTCGGCCGGTCGTCGCCGAGACCACTGCGCTCGGTGCGGCCTACGCCGCGGGGCTCGCGGTCGGGTTCTGGAACGGTCTGGACGACCTCTCTGCCAACTGGCAGGAGGACAAGCGCTGGGAGCCGTCGATGGAGGAAGCCGAACGCGACCGTCAGCTTCGTCTGTGGCGCAAGGCGATCACGAAGTCGATGGACTGGGTCGACGACGACGTGAAGTAGTCGTCTTCAGTGCGAGGCGGGTTCGGAGTTGATCTCCGGACCCGCCTCGTCGTATACGGGAGCATCCACGAGGGCATCCACGACGGCGACGAATGCGCGAGCGACCTGACGCGCTGCCGCAGCGTCCCAAGCGAGGTACTCCACGCGCACCGGGCCGCGGTGCACCTGGGCTGTGACCACGCGCGCCGCGGAGCGGGCCACGGTTCCCGGTGCGAGGAGGGTCACTGCCAGGCCCGCCTCGACCAGACCGAGGATGAGGGTCGCTGAATCGGCCTCGAACGCGACGTCACGGCTCAGCCCCGCTGCGAGGAAGGCACCGTCGCTCTGCGCACGGCCGGAGGTGCCGGCGGGAAAGTCGGCGAAGGTCATCCCGGCCAGGTCCGAGAGCTCCATCCCGCGCGAGCCGCCCTGTGGATGCCCCTGCGGGAACACCGCGACGAGGCGCTCACGAGAGAGCACACGTGAGGCGACGCCTTTCGGCGGCACCCCTTCCCGCAAGCCGAGCAGGGCCACGTCGAGTTCGCCGCTGCGGACCTTCGTCGTGAGGGTGTCGCTGTTGCCGACCTGCAGTTCGACTCGCACCCGAGGATGCGCCGCACGGTACGTGACGAGCAGCGCCGGCACATCGACGGCGGTCACCGTCGGGATCACACCGATCCGGAGCGTGCCCTCCACGACCCCGTCGGCGGCGGCAGCGTCCTCCTTCGCCTCCTCCGCGGCACGAAGCGCGATGCGCGCGTGCGCGACGAACGCCGCCCCTGCTTCACTCAGGCGGACGCTCCGGCTCGATCGGACGAACAATCGACGGCCGAGTTCCCGCTCCAACGATGCGATCTGGTGACTCAACGCCGATTGCGTGACGAAGCACCGCTCGGCCGCTCTGGTGAAGCTCAGCGAGTCGGCGACTTCCACGACATAGCGAAGCTGCTGGAGTTCCATGCTTCCATGATGTGGGTTCATCGATGGTGTGACAACCATGCGTTGGACTCATCGACGGACCCTACGCAGGCTGGAATCATGAACCGCCTGACACTGGTGTTGTCGACCGCACTCGCCCCCATCGCCTGGGGAACCACCTACCTGGTCACCACAGATCTGCTTCCCGCCGGCCATCCGCTGTTCGCGGGGCTCCTCCGTTCACTCCCCGCGGGGCTGCTCGCCGTCCTCATCAGTCGTCGGCTCCCCCACGGCTCCTGGTGGTGGAAGTCTCTCGCACTCGGAGCGCTCAACATCGGCGCCTTCTTCCCGCTGCTCTTCCTCGCCGCCGAGCGACTCCCGGGAGGCGTCGCCGCCGCCGTCGCCGGTGCACAGCCGCTCATCGTCCTGGCGCTCGGGGCCTTGGTGCTGCACGAACGGATCCGACCGCTCACCGCTGCCGCAGCGGCCGTCGGCGCGGGTGGAGTGGCTCTGGTGGTCCTGGGGCCTGCCGCCGAGCTCGACCTCTGGGGAATCCTGGCTGCCCTCGGAGGCGTCACGGCGACGGGTGTCGGGATGATCCTGACCAAGCGCTGGGGCCGTCCCGTCGGGGTGGGCCCCGTGTCATACGCCGGTTGGCAGCTCAGCGCGGGCGGCCTGTTGCTGCTGCCGCTCGCGCTGATCGTCGAGGGCGTGCCGGCGACGATCGGCGGCGGTGCGGCTCTCGGGTACCTGTGGCTGGCGACCGCCGGGGGGATCGTCGCCTACACACTGTGGTTCCGCGGTGTGCAGCAGCTGCCGGTGATCGCCCCGGGCCTTCTGGCCCTGCTCTCCCCCATCGTCGCGACGGTCCTGGGCGTGCTGATCTCGGGCGAGCGGTTCACGCCGCTGCAGGCGACCGGGTTCGTACTCACCCTCGGCGCTCTGGTGCTGGGACAGCTCGTCTCGCGGCCGAAGCCGCCTCAGGGTCGAAGCACGCAGGTGACGGCGGCGCCCTCTCTCACAGCGTCGCGCTGAATGAGCTCAGCTCTTGCCGAAGAGCTTCTGGATCTCCGCAAGGTCGGCCTCGCTCGGAGCCTTCGCCGCTCCGCCGCCGAGACCGAACCCGGAACCGGTGGGCGTCGCGGATGACGCGATCCCCGCATTCTCGGCCGCGCGCTTGGCGGGGTTTCCCGAGCGGGAGCGGCCGGAGGACTTGGCCTTCTTGCCGCGCTTGGAAGACGCACCGGGACGCCCCATTCCGGGAACGGCTCCCATCCCGGGGATGTTGGGGGTGCCGCCACGAGCAACGGTCTTCATCATCTTGGCCGCCTGCTCGAAGCGCTGCACGAGCTGGTTCACATCGGTGACCGTCATACCGGAACCGCGTGCGATACGCAGACGGCGTGAGCCGTTCAGGACCTTGGGGTTGCGTCGCTCACCCGGCGTCATGGAGCGGATGATGGCTTCGGTGCGGTCGATCTCACGCTCGTCGAAGTCTTCGAGCTGCTGCTTCATCTGCCCCATGCCCGGGAGCATCCCGAGCATCTTCTTCATCGAGCCCATCTTCTTCATCTGCTGAAGCTGGTCGAGGAAGTCCTCGAGCGTGAAGGCCTCGGTCGCAAGCTTCTCGGCCATCTTCATGGCCTCTTCCTCATCGAAGGCCTGCTGGGCCTGCTCGATGAGGGTCAGGATGTCGCCGAGGTCGAGGATGCGGCTCGCCATACGGTCGGGGTGGAACGGCTCGAGGTCTTCGAGACGCTCGCCCGTCGAAGCGAAGATGATCGGGCGGCCGGTGACGGAAGCCACCGAGAGCGCGGCGCCACCACGAGCGTCGCCGTCGAGCTTCGACAGCACGACTCCGGTGAAGTCGACACCCTCCTGGAACGCCTTGGCGGTGTTCACGGCGTCCTGGCCGATCATCGCGTCGATGACGAACAGGACCTCGTCCGGGTTCACGGCCTTGCGGATGTCGGCGGCCTGCTTCATGAGCTCGGCGTCGACGCCCAGACGGCCGGCGGTATCGATGATCACGACGTCGTGCTGCTGCCGTCGCGCGTACTCGACGCCGTCACGCGACACCTTCACGGGATCTCCGACACCGTTGCCCGGCTCCGGGGCGTAAACGGATGCGCCGGCCTGCTCCGCGACGACCTGGAGCTGGGTGACCGCGTTCGGGCGCTGGAGGTCGGCCGCGACGAGCAGCGGCGTGTGACCCTCGCCCTCGAGCTGCTTGGCGAGCTTGCCCGCGAAAGTGGTCTTACCGGAGCCCTGCAGACCCGCGAGCATGATCACGGTCGGCGCGGTCTTCGCGAACTGCAGACGACGCTGCTCTCCGCCGAGGATCTGCACGAGTTCCTCGTTGACGATCTGCACGACCTGCTGGGCCGGGTTCAGCGCCTTGTTGACCTCGTCGCCGAGGGCGCGTTCGCGCACCTTCGCCGTGAATTCCTTGACGACCACGAGCGCGACGTCGGCGTCGAGCAGGGCGCGTCGGATCTCACGCACGGTGCCGTCGACGTCGGCCGCGGTGAGCTTTCCCTTCGTGCGCAGATTGCGGAAGGTCTCGGTGAGCCGATCGGAGAGCGTGCCAAATGTAGCCATGGTGCTCTGATTCTACGCGAGCGGAGGCCCGTTGCTCAGCGCCGTGCGGACTCAGGACCAGGGCAGGTCGTGGATCGTCCCCAGCGCTTCGCGGAGGACGGTCTCGGGAGTGCCGCGTCCGGCTCCCTGTTCCGCCCAGACCCGCAAGGACGACAGCACCGCCGCCGCGTGGGCGGCGCCCAGGATATCGGCGCGGATGACATCGACCCCGGCGGCCGACGCGGCGCGCGACACCGCCGTGGACAAGCGGGCGAGGCGGAGTCCGGTGTCGCGGACGAGCTCGTCCTCCAGCCCCATCGCCCGAGCGTTCCGAAGAGCGAGCGCGAGCGGATCAGGGGCGAAGTCGTGCACCACACGCAGCAGGATGTCGCGAACCTCGTCCCCGGTCGCTGCCCTGTCGAGCCGCTCGAGAGAAGCGATGGCCTGACCGATGCGCTCGTCGACACCCGACCACAGCACGTCGCTCTTCGAAGCGAAGTAGTTGAAGAAGCTGGATCGGCTGACGCCGGCGCGCTGGGTGATGTCAGCGACCGATGTGGCGTCGTATCCGCGTTCGAGGAAGAGCTCGCACGCAGCTTCTGCGAGCGTCTCTCGCGAAGACGCCTTGGGGCGACCGGCCCTGCCAGGGGAACTCATGCCCTCACGCTACCGCGAGGACCACCACGACGACGCCGTCGTCAGTGCGGAGGGGTATTGTTGTTCTCAGTCCATTTACTCAAGGAAAGCGGTTCTGCGATGCTCGAGATCCTCACCCCTGGATTCGCTCCGACGCCCGTACCGTACCTCGACGGATGGGATCTTCAGCGCCGTATCCACGCCGATGTCGTCGGACGTACACGTCCGGACACACTGATCCTCCTCGAGCATGAGGCGGTGTACACCGCGGGAAAGCGGACGGAACCGCAGGAGCGCCCACAGGACGGGACTCCCGTGATCGACGTGGACCGCGGCGGCAAGATCACCTGGCACGGCCCCGGGCAACTCGTGGGATATCCGATCGTCCGCCTCGTCGAGCCCATCGATGTCGTCGCCCATGTGCGCCGGCTCGAGCGCGTGCTCATCGATGTGCTGCGCCCGTTCGGCGTCGACGGCTATCAGGTGGACGGCAGAAGCGGCGTCTGGGTGCGCCGGCCGCTCTCCGAAGACAAGGTCGCAGCGATCGGGGTGCGCGTGCAACAGGGAGTGACGATGCACGGCTTCGCCATCAACTGCGACAACTCGCTGACCGGGTTTCGCGGAATCATCCCGTGCGGTATCACCGACGCCGGGGTCACGACGGTGAGCGAGGTGGTCGGCTCCGCCGTCTCCCCGCTCGACCTCGTCGACGCCGTCACCCGCGCCTTCCTGGCCGAGTACGCGACCACTGAACTGACAGGAGCCACCGCATGACCGCCGCACCCGAGGGGCGCAAGCTCCTGCGCCTGGAGATCCGCAACGCCGAGACGCCGATCGAACGCAAACCGGAGTGGATCAAGACCAAGGCGAAGATGGGCCCCGAGTACACGGCCCTGCACTCCCTCGTGAAGAGCGAGGATCTGCACACGGTGTGCCAGGAGGCCGGCTGCCCGAACATCTACGAATGCTGGGAGGACCGGGAGGCGACCTTCCTCATCGGCGGTTCTCAGTGCACGCGCCGGTGCGACTTCTGCCAGATCGACACCGGGAAGCCCGCCGACTACGACACCGATGAGCCGCGTCGTGTCGCCGAGAGCGTGGTCCGCATGAACCTGCGCTACGCGACCGTGACGAGTGTGGCCCGCGACGATCTGCCAGACACCGGAGCATGGCTCAACGCCGAGACGGTGCGCAAGATCCACGAGCTCAATCCGAACACCGGGGTCGAGCTGCTCGCCAACGAGCACAACGCCGATCCGGCATTCCTCGGCCAGATCTTCGATGCCCGCCCCGAGGTGTTCGCACACAACGTCGAGACCGTGCCCCGTATCTTCAAGCGCATCCGTCCCGCCTTCCGCTACGAGCGGTCGCTGAACGTGCTCACCCAGGCGCGAGACGCGGGGCTGATCACCAAGTCGAACCTCATCCTCGGGATGGGTGAGGAACCGGAAGAGGTCGTCCAGGCGCTGAACGACCTGCACGACGCCGGATGCGACATCATCACGATCACGCAGTACCTGCGCCCCTCACCTCGTCATCTCCCGGTCTCGCGATGGGTGAAGCCCGCGGAATTCGTCGAGTTCAAGGAGGAGGCAGAACGTATCGGCTTCCTCGGCGTCCTCGCGGGCCCCCTGGTGCGGTCCTCGTATCGGGCCGGGCGGCTGTGGGCGCAGTCGATGGTGTCGAAGGGTCGCGAGATCCCCGCTCATCTGTCGCACATCGCGGAGAGCGCAGACCTCGGCTTCGCCCAGGCCGTCTGACCTGGACGCGCTCCGGGGTTTTGCTCAGTCCGCGCTCATGACGGACTGCACGCTGCCGTCCGAGCCGAGGTTCACCAGCAGCACGTCGTCCGTCGAGCTGTCGTCGAGGGCGTACTCGAGCACCGCGAAGGGCTCGGATCCTCCGTGCTCATCAGCGAGGATGGTCATGCTCATCAGGCGCAGCGAACGGATGATGTCGACCGCCGCATCGCCGGACACGTCGACGAGGACGTCGGGAAGGTCATCGCCGTACGTCTCCTGCTGCTGGAGGATGTACTCGGTCACCTCACTGGTGCGGTCGTCGACTTCGGCGAGCATGCCCCGCCGGGCGGTGTCGTCGACGCTCTCCAAGCCCGCGATGAGCGACGCGGCGATGTCGAGCGCATCGGCGGACACGTCGTCCTGATCCGGCGCGGTCAGATCGACGGTGACGCTCTGGTCGCCGAGCTCCACGGTCTCCGACCAGAAGATCGAGCCGTCGGGACCCGAGGACAGGAGTCCGAAGTAGTCGTGTTCGATCGCCATAACGCTATGAAACCAGCCTCGTGCTCACTGCGGTAGTCCCGTCATCAACCGACCAATGACTGGACGAACACATGGGGGGTGAAACCGGTCAGATCGTCGATCCCCTCGCCCTGGCCGAGCAGCTTGACCGGGATCCCGGTGCGCTCCTGCACGGCCAGCACGAAGCCGCCCTTGGCAGAGCCGTCGAGCTTGGTGAGGACGAGTCCGGTGACGCCGGCGTGCTCGAGGAAAGCCTCGGCCTGCATCACGCCGTTCTGGCCCGTGGTGGCATCGAGCACGAGGAGCACCTCGCTGATAGGGGCCTGCTTCTCGATCACACGCCGGACCTTCGAGAGCTCATCCATGAGGCCGCCCTTGGTGTGCAGACGCCCCGCCGTGTCGATGATGGCGATCTCGATGCCTTCACGCTTGGCGTACTCGACCGTCTGGAAGGCGACCGATGCCGGGTCCTGGCCCTCCTGCTGCGGACGCACGATCGCGGCCCCGCCGCGCTGCGCCCACGTCGCGAGCTGTTCGACCGCTGCCGCGCGGAAGGTGTCGGCCGCGCCGACGACCACACTGCGCTGATACCCGCGGAGGAACTTCGTGAACTTGCCGATGGTCGTCGTCTTGCCCACGCCGTTGACACCGACGACGAGAACGACAGCGGGGCGCTCCGTGAGCTTCAACGTCGTGTCGAACTTGGCGAAGTGCTCCTCGAGGGTCTCCCGCAGCATGCGCTGAAGGTCCTTGGGGTCGGTGGTGCGGTACCTGTCGACCTTCGCGCGCAGCTCGTCGACGACGCGCTCGCTGATGTCGGGTCCGAAGTCGGCTGTGATGAGAGCCGTTTCGAGGTCCTCCCAGGTCGTCTCATCGATAGTGGGCTTGACGAACATGCCGCGCAGTGCGCGACCAAGAGACCAGGACTTCTCCGCCATCACTCCAGCCTACGGGTTGCGCGGGTGGATCCTCCGCGTGCGGCGGTTCGATCCGCTAAACGGCCGCCGCCGCTCGATCTCCGACACGCTGCCCCACGACCGCCGAGACGCCGTCCTGGCGCATCGAGACCCCGTAGAGCGCGTCGGCGATCTCCATGGTGCGCTTCTGATGCGTGATGACCAGCAGCTGCGAGCTTTCCCTCAGCTGCTCGAAGACGGTGAGCAACCGGCCGAGGTTCGCATCGTCCAGAGCAGCCTCGACCTCGTCCAGGATGTAGAACGGGCTCGGCCGCGCCTTGAAGATCGCGACCAGCAGCGCCACGGCCGCCAGAGACCGCTCCCCGCCGGAGAGGAGGGAGAGGCGCTCGATCTTCTTCCCGACCGGTCGGACGGACACCTCGATTCCCGTCGTCAGCATGTTGTCCGGGTCTGTCAGCGAGATGCTCCCTGTCCCACCGGGGAACAGCAGTGGGAAGACCTGCCCGAACGCCTCCTTCGTGTCTTCGAAGGCACTGGCGAAGATCGTCTGCATCCGCTCATCGAGATCGGTGATGATCGTCAGAAGGTCTTGGCGCGTCTGGGTGAGGTCGGCCAGCTGCTCGGTGAGGAAGGCGTGCCGCTGCTCGAGAGCGGCGAACTCCTCGAGCGCCAGCGGGTTCACACGACCGAGCTGGGCGAGTTTGCGCTCCGCTTCGGCGAGGCGACGCTGCTGGATGCGGCGGTCGAACGGGATGGAGGTGTCATCCGCGTGCTGATCGTCGTCGTGCGGCGCCACGCCCGGATCGCGCGGGACCCGCTGGTCAGGACCATATTCCGCAACGAGAATATCTTCGTCGAGAGCGAGCTCCGAAGCGACGCGTTCGAGGAGGCTGTTCAGGTGGAGCTTCTTCTCGTGGATCTGCAGCTCGAGTCCGTGCACGCTCTCGGTGAGTCCGGCGAGCCGCTCCCGAAGCGAGCTCTCCTGCGCCCGGAGGGCGACGAGTTCCTGATTCTGCGCCGATCGCGCAGCTTCAGCCTCGCGCAGAGCGAGGCGCGCCTCCGTGACCGAGCGATCCAGTGAGTCGAGGATGCGAGGCAGTTCTTCGGCCACGCCGGACGCCGCCTCTCGCTGCGCACGGCGGATGACCGCTCGGCGCGCTGCCTCGGCCGCGGCATCTCTCTCGTGCTCGCGCTGCCGCTCCAGGCTCGTGACCCTCGACTGCGCCGCACGCACGCGCTCGCGCAGGGTCTCGATCTCGAGCCGTGCCCGCACCTCACCCTCTCGTGCGAGTTCCAGAGCTTCGAGCAGCCCATCTCGCGCGGAGGCATCGAGCACGGGACGCGGGGCGGAGATCGCGTCGTCCAGCGCCGCCTTCGCCGACTCGGCCTTGGCCTCGGCCTCGGCGACGGCGGACTGCGCCTGAGCGAGCCCCGTCTCGAGGCGCTCGCACTCGGCGACAGCGGATTCGTGGCGCACCGTGACGCGGTTGACCTGCTCGGCGTGGGTGGCGAGAGCCGCATCGTGCTCCCGAAGTGCCCGCAACGCGTCCTTGGCCTGACGTCTGGTCGTCTCGACCGCCTCGTTCGCCTCCTCGCGCGCTTCGCGGAGCGAGTCGACGACGATCTGGATCTCCGCGAGCCGCTCGGTCGCGGCGTCCCTCTCGGCGGCGAGCTCCAGACGGGAGCGCTCTCCCCCGGAACCCGTGCGCAAGGTCTGGGCCGTGATGACCTCCCCCGCGACCGTGACGATGGTCGTGAAGGTGTCGCCCGTCGCGTCGAGAGCCGCTCTTGCGGCGCGCGCCGAGTCCAGATCGTCGGCGATCAGCACATGGGACAACACGCCGAGCAGGCCGTCGGGAGCCGTGACCGTGTCGACGGCGGGCGTGACCCCTGCGACGACGGGGAGCACCGGATCGGGTCTGAACGCGTCAGCGATGACGAAGTCGACCACGCCCGTGCGCTGCTGCGCTGCATCCACCGCCAGCGCGAAGGCGTCGGCAGCCGTGTCGATGAGCACGCCCTCCGCGAGTGGACCGAGGACCGCGGCGATAGCGGCCTCGAAACCGGCGCGCACCTGCACCGCATCGCCGACGAAGCCTCGCACGCCCTTGCCACCCTCTCTGACGATCTCGGCAGCGCCACCCGACAGCGCGAGCGCGCTGCTCAGAGCCGATGCCTTCGCCGTCAGAGAATCGACTTCGCGCTCGGCGGCGTGCAGCCGCTCCCGAAGGGCCTCGCGCTCGGACTCCGCAGCGGTGGCGGCGCGCTGTGCGCTCTCGTAGGCGGCCGCGTGTTCGGCCGCCGTTCCTTCCGGCGCCTCCGCGTCGTCGATGGACTCGAGCGCCTCCGCGGCCTCGAGTCGGCGCACATTCGCCGCCTCGAGGGCGTTCTCCTGACGGAGCACCGCTCCCCGAACGGCAGCGAGGGCGGATGATGCGGCATCCGCAGTTCCGCGCAGAGCCGACACCCGCATGTCGTATGCGGAGACGAGGGCGCTCTGCTCGGCGATGTCGACGTCGAGCGTGTCGAGTTCGGCGCGCGCGTGCACCACCTCGCGACTGGCCGCTGCCGCCGCATCCTGGGCATCTCCGAGACCGGCCGAGATCAGATCGATCTCCTCCTTGGCCTCGTCGATCGTGGCCTGCGTGACCGTGACCGCTGTGACCGCGGCGTCATCGTCTTCGGTGCCGAGGAGGGCGAGCCGCTGATTGGCGAGCGTGAAGAGGCCGCGCATGCGCTCCTGCACCTGCTCGAGGCCGAACGCCACGCTGCGTGCCTCGTCGACGGCGACGGAATTCTGATCCTGCTCCAGCCGCGCGATGCTCGCGCGCACGGTCTCGGCCTGGTCCGAGAGCACCAGCCGCTCGGTGTGGCGCTCGTGCTCCGTGCGCGTGTGATCCGCGAGGGCGGCGCGCAGGGCGACGACGTCGTCGGCGAAGATACGAGCTTTGGCATCGCGCACGACCGCAGCGATCGTCTGCGCCTCCCGGGCGATCTCGGCCTGCCGTCCCAACGGCTTGAGCTGCCTGCGGATCTCACCGGCGAGGTCGCTCAGGCGGGTGAGGTTGGTCTCCATGGCATCGAGCTTGCGGAGAGTCTTCTCCTTGCGTCGACGGTGCTTCAGGATTCCCGCCGCTTCCTCGATGAACCCGCGGCGATCCTCCGGGGACGCCTGGAGAACCGTATCGAGACGGCCCTGGCCGACGATCACGTGCATCTCGCGGCCCAGGCCGGAGTCGCTCAGAAGCTCCTGCACATCGAGGAGACGGCATCCCTCGCCGTTGATCGCGTACTCACTGGAACCGTTGCGGAACAGCGTGCGGCTGATCGTCACCTCGGCGTACTCGATCGGCAAAGCGCCGTCGGCGTTGTCGATCGTGAGCTGCACCTCGGCGCGACCGAGCGGACCGCGCGTCGACGTTCCGGCGAAGATGACGTCTTCCATCTTGCCGCCACGCAGCGTCTTCGCGCCCTGCTCGCCCATCACCCAGGCCAGCGCGTCGACGACATTCGACTTGCCCGAGCCGTTCGGACCGACGATGCAGGTGACACCGGGCTCGAACACGAAACTCGTCGGCTGCGCGAACGACTTGAACCCCTTGAGAGTCAGGCTCTTCAGATGCATGCGGGCACCGCTCGTCCGGGGAGAATCACGCGGCTACGCTACCGGAATCACGCGGTTTCAGCCTCATCCCGCGCGGGCGGCGAGAGAACTCGAGCACCAGACGACACGCCGATCGAGACCACATGTGCTTGACGCCCGCCCGGTGGATTCGCTACGGTTGCGTCCGGATCGCCACACGAAAGGAGGTTACCGATGATTACGACTCAGCTCAACGCACAGGCCACTGGCCTCGCCGCGCCCGCGCACTTCGCGCCGCGCCACGCGTTCTCGGTAACCGCCGGCGTCCGCATCAGCGCTCTCTCGTAGAACCGCACCCCGAGATTCCGTGCCCGTAGTGGGCTCTATCCGGTCGGCTCTTCCGCGCCCCGTCTGCTGACCTGCATCCCAGGTCACGGCTCATCCCCGCGTGCGGGGTCACTTTTGCGTGACCCCGTCGCCCCGCGTTCTTCCGCATCGCTCCTGGCCGCTTCCTCGGTCGACGTGCGGTGCTTCCGCATCCATCACCGCCTTTCTCTCGAAGGAACCATCGTGAACACCACGTTGCATCGCAGCGACATCCACCCGCCCGATATCGAGGACCGCGAGGTCCTCCAGATCCCCCGCCCCGACGAGCTGCGTCGCCTGTCGCTCGCAGATCGTCTCTCCCTCCGGATCGGCCTCTGGCTCTTCCAGAGGGCACAGCGCCCCCGGCGTCCACGCCGCGGCCTGCACATCGATCCGGCAGACATGCTTCTGCTCGGCGAGCAGCGTCATCGCTCCGCCGCGGAATCCCAGGCACTGCTGATGTTCGACCTGCAGCGCGGAATGCGCTGATGGTCGGGCGTCGGTGATGCTCGTCTCCCTCCGCTGGTTCCCCACCCCCGCCTGCTCCGTGCAGGTGCGGGCGGGGAACCATCGCCGGGGCCTCAGCGCCGGCCCTCCCCCCTGCTCCGCCCGTCGCGGAGCTCACCCACTGGAAACACCTACGAAGGAAACACCACATGACGACCGTCGAACCGACGATCACGCCGCTGATCGTGCCGGTCTCCCTGGACGCCGATGACGCGGCCGACTTCAGCGCCTGCGCCGCACTCAACCGCCAGATCTGCGATGAACTGGTGGGCCTCCCCGATCTCGCCTCCACGGCCGAGCAGATGCTGCCCGGATGGCAGGACCAGACAGACGCGCTCCACCGGGGGTTCGTGGCCCGCATCGACGGGCAGATCGTCGGCATGATCACGATCTACATCGCCCTCGAAGACGAGGCTCACGCGATCGAGTTCGATCTGCTGGTGCCGCGCGAACATTGGGGGCAGGGCATCGAGGACGCCCTGCTCGCGCAGGCGGAAGCCGAGGCACGGGTGCATGATCGAAACGTCCTGCAGACCTGGACGCTGCATCGTCCGGAGGGCGCTGAGCGCATGCTCGTGCCGCGCACGAAGTGGGGACGGATCCCGGCGACTCCGCTCTCCGACCTCGTCGAGAGCGACGGCTACGTGCTCGAGCAGGTCGAGCGCAACAGCGAGTACGACCTCCACTCGGACCCCGCTCCCCTGCGTGCAGCGCTGACGGACGCGTCCGCGTTCGCCGGCCCCGACTACCGCGTCCTCGAATGGGATATGCCGACTCCGCCCGAACTCCGGGACGGCTTCGCGGACGTCCTCGCCCGACTCTCGACGGATGCGCCGAGCGGCGACATGGACTTCGCCGAGGAGAGCTGGGACGCGGATCGCGTCGCGCGCCGGGAGGCGAGGATCCTGAGCTCCGGTCAAGCCGTCTCCGTGGTCGCGGTGCAGCACGTGCCGACGGGAGAACTCGTCGCCTACAACGAGCTGGTCATCGCCGCGGACCGCACCGGTGTCACGGAACAGTACGGCACCCTGGTGCGCAAGGACCACCGCGGGCATCGTCTGGGGACGATCGTGAAGTGCGCGAACCTGCTTCGCTGGCGCGAGCTGATGCCGCACTCCACCGTCGTCTCGACCTTCAATGCGGAGGAGAACAGGCCGATGCTGAGCATCAACGAGGCGATCGGCTTCGTGCCCGTCTCGTACGCCGGGGCGTGGCAGAAGATGATCTGACGAGCGCGCGGACCCGATCTCATTCTCCGGGATGACGTCGGGTCCGCACCGTCATCCGCCGGAGCGATGACGGCACCGCGCCGGGTGGCGAGGCTGGAAGCATGAACACTCCCGTGATCGAAGCCCACGCCCTCATCAAGACCTTCGGGACCACGCGCGCTCTCGCCGGCGTCGATCTGGCGATCCATCGAGGCGAATCCGTGGCGATCATGGGCGCCTCCGGCTCCGGCAAGACGACGCTCCTGCACGTGCTGGCCGGAATCACGGCGCCCGATGCCGGCAGCGTCGTCTTCCGCCCCGCCGAGGGCGCCCCCATCGAGGTGACCGCGCTCAGCGAGTCCGCGCGGTCCCGCCTGCGTCGCGAGAGGTTCGGGTTCGTCTTCCAACAGGGTCTTCTCATTCCCGAGCTGACGGCAGTGGAGAACGTCGCGCTGGCATCCATGATCAACGGCATCCGCCGCCAGGACGCGGTGCAGCACGCGGCGTCGTGGCTCGCGGCTCTCGGGCTCGCCGGGATGGAGGATCGTCGCATCGGCGAGCTCTCCGGCGGACAGGCCCAGCGCGTCGCCATCGCCCGCGCTCAGGCGACCGGCGCAGAGCTCGTCTTCGCCGACGAGCCCACGGGCGCCCTCGATTCGACGACGTCCTCCGAGGTCATGGACGCCCTCCTGTGGTCGACGACCGGGCAGGGACGCACACTCGTCGTGGTCACGCACGATCCCGACGTCGCCGCCCGCTGCACACGCACGGTCGCCGTGCGCGACGGACGCATCATCTCGTCGGCGGTGGCCGCATGAACCGCAACGTCCTCGCCCTCCTGCTGCGGCCTGCTCCCGGCCAGAACAGCGTCCTCGCGCTGCCGGTGGTCGCCTTCGCCGTGGTGACGATGCTGGTCCTCACCGTCATCGGGGGTGCGCAGTCCTTCTGGGGATGGACGGATGAGATCGCTCCCCTCTACCAAGCCCTCGCGGCCATCGCCCTGGTCCTGCTGGTGGTGCCGCTGATGTCCCTCGGCGGCGCGGCGGCGCGGCTCTCCGCACGTCGGCGAGACGAGCGGCTCTCCACTCTCCGCCTGCTCGGAGTGTCACCGGCCGGAGTCACGGTCGCCACCGTCGCGGAGTCGGTGCTCGTGGCTGCGGTCGGCGCTCTCGCCGGTGTCATCGGCCACATCGCGATCAGCCCTCTCATCGGGCTGATCCCGTTCCGGGGCGAAGCACTCGGGTTCGCCGCCGTGGTTCTTCCGCCGCTGCAGACGGTGATCGTCATCGCGGCCGTTCTCGCACTCGCGGCCACCAGTGCCGTCATCGGCCTTCGCCGCGTCGTCATCTCGCCCCTGGGCGTGCGCACACGCACGGATGTGCCACCGGTGCACTGGATCCGCGCCGTGGTCGCCGCCGGTGCGATCGCGATCGCCTTCGTGCTGATCAAGGTGTTCCCCTCGGTCGGCGGCCTGTTGATGACGATCGTCGTCCTCGCCGGGCTGTTCGCAGCTGCGCTGGCGGTGCTGAACCTGGTCGGCCCGTGGGTGCTCAAAGTCTCAGCGGGACGCCAGCTGCGCCGCGCCGAACGTCCCGAGCGACTGCTCGCCGCGCGGATCGTGCTGGACTCTCCGAAGGCGGCGTGGCGTCAGGTCGGGGGCATCGCGATGGCGAGCTTCATGGCCGTGTTCGCCGGCACGGGAGTCGCACTGTTGAACATGATGAGCACCGCCGACGCCGCCGCGTCCGACGTCGCCCTCGCCGACGACATCCGCACCGGGCTCATCATCACACTCATCGGCTCGTTCCTGATGGTCGCGGCGTCGGTCGGGGTCAATCAGGCGTCCGACGTGCTCGACCAGCGCGACCTGCACCGCAGCCTGCATCACCTGGGCATGCCGATCGAGACCGTGGATCGGGCGCGGCGTCGCGCGATCATGTCGCCTCTGCTCGTCACGGCGATCGGGTCGGCGCTGGTCGCAGCCGTCCTGGTCTTCCCTCTCGTCGGGATCGCGCTCATCACGGCCCCTCTCTCGCTGATGACCATCGCCGCCGTCGTGTCGGTCGGGATCGGCGTGGTGTGGGCGACCACGTGGGCCACGCGCCCACTGCTGCAGCGTTCCTTCCAGACCGCCTGAGAGGGACTCATGGTCAAATAATACGTAATGACGTACTATTCGACCATGAGTGATGAGATCTCCCACCTCCGCGAAGCACTGCTTGCTCTGACCGAGCGGGTGGCTGTGCTGGAGCAGAGGCGCCACGTCTCGCACAGCGCACCCCTCGACGAAGGCGGGTTCTGGGCGTTGAACGGCTTGCAGGCGCGCCTCCACGATGACGCCTCGACGACAGAGGGAGCGGTGATGCTCGTCGGCGCTCTGACGTTGCCCACGGGAGCACCGGTGTCCTGGCAGCAGACCGTCGGAACCGCAGGACAGCTGGAGGCCACGTGGGCGGAACGCGCATCCGTCTTCGCGGCGCTCGGACACCCTGTGCGCCTTGAGCTCCTTCGTCATATCGTCTCGGGAACCCACGCCACGTCGGAGCTCGCCGCCGTCGAGGGCCTCGGGACGACCGGACAGCTGCATCATCATCTGCGCCAGCTCGTGTCGGCCGGATGGGTGCGCCAGAGTGGGCGCGGCAGCTATGAGGTGCCGGCCGCACGCATCGTGCCGCTGCTCGTCTGCGTACTGGGAGCAGAACGATGAGGCGCATCCTGCTCACCCTCTACCGTGTACGCGGGCCTCTCTACGGCGTCACCGCTCTCATCCTCGTCGCCGTCGCTTTCACCAGCGGGATCAGCCTGGGCGATGGCGCTCGTCAGGTGAGGAACATCGTCGCCGTCATCTCGGTCGGTGTGCTAACGGTCTGCGTACTTCTGGTCTTCATCGGGCCACGCCTGATTCCCACCAGAGAGGCCGTGGCGATCTCGGCTCCGGTGTCCGGGCGGTGGCTGAGCATGAACAGTCCTGCGACCAAGGTTCCGAGCCACGGGATCCGCCTGTACGGACAGGCGTACGCCATCGATCTCGTGCACGAACCCGACGACACGGCGCGCCCGACCTTCGGCAGCGGGTCCGCCATGCGGCCGGCGCGGGAGTACTCCACCTTCGGCGAGCCGGTGTTCGCCATGATCGACGGCGTCGTCGTGCGCGCCACCGACTGGCGGCGCGACCATCGAGCCCGATCGAGCGGGTTGGCGATCGCCTACATGCTGATCGAGGGAGCGGTGCGCGAGCTCGGCGGACCCGGGTTCATCTTGGGCAACCACGTGACGATCCGCGGGGCGAACGGCGACTTCGCGACAGTGGCTCACCTGGAGCAGGGGTCCGTCGCTGTGAAGGTCGGTGAGACGGTACGCGCCGGGACCCGGATCGCACGTTGCGGGAACTCCGGAAACAGCAGTGAACCGCACGTCCACGCGCAGCTCATGGATAGAGCATCGCCGTGGACGGCTCAAGGCCTACCGATGCTATTCGTCGACGTCGTCCTCGACGAGGGCGGTCCTCTCGCAGCTCTCCCCGGAACGGGGCAGCACATGATCGCTGCAGTCCCGCGCGGGTAGTCGCTCTAGGTGCGCAGCCGCTGGCACCGCGGGCAGAAGTGCGAGCCTCGGTTCATGAAGCTCTCGCGCACGATCGATGTGCCGCATCGAGGGCACGGCTTGCCCTGCTGCCCGTAGGCGTTGAGCGAGTGCGCGAAGTAGCCGGCCTGCCCGTTGACGTTGACGTACTGCGCATCGAAGCTGGTGCCACCCTCGGCGAGGGCCTTCGCGAGCACGAGGCGCACCTCGGCGAGCAGCCGGCGCACGGCCTGTGTCGACAGGCTGGCGGCGGGTGTCTCCGGGTGGATGCGCGCAGCCCACAGCGACTCGTCGGCGTAGATGTTGCCGATCCCGCTCACGACCCCCTGGTCGAGCAGCACGCGCTTGATCGCGCTCCCCCGTCGGGCCAGAGCAGCACGGAAAGCCGGATCATCGAAACGAGGATCCAGCGGATCACGGGCGATGTGCGCGACCTGGGTGGGGATCCGCGATCCTGCGTCGTCGACCAGTGCGTCCACCGCCAGCGAGCCGAAGGTCCGCTGGTCGGCGAACACGATCGCGAGTTCGCCGTGGGTCGGATGCTCGATGCCGATGCGCACGCGCTCATGGCGTTCGGCGCCCGCATCGGGAGCACGAAGCAGCATCTGGCCGCTCATCCCGAGGTGCGCGATCAGCGCGGAGTCGTCGTCGTCGAGCGGGAGCCAGAGGAACTTGCCCCGGCGGGACGCTGCGGTGAAGGTGCGCCCTTCGAGCCGACCGACGAAATCAGCGGCACCCGCGACGTGCCGCGTGAGCGCGCGTTCATCGAACACGCTCACCGCAGTGATCAGGGATCCGACGGCAGCCGGGGCGAGGCCCGCACGGACGACCTCGACCTCAGGAAGCTCAGGCACGCTCGCTGAGGGTGCGCCAGGCACTGAGGGCCGCAGCCATCTCGGCCGTCTTCTTGCTGCTGCCCGCACCGGTCATGCTCACATCGCCCACGATGACGGTGGCCACGAAACGCCGGTCGTGATCGGGCCCGCTCGCTTCCACCGAGTAGCGGGGAGGCGTCGCACCGACACGGGCGGCGAGCTCCTGCAGACTGGTCTTCGGATCCATAGCGGCGCCATAGCGCTCCGGATCGGCCAGCAGCGGCTTCGTCAGACGCAGCACGAGTTCTGTGGCGGCTTCGGGCCCGGCCGAGAGGTAGGTGGCCCCGATGACGGCTTCCATCGTGTCGGCGAGGATCGAGTCCTTGTCGCGACCGCCTGTCTGCTCCTCACCGCGTCCGAGCAGAAGATGACTGCCGAGATCGATCCCGCGGGCGACTTCGGCGAGGGCGACGGTCGACACGACGCTCGCGCGTCGTTTGGCCAGCTCGCCCTCATCGAGATCAGGGTGCGTGGTGAACAGCATGACGGTGACGGCCTGACCGAGCACCGAGTCCCCGAGGAACTCGAGCCGCTCGTTGTGCGGGATGGCACCGTGCTCGTACGCGTACGAGCGATGGGTGAGGGCCAACTCCAGAAGCTCCGCGTCGATATCGACGCGGAGCTTATCTGGGAGAGGCCTCATCCCCCCGGGGACCTCCGTCACCGTACGCGATTCAGACGTCGGCGACCTTGCGGCCCTTGTACTCCAGGAAGAGCTCCGTGCCCTGCGAGTCGGTGACGACCTTCGCCTGGTGGGGACGGCTGTAGACGACCTGGCCGTTCTCGATCGTCTTGACGAGCGCGACGGGCGCTGCCTTCCACTGCGCGCGGCGCGAGCGGGTGTTCGAACGGGATACCTTGCGCTTCGGGGGGTTACCAGCCATGACTAGCTCTCTTCTTTCTCGGCGGCACGAGATTCTTCCGTGCCGTCTTGGTCTGTGATGTTCTGGAGCGCACTCCACCGAGGATCGATGGGAGCGGCCTGCTCCGTTCCGGTGCTCACGGTCAGTCGTTCACCCGTTTTCGGGTCGAGACCCGGGCAATCCGGCTGACACACCGGCTGAAAAGGAAGTGCCAGTACGGCCGCATCCCTGACGAGAGTTTCAAGATCCACGTGGTCGTCTTGAACCTCGAAGTCAGTTTCTTCCTCACCAGGATACGCGAAAAGCTCCTGGAACTCGACTTCGACGGGCCGAGTGATGTCGATCAGGCATCTTCCGCACACACCGGCGTATTCCGCATCAGCGGTTCCCGACACGAGGATGCCCTCGTGGACGGACTCCAACCGCACATCCAGATCGAGTTCGGACCCGGCCTCGTAGGACACGATCCCCTCACCCCACGCCTCGGAGAGAGCGACGGTGAACTCGTGTTCGCGCATCTCTCCCGGTCGCCGGACGATGTCGCGGGCAGGGAGCACAAAAGGGCCGTTCATTCGAGAGCGCACTCTTCCATGCTACCGGCCAGGGCTCACGGTCGCTCTGACCGCGCGTTCAGGGAAGGGCGTCAGAGCCCGCGGGAGCCGGTGTCCAGGAACGCCGCGACCGCCGAGGGGACGAAGGGCGTCACATCGCCGCCGAGAGATGCGACCTGGCGCACGAGGGAGCTGGAGACCATGGCGTGCGAGGGGTCGGGCAGGAGGAACACGGTCTCGATGCCGGCGAGGTGTCTGTTCACGATCGCCATCGGAGACTCGTACGCGACGTCGATCTGGGAGCGGATGCCCTTCACCAGCACACCGGCGTTCACATCGCGGGCGTAATCGACCAGGAGACCCATGCTCCACGAACCGATGACGATGTTGCCCTGCATCCCGTCGTCGGCGATCGACTTCTCCAGCAGGGAGAGCCGCTGCGCGATCGGCAGCATCGCCTCTTTGCCCGGGTTGTGCACGACCAGCACGTGCAGCTCGTCGTAGAGGGCGGCCGCGCGCCTGATCACATCGAGGTGACCCAGCGTAGGCGGATCGAAGGAACCCGGGACGACGGCGATCCGGCTGCTCATGGTTCCAGCCTAGGGCACGTCGGTTCCGCGTCAGTTCTTCGCCAGCGCCGCGCGATCCTCATCGCTCACACGTCGTGCGATCGCCTCGCGAAGGCCCGGGTGATCGGCCAGGTCGGGGTCGGCGGAGAGGATGCCCTCGGCCAGCTCACGCGCCCGGGCGATGAGGCCGGCGTCCTTGACGACGCGAAGGAGCTTGAGGGAAGAGCGGACTCCCGCCTGCGCCGCCCCGAGCACATCGCCCTCACCGCGCAGCTCCAGATCGACCTCGGCGAGGGCGAAGCCGTCGAGAGTGGCGGCGACGGCATCGACGCGGTCCCGCGCGAGCGACCCCGCCTCCGCCTCGGTCACGAGGAGGCACAGCCCGGGGACGCCGCCTCGACCGACTCGCCCGCGCAACTGGTGCAGCTGCGAGACCCCGAACCGGTCGGCATCGAGGACGATCATCGTCGAGGCGTTGGGCACGTCGACGCCGACCTCGATCACCGTTGTGGCGAGAAGGAGGTCGATGTCGCCGCGGGCGAACGACTGCATCACGGCGTCTTTCTCATCCGACGGCATACGACCGTGCAGCACGGCTCGCCGGAGCCCGCCCAGCGTCGGGTGGGTCGCGAGAGCCTCGTCGAGCTGGACGACCCCCCAGCGGGGCCCGGAGGCGCCCTCGGGCGCGAGCACCGACTGCTCCCCCGCTTCGGCCATCTTCTTGGTCGTGTCGATCGCCGCGCACACCGCGAAGACCTGCCGCCCCTGGGCGATCTCCTCCGCGGCCCGCTCCCAGACGCGGTTGAACCACCCGGGGTGCTCGGCGAGCGGAGCCACGAACGACTCGATGCCGGCGCGGCCCGCCGGCATGGTGCGGATCACAGAGGTGTCGAGGTCGCCGAAGACGGTCATCGCGACCGTGCGCGGGATCGGCGTCGCCGTCAGCACGAGGGCGTGCGGACTCGAACCCTTCGCCCGCAGAGCCTCGCGCTGCTCGACCCCGAAGCGGTGCTGCTCGTCGACCACGACCAGTCCGAGGTCGGCGAACGTCGTCTTGTCCCCCAGCAGGGCATGGGTTCCGACCACGATCAGCGCCTGCCCGGAGGCGACCCGCAGGGCGGCCTTGCGGCGCTCGGCCGCGGGCATCTGACCAGTCAGCAGCGTCGGCATCAGCAACGGTGCGAGATCGGGACCGAGCATCTTGGCGATCGAGCGCAGGTGCTGACCGGCCAAGACCTCTGTGGGGGCGATCAGCGCGGCCTGTCCACCGCTCTCGGCCACCTGCAGCATCGCGCGGAGGGCAACAAGGGTCTTTCCGGATCCGACTTCACCCTGAACGAGACGGTTCATGGGCCAGGCGCCGACGAGGTCGGCGGCGATCTGCCGTCCCACCGTCTCCTGATCGGGAGTGAGCGTGTACGGGAGGCTCGCGTCGAAGCGCTCGAGCAATCCGCCCGCGCTCGCAGGCCGCGACGTGGCCGAGAGCGCACGAATCGCATCCCGCTGCTGGAGGAGCGCCGTCTGCAGGGTGAGCGCCTCGTGCATGCGCAGGGTGCGCACGGCCGGGTCGATGTCGTTCCGGGTGCGGGGGCGGTGCACCAGTTCGAGAGCCTCGCGAGCGGTGAGCAGCTCTTCGCGTTCTCGTATCTCCGCGGTCAACGGGTCGGGGGCTTCCGAGAGGTCGTCGAGCACGCGACCGATGAGTCTGGCTATCTGCCAGGTCTGGATCGTCGAGGTCGCGGGATAGATCGGGATCGGCACGGCTGCGCGCGCGTCGGCACTGCGCCGAGCGGAATCCTCATCGTCGAACAGCTCGTACTCCGGGTGGGCGAACTGCGTCACTCCGTTGAACTCCCCGACCTTGCCGGAGAACACACCGCGTCGTCCCACGGCGAGATCTTTCGACCGCCACTCGGCTGCGCCGACGTTCTTGGCGAAGAAGGTCAGCGACATGCGTCCGATCCCGTCGCCGATCACGACGTCGACCATGGCACCGGGCCGGTTGCGCATGCGACGGAAGCTCGAGGAGAGCACCTCGGCGACGATGGTGACCGTCTCTCCGAGGGGCAGGTCGCGGATCGGCGTGAGCTCGCCCGGGTCGGCGTAGCGGCGCGGATAGTGCGCGAGCAGGTCTCCGACGCTCTGCATGCCGAAGGCGCGACCGAGCGTCTTGGCAGACGCCGCACCGAGCGCATCCTCCAACGAGGAATCGAGCGTGAGCGACATGCTCCGAGTCTAGGGAACACGATGGACACAGCCGGCACGCCGGCTGTCGTATCGTGAACGGGTGACGAGGATCATCGCAGGCAGCGCCCGAGGCGCCCGACTCGAGGTGCCGGGCTCGGGCACACGCCCCACGAGCGATCGGGTGCGCGAGTCGCTGTTCGGTGCGCTGGAATCCCTGAGCGCGATCGAGGGCGCGCGAGTGCTCGACCTCTACGCCGGATCCGGCGCCCTCGGCCTCGAGGCGCTCAGCCGCGGAGCGGCGAGTGCCGAGTTCGTGGAACGCGCACGCCAGGCCGCGGCCATCGTCCGACGCAACGCCGCCGTCGTCGCCAAGGCGGGCGGTCTGACGCCCGGTCGCGTCCACGAGAGCACCGCACACGCGTTCCTGCAGCGCGCGACGGGACCTTTCGACCTCGTCTTCACCGATCCGCCCTACGATCTCGACGACACCGCCATGACCGCCGATCTCGTCGCCCTCGCTCCGCTGCTGTCGGCGGACGCCGTGGTGGTCGTCGAGCGGGCGCGCCGTTCCACGCCCCCCGACTTCGGAGCAGCGAATCTGGAGCAGTTCCGCGAGAAGAGCTACGGCGACACCACGGTGTGGTGGGCTGAACCCGCCCCGGCGGCGAAGGACTCCGAGCGGCTCGATCAGCCGGCGACCGAGTCCCAGTCCCGGTAGGGGTCCCACCCGGAGAGGTCGACAGGAACGTCGTCGCAGAGCAGGTCTTCTTCTCCCCGAGCCCGAACCGAACCGATGACCCGGAATCCCGGCGGCAGCGTCCCCTCGGGGAAGGTCGCGAGCAGCGCATGGTCCTCTCCCCCCGCCAGCGCGCGTTCCGGATCGTCTCCGAGAAGAGAGCGGTCGAGGGCGATCGTGACCCCGGAAGCCGCGGCCATCCGTCGTGCATCGATCGCGAGCCCGTCGGAGACGTCCATCATCGCCGTGGCGCCCGCGGTCGCCGCGACCGCACCGAGGCCGATCGGCGGTGCGGGTCGAAGCTGTGCCGCCAGCGCCGCGCTCTCGCCCGAAGCGAGCTTCGCCGGATCCACCGGCACGGGGACATCTCCGTCTCGGAACCGCCCGAACAGCACCGCGAGACCGCGAGCGGCATGGCCCAGCTCCCCGGCCACCGCGATGACATCACCGGCTCGCGCACCGCTCCGCGTCACCGCGACACGCCCCTCCAGGTCGCCGAGAGCGGTCACGGCCACCGTCAACACGTCGGACACCGTCAGATCGCCGCCGACCACGGCGCATCCGGGCGCGAGAGATGCACAGGCGTCACGGAAGCCGTCGGCGAGGCGCTCGACGAACGACAGGCGCAGCTCCCGCGGGACGGCCAGAGCGACGAGCAGCGCGGTCGGGCGGGCACCCATCGCCGCGACATCGGCGAGGTTCACCGCCGCAGCCTTCCAGCCGAGGTCGTACCCACTCGACCATGCGAGACGGAAGTCGGGACCGTGCACGAGCGTGTCCGTCGTCGCCACCACCGAGCCGGAGGGCGTGGCGATGACGGCCGCATCATCGCCCGGACCGATCAGCGTGTGCGACGCCGCGGGGGTCCGGGTCAGGATCGCCTGGAGGATACGCCCCTCGGACACATCTCCCAGGCGCGGATCGTCGGTATCGGGTCGGGAGGGCATGCTGTCAAAGGTAGCCTGGAAGCATGCCCCGCTCCCGTCGCCTCGCTGTCCTCGCAGGCGCGGTGTCCCTGGCCGCGATGCTCGCCGGCTGCTCGACCACCGTGCACCTCGAACCCGCCGCCGATGCGAACAACCCCGCATGCGCGAACGTCTCCGTGCTGCTGCCGGAGACCGTCGGCGGATTCGATCGGGTCTGGACCGACGCGCAGGCGACAGGTGCCTGGGGAGAACCCACCGTCGTGCTGCGCTGCGGTGTCGAGCCCCCCGCACCGTCTGCACTCGTGTGCACCACCCTCGGCGGCGTCGACTGGTTGGTCCTCGAGCAGGAAGAGGAGCGTCAGAGGCTGGTCACGTTCGGACGCGACCCCGCGGTCGAGGTGACCATCCGCCGCGGCGAGCAGATCGACTTCCAGGCGATCGTCGACAAGATCTCCGCCAGCATCCAGTCCGGGCTCCAGCCCGCGACCGGACAGTGCACGGACCGCGTCGAGTTCCCCGCGAGCTGATCGCCGCGGGGAACCGCGCGCTCAGCGGCGCAGACCGGCTTCGACGAGCTCGGTGATCAGATCGCCGTAGCTCAGGCCCGAGGCGACCCAGCACTTGGGGAACATCGAGATCGGGGTGAAGCCCGGCATCGTGTTGAGTTCGTTCACCACGAGCTCGCCCGACGGCGTCAGGAACATGTCGACGCGGGCCAGCCCACGACCGTCGACGGCCTCGAACGCGCGGATGCCCGCTTGCTGGATGGCCGCCAGCTCCGCGTCGGTCACCTCCGCCGGGCACACGACGTCCACGCCGTCGCCGCCGAGGTACTTGCCCTCGAAGTCGTAGAAGCCCCGCGAGGTCAGCACGATCTCGCCGGGAAGAGATGCCCGGACCCCGTCGGCGCTCTCGAGCACCGCGACCTCGATCTCGCGACCGCTCACGCCGGTCTCGATCAGCACCTTGTCGTCTTCGGCGAAGGCCACGGCCAGGGCCGCGTCCAGTTCGTCGGCGGCTTCGACCTTGGACACCCCGACGCTCGAGCCCGCACGTGCGGGCTTCACGAACACCGGCAGGCCCAGCTCCGCGGCCCTCGCACGCACGACTGCGGCATCGCGATCCCAGTCCGAGCGGCGCACCGTCACCCAAGGAGCGACCGAGATGCCGGAGGCCTCGAGCGCGATCTTCATGAAGTGCTTGTCCATGCAGAGTGCGGAGTCGAGGACCCCACCGCCCGCGTAAGGGACCTCCAGCGTGTCGAAGAAGCCCTGGATGGTGCCGTCCTCGCCGTGCGGTCCATGCAGGATCGGCAGCACCACGTCGATCTCTCCCAGTCCCTCGACGGTGCCGTCCGTCTGCACAACGCGCAGGGTGCGGTCGCCGCCCGGCTCCGGCCAGAGCACGCGCGTGCCGTTGTCGACCACTTCGGGGAGATGCGCCGCGTCGAGCGGGAACTTCGCGGGATCGTCGTCTTCGAGGACGAACGCGCCTTCCCGGGTGATCCCGACCGGGATCACGGCGTAGCGGTCGCGGTCAATCGCGCCCAGCACGCCCCCCGCCGTTGCGGAACTGATCGAATGCTCGCTGGAGCGCCCGCCGAAGAGCACCACCACCGTCTGCTTGTCCATGGTTGGTCCTCTCACCCTGCGGGGTGTCGTCGTCCGTCGTCAGGTGCGGTGCGATGTCCCGCGGATTCATCTTGCCGTCGAGCACCATCTTCACCTGCTCGACGATGGGCATGTCGATCTCGGCCTCGCGCGCCAGCTGCAGGACGGGCGCGACGGAGGCCAATCCCTCGGCCGTCTGCTGCATCTGCTTCACGACGTCCTGGAAGCTGTAGCCCTGACCGAGCAGTCGCCCTGCGGTGTTGTTCCGGCTCAGCGGCGACTGACAGGTCGCGATCAGGTCGCCGAGCCCGGCAAGCCCCTGGAGCGTCTCGGGGTGAGCCCCGTTCGCCACCGCGAAGTCGGTCATCTCGACGAGACCTCGGGTGATGATCGACGCCTTGGTGTTCTCGCCGTAGCCGACGCCGTCGACGATGCCGATGGCCACCGCGATCAGGTTCTTCAGGACGCCGCCGAACTCCGTGCCGATCACATCGGTGTTCACGAAGGTGCGAAAGTAGCTGTTCCGAGCTGCGCGCGCGACGATCTCCGCCGTCTCCTGACTGCGCGAGGAGATCACGGCGGCGGTCGGCTGCTCGCGGGCGATCTCGAGAGCGAGGTTCGGCCCCGAGGCCACGGCGACGCGATCGGGGTCGCAGCGCAGCTCCTGCTGGATCACCTGGCTCATGCGCAGTCCGGTTCCGCGCTCGACGCCCTTCATGAGGCTGATGATCTTGGCATCGCTGTCGGCGAGCAGCGGCCGCAGCGCCTTCAGGTTCTCCCGCAGCGACTGGCTCGGCACCGACAGGTAGACCTGATCCACGCCGTCCAGAGCGGTTGCGAGCTCGTGCGTCGCCGCCATCGTGCGCGGCAGGTTGATGCCGGGCAGATAGCGGGAGTTGCGCTTGGCCTCGTTGATCTCCTGGGCCAGCTCCGGGCGCCGAGCCCACATCGTCACCTGAGCGCCACCGTCGGCGAGGATCTTGCCGAACGTGGTTCCCCAGCTGCCAGATCCTACGACCGCGGCCCGCGGCCCGGCCGCAGCGGTTCTCTTAGGAGTCAAGGCGTCCGGTCTCCTTCTGTCCGTGGCTCGCGGGGTTCCAGCGCTCCGCGGGTGCCTTCTCGTCGCGCAGCTCTTCGAGGAGCGCGGTGATCGCGTTCATCAGACGGTTCGTCGCCTCGGTGAGGGCCGCAGGCTCTCCTGCCCGCTCGCGCAGATCGGAGACATCGACGGGGTCGCCGATGAGCACTCTGACCGGCTTGCGCAGCGGCCACAGGCTCAGGCCCTTCTGGTAGCGCCCCATGATCGCCTGGGTACCCCACTGCGCCATCGGGATCAGGGGGATGCCATCGGCGAGGGCCAGACGCACCGCGCCGGACTTGCCGCGCATCGGCCACATGTCGGGATCGCGCGTGAGCGTGCCCTCGGGGTAGACGATCACGCCCCGACCGTGCTCGACGAGCTCTTCCGACTGCTTCATCGTCTGCCGTGCGGACGACGCCGAAGACGTGCGCGCGACCGGGATCATCCCGGTGCGATGCAGGAACCAGCCGAGCACAGGGACCTTGAACAGGCTCTCCTTGGCCATGAACCGCGGCGCGCGACCGGACCGCCATACGGCGACGGCAACGATGAGCGGATCGAACTCCGAGTAGTGGTTCGGGGCGAGCACGTACGATCCCTCGCGCGGCAGCTTCTCCGCACCGCTCACGCGGATCTTCGCGATCAGCGAGACGGGAGGGATGATCAGCGCGGCGAGCGGCCAGAAGATGCTCGGCCGCGTCGTCTCCGATGACCGGGACGTCACCGCGGTCACCGGATGACGTCGAAGTCGGCGCCGAGCGCGTCGAGCTTGGCGAGGAACTTCTCGTAGCCGCGGCTGAGGATGTCGACACCGGAGACCTTCGACTCGCCGGTGGCCGTCAGCGCCGCGATCACGTGGCTGTAGCCCCCGCGCAGGTCGGGAACCACGATGTCGGCGCCGTGCAACGGCGTCGGACCGGTGATGACCGCAGCCTGCTCGAGGTCGCGACGCGGAACACGACGCGGACCGTCCTGGAGGCCACGGGGGTGCACGACGATGTCGGCACCCATCTTGACCAGCGCGTCGGTGAAGCCCATGCGGTTCTCGTACACGGTCTCGTGCACCACGGAACGGCCGTGCGCCTGCGTCAGGGCGACGACGAGAGGCTGCTGCCAGTCCGTCATGAAGCCGGGGTGCACGTCGGTCTCGATCACGACGGGCTTGATCTCGCCGTCGCGACGGAAGAGGATGCCGTCTTCCTGGATGTCGAACCAGCCGCCGGCCTTGCGGAAGATGTTGAGGAAGGTGAGCATCTCCTGCTGCTTCGCACCGCCGACGAAGATCTCGCCATCGGTCGCGAGCGCGGCGGAGGCCCAGGACGCGGCCTCGTTGCGGTCGAAGATCGAGCGGTGGTCGTAGCCGCGGAGCTTCTCGACGCCCTCGATCACGATGACGCGGTTCGGCTCGTAGGAGATGATCGCGCCCATCTTCTGCAGCACGGCGATCAGGTCCATGATCTCGGGCTCGATGGCGGCGTTGCGCAGCTCCGTGACGCCCTCGGCGCGCACAGCAGTGAGGAGCACCTGCTCCGTGGCACCGACGCTGGGGTACGGGAGGTGGATGTTCGCCCCGTGCAGGCGGCTTCCCCCCGTGGAGAGGCGGATGCCGCTGGGCAGCTTCTCGACGATCGCACCGAACTTGCGCAGAGCGTCCAGGTGGAAGTCGATGGGCCGGTCACCGATGCGGCATCCACCGAGGTCGGGGATGAACGCCTGACCGAGACGGTGCAGCAGCGGGCCGCAGAAGAGGATCGGAATGCGCGAGGCACCGGCGTGAGCGTCGATCTGCTCGAAGTGCGCGGATTCCACGTCGCTCGGGTCGAACACCAGCGAACCGGGCTCATCGCCCTCGGACACGCGAACGCCGTGCACCTCGAGCAGCGAGCGTACGACGGCGACATCGCTGATCGCCGGCACGTCGCGCAGCGTGCTCACGGTCTCACCGAGGAGGGAGGCGACCATGGCCTTCGTCGCCAGGTTCTTCGCCCCCTTGACGTCGACCCGACCGCGAAGCGGTCGTCCGCCTCGAATGGCGAGGACGTCTCCGGTGAGTGCAGGGACTCCGTCCGGAAGAGCGTCGCGCACAGGTGTCGTCATTCGGAGCCTCACTTCATTTACGGATTTCGGGGGCGGGTTGCCCCTGGCTCCCCCGCCCCCACCGTCTACTGAACGGGAAGGGTTCGGGGCCGCCACGACTCGCGACGGGCCTCGAACTGCGCGATCTTGTCTTCGTTGCGCAGCGTGAGCCCGATGTCATCGAGCCCTTCGAGGAGCCGCCATCTAGTGTAATCGTCGATCCCGATCTCGGCCTGGACGTCACCGATCGAGGCGGTGCGCGCCTCGAGGTCGACGGTCATCCGGACCCCGGGATTCCGCTCGATCTCGGCCCAGAACCGCTCGAGATCCTCTTCCGAGATCGTCGCGGCGAGCAGCCCCTGCTTGCCCGAATTGCCCCGGAAGATGTCGGCGAAACGCGGGCTCAGCACCACTTTGAAGCCGAAGTCCCGCAAGGCCCACACCGCGTGTTCGCGGCTCGAACCGGTGCCGAAATCGGAGCCGGCCAGGAGCACGGAGGCCCCGTGGAACGCTGGCTGGTTGAGCACGAAGTCCGGGTCCTGGCGCCACGCATGGAACAGCGCGTCCTCGAATCCGGTCTTGGTGACGCGCTTGAGGAACACCGCAGGGATGATCTGATCGGTGTCGACGTTCGAACGCTTCAGCGGAGCGGCGATGCCGGTGTGAGTGGTGAACTTCTCCATGATTCAGAACCCTTCCGTCAGGTCGCTCGGGCTGGACAGGGTGCCGCGGATGGCGGTCGCTGCGGCGACGAGAGGCGAGACGAGGTGCGTGCGCCCTCCCTTGCCCTGGCGTCCTTCGAAGTTGCGGTTGGAGGTGGAGGCGCAGCGTTCGCCCGGAGCCAGCTGATCCGGGTTCATGCCCAGACACATCGAGCATCCGGCGAATCGCCACTCCGCCCCGAAGTCCTTGATCACCTTGTCCAGGCCTTCCGCCTCGGCTTCCAGCCGCACCCTGGCCGATCCGGGCACGACCATGACGCGCACGCCGTCGGCCTTCTTCTTGCCCTCGATGATCGACGCGAACGCCCGGAGGTCCTCGATGCGGCTGTTGGTGCACGAACCCATGAAGACCGCGTCCACCGGAACCTCCTTGAGCGGTGTCCCCGGCTTCAGGTCCATGTACTCCAGCGCCCGCTCCGCGGCTGCGCGCTCATTCGGGTCGTCGATCTCGGCGGGGTCGGGCACAGCGGCCGAAAGGGAGCTGCCCTGACCGGGGTTGGTCCCCCACGTCACGAACGGCTCGAGCTGGTCGGCATCGATGAACACCTCGGCGTCGAAGGTCGCACCCTCATCGGTCGGCAACGTGCGCCAGTAGGCGACGGCGTCTTCCCAGTCCTGCCCCTTCGGCGCGTGCGGGCGACCCTCGAGGTAGGCGAACGTCGTCTCGTCGGGGGCGACCATGCCGGCGCGGGCCCCTGCCTCGATCGACATGTTGCAGATCGTCATGCGGCCCTCCATGGAGAGCGCACGGATGGCGCTGCCGCGGAACTCGAGCACGTAGCCCTGTCCCCCGCCGGTACCGATCTTCGCGATCACCGCGAGGATGATGTCCTTCGCCGTCACACCGGGGCGCAACGTGCCCTCGACGTTGATCGCCATGGTCTTGAAAGGCTTCAACGGCAGGGTCTGCGTGGCCATGACGTGCTCGACCTCGCTGGTGCCGATACCGAACGCCATCGCGCCGAACGCGCCGTGGGTCGAGGTGTGCGAATCGCCGCAGACCACGGTGATGCCGGGCATGGTCAGCCCGAGCTGGGGCCCGACCACGTGCACGATGCCCTGCTCCGCATCGCCGAGCGAGTGCAGACGCACCCCGAACTCGGCGGCATTGCGCCGCAGCGTCTCGATCTGCGTACGGCTGGTCAGGTCGGCGATCGGCTTGTCGATGTCCCACGTCGGAGTGTTGTGATCCTCCGTCGCGATCGTGAGGTCGAGGCGACGAAGCGGCCGCCCCTCGCTGCGCAGGCCATCGAACGCCTGCGGGCTGGTGACCTCGTGCACGAGGTGCAGGTCGATGTAAATGAGGTCCGGCTCGCCGTTCTCGCCCTTGACGACGAGGTGGTCGTCCCAGACCTTCTCGGCGAGAGTCCTGCGGCGTGCGGAAGCGGCACCGTGTGCGGGGGTGGTCATTGCGTGTCTCCTGTGGCTGGCGGTTCGGCCCACGATGGACTCCGCGACGAGGAGGGGCTCAGATCGAGGTCTCGTCGCGGCGCCTAAGAAGAAGGAGCACGGTCCGCATGACGTCAGATTACCACCGCTGCGACGTGCTCCGACCCGTCATGACACTCTGTTGAGCACCCGAACGACCGAGAGGCACCGCATGACCGTCGACACCGCCCGCTTCGCCACCCGCGCGGTCCACGCGGCGAGAAGCCGGGAGACGGCCAGCTCCCGCGCGACGCCCATCTACCTGACGGCGGGCTTCGAGTTCGACGACTTCGATCACGCGGCCGACCACTTCAGCACCGGCACCGGCTTCGGCTACACCCGCACAGGGAACCCCACGGTGCGCGCCGTGGAACGCCAGCTCGCAGCCCTCGAGTCCGGCGCCGACGCCGTGCTCGTAGCCAGCGGCCAGGCAGCAGTGGCGACGGCCCTTCTGACCGTCGCCGGCGCGGGCGATCACATCGTGTCGTCCACCCACATCTACGAAGGCACCAGGGGCCTGTTCCTGGACAACCTCGCTCGGCTCGACATCGAGACCACGTTCGTCGACGACATCGCCGATGCGGATGCCTGGCGGGCGGCGATCCGCCCGAACACCCGCGCGCTGTTCGCCGAGTCGCTCGCCAACGCCCGCAACGACGTGCTCGACGTCCGCGCCATCAGCGACGTCGGCGATGCGCACGCGATCCCACTGATCGTCGACAACACGCTGGCGACGCCGGCACTGCTGCGCCCTCTCGAGCACGGCGCGGCGATCGTGGTCCATTCCGCGTCGAAGTTCCTGGCCGGGCACGGCTCCGTGCTCGGCGGCGTCATCGTCGACGACGGGCGCTTCGACGCCGCTCTCTCCGGTCACAACGCGCCCCATCTCGTCCTCCCCGGCCGAGGGGACGCACCCAGCGTCTTCGCCCGCCACGGGGGCCGCGCCCGCATCGCCTACGCCCGCGAATCCGTCGCCCCGCGATTCGGCGCATCGCCCTCCCCTCTCAACGCCTTCCTGATCGGACAGGGCGTCGAGACGCTCGGCCTGCGAGTCGAGCGCCAGTCTCGCAACGCCCTGCAGATCGCCCAGTGGCTGCAACGGCACGAGGAAGTCGAGAGCGTCGACTACGTCGGGCTCCCCTCGCACCCCGACCACGAGGTCGGCACGCGCTACCTCGAGGGCGGGTCCGGCTCGATCTTCACCTTCACCCTGCGAGGCGGGCTCCCCGCGGCACGCCGATTCGTCGAGCACGTGCGGGTCTTCACCCACATGACCCACATCGGAGATGTGCGCTCTCTGGTGCTGCACCCCGGGACCACCAGTCATGCCCAGCGCACCGAGGAGGAGCGCGAGGCTCTCGGCGTGCGGCCGGGCACCCTGCGGTTGTCGATCGGCATCGAGGACGTCGACGATCTGATCGCGGATCTGTCCCGCGTGCTCCACAACGTGCGGGAGACGGTGGCATGAGCCGCCCTCAGCACTTCGGCTGGTTCCTCGCCCGCGGCTTCGGACCGCAGGGCTGGGGCTATCCGTCCCTCGAATGGGACTACGACTGGACGCGCCCCGAGATCTATCAGGACGCCGCGCGCACCCTGGAGCAGGCCGGCTTCGATCTGGTCATCATCGAGGACGCGCCCTCGTTGGGATCGCCTTCGACGATCGATCTGCGCGTCCGGCACGCGTTCGGCGGCCCGAAGCACGATCCGCTCCTGCTGGCTCCCTATCTGTTCCAGGCGACCAGGCACCTGGGCGTGGTGCCGACGGTGAATCCCGCCGCGTACCTCCCCTACACGGCCGCCCGGCAGTTCGCGACGCTGCAGCACCTCAGCGGCCATCGCCTGGGTCTCAACGTGGTCACCGACACCGGCAGCGCACGGCACTTCTCCGCGGCCCCGCAGCTCGGGCACGACGAGGCCTACGACCGCGCCGAGGAATGGCTCGACGGCATCCGCGCCCTCTGGCGCAGCTGGGACGACGGCGCCCTCCTCGCCGATCGGGAGACGGATCTCTACGCCGACGGCACCCGCCTGCGTGCGGTCGAGCATCGCGGTGAGCACTTCGCCTTCGACGGCCCGCTCAACGCCGTGCCGTTCACCGACGGGGACCCTGCGATCGTCTCCCCCGGGGGCTCGGGCCGAGGGCTCGGCTTCGCCGGCGCGAACTCCGACGTCCAACTCGCTCTGGCGCCCCTGAACGAGAAGTCCGTGCGGGACTACCGCGCCAGAGTGCACGACGCGGCGACCGAGAGCGGACGACGTCCGGAGGACATCAAGATCCTCTTCGCCATCCAGCCTGTGATCACGCCCTCGGCGGAGGAGGCCGACCGCATCGTGGCCGCGTCCGCACACCCCGACGATGCCGCGCTCGTGCAGATCGCCCGCAAGCAGTCGAGTGACCTCGAGACCGATCTCACGTCGCTCGACCTCGACCGGCCGCTCGACCTCTCCGTCTTCGGCGCGCACGTCTCCCGCGGCAGCATCCAGCGTCTGATCGGCGACCGGGGCGAGGAGGCGCCACTGCGCGCACACCTCAGCGCGCTCGCCCGTGCAGGCCGGATCTCGGACCGCACCGGCTTCGTCGGCACGGCCGAGGAGTTCGCCGACCTGATCGAAGAGCTCGGCGAATGGGGCAACGACGGCGTCCTGCTGTGGGGGGACTTCCATCCGGTCACCCTCCACCGCACCCTCGACGAGCTCGTGCCGGTGCTCCGACGGCGCGGCATCCTCCGTCGGGAGTATGCGGACGGCGGCCTGCAGGCGAACCTGCGCGCGTTCTGAGCGGCGGTCAGGCCGAACGTCACCAGCCCATGGAGCCGGGAACGCCCTTGAAGGGGCCGACGACCCCAGACGTGACCCACCCGCCGTAGAACCCACCCGGTTGCGGGACCGCGACTTCGTCCCCGACGGTGCACTCGTCCATCGGCGCCGCGTACACGGCGACCCGGTCGGTCAGCGCCTCGAAGCCCGGAGACGGGTGCGGATAGTTCCAGGCCGCTCCAGGGCGAGCGGTGTCTCCGCCGCGCACATCGAAGTAGCGGGCGGTGCCCTTGAACTCGCAGAACGAGGCGCCGGGGGCCTCCACCAGCGCACCGGGGATGAAGTCGGCGATCGGAAGGTAGTACACGGGAGGGTGGCTGGTCTCCAGCACGCGCACGGCATCGCGGGTATCGGCGATCAGGTCACCGCCGAGGCGGATCGTGACGCGGTCGGCGACCGGTTCGACGCGCGGCGGCCTCGGATAGTCCCAGACGGATTCCTGCCCGGCTGACGGGGTGAGGGGGCGAGGTCTGCGCATCTGTTCACTTTACGTCTCTCGGTGTTGACTGGTGCCATGACCGCCATCCCGATGTTCCCGCTCGGCTCGGTGCACTTCCCGCACACCCCGCTTCCGCTGCGCGTGTTCGAGCCGCGGTACCTCACGATGATCGGGCGGCTCCTGGATGAGGAGGACCCGCGGTTCGGTGTCGTGCTCATCGAACGCGGCCACGAGGTCGGCGGTGGCGATCGGCGCAGTGGCATCGGCACGATGGCTCGGCTGATCAGCGTCTCCGCGGGTGCCGACGCTCTGCTGGCGGTCGCCGTCGGCACCGATCGCTTCACGGTCGACGAGTGGCTGGATGACGACCCCTATCCCCGCGCCGAGGTCACGCCGCTGCCCGAGCTCGACTGGAGCGACGAGCTCACCCCGCTGCGCACGCAAGCGGAGGCGATCGTGCGACGGACACTCGCCCGCGCCCCCGAGGCGCAGTGGGATGCCGACACCGAGCTCTCGGACGATCCGATCGCCGCCGCGTGGCAGCTCGCCGCGATCGCTCCCCTCGGCGACTACGACAGGTACGCGCTGCTGCAGTCCGCGACGGTGGGGGCGTTGCTTCGTCAGATCATCGACCTCACGCTCGACGCCGAGCTTCTGTGGTCAGACGGGTGAGGTGGCGCTGGCGCATCGCCAGGAAGAGCGGGAAGGTGAAGGCGAACGCCGTCACTGCGGACAGCACGACATAGAGCCAGCCCCTCCGCATCCCGATCCGTCGCGCTTCGACGATGATGAACACGCTGCCGGCGATCGCCACGATCAGGAGATCGACCGTGATCGACGACACCGCCGGACCGCTGCCGACGAGATCGCCGACGAAGTCCACCATCTGCGTGATCGCCAGCACGTTGAACGTCCAGGTGCCGATCAGACCGACCACCGCCAGCACGAGATAGACGACGGCGAGGGGAGTCCAGTGGCGGGTCATGCCGCCATGATCTCACTCCACGGTCGTCGTGGACCTCGCCGCGCGCTTCTCGCGAGACGACGCGATCAGGCTGGCGACGGTCGCGATGGTCATCGAGGCCAGGATCACGCCGAGCGAGACCATGTTGCTGATGTCGGGCACCCACTCGACATGCTCGCCGCCGTTGATGAACGGCAGCTCGTTGACGTGCAGAGCGTGCAGGATCAGCTTGACGCCGATGAAGCCGAGGATCACGGCGATGCCGTAGTGCAGGTAGCGCAGACGGTCGAGCAGGTCGCCGAGCAGGAAGTAGAGCTGGCGCAGCCCCATCAGCGCGAAGATGTTGGCCGAGAAGACGAGGAAGCCGTTGGTGGTGATCTCGAAGATCGCGGGGATCGAGTCGATCGCGAAGATCAGGTCGGTGACACCGATGGTGATGAAGACGATCACCATGGGCGTCCACATGCGCTTGCCGTCGACCGTGGTGCGGATCTTGGACCCGTCGTACGTCTCGCTGATGTCGACGCGGCGACGCAGCAGGCGGACGATGAAGTTCTCCCGCTGCACCTCGCCCTCGTGATCGCCGTCCGGCATGGCCTGACGGATCGCCGTCCAGATGAGGAAGGCACCGAAGATGTAGAAGATCGGTGAGAAGTTCTCGACGATCGCGACGCCGGCGAGGATGAACAGGCCACGCAGGATGAGCGCGATGATGATGCCGACCATGAGCACCTGCTGCTGCAGCCGCCGCGGCACGGCGAACTGGGCCATGATCAGGACGAAGACGAACAGGTTGTCGATGGAGAGGCTGTACTCCAGCGCCCATCCGGTGATGAAGTCACCCGCGTTCTGCCAACCTCCGACATTGCCCAGGAGCACCGCGAACAGCAGCGCGAGCCCGACGTAGAAGACGACCCAGAGAGTGGACTCCTTCGTCGAGGGGATGTGCGGCCGCAGCCGGATGAGGAGCAGGTCGCCGATCAGGATGATCGTGAGGACGACCATCGAGGTGATCTCGAACCAGACGGGGATTTCCAAGGGCGCACTGCACCTTTCGCGGAGGGGTCGGGAATGAGTCGAAAGTCTCTCCCCCGCACACATGTGCGTCGCGCGCCCGGAGCAGCGATGACGGTGCTCGTGATGACGTTACGCGCGGATTCGGGATACTCCCTCTCGCCCGGGCAATGCTACCGGAGCCGTGGCATCCGTGGGGACGGATGTCGTCGGAAACTCCCTGCGGCCCGCACGCAATCCCCTGCACCGGATCTGAGACGATGGGGCATCGATCGACACTCTCCTCGTGAGAGACACCGAACGGAACCAGGATGCCCCTGCAGACAACTGATCAGAGATGGGCGGCGCAGGCCGCGGCCGGCGACGAGAACGCCTTTCGCGAGCTGTACCGCGCACACGTGCGTCCCGTGTACTGGATCGCGCAGGGCATCCTCGCCTCGCCGTCCGACGCCGAGGATGTGACCCAGGAGACGTTCGTCGTCGCCTGGCGGAAGATCCCCGACCTCGAGCTCCAGGGCGAGTCGATCCTGCCGTGGCTGGCCACGATCTGCCGATTCCAGGCAGCCAACCGGCTCCGTCAGCGTCGGCGCGATCAGGCGCACACCGCCGAGGCCGTGGACGAGACCCTGCTGCCGGACACGGTGAGCGTCGAGGAGCAGGTCATCACGGCCGAGCTGGCGGCGCGGATAGCCCGAGAAGTGGGCACGTTGAGCGAACTCGATCGTGAAATCTTCCGTCTGTGCGCGTCTGAGGGCTATGCCTATCAGGCGGCTGCGGAAGAGCTCGGGGTGACCCACGCCGTCGTCAGGAACCGTCTCTCTCGAGTACGCACGCAGTTGCGTGGCGCCGTGACGGAAGTGAGAGACGCATGAACGACAAGATCAGCGGCAGCGACCTGCCCGCCCTCTCGGACGAGACGATCGCCCGTATCGAAGACGCCGTCTTCGCCGAGATCGCCTCCGAGCGCGCTCCGGCGCGCCCGGCCGAGGCCACGTCCCGTGCTCGTCGGCGGCGGTGGCTCACCGGCGGCGGTATCGCCGCGGCCTTCGTGGTCGGCGTGCTCGTGACGCCCCCCATCCTCGGCGCCGTAGGCGGGGGAGCCTCCGTGACGGCCGAAGGCATCGGCTTCTCCAGCGGCACCATCGCCGACTCCGCACCCTCGTCGCCCGAGCGGCTCACGGGCGTGGCCCCCGAGTCGCTGCCGGACGGCGCCGTGACCTCCGATGCGAACGCGGCGACGCTCCCCGGTGCCGCTGACGCGGAGAGCGGGCGCGAGATCATCGCCACCGCGCAGGCGACCGTTCAGGTGAAGAGCATCCCGGAGGCGGCGGCGGCGATCGCGGCCCTCGCCGAGGAGCGCGGCGGTTACGTCGAGAGCACGGAGATCGGGAAGTCGGTCCCGCTCGACGGCCGCACCGATCCCGCCACCGATACCGCCGATTCGGCGTACGGCTGGGTCGGCATCAGGGTGCCGTCGGCGGATCTTCCCGACGTGATCGCCGCTCTCGCCGACACCGGAGAGGTGCTCTCGTCGTCGACGTCGAAGCAGGACGTGACCTCTGCCGCGATCGATCTGCGCGCCCGTGTCGACTCCACGAAGGCATCGGTCGAACGGCTCACGCAGCTCATGGCGCAATCGGGGAGTGTGTCCGAGCTGATCGAGGCCGAGGTCGCACTGACCGACCGCCAGGCCCAGCTCGAATCCTACGAGCAGCAGCTCGCCGCTCTCGACGACCAGGTCGCGATGTCTTCCCTGCAGGTGCAGCTGACGAAGGCGAGCGCACCGACGACGGCCGACCCGGCCGGCTTCGGCGACGGCCTGCTGGCCGGCTGGAACGGTCTCGTGGTGTCGCTGAACGCACTGGTCATCGCCCTCGGCTTCATCCTCCCGTGGCTCGCACTCGCCGGGGTGGTCGTGCTCCTCGTCTGGCTCCTGCGCCGGACGCGTCGCAACCGCCGTGACACCGCGGGATCCTCAAGCGGGACATCCGTCGAAGAGAACTGACGCCGCCCCGTAGGAGAAGGCTCGCCCGGATGCTTCCGGGCAACCCTTCTCGTTGATATTCCGAGGTATACAAGAAGTCTTGTGCGTCTGTCACCTCGGGACTAGCGTCTTCCCCCGTGGAAGACATCTCCGTGATCACCGCCGTGCATCACCCGCTGCGCCGCCGCATCTACGACTATCTGCTCCTGTACCGCACCGCACAGGTCACCGCGATCGCGCGCGCACTCGACAGCCAGGTCGGCAGCATCAGCCATCATCTGCGGATGCTGGAGCGCGCAGGCGTCGTCGAACGCGCACCGGATCCCGCCGGTGACAAGCGCACCAGCTGGTGGAAGGTGGCTCGACGCGGGTTGACCTGGTCGACCGACGACTACGCGGACTCCCCCGCCGATGCCCTGCTCGCGCGCGAAGCCCAGCGGCAGGGCATCCGGATGCAGATAGACCGGCTGCAGCGCTGGCACCGCAGTCGCCGAGACCCCGCGTACGCGGGATACGACGGCTCGAACACGGAGACGACCGCCTGGGCATCGGCCGACGAGCTGCGCGACCTCTCCGCGCGGATCCTCGGGACGATCCGCGAGTGGCAGGAGGGCATCGACCTCGACGACGGTCAGGAGCGCGTCCCCGTCTTCGTCTTCGCGCACGCCTTCCCCACGGAGCCGTGATGGCGACGGTCAGCGAGCCCGTCGAGGTGACCGCGCCTCCTGCGTTCCGCCGGGACCACCTCGCGCATGCATGGATCGGTGTGAAGGCGCTCTCCGATGCCGGTGACGCCCTGTGGACGATCGCCCTCGCCTGGACAGCCGTGCAGATCGCCTCCCCCGCGATCGCCGGCCTGATCGTCGCCGCAGGTACGGTGCCCCGCGCGGTGATCCTCCTGTTCGGAGGGGTGATCGCCGACCGCGCGGACGCCCGCCGCATCATGCTCGCGTTCAACGTGCTCCGCGTCGGCGTCCTGGTCGCCGTGGCCGTGTCGGTGCTCACGACACCACCCTCGATCGCGGTCCTCCTCCTCGCCGCCATCGCATTCGGGGTGTGCGATGCGTTCTACGAGCCGTCAGCCGGGACGATCGCGCGCCAGCTGGTCAGAGCTGTCGATCTTCCGTCCTACGGAGCTGCGGCCCAGACGGCGTCACGCCTGGGGACCATGGGAGGTGCAGCGATAGGCGGACTCGTCGTGGCGCACGCAGGCCTTGCCGCAAGCGCGTCGGTGAACGCCCTGACCTTCACCGTGGTCGTCGCCTTCATCGCGATCTGGCTGCGCCCGCGCTTCCGCCTCGCCCGCGCGGGGAAGGAATCCGCGCTGCGCGGCATCGCCCGCGGGTTCACCCACCTCTCCGCGAACCCCACGACCCGCACACTCGTGATCGCGCTGTCGGGCTTGAATCTGGCGGTCGGTCCGGCGATCGGGCTCGGACTCGCCCTCCGTGCTCACGACGAGGGCTGGGGCGCTCAGGCGGTCGGGCTCTTCGAAGCGCTCCTCGGTGTCGGCGCGGCGCTGGGGGCCGTCTCGGTGGCGAAGTGGCGGCCGCGTCACGAGGCGCGCGCCGGGTTCTGGGCGCTGGTCGTGCAGGGGGCAGGCATCGTCGCGCTCGGGTTCGGTCCGGCCTGGACCGTCGCTGCAGCCGCGTTCGTGATCGGCGCGACCGCGGGATACGCCTCGGTGCTGCTCAGCGCCACTTTCTCGGCGACCGTCGACACGGCCTACCTCGGCCGGATGGGCGCGCTCACGCGCCTCGGCGACGACTGTCTGATGCCGCTCGCGATGGCCGGCTTCGGCGCTCTCGCATCGGTGACGACCGTCGGTGTGCCGTTCGCACTCTTCGGGGGCGCGATGATGGCCCTGATGATCCTGCCGTTGAGGAACCGGACGTTCCGCACCCTGTCCTTGAATCCCCGGAACTGAGGCGGAGAAACAAGAAAGCCTCCGGCGAACCGGAGGCTTTCTCTGTTGTGTGACCCCAGCGGGATTCGAACCCGCGTTACCGCCGTGAGAGGGCAGCGTACTAGGCCGCTATACGATGGGGCCGTCTGGCGGAACGTTTCCATCCCGCGACAACCGTTCAAGTATGCCACGGCGATTCTCACTGCGCCAAATCGACGCCACCCTCACCCGAATCCCGGGCGTGGCGCACCGAATCCGCCGCCGAATACGTTTGCCGTGCGCGAGCGGAAGGAGTTGACTCTTCCCATGCGCGTCACCAAGTTCGAACATGCCGCCCTCCGTCTCGATGCGAACGAGAAGACCCTTCTGATCGACCCCGGGTCGTTCACGGCACCCCTGGACGACCTCGCCGATCTGGTCGGCGTCGTGATCACTCATGAGCACCCGGACCACTGGACGGCCGACCACTTCGACAGGCTCCTGCACGCGGCACCCGGCACGCCGATCTTCGCCCCCGCCGGCGTCGCCCGCGCCGCAGAGGGATATGACATCACCGTCGTCTCCCCCGGCGACACCGTGGACGTCGGCGGGTTCACCCTGCGATTCTTCGGGGGATCCCACGAAGTCATCCACTCCTCCCTCCCGACCGTCGAGAACGTGGGCGTGCTCGTGAACGACGAGCTCTACTACCCCGGCGACTCCTACGCTGTCCCCGAGGGCGTCGCGGTCGGCACTCTCGCCGCGCCGCTCGGCGCTCCCTGGCTGAAGATCGGCGAGGCGATGGACTTCGTGCTGGCGGTCGCCCCTCGTCGCTCCTTCGGGACCCATGACATGACGCTGTCGGTGATCGGGAAGAACATGCACAGGCAGCGGCTGCAGTGGGCCACGGAACAGGGCGGCGGCGAGTTCTTCGTGCTGGAGCCCGGCGACTCCCTCGATCTCTGAGCATGGCGGACTCCCCCGGCGCGGAGGTCGCACTCGATGAGCGCGACGTCCGCGAACTCGTCCGCACCGTCGCACCGGACCTGGCAACACTTCCGTTGATGCGGTCTGCCGAAGGATGGGACAACGTCACCTGGCGTCTCGGGGCGGATCTCGTGGTGCGCATCCCCCGCCGACTCCAGGCGGCACCGCTGATTCGGCACGAGCAACGTGCGCTCCCCCTGATCGCGATGCACCTGGCTGCGGCGAACGTCCGCACGCCCCTACCGGTGTTCGCGGGTTCGCCGACCTCGCACTTCCCCTGGCACTGGTCGATCGTGCCGTGGTTGCCCGGCGGTCAGGCTCTCGGTCGCCCCCGTCGGGACAACACGGTCTGGGCCGCTCACCTCGCTGCCGTCCTGCTCACCCTCCACCGCGATGCACCTGCAGACGCACCCCGGAACCCGGTCCGCGGGGTGCCGCTGGCGGTACGGGACGACAGCATCCGCTCCCGCCTCGCAGACCTTCCCGCGACGATGGCCGAGAATCTCGCCGACATCTGGCAGACCGGGCTCGACGCCGCCCCCGCGACCGAGTCCGTCTGGATCCACGGCGACCTGCACCCCGGGAACATCCTCGTCGACGGTGATCGGCTGTCGGCTCTGATCGACTTCGGCGACGTCACAGCCGGCGACCCGGCCTACGACCTCGCCGCAGGATGGCTCGCCTTCGACGCAGAAGGCCGACATGTGTTCCGCCGAGCCACGGGACGCCGATACGACGAGGCGACCTGGGTGCGGGCACGCGCCTGGGCGGCCGCGATCGCGATCATCCTCTGCCATTCGAGCGATGACCGCCCCGATCTGCGCGCGCTCGGGCACGAGACATCCGCTCAGCTGCGGACGGCCCCGACGACCTGACGCCGCGCGCCGGTGAGCGATCCGCTCACCCGCGACCACACCCGTCGGGCGCGATCGTCGAGAAGCCAGCGACCGTCGGACCGGACAGGGCCCACAGGTTCAGGCCTGCGCGGCCCTGACCCTCAGCTCACGCGCGAGGTGATCCCGCTGCTCGATCACGAGCCGCCGGAGAGCGGCCGGCGCCTCGGCGTTCGCGGCCAGCCATGCATCGACCGGTTCCAACGAATCGCCGGCCGGGAACAGCCCGACCACCAGCCGTCGCGCGATCTCGATGCTGCGCGCGCCCCAGACCTGCCCGATCCGCGCGAAGTACTCGTCATCGAAGCCGGAGACGAGATCACGGCGCCCGCCGGCGCGGAAACCCCCGATCTCGGCATCGAGGTGATCGTTGCTGAGCGCGAGGTCGTTCCAAGCGGAGTCCCATGCCTCGCGGCGCACGGTGGCATCCGGTCGCGACGACCGCGCCCGCCGTGCGGCTGTGCGTCCGTCGCCCGTGTCGTCCCGCTGCTGCTCTGCGGCCACATCCGCAAGATCGGCGTGCCCGGTGGTCACCAGAGCCGTGAGGAGCTGCCAGCGCAGATCAGGATCGATCACGAGGCCGTCGGGTGCCTGCCCGTCCAGCAGTGCCCGCACCTGTTCCTGATGCCCGTCGTCGAAGGCGGATGCCGTCGCGAACGCACGGGCCCAGGAGAGTTGCGCGTCGCTCCCGGCATCCGCAGCCTCCAGTGTGCTCCACACGGTCTCGACCCAGCGCCGCTGCTCCTGGTCGCGGCTCGCCTCCGCGACGAAGTGGCGGATCGTGTAGCTCGCGTTCGCGAGGACACCCGTCAACAGCCCGATGTTGGACTCCGCGGGCGCATGGGTACGCACGATCTCGACGTACCGCGCCCCCGCGAGCTCGCCGTCGCGGGTGGCGTTCCACAGCGACGACCAGACGAGGGCCCGCGCCAGCGGGTCGTCGATCGCAGAGAGGGACTCCTCGACCGTCGCGAGCGAACGCGCATCGAGACGAGCCTTCACATAGGTGAGGTCGTCGTCGTTGAGCAGCACCAGATCGGCATCGGGGAGGTCGATCTCGGTCCGTTCGCCGACCACATCGAGCTCACGCTGCTCGCGCCGCACGACCCGGCCGTCGACACGCTCATACAGCCCGATGCGCAGCCGATGCGGGCGAGGGTCGGTCTGCACGAGGATGCTCCGCCCGTCCGCCTCGGTCTCGGTCCACAGCGTGGACATGCCCGAGGTCTGCAGCCAGGCCGCCGACCAATCGCTCATGTCCCGCCCCGAGACGGCGCTCAACTGCACCAGGAAATCGTCGAGCGTCGTGTTCCCGAACGCGTTGGCGGCGAAGTAGAGGCGGGCGCCCTCGAAGAACGCCTCGTCCCCGACGAAGGCGACCAACTGCTTGAGCACGGCTGCGCCCTTGGCGTAGGTGATCCCGTCGAAATTCAGCTTCGCGGCCTCGAGATCGGTGATGTCCGCCACGATGGGGTGCGTCGTCGGCAGCTGGTCCTGCTGGTACGCCCATGCCTTTCGCCTGGCGGCGAAGGTGACCCACGCATCGTGATAGCGCGTGGCGACGGCCGACGCATGGGCGCCCATGTAGTCGGCGAACGATTCCTTGAGCCACAGATCGTCCCACCAGATCATCGTCACCAGGTCGCCGAACCACATGTGCGCCATCTCATGCAGGATCGTGTTGGCTCGCGCGGCGCGCTGCGCGTCGGTCGCCGCCCCACGGGAGAGATACGACTCCGTGAACGTCACCAAGCCCGGGTTCTCCATCGCCCCGAGGTTGTACTCCGGAACGAAGATCTGGTCGTACTTGCCCCACGGATACGGATAGGCGAAGGCATCGGTGAAGAAGTCCAGGCCCTGGCGTGTGACCTCGAGGATCTCCTCGGCCTCGAGGTGCGCGGCGAGTGACCGGCGGACGAATACGCCGAGGGCGACGCTCTGCGCGTCGCGACGCCACTCGCCGTCCACCCGCGAGTAGGGTCCCGCAGCCACGGCAGTGATGTAGCTCGAGATCGGCAGGGTCGGTGCGAACTCCACGCGCTGCACGCCGACACCGAGATCGGTGTGCGTCGGAGACTGGTTCGAGAGCACCTCCCATCCGGAGGGCGCGTCGACGACGAAGGTGTACTCGGCCTTCATGTCGGGCTGTTCGAAGCAGGCCATCACGCGCCGCGAGTCGGCCGGTTCGTACTGCGTGTAGAGGTAGGTCTCGTCGTCGACCGGATCGTGGAACCGGTGCAGGCCCTCACCGGAGCGACTGTACGCGCCGATCGCCTCGACGCGGACGACGTTGGAGTCCACCAGGCCGGAGAGCGAGATGCGGGCACCGTCATAGACGATCTCCTGATCCTCGCCGTTCACCCAGACCCTCCGGACGCTTTCGCCGACGAAGTCGAGCCAGGTGGCGTCGACCGTCGACGAGAACTCGAGCGTCGTCACGGTCGGGAACCCGGTGCGAGCGCGCTCCGGCGCGCCGGTCAGGTCGAGCTCGACGCGGATGCGGTGCACGGTGACGGCAGCGGATCGCGCTGCGGTCTCCTCGCGGGTGAGGTTGGCGGTGTCCATGCATCCATCCTGGCATCCGGATGCCGCACGAACCGCCGTGGTCCGAGGCGTCACGCGCTCTGCAGGCGGTGTCCGATCTCGGCGTACACCTGTGCGGAGGCCTGGGCGCGCTCGAGAGCTGTCGGCTGATCGCCTCTCGATCGCGCGACAGCGGCGAGGATCGCATCGCTGCGAGCCACCTCTGCACGATCACCGGTCGCCTCGGCGATGCTGCGCGCCTCCTGGGCATGCCGCTCTGCCTCCTCGAGGAGGCCATCCGCATCCTCTGCACCCCTCGTGGCTGCCGACACCAGGATCTCGGCGAGCGAGTTCGCCGCCTCCGTCGCGATCAGCGGCGAGCCCGCACGCTCCGCCTCTCGGAGGATCCGTTCCGCTGCAGTCCGCGCCCTCACGACATCTCCGGCTCGACCGGCGATCCGCGCGTCGAGAAGCTCGAGATCGGCTGAGGTCGCGAACTCCCTCGCCGTCTGCAGGCTCTGCATCGCGACCGCGGACAGGTCGCTGGCCTTGCTGTCGTCACCCCGCGCCTCGGCGACGAGGGCGAGCGTGCGGCGGACGAAAGGCAGGGATTCCCCGCCCGACGCGGCCAGCAGTTCGTACAGCTCACCCTCCGCATCGTCGAGTCGCCCGATCGCGAGGAGCAGCAGCGGACGATTGCCGCGCACGACGGCCACATTGAGATCGTCGCCTTCCGCCCGCGCCATCGACAGGGCGAGGGCGTACCCCTCCAGCGCCTCCGGATATCGGGCGAGGATGCGCAGGGTGTCGGCGTGGTTGCCGGTGGCGCGCCCCTCCACGACACGGTCCCGTGCTTCTCGCGCCTGCACGACCGCGCGTTCGTACGACTCCAGCGCCTCATCGAGGTGACTCATCCACCGTTGGACGTTGCCGATCTGGTTCCAGGTGCGGGCGAGAGCCGATCCCGCGGCTATGCGACGCACCCGCTGCAGCGTGATGAGCGCCTCGTCGAGGCGCCCGAGCTTCTCCGCGCAGTGCGCCACGCCGAGCGCGATGTCCGGCACGAGATCGAGCCCCTCCCCTCGCGCCGCCAAGTCGTGCAGTCGCAGGGATTCGCTCCAGAGCGACCAGCGCGAGAGCGCCGGATGCGCCGCGATCGCCACCTGCTCGACGGCGGAGTCGAGGCCGTGCTCACGGGCTGCCGTCGCGACTGCGAGCACGGTCGAGACTTCACGTGCGGCGAAGTCGGGATCCTCCCCGATCCGGGAGAGCACCTCGGACGCGGATCGGTGCACGAAGCGTCGGCGCACCGACGAAGGACGCAGCGACCGCGACCGCTCTGCCGCGAAGGCGAAGACCGTATCGTGCATGTGCACATGGCCCTCACGCAGCTCGACCAGATGACGGGCGTGCAGACGGCGCAGATCCCGCGCGGCGGACGGACCAGCCGCGGCGACGAGCACGCCCTCCTCGATGTCCCTATCCAGCAGGGCGGCGTCGGCGAGAAGGTCAGCCTCTGCCGGAGAGAGGGAACGCGTCGCGGCCTCCAGGACCGGACGGATGCGCGCGTCGCGAGGTTCGTGCTCGAATCTCGAGGCGAGGTCCTGGAACGACCAGCCCTCGTGTTCACGGACGATTCCCGCCAGCATCACGAGATCGAGCGGGAGCCCCCCTCCGACCGCGACGATGCGACGCAGCGCATCCGCGCGCAGGGCTGCCTCCGCGCCCTTCGCGGTCGCCCCGTCCTCGACGGGCAGCAGACGAGCGAGGAGGCGACGGGCTTCGCCACTCGACATCGGCGGGACGACGACCCTCGCCACATGCACGCCGGCCGACGGGAGGCGCTGCTCGAGGTCGGCCAGGTCGACGCGGGCTGTGACGATGAAGCGCACACCGGGAACCAGCAGCGCGGCGAGGCGGCCCGCATCGCCCGCATCCTCGATGATCACGGTGATGTCGCGGGCTGTGGCCCGCAGCCGCTCCCGCAGACGCGGCAGTTCGTACGGAAGAGAGCGGACGCCGAGCGCTCCCAGCATGCGCCGCAGGATGTCGATCGGGTCGGCGTGCGGGCGGTCGGGCTCCGACTCGCGCAGGTGCACGGTGAGCACCGGCGACGGACCGGCCAGCGCAGAGGCGAGAGTGGTCTTGCCCGCTCCCGGCAGGCCGGTGAGGATGAGGACGTCCGCTGCGGGCACCGCAGCCAACAGCGCTTCCCGCCCGACATCCGCTCCGGCGGCGTCTCGTGGCCCGAGGGTCACCTCGACGTGGACTCCCGATCTCTGACCGTTGAGGGCGCGTGCGCTCTCACGCCAGCGAGCCGCCACGGTGCGCCCACCGCCGAGCACACGCACGATGTCGCCGACCAGACGATCGTCGACCCGCCGCCGTCCGGGGCGGAAGCAGTCGTAGACGGTCACCTTGGGAGGCTCGGCGCCTTCGCGCAGGCTGCCGATCCTTCGGGCGATCTCGGCGTACGACGGCGATCCCGCATCCGCACGCATCCGTCCGAGGCCCAGACAGAGCTCATCGAGGGTGATCGGGGCGGGCATGAGTCGAGCCTATGGCACGCTGTCGTGCGCCTGCGGATGGCGCTCGTTCGGGGTCGTTCGGAGTCGGACGGACCGACGCACAGCGCCCCTAGGCTCACTCGACGGAGAGGCCATCCGACCTCCCGGACAAGGACATGACACCCATGACGACACGCGCAGAGATCGCGGCGAAGCTCGACGACTTCTCCTTCCAGAAAATGAACTTCGGCGGGTTCCTGATGAACAAGCGCGCGAAGAACTCGCACGCGCTGTGGACCCGCGCCTCCGATAAGGGGGTCACCGAGCTGACGCTGCTCACCACGAGGGACTACGGCGAGGGAAACGTGTACGACGTGGCGGCCTTCACCCTCGACGGGAAGGTCCCCGAGGAGATCATCTCCGAGCTGAAGCAGCAGGCGGAAGCCCTCACGGACCGGGTCAACCTACGCGCGCACGGCTATGTCTACACATGCCTCGAGCCCTGGGACGGTGGCGGCACCATCTGGATTTCGAAGAAGCCCGAGTTCCGCGCACTGAGCCGCCCCGGGCAGGGCGTCTACGTCATCCCGATCCAACGGCTCACCAGCACGGGCGAGCCCCGATGGCTCGCCTGGGCCCGCGAGGGCGATCAGCTGAACATCGCCATCGTGTACAAGCCCTGACGGTGCCGACGCTCTCGGTCGGCGCGACCGCCCCGCGCGCAGAGCATGGCGCGCGGGGCGGTCTGATCCTCGTCGCGGCGTCCCTTGCCACCCTCGGGATCGCCGGAGCCCTGGCGTTCTACCTGCTGCCCGTGGGGTTCGGCCTGACGGGCGCGATCCTCACGCTCGCCCAGGTGGGGGCGATTCTCCTCGGGGCAGCGCTCGTCGCCTCCTCGACGATCACCATCCGCCGGCACCAGCGGCGACGTGCCGCCCTCGTCGCTGTCGCCGCGGCGCTCGGCTGGGAGTATCGCGCGGACATCGGTGACCACGTGTGGGGCGGCTCCATCGACGAGCAGATCGATCGCGGAAGTCGCACCGCACGAGACCACCTCGACGCGCGTCGCTCCGAGATCCCCTTCGACAGCGTCGAGCGCACCTTCGTCGTCGGCGACCGCGAAGGGGCGACCGTGCACACGGTGCGCGCGGTGCGGATCCCACTGCCGTCCGAAGCGCCGCGGATCACGCTCCGGTCGCGGCGCGGCGGAGGAGCACTCAGTGTGCTCCCACGACGCCCGACCGGCCGATCGCGGTTCCGACTCGAGGGCGATTTCAGCGACGTCTTCGACGTGTCGGTACCGACGGGTTACGAGACGGATGCCCTCTATGTGCTCACTCCCGACCTCATGGTGATCCTGCTCGATGCGAGCGCCGACCTCGACCTGGAGATCGTCGACAGCACGCTGCACGTGTACTTCCCCGCTGTCGATCTGACCGACGACGCAGAGCTGCACCGGTTCCTCACCGTGATCGCGGCACTGCATGACCGCTTCGGACGTCGCACCCTGCTCTATCGCGACGAAGCTGCCGCTCCCCTCGATCCGGAGGCCTACCGCCGCGACGGCGACGCGCTCGCCGCCAGGGCGCGCCGGGTCGACACACGCGTGCGGTGGTGGCCGGTGCTGGCTGCCGTGGCGACGCCTCTCGTCCCTATGCTCATCGCCGTCGTCTGGCTCCTGTTCGCCGGTTGACCTTCCGGGAGATCTCCGGGCCGCCGAGGAGACGACGGATGGCCGTCTCGGGCGTCACCGAGAGATCGAGCGTCCGCCCTCGGGCGTACTGACTGAACACCCGGGGATCGATGTAGCTGCCGCGCGCGACGGCGGTGGTGTTGCCGAGCGCCGTCGCCGCCGCCTGCACGGCGAGGCGCTCGGCCTGGCTCCGGTGGTTGCGACTGTCGAGCTCACCGATCCGCGCGAGGGCATCCGCGGCGATGATCGTCCCGTGAAGCGTGCGGAAGTCCTTCGCGGTGAAGGACGCTCCCGTGACCTCCCGCAAGTAGGCGTTGACCTCGGCGGGTGTGATCCGCAGGCGACGGCGCCCCCGGCGGTACGCGAGCAGGAAGGCCCCCGACTTCCCGGCCGCGAAGTCCGTGAGCGCGTCGGCGAGTGACTCGTCGGTGATCTCGATCGATGCCGTGCGACCGCTCTTGGCCGGGAACGACAGGGCGACCTCGCTGCCCGCCACGCGCACATCACGCCGTCGAAGCGTCGTGAGACCGCGGCTGCCGTGCCGAACCAGATATCGCTCCGACCCGATGCGCAGGGCCGCATCGTCGAGAAGACGGAACGCGATGGCGAGAGCGCGCTCCTTCGTCTGCCCCTCCTGCGCGAGCGCCCTGGTGACCTGGGCTCTGGCGCGAGGAAGGGCGGCCGCGAGATCGAGCGCACGTACGAACTTCCGGCGGTCCCGCGTCACACGCCACAGCGGGTGATACAGGTACTGCTTGCGCCCGGCACCATCGACCCCCACGGCTTGGATGTGCGCGAGCGGGTCGGCCGCGATCCACACGTCCTGCCAGGCAGGAGGGATCACGAGATCGTGGATCCGCTCACGATCGGCCTCGGGCGCCGTGTCCCCTGCCGGATCGACGTAGCGGAACCCCGACCCCGATCGCACGCGCCGGAAGCCCGGATCCTGCCCCGGTACCACCCGGATGAGTCTTGCCATCGTGTTTCCCCTCCTCGACTGTCTGCGATCGAGGATGCCCGGCCGTGTCTACCAGCGGAAGGGAGTGGCGTGGCGGGGTGCCGTCGTGCTATTCCCCGTCGGGCTCGGTGCGGGGCGTCGCGAAGGTGCTGCGCATGTGATCGCTCGTCAGGAAGTCGGCGATACCGATCATGATCAGGCTGAACACGATCTGCTCCGACACCATCCAGAGCGGGTAGAGCCCGGGAATCGCCGCCATCACGAGCGTGATCACCGGGAAGATCTGCGCGAACAGGCGCAGGCGCTGATACGCCCACCGCCATCCGCGCTGCGCCCGCCACGCGAAGTAGAACAGGGTCGCGGTCATCGCCAGCACGACGAGCGTGCGCATCCAGACGGCGAACGAGACCGACGCGCCGTCAACTGCCAACGCGAGTGCGACGGCGACGGCGCCGACCCCGAGGATCAGCTCGACGACCAGGAGCCAGATGATCCAGGTGAACGCACGCACGGTCTTGGGGTGCGTGCGGTCGGCCTCGCTGATGGCGACGCCCGCCTGCCGCCCGCCGGCGATCCGATCCAGTCGGAGGAAAAGAGACTCCAGAGCCATGATCGGAGCCTATTGCGTGCGGGCCTCGTCGGGCTCCTCCATTCGATGGATGTCGACGACTCCGTTGGCCGCCGGGTCGACCGCGCGTTCGAGCACCAGGGCCAGCAGCCCGACAGCGAGGCTCCCCGCGATCATCAGGCCGATGAACCAGCCCTCCAGCCCGCCGCCGAGCAGGATGCCGGCGACGAGCGGCCCCATGATGGCACCGCCCTGGAACGCCGCGGAATTGATGGCGTTGTAGCGACCGCGAGTACGGTCGGAGGCCAGGTCGTTGTAGATCGCGGGGACGGTGGGCTGCAGCATCGTCTCCCCGAACGCGAAGACGCCCATGTAGGCGATCACCCCTATCGCCGCGACCAGAGTGCCCGGCAGGAATCCGGTCGCCCCGAGCAGCACCCACGACAGCGCCCAGATGAGCGCCATCACCTGCATGACCCTGGTGCGCCTCTTGCCGGTGATCAGTTTCAGGACGGCGAACTGCAGCAGCACGATGACCGCGGTGTTCACGGCGAACGAGATGCCGACGACCTGGGTGGAGACCTCGGAGACCTGTCGCGCGAAAGCCGGGAAGCCGGCCTCCATCTGCCCGTATCCGATGAAGACAGACAGGAACGTGAGAAGGGTCAACCACAGCACGGCGGGGCGACGCAGGATCTCCCGGTATCCCCCGACGGGCGGGGCGTCGACCGCTGCCTCATGCTGCGTGCGCACGTGGCGGAGCGGCCCGAGAATCAGAGCGAGCGGGATCAGGCCGCTCGCCGCGTCGACGAGGAAGATGGTCGTGAAGGTGGCGGGATCGGCGACATCGACGAAGAAGCCGCCGATCACTCCTCCGACGCCGATCCCGAGATTCACCAGTGCGAAGTTGACGCCGAAGTACTGCTGGCGCACCTCCCCCTCGACCACGGTGGCGATGAGTGCGTTGAACCCCGGCCAGGACACCCCGAAGTTCACGCCGATGAGCATGACGGCGACCGCGGCGACCGCCGGGTGCGTGGCGTAGGCGAGAAGCGTGCATCCGACGATCATCGACAGCAGTCCCACGATCAGCACCCGCCGTGCGCCGAAGCGGTCGATGAGGGTTCCCCCTGGTCCGGTCACGACCAGACCCGTGATCGCGATGAGACTCATCAGCGCCCCCGAGATGCCGAGGTCGAAACCGCGCACCTCGTGGAAGTAGATGATCGTGAACGGCAGTGTCATTCCGCGCCCGAGCGTCTGAACGGCCACGGTCGACAGCAACCAGCGCCCCTCGGTGGGCAGCGCGTTCCAGAAGCTCCTCATTCCGATCACCTCGACATTCTTCCCGATGCCTGCGACATCGCCGTTCGGGACCGGATTGTCGGACGACCCGGTATCTGCCATCATCACGAGCATGGCGCTGTCTTTCGAAGAATTCCGTTCCTCCCTGCTGCACGCCGTCTCCCGGCAGGGACTGGGCATCCAGCTCACGGATGCCGAGGCGCAGCAGGTCGCCGCCGACCCGCAGGCCAGCCGGAGCTGGTACGAGTACTGGCTGTCCACGAACCCGCAGACGGCGGCGCCTGCCGTCGACGCCTCCTCGACGCCGGACGCCTCCCCGACCGCCGAGACGATTCCCCTCGGCGGGCATGACTTCGCGCGGGCAGCCACGTCCGCATCCGCTCCCCCGGCCTACGGCGGAGGCCCGGCGGAATACGCCGGCCACGCCGTTCCGCCGACCTCCGGCGAGCCGCAGAAGAAGAGCCGGGTCGGCCTCTGGGTGGCGCTTTCGATCGTCGGTGCACTGCTGCTGATCGCGGTCATCATCGTGGTGGTGGCCTTCACGACCGCTCGTCACNTCGTCGAGGAAGAAAAGGATTTCGAAAACGCCGACCTCCGGCGAGCCGCAGAAGAAGAGCCGGGTCGGCCTCTGGGTGGCGCTTTCGATCGTCGGTGCACTGCTGCTGATCGCGGTCATCATCGTGGTGGTGGCCTTCACGACCGCTCGTCACTGGACGAAGGTCGATACGCCGGAGAAGCCGGAGACGTTCCACAGCGAGGAGTACGAGACCGGCCTGTACCTCGTGTCGGACGACGGAGTGAGCCCGTGCGCCGTCGACCAGGACTGGACGGACTGCATCGATGCGATGGAGCTCCAGTACGCCGGAGCCTGCGCCGGCGTCGAACTCGTTCCTGCGGCCGTGACCCTCTGCGGACAGCACCGCGCCGAGATCGACCGCATGCGCGCGGCGGATTCGGAGGGCTCGGTCGTCGCCTCACTCGGTGATTTCGGCCACCTCACCCGCACGCCCGAGACTGCGACACGGCAGGTGTCCAACGACGACTATGAAGCGGCGGTCACCCACGAGGCCGTCTGCTACCTCGGCTTCCTCGGGGAGTGCGAGTAGCGACGCGGACGACCGGCCGCCTCAGATCGCCTCTCCTCAGACCGCCGCCTGCGGAAGACCCACCTTCGCCTTCGCCCAGGAGCGACCGCGCGTGTCTTTGAGGATGTTGTACTCGACATCGACGTGCGGCTCGATCGCGCTGTACTTGTCGTTCGGCGCACCGATCACGAGTTGGAAGCCGAGTCCTCTCCAGGCGCCGATCGCGCGCTTGGTGAAGTGGGCATCCGCCTTGATCAGAGCTTCGTCCATGAAGACCGGCGCGTAGCGCGGCCGTGCCGCCCCCGCGTCTCCGAGCTGGTAGCGCAGAGCGGCGCCGACGATGAACGCGACGAGCTCCTGGGATTCCCCTCCGGATTTCTCGCCGATGTGATCGTAGAGCGCGACGTGCTCGCGTGTCGCGGCGGTGACCCGCTCCGCGCTCACCCGCACGTGGTTTCGCACGTCGATGAGTTCGGCGAAATCGGGCGCCGTCCGACGCATCCGGGCGATGAGGCGGCTCATCTTGCGATACACGGCCTCCCGTTCCGCGTCGGTCGAGGCCGCATCGATCAGCCCCCGCACCTCGCGGAGCTCACGTCGGAAGCGCTTGCGCGCCTCCGTCTGATTCTCGCGCGGGGTGATCTGCAGGCGGTGGTCGTCATCGTAGAAGGGCAGCTCCTCCATGATGCGGTTGATGGGATCGATGCGATCCTTGATCTCGCGCAGCGAACGGCTGAGCGTCGAGTCGAGACTCGTCAGATCGTTGCCGGAGAGCTTGAGGAGGCTGTCGCGCCACTCGGTCTCCAGCTCATGCAGTCCATTGGTCTGGAGCGCCTCCAGAATGCTCTCGAACTCCCCGACCGACGCGTCCGGATCCGGCAGGAGCGTCAGATTGTCCCATCGCTCCAGGAACCCGGTCATGAGTCGCCGCATGCTCTCACGCTGCTGCTCGTGCGCCTCGGCGGCCTCGCGGCGATCCTCGTGCAGGCGTTGGGCCGCGGTTCTCAGCGCGGTGTCCAGGTGCGCCAGTCGCTCCGCCGCGGACGGGGTGTCCCCCGTCTCGGAATGCAGGAATCGACCATCGAGGAACGATGCGTGCCGCTCGCCCATCTCGAGTCCCGATGCCGCAGCCGCATCGATGACGCTCTGACACGCATCGACGTCGTCGGTGACCTGGCCCCAGTGATCCTGCGTCTGTGCGAGCTCATTGCTCAGTCGCGCCTCGTCGTCGCGGAGCCGGGCCGCCCGAGTCCTCAGTTCGTCGGCTTGGCGCCGGAGCTGGCCGATCTCGGGGCTGGCCGTGGTGACCTCGGCTTCGACGGCGACCCAGCGCTCTCGCTCCGCCTCCACCGCGGCGACATCGATCTGCTCCCAGGTCAGGTCATCGATCCTCGCGAACGCGGTCGACCGCGCCTCGATCCGGTCGAGGGCCGCCTCGGCGTCCGCCGCAGAGGCGGCGCACTCGTCATGCCGAGCGCTCAGCTGCCGCAGCTGCTCGTCGATCTCACGCAGACGACGGTCGTTGGTGAAGCCCAGCATGTTGGCGCGGCCCTGCCCACCGTGCGCGCCGCGACTCCCCTGAGAGATCTGACCGCTGATGGTGAGCGCTCTCTGATGCGCGCTCAGCTGCGACGACGAGTCCACGCAGACGTACCCGAAGCGGTCCTGGAGTCTCTGCTGGAGCCAGCCGGTGAAGGGCGTGGGCAGGTGGTCGAGCCGCCCGGGGAGCGTCTTCGGGTCGGCGCCCCGCATCTCGGGGAGCCCTGTCTGGACGCCCTCGTAGTTGAGCCGTTCCGGGGTGCGCACCGCGTTGATGGCGGAACGGAACTCTGCCAGATGCTCGGCGTCGATCAGAAGCGTCCTCGCGAAGCCGCCGAGCGCGAGGTTGAAGGCCTCGCGCCACGGCTCGAACTCCGTGCGCACCTCGATGAGCTCCCCGACGAACGGAAGATCCGATGGCGAGAGTCCGACCGCCTGTGCGAGCAGTGCGCGTGATTCGTCGAGGTGCGCGGGGATGCTGCCGCGCACGCGGACGGTCCTCTCGCGTTCGTCGCGCAGACGCCGCATCTCGGACTCGGCGCTCCTGCGCGCCGTCTCCGCATCCGCGAAGGCCGCACGCGCGTCGCGGATGTCGGACTTCGGCGACGAGCCACGGGCGCCGGCCACGAAGGCATCGAACTGCGCGGCGGTTTCGACCTCCACCCCGAGCTCCTCGGCGATCGCGTCGAACTTCGCCCTCTCCCGCCGGACGTCTTCCAGACGACGCTCGGCCACGCGCAGCTCACGCTGTGCGGTCTCCAGGCGGTCGCCGCCGGACTGCCGCAGCACATCGAGGAGACCTTCACGCTCGAGATCGGCGGCATCGACGAGCGCGCGTTTCTCGCGGACGGCGAGGCTGAGCGCGCGGGTGCGATCCCCCAGCTCGACCTCGACCTCGCGCAGCAGGTCCAGACGCCGCTGCGCGTTCCAGAGCGCGGCGAGCGAGGAGGGATCGGTGAAGACGCCGACCTCGTCGATCACCCGCACGCGTTCGGCGGCCGCGGCGATGCGGTCCTTGATCCCGCGGATCGGCTCGAGCGCGCTCACCTGCTGCTTCGCGGTGAGCATTCTCGTGCGCGTGCTCTCGAGCTCGTCGAAATGCGCCACGACGGCGTCGGCGGTGGCCATGGTCTCAGGCTCTTCCAACACGAGCTTCTTGTACAGATCGTCGACCGTCGTGATCTGCTGCCCCGCCTGGATCCTCGCCAGGAGGCTGATCGCCTTCGCACCGGAACCTGCCGCCCCGATGCCGAGCACCGCCTGCAGACGCGCCGAGAACTCGCGGTCCGTCGCCAGGGTCTCCAGTCCCGTCGCCCGTACCGACGCATCGGAGAGCCTCTGCGTGGCCGCCCTCTCCAGAAGCCCCAGATCGAATGACCCGTTCACGGTGGCCCTCACCCTGGTCGTGTCCTCCAGAGTGCGGGCATCCGCAGGGATGTACCACGCGCGCACCGCGGTGAAACGCGATCCGTCGTGATCGAGCCACGTCGTCGCGATCGCACTCCATGTGTCTTCGCCGTCGCCGCGGAGCACACGCAGCTTCGTGCCGTCCTCGGTGCGGGATTCGTCGATCTTCCCGCGCCCGTAGGAGAGGATGTTCCGCTGCTCGTCGCCGCGAGGGCGACCCGTCACTCCGCCGTTCGAGGCGCCGTTGAACGGCGTCGTGTGGGGCATCATCAAGGCGATGTATGCATCCATGAGAGTGGACTTGCCGGAGCCCGAACCCCCGCAGAGCAGGGTCGCGTCGGGTGAGAAGCGCACACGATGGGGGCCGGCGTCGTATCCGCCCCAGTTGATCAGCTGCAGCTCCTCCGCGACCCACTGCTGTCCCCGCGAACCCGCGGGGATGAGTCCGAAGAGCGTGTCGACCATGGTCATCGTTCCACCTCTTCCTGCGACCGCAGCCAATCGCGAAGCTCTTTCAGGGTCTCGGCGCTGAGAACGACCTCGACGAGCGCACTGATCCGATAGCGCCCACTGGTCTCCTCCTGGACGATGCCTTCTCGATCCAGACGGTCCATCGCGTTGCGGATGGCCTTCTGCTGTCGGGCCGTACCTCCGTCGACGTCGGTGAAGTAGCTGAGCACCGTCTGCTCGAGGTCTTCGATGTCGATGCGCACGGATGCCTCGCCGGCGGCGGACTCGCGCTGATACACCGTGCGAAGATGCACCAGCACCAGGGTCTCGGCTCGCGTGTAGGGCGCGTCCTTCAGCAGCACCGGCATGTCGATCTCATCGGAGCGCAGCTGCTGCTTGTAGGCGAATCCGCGACCGTGGTCGACGACCAGGCGGAGGTAGAGGTCGTTCAGCCGCGACTCGATCACCTGCTGGTGGTCGAGCAGGAGCGTCCACTCCCGACGATTGCGCTCCGCGGCGATGAAACGACGCTGGAGGATGTGCGCGAGCAGTCGTCGGATCTCGGGATCGAGCGTTCCTCGATCACCCGCGAAATGCTCCTCGATGTCGTCTTCCATCGGGACGGGGGCGATGAACGCATCGTCCACCGGCGCCTGCGTCACGAGGCTCTCTTCAGGCATGTGCTTCTTCCTTCGGGTTGCGCGCTGTGACGGCGCCGAACGCAAAACGTCGTGTCGAGCCGTCGGGACGCAGCGCCTCGACGACCGAGACCGCATCGCTCTCGGTCATGCCGTTGCGATGAGCGATCTCGAGCAGTCCGACGAGGTCGACGGGCCGGCGGGTGTCGTCGGCGGCGTCCTCGAACGCGGCGGCGAGGTCGAACTCCGGGCCGAGACCCGCGACGTATTCTTCGAGCTCCGCGTACCTCGGACCACCCCACGCTCGCGTGTCGACGTCAGGGAACTCGACATCGTCCGCATCTGCGAGCGGGGCGGGGACGGCGGGAGGGCGGATGCTGCTCACCGTCTGTCTGAGGTGCCCCAGGTCGATGAGCGGGAGACTGCGCACCGGCGCGGCGCTCGCCCCCGTGCCGTCCCAGACGTGGAGCGCGGCGATGACGTCGCGGAGCAGGTCGTCGATCTGACGGTCGCGCAGCGGATCATGGGTCTTCACCTGGCCGGTGATGACGTGGGATGCCCGCCGCTGCGCGGCGAGGACCTCCTCGACGCCGAGTTCCACCCGACGCCCGATCGCATCCAGTTCGGCACGCTGGGTGGCGTCGAGCATGCGGGCGAAGGGCTGCCGGAGCAGGCCGTGCAGCTGTTCGGTGAGCGCGTCGATGCGGTCCGGATCGCCGATGAGTCGCAGGGCACCGGCGAACGCGCGCCCCTCCGGCGTCGAGTTCATCACGTCCTGCGCGCGCTGAAGATATTCGCGGAGCACCTCACCCGTCGGCCGCTCGTCCCGGCGCAGATGGGCGACGACGTCGCGCTGCATCAGCTTGAGGGACTCGGCGACCCGCGTGAAGTCGGCCGGGAGCTCGCGCGCCAGATGCAGCACGTTCTCGGCTTCCTCGTAGAGCTCTTCGTCGTCCAGCGGATCGGCCCGGCCCGCCTCCTCGATCCGGTCGATCTCGGCGTCGAGCGCGGCGCGCTCCTCACGCAGACGGGCGAGCCGGCGGAGGGGATCGGCCTCGGCACTGTCGGCCAGATGCTCCACGGCTTCGAGGAGCGTGCGCACCCGTGAGTTGGAGACACGCGTGCGGCCTCCGCCCGTGCGTCCCGCGATCTCGAGGGCCTCCACCGCGTGCGCGGACAGCCGGTACACCTCGATGTCCTCATCGATCTGCTGCACCAGCCAGCCCAGACGCACCCAGTTCCTGGCGACGTCGCGTCCCGTCCCCGCCGGCACGCGACGGTCGTCCTCCTCGTCGCCCGCTCCCCGCAACTCGTCGAGGATCTCGGAGAGCTCGGCCTGCGCATCGGCGATCGGGATGGATGCCCGGTCGGCGGTGAACAGAAGCGAGAGCGACGCCACCACGAAGGGCGCGAAGCGACCATGCAGCAGATCGAGCGTCGGAGTGCTGAAAGCGGTGACAGCGCGGGAGAATGCCGCTTCTGCTCGTGTTCCTGTCACGTATTCACATTACTCGGCGCCCTCGACGTCGCCGGACGCGACGCGGGCCTGGCACCCGGGCAGGCCCCGGATCTACTGCGAGAACTCGGTACGCGTGAGCGGCGTGCTCTCCCGCGACGCCGTGACCAGGAACGTCACGGCATCCGGAAGGTAGCGATCCTCTCCGTACTCGATCGGTTCACCGGCCGAGGCGTAGCTCACGCGTCTCACCCGCAGCAACGGGCTCGCGCGACGGACCCCGAGCAGGGTGGCGTCCGCGCTGGAGACCGGGACGGCGTCGATGGCGTGCTCGGCGAAGGCGGTCACGACGCCGAAGTCGCGAGTGAGCGCCTCGACGACCGAGGCTTCGTCGTCGGCGATCGCGGCGACCCGATCGGCGATCCAGTCGGGATAGGAGGTGCGCTCCAGCATGACGTCGCGCCCGTCGATGCTGCGCGTCCTCGTCACGCGGAGCACCCGTGCCCTCGGGCTCACCCACAGACGGCGCGCCTCGGCCGCTGTCGCTTCTCCGAACTCCTTGCGCCGCACCAGCCCTCCGGGTGTCATCCCCTTCGACCGCGCCCACTGGGCGAACGACCGCAGCTCGTCGAACGACTGGCTCGGACGCCCTGAACGCACGATCCAGCCCGTACCCTGAACCGGCGACACCAGCCCTCGCTCTTCGAGCCCCGCGAGCGCTCGGCGCACCGTTCCCCGAGTGGAACCGTAATGGTGCCCCAGCTTCGTCTCGGACGGGAGCCGGGAATCCGGGGCGAACTCTCCGTCGATGATCCTGGTCATCAGGTCGCTCATGATCTCGCGATGGGGGCGCGGGTTCACCGGTGGCACCGTCTCAGACTAGGTGCGCCACGAGGCCCGCGATCGCGCGAACGGGACAGCAGTTCACAGTTGTCCCGCGTGTCGCGCCCGGAGACACCGATCGTTCCGTCGCCGTTCATCTGCGCGCCCTCCTCTGCACACCGTCAGGCGGGGTAATCAACCCGTGACCCCGTCGACGCCCTCCTCCGATCACCGCCCTTACGCGTGGCCTGCTGCCGTGCTCTTCGACCTCGACGGCACGCTCGTCGACAGCGAGCGGCTGTGGCTCGACGCGATCCGCGCCCGGCTCGCGCTCGACGGCGCGGCGGTCTCGTCTGCACAGCTCGTCGAGTTCGAGGGTCTCTCCAGCATCGAGGCCGCCCGCGCGCTGATCGAGGTCGGCGGCCTGTCCGCCCGAGCCGCCGAGGTCGCCGCCGACCTCGAGGCGCTCACGATCGACACCTTCGCCGACCGCCTGTCGTGGGTCTCCGGTGCCGAGGAAGCGCTCGGACACCTCCGCGGAGAAGGGATCCGCATCGCGCTGGTGACGAGCTCGACGCACCGCTGGGTCGATGCGGTCGCCGAAAGCCTCGCTCTGGGCGCATTCGACGTCGTCGTCACGGCTGATGACGTGCAGCACACGAAGCCGGATCCCGAGCCCTATCTGCAGGCATTCGATCTGCTCGGCATCGACCCCGGCACCTGCCTGGTGTTCGAGGACTCGGAGGTCGGAGTCCGGGCCGCCGTCGCGGCCGGAAGCCGGGTCGTACAGGTACGAGCCGACCTGCGCGCCACGAGCGGCGCGACCGCGTGCCTCCCCGACCTCCGCCCTGTGACCGCCGCGTGGGTGGCCTCGGTGATGGCCCGCGAGCCCGCGCTCCCCTGACCCGCTCGTCCGTTCTCTCCCCGTCCGCACCCGACAACACCCCGTGAGGAAGCTCCATGCCTACCCCTGATGATCCGATGACGACGCGCCCCCGCCCCGAACCGGCACGGCGCCGTGCTCTGGGCGGAGGGGTGATCGCCGCCGCTGCAGCGCTCACCCTGCTCCTGCCCGCCCTGCCGGCCGCGGCGATCGCACCGCTGGCCGACCCCGCCTCCCTTCCTGCCTCAGAGCCGATGACGCCGCAGCGCATCGAGGCCGCGAACGACGCCTACAACGATGCGGAGGCGACGCTCGAGTTCATCACGATGTCCGACACCGAGCTCGGCGGCTCCGCCACGGCCGACAAGACATCGGAACAGGTCGCCTACGAGGGGGCGAAGCCGCACTTCCAGGCGCTGCGCTCCTGGGCAGAGGCGAAGGGGTTCGAACCCCGCGTCGTCGTCGACAACGGCGACGTCGTCGGCGCGAACGATCCCGAGTACTCCGCTCACCTCGCCGGCGACAGCGAGAAGGTCGCCGGCTGGTACCGCGCGGTCGAACGCGTCATGCGCGAGACGTTCCCTGAGTCGCAGGTGCTTCTGACACAGGGCAACCACGACATCGCCGATCTGATGGGCACGACGTTCGAGGCCGCACGCTCGAACGCGCCCGCCGGTGCGCCGGAGTGGTTCTACCCGAACGCCGACACCGGCTACGTGAGCAACTTCCACACGACGATCGAGGGCATCGACTTCATCGGCCTCGACTACAACGGCACGAGCACGTTCGGATACAGCGGGCAGCGCTCCGGCTACCAGGCCTACCTCCGCAGCACGCTCCAGGAGATCGCGGCGAAGCCCGACTACGACCCGGCCTCGCCGATCTTCGTGTCGATCCACAGCGGGTACGCCGGCACCTCGCTCGGTGGCCCCTTCCATGCCGACTACGACATGGCCGGCCCCGATCTGCAGCGCATCCTCGCGGACTACCCGCAGGTGATGCTGGGTTCCGCGCACACCCACTTCTCGTCGAACCCGGAGACGAGCATCTTCCAGAAGGACTTCACCGTCTACGAGAACGCGTCGATGAACTACATCTACCAAGACGTTCCCGCTGACTTCATCGGCGGTGGCTACTTCGGCGGCAACCAGGGTGATGCCGCCGCCGGGGTCCCGCAGAAGAGCGCGAACTTCGTGTCCGTGCTCACCGACGGACGCACGGTCATCCGCCGCTTCGATGTCACCCATCAACGGTGGATCGGCATGCCCTGGGTCATCGACACCACCGAGGGCAAGAGCGGCTTCACGTACACCGCTGATCAGCGCAGCAGGGTCGCACCGTGGTGGGGTGCCGCTGCCGTGACCGCGCGCGACATCGCAGAGGAGTCCCTCACGCTGAGCTTCGACCAGGCGAAGGACGACGAGCTCGTGAATTACTACGAGGTCGAGATCCGCGACCAGGCCGGCAACCGCGTACCGTTCACCGCGAATCAGGTGCCCGACTTCGGAAGCAACGCCCCGAAGTCCGTCGCCGGATCGTTCAAGGCGTACTCGCGGTTCTACATGACCCCGAACACGATGGGCTTCGACATCCGTGGCCTGAAGGCGGCGAAGAACTACACCGTCACGGTCACCGCCTACGATGACTTCCAGAACGCGTCCGAACCGCTGACCGGCATCGTGCGCACGGCAGGCGAGCTCGTCTTCCCCGACTTCCCGGAGGCGCCCTCTCCTGCGCCTGACGGTGAGTTCCTGCACCTCGCCTTCGAGGGCGATCTCGGAGACACCGGCACACATGCGGGCACGGCTCCCGCCGCGAAGCCGGTCGGATCGGTCTCCTATATCGACACCGATCGCCCCGGCGCCTCGGGAACGGCGGTGCGCATCGGCGGCGGCGCGAGCAACTTCATCGACCTCGGGTCCCGCCCCGAGTTCGATCTCGGCACGGACAAGGACCTCACCATCGGCTTCTGGACGAAGGTCACAGGAGTCAGCGGTTACGGCGCGATCATCAGCAACAAGAACTGGGCGAACTGGTACCGCTCCGGCATCAACCTCGCGCCGGAGGGAACCGACACCGGCAAGCTCGAGTTCACGCTCGGCGACGGCACGAACGGCGTATACGCGACCGGAGATGTCGGCGACTACCGGGGTTCCTGGCACCACATGACCGTGACCGTGGATCGCACGCGCAACGTGGCTAGCACTTACCTGGACGGCGTGCTGGCCAAGGAGATGAGCATCGCGGGCATCGGCAGCATGACCAGTGGTCTGAACATGCTCGTAGGCGTCGACGGGAGCAAGAGCTACGGCATCGGTCTCGACATGGACGACCTACGGATGTGGGACACGGCGTTGACCGGAACCGAGGTCGCCGCCCTGTTCGCGGCGGACGACTCCACCGCCGAGAACGCCGCGCTCTCCCAGGCCGTGGAGTACGCCACCGAGCTGATGAACGCGAACGAGGTCGAGGCCGCCAACGGCCGGGTCTTCGATCAGCCCCTCGGCGAGGCGCTCGCCACGGCGACCTCGAACAGTGCCGCTCTGCTCGCAGGGGAAGCAGCCCCGCTCGACCGAGGTGCCGCAGCGGCACCGACGAAGGAGCAGCTTCGTACGAGCTTCGACGCGCTGAAGGCTGCCGTCGACGCGGTGGAGGCTCAGACCGTGCGCTTCAGCTATCGCACCGAGGTGCGCGGGGGCGCCGTCTCGCCCGCAGAGGGCGTCGCCGATCGTGGGGGCCAGGTGCGGCTGACTCTCACCCCGGCGGCCGGTTTCCGGATCGCGGGTTCCACGGTCACGGCCAGCGGCGTCGACAGCTTCGCCATCGAGGGGTCGGACCTGGTGCTGACCGGCGTCCAGAGCAGAGTGCTCGCCGCGGTGGAGTTCGCCGCGGTCGACGCGGGAACACCTGGAGAGGGCGGCGACGGAGGCACCGGGAACGGAAGCCCCGGCGACGGGCACGGCGCCGACACGAAGCCCGAAGCCGACAGCTCTTCCGACCCCCTGGCGACGACCGGCGCAGACGGCACGATCGGCTGGGTCTGGACGGGCCTTGCCCTCACTCTGCTGGCCGCGGGCACGTGGCTGTTCCACCTGCGCCGCCGCTCGGCCTGACGCGCCATCACGAAAGCCCTCTGCATCCTGTGCTGACACGGGATGCAGAGGGCTTTCGTCGTCGCGGTGGACACGCAGCCGAATGGCCCTGGCGAAACCGGACCGGAAACGACGAAACCCCCGCCTGAGCGGGGGTTTTCGACTGGCTGGGGTACCTGGACTCGAACCAAGAATAACGGAACCAGAAACCGTCGTGTTGCCAATTACACCATACCCCAAGGGCGAAACCGGAGCCTCGCACCGAGAATCAAGCCTACCCGAGCGACGGCGGAACACCAAAACCGGTGGGCCGTGATCCGCCGCCCGGGCGCGTCGCGCCTCAGCTGGCGAGGAACGCCGACAGGGAGCGCAGACGACGAAGCGACTCCTCCTTGCCCAGCAGCTCCATCGACTCGAACAGCGGCGGGGAGATCCGGCGGCCCGTGATGGCCACGCGCGGCGGGCCGTAGGCGATGCGCGGCTTGAGCTCGAGCTTCTCGACCAGCTCAGCGGCCAGGGCCTCCTGGATCTTCTCCGGCGTGAACTCCTCCAGCGGCTCGAGCGCGACGACGCAGGCATCGAGCACCTCGGCGGCGTTCGCCGGCAGCCCCTTGAGCGCGTCCTCGGCGTACGAGACCTCATCGGTGAACAGGAAGCCCACCATGCCGGGGACCTCGCCCAACAGCTGCACGCGCTCCTGCACGAGAGGTGCGACACGGAACGCCGTCACCAGCTGCTCGTGCGTGGGCTCGTCGAACAGACCGGCCGCGGCGAGGTAAGGGATCGTGCGCTCGGCGAAGTCCTTCTCCCCCAGCATCCGGATGTGGTCGCCGTTGATCGATTCGGCCTTCTTCTGATCGAAGCGGGCCGGGTTCGGGTTGACGTTGACGATGTCGAACGCGGCCGTGAACTCGTCGAGCGAGAACACGTCGCGGTCGGGACCGATCGACCAGCCGAGCAGCGCGAGGTAGTTGAGCAGCCCCTCGGGGATGAAGCCGCGGTCCCGGTGCAGGAACAGGTCGGCCTGCGGGTCGCGCTTGGAGAGCTTCTTGTTGCCGGTCTCTCCCAACACCAGGGGCATGTGCGCGAAGCGCGGCACGAACGTCGTGACGCCCGCGTCGATGAGCGCGGCGTACAGAGAGAGCTGGCGTGCGGTCGAGGGCATGAGGTCCTCGCCACGCAGCACGTGGGTGATGCCCATGAGGGCGTCGTCGACCGGGTTCACGAAGGTGTACAGCGGCACGCCGTTCGGACGCACGACCACGAAGTCGGGGAACGAGCCGGCGGGGAAGGTGACCTCGCCGCGGATCAGGTCGACGTAGGTGACGTCCTCGTCCGGCACCCGCAGGCGCAGCGCAGGCTGGCGACCCTCGGCGCGGAACGCCTCCTTCTGCTCCTCGGTGAGATCGCGGTCGTAGTTGTCGTAGCCGAGCTGCTTGGCCCGGCCTGCGGCCTCGTTGCGCGCGTCGATCTCCTCGGCCGTGGAGTAGCTCTCGTAGAGGGCGCCCGTGGCGATGAGCTTGTCGATCACCTCGCGATAGATGTCATGACGCTCGGACTGCCGGTACGGAGCGTGCGGTCCGCCGACCTCGACGCCCTCATCCCAGTCGATCTTGAGCCAGGTGAGAGCATCGACCAGCTGGCGGAAGCTCTCCTCGCTGTCACGGGCGGCGTCGGTGTCCTCGATGCGAAACACCATCTTCCCGCCGTTGTGACGGGCGTAGGCCCAGTTGTAGAGAGCCGTGCGGACCATGCCGACGTGCGGCAGTCCGGTCGGCGAGGGGCAGAAGCGGACGCGGACGTCGGCACCACTGACAGTCGTGGTGAGGGGGTGAGGGGTAGCCATAGCCCTTCGATTCTACGGGGACCGCCGTCGCATCGCGGGTGGGCGGAGGGCCCTCAGGAAAATAGGCTCACGGCCACGGCCGCACGGTGCTCGAGCGGGAGCGCGCCGTGCACAGCGCGCTCATCCACGACGCGCTCGAACGCCGCACGGAATCGCCGACGATCATCGGCGTCGAGCCGGGCGTAGAGAGCACCAGCCCCGGCGACGCCCCCTTCGACCGAATACCAGAGCACATCCGGGTCCGCGTTCCAGGTCCAGCCGTGCTCGGTGACGACCACGCGCTCCAGACCCGCATCCCGCAGCATCCGCGCGAAGCCGTCGGCGGTCCGCTCGAAATCCTCTTCGGCCGTGAGCTTCGCACCGGCGAACGGGGCCACACACGCGCGCTCGGTGACCTCTGCCCAGAACCAGGAGGGCGAGAGTGTCCAGGTCGTCGCGACCACGGCGCCACGGCTCACGCGCCGCAGCTCGGCGGCTGACCTGCGCGGAGAGGCGACATGGTTCAGGACGAAGTTCGCGACCACCACATCGACGGCGCCGTCGGCGAACGGCAGATCCGGCAGCCCCGCATCGATCGTGTCGACCTGCGGTCGTTCGCGGCGCGACACCCCACGCATCGACTCCTCCGGCTCGCACGCCTGGACGCTCCATCCCGCTTCGGCCCAAGCGGCAGCGAGTCTGCCGTCGCCCGCGCCGACATCGAGCAGGCTGCGCCCTCTCGGGGCGCCGAGTGCGCGTTGCATCGCTGAGAAGGTCCCTGCGCAGAGTGCGGCGTAGGAAGCGGAATATGCCTCGCCGACGCCGACCCAGTCCTTCATCGGACGCCGGAGCGGGCGAGCGGGGAGAGCGCCACGATCGCGACCACCAGGACGAAGGCCGCGATGCCGAGTCCCGAGTACTGGAAGTTCGACAGCACCACACCTGCGAGCACAGACCCGGCGGCAGCCGAGAGGCTCATCAGCGAATCGCTGCGCCCCTGCCTGCGGGTGCGCAGCTCGGGCGCCGAAGCCTCGGTGAGCAGTGCGGCGCCGGCGACCGTCGCCGCGCTCCACCCCAACCCCAGCAGGATGAGGGCCACCATCACGCCCCACGCCTCCGTACCCGTGAACACGGCGAACGCGAGAGCTCCGGCGAGCAGTACCTGTCCGAGCAGAACGACCTTGAGCCTGCCCCACCGGTCGGCCAGCACACCGAAGACCGGGGACAGGGCGTACATGCCACCGACGTGCAGGGCGATCGTGATCCCCACGAGCGCCGAGACATCTGCCGGACTCGCGGCCATGCCCCCGGCGCCGTGGGCCATGTGCGACAGGTGCACCGGAGTCATGGCCATGACCGAGGCCATGACCACATGAGAGCCGGCGATCGCGAAGATCGCATAGCGGGCGACCCGCGGTCGATCCACCGCCACCGCTCCGGTGGCCGCGGTCGATGCCTTCGCGAGCCGCTGAGCCGCCAGAAGCGGATCAGGACGCAGCGCGACGATGTAGAGCAGCAGCGCCGCGCACTGCGCGACGAAGGAGAACAGATACGAGCCCGTCTGCGGTGGCATCCCGATGGCCTGCCCGACGATCTCGCCAGGGCCCAGCAGCAGGGGGCCGGCGACACCGCCGATGGTCGTCGACCAGACGACGATCGACAGGTCGCGGCCTCGGTGCTGCGGGGCGGCGAGATCGGTCGCCGCGAATCGCGACTGGAGGTTTCCCGCATTGCCGGCACCGATCATCAGGATCCCGGCGAGCAGCAGGGGGAAGATCCGCAGGGCAGCGGCGAGGATCACCACCGCGATGCCGACCAGCGCGAACAGGTTGCCGAGCGTGAGCGCGCGACGGCGTCCGACGCGCGCGGCGAGGCGGGCGAGCGGGATGGCGCATGCCGCCGCTCCCAGGGTCACGGAGGCCGTCGCCAAACCGGAGAGCGCGTCGTTCCCCGAGATGTCGGCAGCGAGAAGCGCGCCGAGCGAGACCGTGGCCCCGAAGGCGATGCCGCCGAGCACCTGCCCGAACGACAGCACCAGCACGGTGCGCCGCTGGACCGCCGTCTGCTGCGCCGCCGTCAGGGCGACATCGGTCATGACGCGGGAACGGCGTCGCGCGCGGTGTTGCGCAGAATGCCCAATCCCGAGATCTCGACCTCGACGACGTCACCGGCCGCGAACGTGCCGACACCGGCCGGGGTGCCGGTCATGATGACATCGCCGGGGAGCAGGGTGAACACGGCAGAGGCGTATTCGATGATCGCCGGTACCGAGTGGATCATGTCGGTGAGCGGGGCGTGCTGGCGCACCTCGCCGTTGACCCGCGTCTCGATCGTCGCGTTCGCCGGGTCGAAGTCGGTCTCGATCACCGGTCCCAGCGGGCAGAACGTGTCGAAGCCCTTCGCGCGCGACCACTGACCATCCTTGCGCTGGAGGTCGCGAGCGGTCACGTCGTTGCCGATCGTGTAGCCGAGCACGTAGTCGAGCGCATTCTCGGCCTTGACGTTCTTCGCGATCTTGCCGATCACGACGACCAGTTCGCCCTCGTACTCGGTGCGCTCGGAGAGGGTCGGCCGCACGATCGCGTCTCCGGGGCCGATCACCGCGGTGTTCGGCTTGAGGAACAGCAGGGGCTCCTCGGGAGCCTCTCCCCCCATCTCCGCCGCGTGATCGTGATAGTTCTTGCCGACGCAGACCACCTTCGACCGCGGGATCACCGGGGCGAGCAGGGCGGCATCCGCGAGCGGCACCCGAGCGCCGGTGGTCTCGTACCCCGTGAACATCGGGTCGCCGGCGAGCACCACGAGCTCGCGCTCGTCGATGATCCCGTACATGATGGCTTCGTCGTGGCTGAACCGGGCGATCTTCATGGGATCCAGCCTACCGAGCGCGCCCAGCGGTCGCCGAGACCCACGGCACGTGACGAGACCCACCCTCCCGGACGGAACGCAGCGTGGGTCTCGGCGGGGAGCGTGGGTCTCGGCAACGGGAAACTCAGGCGTCGAGGCGCAGCAGCCAGCCGTGCTTGTCCTCACGGCGGCCGTACTGGATGTCGGTGAGCTCCTCGCGCAGCGAGAGCGCGAGCTCGCCCAGCGGCTGCGGCTCGTCGAACCCGTCGCCCACGAGAGCGCCGATCGGGGTGACGACGGCGGCCGTGCCGCAGGCGAACACCTCCACGATGTCGCCCGACGCGACGCCCTCGCGCCACTCGTCGATCGAGATCGGCCGCTTCTCCACCGTGTAGCCGCGGTCTTCCGCCAGCTGCAGCAGCGAGTCGCGGGTGATGCCCTCGAGGATGCTGTCGGACTCGGGGGTGACGACCCGCCCGTCCTTGAAGACGAAGACGACGTTCATGCCGCCGAGCTCCTCGACATTGCGCTTCTCGTTGAGGAACACGACCTGGTCGCAGCCCTTGGCGCTGGCCTCGCTCTGCGCGAGCAGGCTCGATGCGTAGTTGCCGCCGGTCTTGGCCTTGCCGGTGCCGCCCTTGCCCGCGCGGGCGTACTCCTCGGAGAGCCAGATGCGCACCGGCTTCACGCCACCGGAGAAGTAGGCGCCTGCGGGGCTGGCGATCACGTAGTACGCGACCTTCTGCGCGGCGCGGACGCCCAGGAACGCCTCCTTGGCGAACATGAACGGACGCAGGTAGAGGCTCTGGTCGGCGCCGGTAGGCACCCAGCGTCCGTCGACGGCGATGAGCTCGCGCAGCGACTGGATGAAGTACTCGGTCGGGAGCTCGGGCAGCGCGAGGCGGCGGGCGCTGGCCTGCAGGCGCGCGGCGTTGCGGTCGGGGCGGAACGTGTGGATCGAGCCGTCGGCGTGACGGTAGGCCTTGATGCCCTCGAAGATCTCCTGCGCGTAGTGCAGCACGGACGCTGCGGGGTCGAGCGGGATCGGGCCGTACGGCTGCACGCGCGGACGGTGCCAGCCGCCCTTGGCCGACCAGCAGATGTCGACCATGTGATCGGTGAAGACCACGCCGAAGCCCGGGTTCTCCAGCACCTCGGCCAGGCGTGCGGGCGACGCTGCGGTCAGGTTCTTCGTGACGGCGAACTCCAGGGGAGCCACGGTCGCCTCGGCATCGATGGTCGTCATCTCATCATCCATTCCTCGTGGGTGGGCGCATCCTCGCGCCTGTTCAGCCTACGCCTGCAGTCAGAGGCGTGCAGTGATCGCGGAGCCGATCTCCGCCGTCGTGCGAGCCGCGGTGCGGGCGGCGATGTCGGCTTCGACCGCAGCGCTCACACGTGCGGATTCCTCGGTGAGGCCGAGGTGGTCCAGCAGCAGCGCGATCGAGAGGATCGCAGCGGTCGGATCGGCCTTCTGCTGCCCCGCGATGTCGGGCGCCGAGCCGTGCACGGGCTCGAACATCGACGGGAAGGCGCCATCGGGGTTGATGTTCCCCGACGCGGCGAGACCGATGCCGCCCGTGACGGCACCGGCGAGGTCGGTGAGGATGTCGCCGAACAGGTTGTCGGTCACGATCACGTCGAAGCGCGAGGGATCGGTGACCAGGAAGATCGTTGCGGCATCGACGTGCAGGTAGTCGACGACGACGTCGGGGTGCTCGGCTGCGACTTCGTTCACGATGCGCTGCCAGATGGCCCCCGCATGCACGAGCACATTGGTCTTGTGCACGAGCGTCACCTTCTTGCGGCGGCGCTCGGCGAGGTCGAAGGCGTAGCGCACCACGCGCTCCACGCCGAAGGCGGTGTTCACCGAGGTCTCGTTCGCGACCTCCTGCGGGGTCCCCTTGCGGATCGCCCCGCCGTTGCCGACGTAAGGCCCCTCCGTGCCTTCACGCACCACGACGAAGTCGATCTCACCCGGGTCGGACAGCGGGCCCGGGGCGCCGACGAAGAGCTTGGACGGCCGCAGATTCACGTAGTGGTCGAGCGTGAAGCGCAGCTTGAGGAGCAGACCGCGCTCGATGTTGGCGTCCTTGAGACGCGGGTCGCCCGGCTTTCCACCGACCGCACCCAGCAGGATCGCGTCGTTCGCGGCGATAGCGGCGAGGTCGTCATCCGTGAGGGTCTCCCCCGTGTCGAGGAAACGGCCGGCACCGAGCGAGAAGCGGGTCTTGTCGAAGACCACTCCGCTGTCGGCGGTGACGGCGTCGAGCACCTTCTCCGCCTCGGCGATGACCTCGGGGCCGATGCCGTCTCCGGGGATGACGGCCAGCTTCACGACACGCGACATGAGACTCCTTGCGCACTGCACGGGGATGGACCGGCCACGCCCGCCGCGGGGCGAACGAGCCGGTCCTCCCAGCGTACTGGTCAGTGCGAGGGGGCTTTGCGCAGTGTGACGGCGGCGATCACGCCGGCGACGACCACGAGCCCCGCACCGATGAGCGACGTCACCATCACGCCGGAGCCGAACGCTGCGGCCGCGGCATCCCACAACGCGGTGCCGAGCTGACCGGGCAGCTCCTGAGCGGCGGTGTAGGCACCGGCGAGCGTCTCGCTCGCCGCATGCGCGACGTCGGCCGGCAGCCCCTCCGGAAGCACGAGCGCCCCGCGGTAGAAGGCGGTGATGATGCCGCCGAGGACGGCCGTGCCCAGCACGGCGCCCAGTTCGTACGCGGTCTCGGATACGGCACTCGCCGCCCCCGCCTTGGCTGCGGGAGCACTCGACAGGATCAGCTCGTTGGAGATCGTCTCCGCCGCGCCGATGCCGATGCCGAGAACCACGAACGCCACCACGAGCGGCAGGACACCGTGCTCGTGCGTCGTGAACGCCACGATGAGGTATCCGGCCACCGAGAACGCCAGCCCGGCGGGGATGACGATGTGCGGAGGCACCCGACGCGACACCGGCACGACCGAGAGCCCGGCGACGATCATCGCGAGCATGCCGGGGACCAGCGCGAAACCGGCCATCATCGGTGACAGCCCGAGGACGAGCTGCAGGTGCTGCGACACGAAGTAGAGGAAGCCGACGAGTGCGACGACACTGAGCAGGTTCACCAGGATCGCTCCGGAGAACGAACCGCGACGGAACAGCGCCATGTCGAGCATCGGGCTCTTCACCCGCAGCTGGCGACGGACGAACAGGTAGCCCATCCCGAAGCCGAGCAGTGCCCACGCACCGGCGGTGAGGCTGGGGCCGTCCACCGCCAGGGACTTGATCGCGTAGACCACCGGGATCATGGTCGCCATCGACAGCGCGATGCTGACCAGGTCGATCCGCCCCGGGTTCGGGTCACGGCTCTCGGGGACCAGCAGCGGCGCGGCGATGAGCAACGGGATGAGCACGGGAACGGCGATCAGGAAGACCGATCCCCAGGCGAAGTGCTCGAGGAGGACGCCGCCCACGATCGGGCCCAGCGCCGACCCGGCGGAGAACGCCGAGGCCCACACCGCGATGGCCATGCGGCGCTGGTCGCGGTTCTGGAAGATCGATCGCAGGAGGGAGAGGGTCGACGGCATCAGCATGGCGCCGAAGAAGCCCAGGAGCGCGCGGGCGGCGATGAGCAGCCCGGCGGTCGGTGCGAACGCCGCGAGGGCGGAGACCGCGGCGAAGCCGGTCGCTCCGATCAGCAGCATCCGGCGTCGACCGAAGCGGTCGCCCAGCGTGCCCATCGTGACGAGGAGTCCGGCGAGCACCAGGGGGTACACGTCGATGATCCACAGCTGCTCCGCGCCCGTGGGGGCGAGCGCGATGGAGATCTCGGGGAGCGCGAAGCTCAGCACCGTGTTGTCCACCGAGACCAGCAGCACCGGCAGCATGAGGACGACGAGCGCCGCCCAGCCGCGGGCTCCGACGCGGGGAGCATCCGTCTCTGTCGTCGGGATCGACGCAGTACGGGTCATGGAACACCTCTCAGAATCGTGATCGCACGGTTAGTGAACCGTCCGGATGGTATAGTAACAGAATTCCCTTCCTTCCCCTGTGCAGAGGATCCACGATGCCCCGACCTCCCCTCGCCCGCGAGAAGGTGCTCGACGCCTTCGAAGCGATTCTCATCGAAGAGGGAGAGCGTGCCGCCACTCTCGAGGCCACCGCAAAGGCGGCCGGCGTCTCGAAGGGCGGATTGCTCTACCACTTCGGCTCGAAGGATGAGCTCGAGGCCGGGCTCGTCGAGCGGCTGGACCGCCTCACGACCCTCGACCTCGAGCGCATGACCGCAGCCGACGAGGGCCCCGTCGCTTACTACGTGCGCACCTCGGTGATGGAGGACGACGCGCTCGATCGGGTGCTGATCGCCGCGACCCGCCTCGCCCAGGGCGGCTCGATCCCCGCGGCGGACATGCTCCGCGACACGAGGCGTCGCTGGGCGGAGACGATTCGCCCGCACGTGCGCGACAGTGCGAGCCTCGATCTCGTGATGCTCGTCAGCGACGGGCTCTACTTCAACAACTCGCTCGATGTGCACGGACCGGAGCGACTGGTCCCTCGCAGCGATGAACTCGCCGAGCTGATCGCACTGGTGCTGAAGGCGACGGCCTGAACCCGTCGAAACGCGAAGGAGGGCGGGGGCATCGCGCTCCCGCCCTCCTTCGTCTGTCGCCGATCAGACCTCGGTGATCTCGATCTGGCGGAAGAGGTCGGCGTCGATCGCGGCGCTCACGTCTTCGAGCAGCTCCTCCGACACCGGCGAGTCGAGCGTCAGCACGCTGAGCGCCTGCGCGCCGGCCGCCTGACGGGCGATCTGCATGCCCGCGATGTTGATGCCGGCTTCGCCGAACTTCTGCCCGTAGACGGCCACGATGCCCGGGCGGTCGGTGTAGAGCATCACGACATGGTTCTTCTCGATCGGCAGCTCGAGGGTGTGGTCGTTGATGCCGACCAGCTTCTCGGTCTGCTTCGGACCGGTCAGCGTTCCGGAGACCGCGAGCTGCGAGCCGTCGGAGAGCGCACCGCTCAGAGTGATCACGTTGCGGTACTCGTCGCTCACATCGTCCTTGAGCAGGCGCACCGCGATGCCGCGCTGCTCGGCGAGCAGCGGAGCGTTCACGTACGAGACGGTCTCGCTGACGATGTTCGTGAAGACGCCCTTGAGCGCCGCGAGCTTCAGCACGCTCACGTCGTAGTCGTTCAGCTCACCGTGCACCTCGACGTCGAGGCTGGTGAGCGGCGAGGTCGCGAGCGCTGCGAAGATCTGTCCGAGCTTCTCCACGAGCGAGATGCCGGGGCGCACGTAGGGATCGATCACACCGCCGGCGACGTTCACCGCGTCCGGCACCAGATCGCCGCCGAGCGCGAGGCGCACGGACTTCGCGACCGAGACGCCCGCCTTCTCCTGCGCCTCTTCCGTGCTGGCTCCGAGGTGCGGGGTGACGACGACGTTGGGAAGATCCAGGAGCGGGCGGGCGGTGCCCCCCTCGGCCGGAGGCTCGGAGGTGAAGACGTCGAGGCCGGCGCCCGCGATCTCGCCCGCGACGAGAGCCGCGTGCAGCGCCTCCTCGTCGATGAGCCCACCGCGCGCCACGTTGACCACGAAGGCGGTCGGCTTCATGGCCTTGAACTGCTCGGCACCGATCATGCCCGTCGTCTCGGGCGTCTTGGGCATGTGGATGGTCAGGAAGTCCGACTCGGCCACGAGCTCGTCGAGCGAGAGCAGCTGCACGCCCAGCTGCTGGGCACGTGCCGAGGTGACGTAGGGGTCGTAGGCGACGACGCGCATGTCGAACGCCGCGAGTCGGGCGGCGACGAGGGCACCGATGCGGCCGAGGCCGACGATGCCGACGGTCTTCTCGAACAGTTCGGCGCCGGTGAACGAGCTGCGCTTCCACGCGCCGGCGGACAGCGAGGCGTGCGCGGCCGGAATACGGCGAGCGAGGCTGAGGATGTGGCCGACCGTGAGCTCGGCGGCCGAGACGATGTTCGAGGTCGGCGCGTTCACCACCATGACACCGGCGGCGGTGGCGGCCTTGATGTCGACGTTGTCGAGGCCCACGCCGGCGCGGGCGACGACCTTCAGCTTCGGCGCGTGAGTCAGCGCCTCCTCGTCGATGCGGGTCGCCGAGCGGACCAGCACGGCATCGGCGTCCGCGAGCGCCGCGAACAGAGCTTCCCGGTCGGTGCCGTCGACGTCGCGGACGTCGAAATCGGGACCGAGAGCGTCGATCGTGGCGGGAGAGAGTACTTCGGCGATAAGCACGACAGGCTTCGGCACAGTGGATCCTTCGGGGCAGCGCGGCAGGGGCCGATGCGCCGCACACCATGGGGGCGCGATCGCGTCAACTCTACCGGAGCGGGCGCGGGCCTCCGTGCCGTGTGACGCGGCAGGACAGGCGGCTCAGGCGCTGGGCATGGTGAGGCTCAGCGCGATGAGACTCATCCAGAACACCGCGACCACACCGAGTCCTGCGAGGAAGACGAGCGCGAGCTCGCCCACTCGCCGCCGCCGACCGATCACATACGCGAAGGCGAACACGATGGCAGGGAAGGCGACACCGAACAACAGGGTCGCCCACCCGCCGCCGGTCAGTCCGGTCTGCGCCATCGTGATCAGATGCGCCACGGCATTCCAGACGGCGTAGGCGTAGAAGAGTCCCGCCAGGCCGATGACGAGCCCGACGAGCCAGCGCGGAGAACCCGTAGACACCTGCGCTTCGGTCGACGACGTGGTCATGATCCGATCACCCCCACGGTGACGAAGGGCCAGGGAACGAGCAACACGACTCCCGCGAGCAGCACGGCGACGCGGATCCACGCCGCCCTCCCCCGCGTGAGCACCCAGCTCGCCAGGAACCACAGAGCGGGCGCGGCGATCGCGAGGACGAACCACGGCAGGAACATCACGTCGGAGACGAGGAACGACGCCAGGGGCTGAAGTCGCAGCCCGCCGACGATCCAGCCGATCGTGTAGAGGAGGTACACCCCGCCGACCACTCCGACCAGGAGCAGCATCGGCGTGCTCAAGCCGACCGGCTCGTCGACAGGCGCAGGCGTCACGGTGCCGTCGTCCTCGATCGTTCCCACGTCGTCGCTGCCCTTGCCGACGGCGTTCCAGCCGTGCGGGAGAGCGCGCTCCTTCGGCGTCGGGGCCTCGTCGCCGTCCCAGTTGAGGGCGTCGTCGGAATCGGAAGTCATGTCCCCAGCGTAGGACACCAGGTCCACTAGGATCGGGGTTGCCTTGAGCCGGAACGGCGGGCACCGGAGGGGAAAGGGAACACCGTGGCTGCGAGCGAGAACGCCCAGAGCGACAACACCGACACCGGCGTCGCACGGTCCGCGAAGAGCGCAGCCGCAGAGCCGCCCGCCGGCTGGGTCCCCACTCCCGAAGCCAAGGCCAGGGCCACGCGTTTCCGTTGGATCGCCGGCATCCTCTGGGCGATCGCGATCGTCGGCGAGGGCGTCGGCATCTTCTGGCTCCTGCGTCAGCGCGTGTTCGTCGGCGAAGACGGCGAACTCCTCCGCAACCCCGACACCGGCCTGCTGGAGGAGCGGGGCGTCACCGCGACGTTCCCGCAGTGGGCGTTCATCGCCCTCCTCGTGCTGCTCGTCGTGATCGCAGCCCTGTCGATCACCGGCTCGGTGCTGTGGAAGAAGGCGAACCGCCTCGACCCCGCGCGCAAGGCGGACAAGACGCGATTCTTCGTGCAGAACCAGCTCGGCGCGATCATCGCGGTCGTCGCGTTCCTCCCTCTGGTCATCCTGATCTTCCTCAACAAGGACATGGACAAGGGCCAGAAGACCACCGCCGGAATCGTCGGCGTGGTCCTCGCGGCGCTGGCCGTCTTCATCGGCGTCGACTTCACGCCGCCCTCCGTCGAGCAGTACACCGCCGACCAGTCCGCCGTGATCCAGCTCCTGGGCAAGGACGAGGTCGTCTGGGTCGACGGCGGCAAGGTCTATCACGTCTGCGATGAGGTCTCGGCCATCCAGACCGGGAGCGAGATCCGCACCGGAACGACCGCGCAGGCCGTCGAGGCCGGGAAGATCCGCCTGACCCTGCAGTTCGCTTCCGAGCTGCGCGCGTGCGATCTTCCGGTGCCGGAGAACGACGAGGCGATCGCAGAGGCCCTGCGCGCGATCCAGGCCGGCCAGGTCGACACGGTGCTCCCCGCCCCGGTGTGGGCTGACCCCGACGAGGCGCCCATCGTGGTCGAGGAGGCACCGGCCGAGTGACGAGGGCTCGACGCTAGTCCGCGTCGAGCGCCTCCACGAGCCGCTCCTCCGCCGACGACAGATGCGCATCGAGGAGGGCGGCAGCGCGCTCCCCGTCTCCTGACGCGACGGCGGCGAGGATGTCGGCATGCTGTGCGGCGATGGCCGCGGCATCGAGAAGGCGACGCCCCTGCACCTGCGCCATGCACAGCCGCACCTCGTCGAGGACGCTGCGGTACATGCGCCCGGTGCGCTCGCTGTCGAGCGCATCGATGAGAGCGGTGTGGAACCGCAGGTCCGGATCCACGGTCGCCGGGTCGGGACCGGAGGGCATCGCGAGGATCTCCGCATTCGCCTCGAGCGCGGCACGCGGAACGGTCCTGGTCGCGGCGAGGTCGCGAAGCGCGGCGCTCTCGAGGCGAGTTCTGGTGCGGTAGACGTCGCGGACGGTCTCGGGATCGATCCCGACAACACGCGCGCTCCGATGCGCAGTACGCACCAGGAGCCCGCTTGCCACGAGCTGCTCGATCGCCGCCTTCGCGCTCGGGCGGGCGACGCCGAACGACTGTGACACCGCGGCTTCCGTGAGCGGATCTCCTGAACGGATCTCCCCACTGAGGATACGACCGCGCAGCTGGGCCGTCACCGCATCCACGACGCCGACGACTCCCAGCGGTGTCTCCGGTGTGCTGGTCATCCGGTCAGCCTATCGAAGCCGCACCATGTCGGTACACTTGTCTGACAATCTTCCGACGGAGCAGAGGAGCACCGTGACGACACCCCTCGCCGAGCCGCTGGATCCCGCGCTGCTGGGTTCCACGACGCAGGTCCACTCGCGCTCCATCGATCGCTTCGCCCGCGCTCACGATGCCTCGCACTACCTGCTGATCCCCGATGCCGTGCTCTCTCCCGCGGATGCCGAGGGCGTCGCCCGCGCCTTCGGCGCCGTCCGCGCCGCCGGACGCACCATGACGTTCCGCTCCGGGGGTACCAGCCTGTCCGGGCAGAGCGTGAGCGGCGACATCCTCGTCGACACACGCAGCAACTTCCGCGACATCCGCGTGGAAGACGACGGTGCCATGGTGCGCGTCGGCCCCGGCGCGACCGTGCGCCAGGTCAACACCAGGCTCACGCGGTATCGCCGCAAGCTCGGCCCCGACCCGGCGAGCGAGATCGCCTGCACGATCGGCGGAGTCGTCGCGAACAACTCCAGCGGCATGGCGTGCGGCATCACCGAGAACTCGTACCAGACCATCGAGTCGATGACGATCGTGCTGCCGAGCGGGACGATCCTCGACACGGGTCGCCCGGATGCGAACGAGGTGCTGCGCGCGGCAGAGCCCGCGATCGCCGACGGCCTTCTCGATCTGCGGGCACGTCTGCTCGCCTCGCCCGAGCACGTCGCGTTCCTCCGCCAGCAGTTCTCGATGAAGAACACCATGGGCTACGGCCTGAACGCACTGCTCGACTTCGACGATCCGGTGCGCATCCTCGAGCACCTCATCATCGGATCCGAGGGCACCCTCGCGTTCGTGGCCGAGGCCCGTTTCCGCACGATCGAGGTGCGCCCCTCGATCGCCACCGGTCTGCTGGTGTTCGAGACGCTCTCCGCGGCCATGACCGCTCTTCCCGACCTGACCCGGCTCGGTCTCGCCACCATCGAGCTGATGGATGCCGCGTCGCTGCGCGTCGCGCAGGGGCTGAGCGACGTCCCGGCGGCCATCGCCGAGATCGAGGTCCGCGGGCACGCCGCTCTCCTGGTGGAGGTTCACGCCGCCGACGCGGAGGCCCTCGTCGAGGCGAGCGCTGCGGCGCAGGCGCACTTCGAGGCGCTGCCGCTGGCGGTGGCACCCCGCCTCACCACGGATGCGAGCGAGCGCGCCGCGCTGTGGCACGTGCGAAAAGGCCTCTACACCGCTGTGGCGGGTGCGCGTCCCTCCGGCACGACCGCGCTTCTGGAGGACATCGTGGTGCCGGTGCCACGACTTCTGCACACCTGCGAGCGGCTGATCGAGCTGTTCGCCGCGCACGGCTACGAGGGCTCGGTGATCTTCGGGCACGCCAAGGACGGCAACATTCACTTCCTGCTCAACGAGCGTTTCGACGATCCCGACAGCGTCGCGCGCTACCGGCGCTTCACCGACGACCTGGTCGACCTCGTGCTCTCCCAGCAGGGATCCCTGAAGGCCGAGCACGGCACCGGACGCATCATGGCGCCGTTCGTGCGACGCCAGTACGGTGACGAACTCACCGACATGATGTGGGAGATCAAGCATCTGCTCGACCCCGACCGCATCCTGAACCCCGGAGTGGTCCTCTCCGATGACCCCGATTCGTACCTGCACGACCTGAAGCGGGTGCCGACGGTCGAGAAGGAAGTCGACCGCTGCGTCGAATGCGGCTACTGCGAGCCGACCTGTCCGAGCAAGAGCATCACCCTCACGCCGCGGCAGCGCATCGTGATCCGCCGCGACATGGCGTGGGCCGAGGAGCAGGGCGACACCGAACTGCTGCGCGATCTGCAGAAGGACTACGACTACGACGGCGTGCAGACCTGCGCGGTCGACGGCATGTGCGGTGTGGCGTGCCCTGTCGACATCAACACCGGTGACCTCGTGCGCCGGCTCAGGGCAGAACAGTCGAATGCGCTCGAGGGAGCCGTGTGGGGCACCGCGGCGAAGCATTGGAGCACGGTCACCCGCGCCGGAGGTGTCGCACTCACCGTCGCCGATGCGCTGCCCGCTCCGCTCGTGCGCGCAGTGACGCACCTCGGCCGGGCGGTGCTCGGCGCCGACACCGTGCCCCTCTACGACGGCGGGCTCCCCCACGGCGGCTCGAAGCCACCGCGCCCTGTGTCACCGGCCGACGCACAGGCGGTCTTCTTCAGCGCCTGCATCGGCACCATGTTCGGCGCGGAAGGCGAGGGCCAGGGCTCTCGGGACGCGCTACGCGCGCTGCTCGACCGCGCAGGCATCCCCGTCGTGATCCCGGAGGAGAACGGCGGCCTGTGCTGCGGCACGCCGTGGAAGTCGAAGGGCCACCTCGACGGCTACGCGCTCATGTCGGAGCGGGTGCTCGACTCCCTTTGGGAGGCCAGCCGCCACGGCGAGCTCCCCGTGGTGTGCGACGCCGCGTCGTGCACCGAGGGTCTGGACGTGATGCTCACCCAGTCCGTCGCGAAGAACCCGCGCTACGCCGGGCTTCGGATCGAGGATGCCACGACGTTCGTGGCCCGCGAGGTGCTCCCCCGGCTGAGCGTATCGGCGAAGCTCCCCACCGTCGCGGTGCATCCGACCTGCTCCACGACCGCGCTCGGAGCGACAGGGGCGCTGACGGCCATCGCCGGGGCCGTCGCCGATGACGTGTTCATCCCGGAGGGCTGGGGCTGCTGCGCCTTCGCGGGAGATCGCGGCATGCTGCATCCGGAACTCACCGCCAGTGCGACAGCCCAGGAGTCCGCGGAGATCGCCGAGGCCGAGAGCGCACGCGGCGGCTTCGATGCGTTCGTCTCGGCCAACCGCACCTGCGAGATCGGCATGACCCGCGCGACCGGCCGGCCGTACCGCCACGTGATCGAGGTGCTCGAGGAGCTCACCCGCCCCTGAGCGCCGGTGGACACAGCGCGGGCCCTCCCGAATCCTCTTCGGGAGGGCCCTCGCCTCGTCGCGGTCCGATCCGTCTCAGCCTGCGGACAGGACCGCGACAGCCTCCTCGCGCAGCCCGGCCGGGATCACCGCGACCGTCTGGTCGTGCCCCTGCCTCTCGACCATGCTGCCGTCGGTCCAGCGCAGGTCGGAACCCAGGAGCTCCTCGGGCAGCTCGAGCGTGCCGGTACTCGGGTCGAGGGCGTGCACGTGCACGGTCGCTCCCGTGGTCGTGTATCGACGCGGGGAGCCGGTGCGCTCCCCCATGCGGATCCACGGACGCGTGCCGTAGATCGCGTCGCCGTTCGCCTCCAGCCACGCGCCCAGCTCGCGCATCGCGCGACGCTGCAGCTCGGGGATCGAGCCGTCGGCCGCTGGGCCCACGTTGATCAGCAGGTTGCCGTTCTTCGCCACGACGTCGACGAGCAGGCGGATCAGGGCAGCGCCCGACAGCGAGTGCCGCTCGTCCTCGGCCTGGTTGAAGCCGAACGAGAAGCCGAGGCCGCGCGTCGACTCCCACGGCTGCGAGATGATCTCGGGGATGTCCGTGTACTCGCGGGTGAGGAAGCCGTGGTACGGCACACCCCAGCGGTCGTTGACGACGCCGTCCGGCACCGCGGCGAAGTAGCGCTCCATCAGGGCCGCCACCGCGTATTCGTCTCGCCCCTTTCCGCCGTCGGGCCACTCGATGTCGTTCCACAGGATGTCCGGCGAGAAGCGCGAGACGAGTTCGTCGAGTTGCGCGGCCGAGTAGCGCGCGAAGTGCTCGTCGTTGCGGCGGAAGCGGAAGAGGTCGGTGTCCGACTCGATCGGCGGGAAGTCGCTCACGTGCCAATCGAGCGCACCCGAGTAGTACACGCCGAACTTCGCCCCCGCCCGCCGGGTGGCGTCATGGAACTCGGCGATCAGATCGCGGCGCGGACCGCGAGCGGCCGCGTTGAAGCCGGTCGTCGCCGTGTCCCACAAGCAGAAACCCTCGTGGTGCTTCGTGGTGGGGACGATGTACTTCGCCCCCGCTCCGACCAGTTCGCCCACGAAGGCGTCCGCGTCGAAGGCCGAGGCGTCCCACTGATCCGCGAGGTCCTCGTAGGAGGTCCCCGGGCCGAACAACTGCTGATGACGCTCCCAGGTGGGGCTCCCCGCGATCCGCACGGTGTTCCCGTACCACTCGGCATACTGGTGCCAGGCGTAGGCATCCTCGGTCGGGATGTTCACGCCTTCGCCGTGCTGCACCGCCCATGCCGGCACGGAGTAGAGCCCCCAGTGCACGAAGAAGCCGAGCTTCGCGTCGCGGTACCACTCGGGCACATCCTGGGCCGGGTACACCGGAGCGTCGGCTCCGAAGTCCGGACCGGTGCGCTTCTCGAAGTTCATCATGCGTTCTGCTCCTCGGAGACTCCGCGGCGGACGACCACCGCTTTCAGATCGGGATTCCCGTCCGTCTCGAACGGGAAGACGCCCGGCTGCAGGCGGTGGTGACCCAGACGCAGGAGGTCCTGGTCGACGCCGCCGGGTGTCAGTGCGAGGGTCCAGCCCTCGGCGAGCTCGTACAGCTCGGGTTCCAGATAGCCGATCTTCACCACGACGATGTCGGCGGTGGTGGGCTCCAGCCCCAGCATCCGGAAGTCCGAGAGGTGATGGAACGGCTTGCGACGCTCGGTGATGATGGCGTGCAACCCGCCCACCGCGATCACGACCTGCGTGCCCGCATCCGGGTCGCCGTCGGTGATGGAGAACACGGTCCCGGTGATCGTCACAGGCCCGTGCGGGCCCGCGTCGACCCCTGCACCGGCGTCGAGGGTGACGGTGGCGCCGATCCCGGCGGCGACCGCCCGTGCGACGGCCTCGCGGTCGAAGATCGAGGCGACCAGGGTCGTGTGGCTGCCGTCGGTGAGCTGCGCACGCTGCAGCAGGTGCGCGAGCGTCCAGGTCACGTCACCGGCACCGCCCGCTGTCGGGTTGTCCCCCGAGTCGGAGATCAGGTAGGGATGCGGCGCTCCCGGTGCGAGCGCCTTCTCGAGCGCCTCATCGAGGGATCCGGTCTCGGCCACGAAGACGAAGTCCTCACGGGCGTCCCAGAACATCCGCGCCACACGCTCGGCCTCACGGGCGATCAGCTCCTCGTCGTCGCCGGTGACCACCACGTACGCCTGACAGCGCGGCTCGTCCGCCCAGGCATAGCCGATCCACACGGAGGCGTCGACGACGCCGGGGAGCGCCTCGATCTCGGGAAGCTGGGCGTAGATGCTGCGCGCCGGCTCCAGCCGGGTGCTCGTCTTCTCCCCCGGTAGCAGCACCGGAACGGGCACCCATGCGGAGAACGGACGACGACGCAGCGGGTCGGCGCCGTGCGGACCCCGCAGTCGCGCGAGCAGGTTCCACACGGCGCGCTCCTTGGTGTTCATCCAGTCCTCGTGGGGCGCCATCCGATAGCAGGTCAGCAGATCGACCGCGTCGCGCAGCACCTCCGAGACGTTGCCGTGCAGGTCCATCGACGTCGACACCAGCGTGTCGGGGCCGAGAGCCGAGCGCACAGCGAGGGCGAGGTCGCCCTCGGCGTCGTCCATGCCGACGACGCTCATCGCTCCGTGGATGTCGAAGAAGAACCCGTCGAAGGGGCCGTGCTCGCGGATACCGGCGACGATCGCGTCCTTCATCCGCCGGTAGGTCTCCGGCGCCACGGCACCGCCCGGCAGCGAGCGACCATGCGTGAGCGGCACCCACTCCGCAGCCACGGCGAGTTCGCGTCCGTCGTCCAGGAACGGGTAGTACCCGCGCAGCGTCTCCCCCGTACGGACCGTGAAGGCCTCGTCGCCGGAGATGTGCGGGGAGAACGTGCTCGACTCGATTGAGATTCCGGCGATGCCGATGCGGGGCTTCGACAGCCCGCCGTCGGCGATGGCGGGAAGAGGGCCCATCCAGATCTCGTGGGCTTCGGGACGTGCGGTCACGTGATGTGCTCCTTGTCGGTGCGGGTCGGACGGCGGGGCCTGACCGAGAGGTTCGGACTCAGTGTGCTCCCGCCGGCACGAGCGCGCGGCGAGCGGTCTCGATCGCGCCCAGCGCGACCGCATCGGAGCCGAGGACGGCGGGGATGATGCGCAGCGGAATGCCCGACACCGGAGAATCCGTGTCGAGTGTGCGCAGGATGGACGGCTCGAGCAGATCCCAGGCCGCGGTGACTCCGCCGCCGACGATCGCGCAGGGCAGGTCGAGGATCGTCGCCGCGCTGGCGCACGCGAGGGCGAGGGCGCGCCCGGCGGCATCGAACACCGCGATCGCCTCGGCGTCGCCGCCACGGGCACGGTCGGCGACCTCTCGCGCGTCGCGCACGGGAGCGGACGTGCGCTCCTGATAGCGGAGCGCGATCGACGTGCCGGAGGCCAGGGTCTCCAGGTGACCGATCTGGCCGCAGGTGCACACCAGCTCGCTGTAGCCGGGGGTGTGCCCGATCTCCCCCGCCGCGCCGTGCGGACCGTGGTGGAGATCTCCATCGATGATGAGTGCACCGCCGACGCCCGTGCCGAGCATGACGCCGAGCACGTCGCGATCGGTCCTGCCGTCGGCCGCCGCCTCGCCGAGAAGGAACGCGTTCACATCGTTCTCGACGCGGACCGGAACTCCGAGACGCTGCTCCAGCTCGTCGGCCAGTGGGAATCCCGCCCAGCCGACGAAGGTCGCCGATGCGGCGCGGATGGTGCCGGTCTCGTGGTCGATGACGCCGGCCGCGCCGACGCCGGCCGCGGCCAGCGACACCTCGGCCTGCGCCGCGAGTTCCCTCACGAGATCGGCGGCTGCATCGGCCATCGCACCGCCGCCGAGGGCGGCCGGCGCAGGCACACTGCCCCGGGCGAGGACGGTGCCGTCGGCGCTCACCAGGAGTGCGGCGATCTTGGTGCCGCCGATGTCGATCCCGACCAGGCCCGCACCGCGGGTGGAAGAAGGGGCGATGGGCATGGTGGTCCCGTGTTCCTGACCGATCATGCTCAGCGCCCGCCCAGTCCTGCCATCGCGATGCCCTTGACCAGGTGCTTCTGCAGAACGATCACGAGGATCGTGGTCGGGACCATCGAGATGATGGCCGCAGCCATCTGCAGGTCCCACCGGGTGCCGGTGAGTCCTGCGAAGCTCGCGAGTCCCACCGGGAGCGTGCCGTGCGCGTTGTAGTCGACCGTCACGATCAGCGGCCACAGGTAGCTGTTCCAGAACGAGAGGAATGTGAACACAGCGAGGACGGCGACGGCCGATTTCGACAGCGGCAGGATGATCTGCAGGAACGAGCGCACGGGGCCTGCGCCGTCGACGCGGGCGGCCTCTTCGAGCTCGTACGGAATGCCGCGGAAGAACTGCCGCATCAGGAAGGTGCCGAAGGCGCCGAAGGCGAAGGGCAGGATCAGCGCCTGGTACGTGTCGACCCAGTTGAACCACTGCATCACCTGGAACATGGGGATGACGAGTACCTCGGCCGGCACCATGAGGGTGGCCAGGAACAGGACGAAGACGGCGTCGCGCCCCTTCCACCGCAGACGCCCGAAGGCGTATCCGGCCGTGGTCGAGACGACCAGCACGACCAGCGTTCCGCCGATCGCGACGATGAAGGAGTTCATGATGTAGGTCAGGAACGGTCCGTAGGCGAACACGTCGACGAAGTTGCTCCACCGCAGCTCCGAGCCGACCAGCGTCGGCGGCATCGAGAACATCTCGGCGTTCGGCTTGAGCGCCGAGAAGAACGCGTAGATCAGTGGGGAGATGAAGATCAGCGCCGCGACGTAGATCCCGACGTGGGCGAGGATGAGCCGGGCGCGGGCGCCGGGGGTCGTCGCCGCGCCGCGAGCCCGCTCGCGTTCGGTGCGGCCGGCGCGGCCGGTGGGCCGGACGAGGGTCTCAGTGCTCATAGTGCACCCACTTCTTCTGCGCTGCGAACTGGAGCCCGGTGATCGCGATGATGATCGCGAAGAGGATCCAGGCGGCTGCGGCGGCGAGGCCGAGGTCGCCGAAGGTGAATCCCTGCTCCCAGATGTACATGACCAGGGGCTTGGTGGCGTTACCAGGACCACCACCGGTGAGCATCTGCGGCTGCACGAACACCTGCAGGGACGTGATCATCGTCATGATCGTTGCGAAGAAGATCGACGGCGAGATCATCGGGATGATGATGCTCCACACCCGTCGGAACCCTCTGGCGCCGTCGATGCTGGCCGCCTCGAGCACGCTCTCGGGAAGCTGCTCGAGAGCGGCCGAGAAGATCAGCATGTTGTAGCCGAGCCCCTGCCAGACGCTCATCACGACGACCATGATCATGGCCCACGACGGGTCTGCGAGGAAGTTCGGCAGCTCGATGCCGAACCAGGTCTGCGAGAGACCGTTGAACAGTCCCTGCGGCTGCAGCATCATCTTCCACACCAGCACGTTGGCGACCATGGGAGTCACCACGGGGATGAAGAAGAGCACGCGCAGGGCGCCTCGTCCGCGGATGCGCGAACCGAGGCCGAGAGCGAGCACGAGCGAGAGAGCGACGCTCAGCGGCACGTAGAGCAGTGTGTACACCGCCGAGTTGCGCAGCGCCGGCCAGAAGTCGGGGCTGCTGGTGAACAGCTTGACGTAGTTGTCCACCCCGTTGAAGGTCCGCTCGCCGAAGGTCGGCCAGTCGAAGACGCTCATCACGATCGAGAGCCCGACGGGCACGATCGTGAACAGGGCGAGCCCGATCAGGGCTGGGCTTGCGAATCCCAGCGCCTGACCGGCCTCCACCTTGGCGAGCGATCGTCGACGTCTCGTCGTGATCGTCATCTCAGTTTCTTTCTCTGTTACTGCATTGCTGCTGCGGTGGCCGGAGCCGGGTCACTCGCCGAACTGCGCCTGCGCGTTCGAGAGCAGCTCTTCCATCGTCATCTGGCCGTTGTAGACGCTGACCAGGTTCGGCTGGATGTAGCTGTCGAGCTTCTGCCAGTTCTTCGTCATGTACAGCGGGACCGTGTCGCCGAAGGCCGCCTCGAAGACGGACTGGACCTGGTCGCGGTACTGCTCGTCGATCGACTCGAAGTACAGCGGCTGCGACGACGTGCGCGCGGGGTAGGAACGGCCGGACGACGCGATGTAGTCCTGTGCGTCCTCACCGAGCAGCGAGCCCATGACCTTGAGCGCGGCCTCGGGGTTCTTGCAGTTGGCCGAGATGCCATAGCCCGAGCCGAGGATCGGGCCGGGGTTGCCGTTCGCGCCGGCGGGCAGCGGGACCATGCCGGCCGCGAAGCCGGACTCGTTGTCGAGGTAGCTCACGGCGTTCCACGTGCCGTCCACAGCCATCGCCGCGTTGGCGCCCGTGTACTGGTTCTCGCCCCATCCGGTGTCGGAGGCGGATGCCACGGGTGCAGCGACCTTCTTCTCGGTGACGAGCTCGGCGTACCAGGTCGACGCGTCGACGAAGGCCTTCTCGTCGATGTGCAGCGACCCGTCCTCGGACGCCGGCTGCGTCGCGGAGTACGCGATGGGCATCGACATCCACTGGTAGCCCCCCATGCCCATACCGAAGCCGTACTTGCCGTCCTTCGTCGCGGCGGCGGCGATGCTGTCGAAGTCGTCGAACGTCCAGCCGATCTCCGGGGTGGGTGCGCCGGCCGCGGTCAGCATGTCCTGGTTGTAGTAGACAAGCATGGTGGCCACGTCGAAGGGCACGCCGTAGACCTTGCCCTCGAAGCTGAGGATGCCGTCGGCACTCGGGTTGAAGTCCGCCCAGTCGATACCGGCCGTCTTGAGGTCGGCGTCGCTCAGCTCGCGGAAGCCGCCCGTGTAGCCGCCGAGCTGCGCACCGCTCATGCCGGTGACGCAGGCCATGTTGCCGCTGGCCATGTTCGTGGTCAGCTTCGTGAAGAAGTCGCTCCACGGCGATGTCTGCAGCTTGATCTTGATATCGGGGTTCTGCTCCTGCGCGAACGCGACCTGCGCCTCGAGGGCATCCACGTCGGACTCGCTACCCGCCCACATGTCGACCACGATGGTGTCGCCGTCGGCGGAACCACCGGTGCCGCTGCCGCTCGCGCAGCCGGTCATCGCGACTGCGACGCCGGCGACGGCGACCACAGCCCCTACACGCAACTTCTTCATTGAATGCCTCCTGGAAGGGAACTGGTTATTTCGAGGTTCGAATTAACCTAGTAGGATTTCGTATGAAGTTACCGTTTCATACTTCGCAAGGGGCCGCAAGCTGAACATCCGATGTTTATCGGACCTTGATAATTCGTAACTCCCGGGAAACACGACGATCCCCCGCTACGCTGACGATGCTCCGACAGGAAAGTGCTCCCATGACCAACTCCGCAGACACCACCGTCGACGATCCGCACACGCGGCGGATCCTCGACCTCGTCGCCCGCGGCGAGGCGCGCTCGCGCACAGAGCTGGCCGCCCTGCTGGGCGTGGCCGCATCGACGGTCGGGCTCCGCGTGCAGTCCCTGCTCGATGCCGGAGTGCTCCGGGAAGCCGGAGACGGCACATCTCGCGGTGGTCGACGGCCCCGGGTGCTGCAGATCGCCGCAGACGGCTTCGTGCTCTCTGCCGACCTCGGCGGCGGGCACGCCCGCATCGGCAGGCACTCCCTCAGCGGCGCACTGCTGGACAGCGAGTCGATCGCCGTCGACGTGACCGAGGGGCCAGAGGCCACGCTCGATCGTCTCGCCGTCGTGTTCGACCGCCTCACGAGCACGGGCAGGGTCCATGCGATCGGCATCAGCCTCCCGGGCCCCGTCGACATCGCGACCGGATCGGTCGACCAGCCCTCACGCATGCCCGGCTGGCCCGGGTTCCGCGTCGGCGAGCACCTCTCGACCCGCTACGGCGTCCCCGTGGCGGTCGACAACGACGCCAACCTCGCAGCTCTCGGCGAGCACCGTGAGCGCTTCGGACACACGGGACACAGCATCACCGTCAAGGCCGGCACCGCGATCGGCAGCGGCATCATCGTCGACGGACGGGTGCACCGGGGAGCCACCTCAGCCGCGGGTGACATCACCCACACACGCATCGACGGCAGTGGCGACATCCCCTGCTCGTGCGGCAACACCGGCTGCCTGGAGACCGTGGCCAGCGGCGCGAGCCTCGTGCGGCAGATGCGCGAGCGCGGCAGCGACTCCGTGCACACGACGACAGACGTCCTGAGCCTCGCCCGCGACGCCGATCCGCTGGCCACCACTCTGGTGCGCACCGCCGGCACTCACCTCGGACAGGCGCTGTCCGGCGTCGTGAACTTCTTCAATCCGCACGCGGTGTTCCTCACGGGCAGCATGAGCGCCTCAGAGCCGTTCATCGCCGCCGTCCGCAGCCGGGTGTACGAGGCGTGCCACCCGCTGGCGACCCAGCGTCTGCGGATCGAGTCGGCGACCACGGGCGCAGATGCCATCCTGCATGGCGCCGCTCGCCTCGCGCTGGAGGGCATGGATCTTCCCGTGGCGACGGCCTGAGCCGCCGCCACGGACAGGTCACTCCCCGATCAGGGTCAGCTCGATCACGGGCACCAGCACGTCAGGGCGACGCACCGGAAGGTGCACGGTCAGAGTTCCCTCCGCCTCGCCGGCCGGCGTCATCAGCTCCGCCTCGCGCTCGGGATCGGACACGCTCGTCTCGAGCCAGGAACCGTCGTTGAGCAGCCGTGCGTAGGAGATCTTGCCGGCGAGCTCCGGAAGATGCACGAAGCCCATCGGCCAGCTGAACAGGCTCAGGTAGAGGCGGTTCCCACTGCGCGTGTACACGCCCTCGCGCGGCGGAGTGAATGCCGCATGCCCGGCGCCGATCACGGCGCCACGGTGCAGGCGCATCCACTCACCGATCTCCCCCAGCGTGTGCGCATCGCGGGGCGCGATCGCCCCACGTCCGTCCGGGCCGATGTTCAACAGCATGTTGCCCCCCATCGAGACCGAGTCGACCAGCATCTGCACGAGCATGGCGGGGGACTTCTGGTCGGTGTTGTCGCGGTGATAGCCCCACGACCCGTTGAGCGTCTGGCAGGCCTCCCAGATCAGCGGCACGCCGTCACGCATGATCGGCGAGGTCGGCTGGTACTGCTCGGGGGTGACGAAGTCGGCCGGAATGCCCAGACGATCGTTCACCAACATGTTCGGCTGCAGCTCCCGGCACAGCGCGAGCAGCGCGGTGGCGTCCCAGTCGTCGGGCCCCTTGCCCGCCCAGCCGTCCTTCTCCTCGGGGTATGTGAAGTCGAAGAAGAGGTAGTCGATGTCGCCGTAGTCCGTGAGGAGCTCGCGCACCTGCCCGTGGAGGTAGGCGCGGTACGCGGCCATGTCGCGCCCGATGTTGAGTTCGGCGGCGCCCTCGTCATCGCGCCGCGGGTGGTTCCAATCCACGGTGAAATCGGGGTGATGCCAGTCGATGACCGAGTGGTAGAGCCCGACCTTGAGCCCCTCGGCCCGCAGCGCCTCCACGTACTCGCGCACGAGGTCGCGTCCGGTGTTCGCGACCGACGTGTAGTCGGTCAGCTTCGAGTCCCAGAGGCAGAAGCCGTCGTGGTGCTTCGTGGTGAGCACCACGTATCCCATGCCCGTCTCCTTCGCCGTGCGGGCGAGGGCCGCGGCGTCGAAGAGATCCGGGTCGAAGTGCTCGAAGTACTGCCGGTAGTCCTCGTCGGTGAGGCGTTCGTAGTTCTGGACCCACTCGTGCCTTGCGGCGCCGCTGTAGAGGCCGAAGTGGACGAACATGCCGAACCGGGCCCGGTCAAACCATTCCTGTCGCATGTCTCCCATCCTGGCATAGACATCGGATGTTTACGCCTTGGGCTTCATCGGAAAACAAAGAACGGGCGCCCCCGAGGGGACGCCCGTTCTTTCGAGAATCGAATCAGCGAGCAGCGCTGCCGTCGACGTAGTCCTCGTCCTGCTGCTTCCATGCGAAGAGCGAACGCAGCTCCTTGCCGGTGACCTCGATCGGGTGCTGCTCCTCCTTGGCGCGCAGCGCCAGGAACTCCTCGGCACCGTTGTCCTGGTCGTCGATGAAGCGCTTCGCGAAGGCACCGGACTGGATGTCGGCCAGCACACCCTTCATGCTCTCCTTGACGCGCTCGTCGATGACGCGCGGACCCGACACGTAGTCGCCGAACTCGGCGGTGTCGGAGATCGACCAGCGCTGCTTGGCGATGCCGCCCTCCCACATCAGGTCGACGATCAGCTTGAGCTCGTGCAGAACCTCGAAGTACGCGATCTGCGGCTGGTATCCCGCCTCGGTCAGCGTCTCGAAGCCGGCCTGCACCAGGTGGCTCACGCCACCGCACAGCACGGCCTGCTCACCGAACAGGTCGGTCTCGGTCTCTTCGGTGAAGGTGGTCTTGATGACACCGGCGCGGGTGCCACCGATGGCCTTCGCGTAGGAGAGCGCCAGGTCCCAGGCCTTGCCCGATGCGTCGCGCTCGACGGCGATGATGTCGGGGATGCCGCGGCCGGCGACGAACTCGCGACGGACCGTGTGGCCGGGCGCCTTCGGGGCGACCAGGATCACGTCGACGCCCTCGGGAGCGTCGATGTAGCCGAAGCGGATGTTGAAGCCGTGCGCGAAGGCGAGCGTCTTGCCGGCCGTGAGGTTCGGCGCGATCGACTCGCTGTAGATCGTGCGCTGGTGCTGGTCCGGCGCGAGGATCATGATGACGTCGGCCCACTCGGTGGCTTCGGCGACGGTCTTCACCGGGAAGCCGGCCTCCTCGGCCTTGGCGGCCGACTTGGAGCCCTCCTTGAGGGCGATCGCGACCTCGACACCCGAGTCGCGCAGGTTCTGCGCGTGGGCGTGGCCCTGCGAGCCGTAGCCGACGATCGCGACCTTCTTGCCCTGGATCAGGGACAGGTCTGCATCGGCGTCGTAGAAGATCTCGGTGCTCACTTTGTGTTTCTCCTTGTTCTTTGCGTTTCGTCTGGCTTCGCGTGCTCGATGAGCGGCGAAAACTCGGTACTCAGGTTGGTCAGCCGCGCAGGACGCGCTCGGTGATGCTCTTGCCGCCACGGCCGATCGCGAGAAGACCGGACTGTGCGATCTCCTTGATCCCGAAGGGCTCGAGCGCGCGCAGCATGGCGTCGACCTTGCCCTTGTCGCCGGTCACCTCGATCACGAGGGCGTCGGAGGCGTAGTCGACCACCGAGGCGCGGAAGAGGTTCACGACCTCGATCACGTTCGAGCGCGTGGCGTTGTCGGTGCGCACCTTCACGAGCATGTGCTCGCGCTGCACCGACGTGGCAAAGTCGAGCTCGACGATCTTGATCACGTTGATCAGCTTGTTGAGCTGCTTGGTGACCTGCTCAAGCGGGAGTTCATCGACGTCGACGACGACGGTGATGCGGGAGATCCCCGGCACCTCCGTCACGCCGACGGCGAGGGAGTCGATGTTGAAGCCGCGGCGGGCGAAGAGCCCCGCGACACGGGTCAGCAGGCCGGGGGTGTTCTCCACCAGCAGGCTCAGCACGTGGGTCGACATGGATCAGTCCTCCTCGTCGAATGCGGGCGCGTGCTCGCGGGCGTACTGGACATAGCTGTTGCTGACTCCCTGCGGCACCATCGGCCACACCATGGAGTCGGCGCTCACGACGAAGTCGATCACCACGGGGCGGTCGTTCGTCTCAAGCGCGAGCTGGATGGCGGCGTCGACCTCCTCCTCCTTCTCCACGCGGATCGCGAGGCAGCCGTAGGCCTCGGCGAGCTTGACGAAGTCGGGGATGCGGATCGTGCCGTGACCGGTGTTGAGGTCGGTGTTGGAGTGACGGCCGTCGTAGAACAGCGTCTGCCACTGCCGCACCATGCCCAGCGAAGAGTTGTTGATGATCGCGACCTTGATCGGGATGTTGTTGATCGTGCAGGTCGCGAGCTCCTGATTGGTCATCTGGAAGCAGCCGTCGCCGTCGATCGCCCAGACCGGACGCTCGGGCTGCGCCACCTTGGCACCCATCGCGGCGGGAACCGAGTAGCCCATCGTGCCGGCGCCACCGGAGTTCAACCAGGCGTTCGGACGCTCGTACTTGATGAACTGCGCCGCCCACATCTGGTGCTGGCCGACGCCCGAGGCGAAGATGCCCTCGGGGCCGGTGAGCTCGCCGATCCGCTGGATCACGTACTGCGGGGCGAGGAGGCCGTCCGTCGTCGGCGCGTAGCCGAGCGGGAACTCGGTGCGCAGACCGTCGAGGTACGACCACCACTCCTCGATGTCGGGCTTGGTGCCTGCAGTCGCTCCCCGGAAGGCTGCATCGAGATCGGTGAGGACGTCGCGCACATCGCCGACGATCGGCACATCGGCCGTGCGGATCTTGGAGATCTCCGCCGGATCGATGTCGACGTGGACGACTTTCGCGTTCGGCGCGAACAGTGCCGCCTTGCCCGTGACGCGGTCGTCGAACCGGGCGCCGAGCGACACGAGCAGGTCGGCCTCCTGCAGCGCCAGCACCGCGGGAACCGTGCCGTGCATGCCCGGCATGCCGAGGTGCTGCGGGTGCGAGTCGGGGAACGCACCGCGCGCCATCAGCGTGGTGACGACCGGTGCGCCGGTGGACTCGGCGAGCTCGAGGAGCTCCGCCGACGCCTTGCCGCGGATCACGCCACCGCCGACGTACAGCACCGGCTTCTTGGCCTCGGCGAGCAACGTCGCCGCGGCCTGGATCTGCTTGCCGTGCGCCTTCGTCACCGGGCGGTAGCCGGGGAGGTCGATCTTGGGCGGCCACACGAACGGGGCGGTCGCCTGCTGCGCGTCCTTCGTGATGTCGACCAGCACAGGACCGGGACGACCGGTACCGGCGATCTCATACGCCGCAGCGATCGCACCGGGGATCTCGGACGCATCCTTCACCAGGAAAGAGTGCTTCGTGATCGGCATCGTGATGCCCACGATGTCGGCCTCCTGGAAGGCGTCCGTCCCCATCAGCGTCGAGAACACCTGGCCGGTGATGGCGAGCATGGGGACGGAGTCCATGTAGGCGTCGGCGATCGCGGTGACGAGGTTGGTCGCACCCGGGCCGGAGGTGGCGATGCACACGCCCACCTTGCCGGATGCCGACGCGTAGCCTTCGGCCGCGTGACCGGCGCCCTGCTCGTGCCGCACCAGGATGTGGCGGAGCTCGGAAGCGTCCATCAGCGGGTCGTAGACCGGGAGGATCGCGCCGCCGGGAAGACCGAACACGTCGGTCACGCCGAGGAGCTCGAGCGAGCGGACGACGGCCTCCGCGCCGGTGATCTCCGGCGCAGAGGATTGACGGGCGGGCGGCCTCGGCACGGCCGGGGCGGAATCAGCAGTCATGAGTTTCCTTCTGATGATCTGTGGAGGACGCCGGATGCCGGAGCGTCCGGGTCAGCCGGTGGTCGCGCCCTCGGCGGCGGACCGCACGAGGCGCGAGTACTTGGCAAGAACGCCTCGGGTGTAGCGCGGGGGAAGCGGCTCCCAGCCAGAACGGCGGGAGGCGAGCTCTGCCTCGTCGACGAGTAGATCGAGAGAGCGAGCTGCGATATCGACCCGTATCAGATCACCATCGCGCACGAAGGCGATAGGACCTGCGTCCACCGCTTCGGGTGCTATGTGGCCGATGCACAGGCCGGTTGTGCCGCCTGAGAATCGTCCGTCAGTCAAGAGTAGTACATCTTTTCCGAGCCCAGCGCCCTTGATGGCCGCCGTGATGGCGAGCATCTCGCGCATGCCCGGTCCACCCTTGGGGCCCTCGTAGCGGATCACGATGACGGTGCCGGGCTCGATCTCCCCCTCGGCGACGGCGTCCATCGCGGCACGCTCGCGCTCGAAGACGCGGGCGGGACCCTCGAAGACGGCCGCATCGAAGCCGGCGGTCTTGACGACGGCGCCCTCGGGAGCGAGCGAGCCGTGCAGGATCGTGAGGCCGCCCGTGGCGTGGATCGGGTTGTCGAACGTGTGGATGACCTCGCCGTCGATCGGCTGCGGGTCGAGGTCGGCGAGGTTCTCGGCGAGCGTCTTTCCCGTGACCGTGAGCGCGTCGCCGTGCAGCAGTCCCTCGTCGAGCATCGCCTTCATGATCACGGGGATGCCGCCGTGACGGTCGACGTCGTTCATGACGTACTTGCCGAACGGCTTCATGTCGGCGACGTGCGGAACCTTGTCGCCGATGCGGTTGAAGTCGTGCAGGCTCAGCTCGACCTCGGCCTCGCGGGCGATCGCGAGCAGGTGCAGGACGACGTTCGTGGAGCCGCCGAGGGCCATCGCGAGAGCGATCGCGTTCTCGAACGCCTCCTTGGTGAGGATGTCGCGGGTCGTGATGCCCTGACGGAGCAGGTTCACGACGGCCTCGCCCGAGCGGTGGGCGTAGTAGTCGCGACGGCGGTCCGCTGCGGGCGGAGCCGCCGAGCCCGGGAGGCTGAGGCCGAGGGCCTCTGCGACCGAAGCCATGGTGTTGGCGGTGTACATGCCGCCGCACGCGCCCTCACCCGGAGCGATGGCGCACTCGATGCGCTTCAGGTCCTCCTCGCTCATGAGGCCGGCGCGACACGCACCCACGGCCTCGAACGAGTCGATGATCGTGACGTCCTTCTCGGTGCCGTCCGAGAGCTTGACCCAGCCCGGAGCGATCGATCCGGCGTACAGGAACACACTCGACAGGTCGAGGCGCGCGCTGGCCATGAGCATGCCGGGGATCGACTTGTCGCACCCGGCCAGGAGCACCGAGCCGTCGAGGCGCTCTGCCATCATCACGGTCTCGACCGAGTCGGCGATGACCTCGCGCGACACGAGCGAGAAGTGCATCCCCTCGTGGCCCATCGAGATGCCGTCGGAGACCGAGATGGTGCCGAACTGCAGCGGGTAGCCGCCGCCCGAGTGCACACCTTCCTTCGCGCCCTGCGCGAGCCGGTCGAGGCTCAGGTTGCAGGGAGTGATCTCGTTCCAACTCGAGGCGATGCCGATCTGCGGCTTGTCCCAGTCGGCGTCACCCATGCCGACGGCACGGAGCATGCCGCGGGAGGTCGTGGCCTCGATGCCGTCGGTGACGACGCGGCTGCGGGGCTTGATGTCGATGGGCGCGCTGCTGGCGGGATCATGCGAGGACATGACGGAAGTCTATTGCCGCGCGGAGGTGCGTTCGTCCGCCAACGCCTCCAGAAGCTCGGCGATCTGTTGTGGAGTGTCCACACGCAGGGTCGCCACGCTCTCCCCCGGCCCCACGCGCACACCGAGGTCACCGGGCCCCAGCACGCGCATCGCGTCCTCGTCGGTCACGTCATCGCCGGCGAACAGGATGCCGGTCGCATCGAAGCGGTCGCGCAGGGCCGCCATCGCGGCATCCTTGCCCTCGTTGCGTGAGGAGAATTCGAGCACCCGGTGGCCGGAGCGCCGTCTCCAGTGCGGGAAGCGCGCGGCCACGAGGGCGTCGATCTCGGCGAAGACGCGCTGCTCGGTCTCGGCATCGGCGCGACGGGTGTGCACACCCATGCCGAAGGTCTTGGGCTCGAACTCGGCACCGTCGTAGCGGTCGATGATCGGCTGGGCCGCCGCCCAGAGCTCTTCGCGCGCACCGTCTTCTGTCGCCTCGCCCGGAGCGTCGACGTCGCCTTCGCCAGGGAACCAGTACTGGGCGCCGTGCGAACCTGCCAGGGCGATCACGGAGTCGTCGGAGTGCTCGGTGATGACGCGCAGATCGTGCATGCTGCGTCCGGAGACGTAGGCGACGACCGTGTCGGGCAGCGCTGCAAGACGGTCGACCTGAACGGCGACCTCGGGGAGCGCACGTGCCGCCATCGGGTCGGCGACCAGCGGAGAGGCTGTGCCGTCGAAGTCGAGGGCGACCACCAGCCGCGGCGTGGCGGCCAGGGTCTTGAGGTCTTCGTCAGCGGTTCCGGGGATCCAGGGGCGCGTCATGGATGCTCCAATCACAGGGGTCGTGCTCGTGGGCTCGGGTTCGGTATCGCGGGTGCTCAGCGACCGCGTACCTCGGAGAGGGCCTTCAGGAACGACGACGACCAGGCGTTCACGTCGTTGTCGAGCACACGTCGACGAAGCGACCGCATGCGGCGACCCTGCTCGGCGGGCGGCATCTCCACCGCCGTCATGATCGCGTCCTTGAGCCCCTCGATGTCGTGCGGGTTGACCCGGACGGCCTGGCGCAGCTCATCCGCCGCGCCCGTGAACTCGCTCAGCACGAGCACGCCGCGGTCGTCGACACGGGTGGCGACGTACTCCTTGGCGACCAGGTTCATGCCATCGCGCAGAGCGGTGACGAGCATCACGTCCGCGGCCAGATACAGCGCGACCATCTCCTCGCGCGGATACCCCTGGTGGAGGTAACGGATCGCGGAGTGGCCCATGGTGTCGGTGTCGCCGTTGATGCGGCTGACGGCGAGCTCGATCTCGTCACGCAGGTGCACATAGGCGTCCACACGCTCGCGACTGGGGCTGGCGACCTGCACGAGAGTCACATCCTCGACCTTGAGTCGACCCTCGGCGAGGAGCTCACCGTACGCCTTGATGCGGTGGCGGATGCCCTTGGTGTAGTCGAGGCGGTCGACCCCGAGCAGGATGCGCTTCGGATTGCCGAGGCTCGCGCGGATCTCCGCCGCCCTCGCACGCACGTCCTCGCGGGCGGCGAGCTCGAGGTAGGGGGTGGTGTCGATGGAGATGGGGAACGCCCGCGCCATCGCGGTGCGCGTGCCCTCGCCCTCCCCCTCTGGCACGGCGACATGCGGACCCTTGACCTCGTAGCGCAGTCGGCGGCGGACGGCCGTGAGGAAGTACGTGGCATCCTGCGCGCGCTGGAAGCCGATCACATCGGCGCCGAGCAGGCCGCGCAGCACCTGATCCCGCCATGGCAGCTGCGCGTACAAACCGTGCGCAGGGAACGGGATGTGGTGGAAGTACCCGATCGTGACGTCGGGGCGCAGCTCACGCACCATCTGCGGCACGAGCTGCAGCTGGTAGTCGTGCACCCAGACCGTGCCCTCCGGCGCCGCAGCAGCCGCCGCCGCTTCGGCGAACCGGCGATTCACGGTGACGTAGGCGTCCCACCACTCGCGGTGGTACTGCGGCGGCGCGATGACATCGTGGTAGAGGGGCCAGATGGTGTCGTTCGCGAAGCCCTCGTAGTACTCGGCGACCTCTTGGGCGCTCAGGGCGACCGGGATGAGATCGATGCCGTCGGCCTCGAAGGGCGCGAGCTCCACGTCAGCCTGACCGGGCCAGCCGACCCAGGCGCCGTGCACGCTGCGCATCATCGGCTCGAGGGCGGCGACGAGGCCGCCGGGGGATGTGCGCCAGGACTCCTCGCCATCGGGGCCCGCCACGCGGTCCACGGGCAGGCGGTTGGCGACGACGACGAAATCTGCTGCGGCCACGAGGGCTCCTCCCGGGGGTTTCCTCCAGGCTATCGAGGAACCTCGATTTCCGCGGATCGTTCGTCAGGGCTTGACGGGAGCCGCTCGACGCTTCTCACCGCTGAGCATCCAGTTCGCGACTCCCGCGGCGAACGCGATGAAGGCGGCGACCATCGGCAGCAGGAGCGCAGCCGGAGTCCCGACGCTCTCCGCGATCTCGCCCGCGAAGGCAGCACCGATCGACTGCCCGACCACGACGCCGGAGCCCAACATGGTCATGACGGTGGCCGAGCGCCCGCGCGGGCTGCGAGCGGCGCCGAAGCTGTACTGCGTGACGAGTGTGGGGCCGATGCCGATGCCCATGATCGCGAGCGCCACCATCATGGTTCCCGGCGTGTCGACGAAACCGAGCAGGAGTGTTCCCGCCAGCAGGATGCCCGAGAAGACGAGCCACCGCGCACGCATCGAGAACGCGGCGGGAAGCCACGCGACACCGAGCGCGAGAATCGCGGAGCCGACACCCATGACGCCGTAGAGGAGGCCGGCCTGCTCTGATGCACCGCGGTCGGCCATGAACGAGGTGAGCGAGGTGAGCATCGTTCCGAAGAAGATCCCGACACCGAGGATGCCGACGACCACGATCAGCAACTGGGGCCGGAACAGCTCGGAGACGGTCGACGGCGCCTTGCCATCCGCATCCCGATCCTGCGAGACGTGCCGTCCGCTGGGGTGCAGGGCGAAAGCCCCCACGAACACCACGGTCAGCACGGCAGCTCCCACCAGCGGCGCCCATGGCGCGATCGCCGAGGCGAGGATGCCGACGAGGAAGGGCCCGAAGACGAACACGGTCTCATCGGCGGCCGACTCGTAGGCCATCGTGCCCGATACCGTCTTGGCGCGGCGTCCCTCGGGCATCCGGTCGCTGATGATCGTCACCAGACGCGAACGCGAAAGCGGCGCGACCTGCGGAGCCGTGGCCCCGATGCCGACCGCCGCGAGCAGCACGAAGCCGTCCGGGGCGGTGCCGTAGACGACGAACGTGAACAGCAGGAGCATCGCCCCGTTCGCCAGGGCGAGCACCAGCAATACGGTCCGCTGTCCGAACCGATCGGCCGCGGCTCCCAGCAGCGGCCCGAAGCAGGCGGTGCCGAGGCCGACGGCCGCGGAGGTGAGCCCGCCCAGCGACAGGGAGCCGCGAGCGGAGACGACCACCGTCAGCACGCCGACCACCATCATGGCGAACGGCAGTCGCGCGATGAAGGCGATGAGGAAGTAGGGAAGGCCGGCGAGACTCAGAAGGCTCGGCTCGGCGAGTTGCTGCGATGTTGTTGCGCGTGTCATGGCTCTCGCGCGTCGAAGACGCGATGTCGGGTGCCGCCGCTGTCCGTCGGAATGCCGACGGCCGGTAGATACACGGTTGTGCGGCCGCGGGCGAGCCGCGACCTGGCCATGATAGCGGGTGCACCCGGGGATCGGCAGGGAGACGCCGGGTCCGCTCTCCGCGCGCGCTCGACACGCACGCCGCGTTCAACTCGATCGTCTGCGAGCGCTGCGCGTCACCTGCCGCTCCCCTGCCAGGATCGTGGAGGGCTTGTCAAGGCTCGGTGCGACCGGGGGTGCGGGAAGGTACCGTGGGGGAATGCGCTACCTCTTCAGCACCGGACTTGTCGCTGCGATCTCCGCCGGGGTCTCCCTGCTGCGCGGCACCCGCGAGCAGCCCGTCACCTGGCGCGCCGTCTTGTCCTGGGTGAGTTGGGCGATCACCATGGCTCTCGCCGTCGGTGCTGTGGTGGACATGAACCGCGAGCGACGCGGAGTGCGAGTCGACGCCGATTCCCCGCAGTCGGTCAAGAAGGCGAAGAAAGCGCAGCGACTGCAGTTCCGTTCGCAGAAGGCTCTTGCCGACACGCAGGACCACGCCAAGGACGCGCGTCCCTGAGCGCGGTCCCGCCCGCGACTCCCGTCACCGGGTGAGGATGAGCGCCTCGCCCTGACCGCCGCCGCCGCACAGGCCGACGGCCGCCGTGCCTGCGCCTCGACGCGCGAGCTCGTGCGCGACATGCACCACCAGTCTGTTGCCGGAAGCGCCGATCGGATGGCCGATCGCTATGCCGCCGCCGTGGATGTTCACGACGGCCTCGTCGAGGCCGAGTTCGACCTGCGAACGCGCGACGACAGCGCCGAACGCTTCGTTGATCTCCACGAGGTCGAGATCCGAGGGGGCGATGCCCTGCTTCTCGCACGCGCGCTCGATCGCCCGTGCCGGCTGCGCCTGCAGCGAGTTGTCCGGCCCGGCCGTCTGCCCGCTCGCGCCGACGGTCACGAGCACGGGCCATCCCTTGGCCTCCGCGGTCCGTCTGGTGGTCACGACCACGGCCGAGGCGCCGTCCGAGATCGGTGAGGAGTTCCCCGCGGTGATCGAGCCGCCTTCCGCGAAAGCTGCGCGCAGCCCCGCGAGGGTCTCGACCGTGGTGTCGGGGCGCACGCCCTCGTCCTTCGTGACACGCACGGGCTCGCCGCGGCGCCGGGGAACGTCCACGGCGACGATCTCCTCATCGAACACGCCCGCTTCCTGCGCGGCGGTGGCGCGCTGATGCGAGAGCGCGGCGACGCGATCCTGCGCCTCCCGGGTGAGATCGAAACGCGCATTGTGCCGTTCGGTGGATGCCCCCATGCTCTCCCGGTCGTACGCATCCGTGAGCCCGTCGTAGGCCATGTGGTCGAGCACCTCGACGCTCCCGTAGGCCCAGCCGTCGCGCGATCCCATGAGCAGGTGGGGTGCGCGCGTCATCGACTCCATCCCGGCGGCGACCACAACCTCTGCGTCTCCGGTGCGGATCATCCGCGCCGCGTCGATGACCGCGGTCAGCCCCGAGAGGCACACCTTGTTCACGGAATGCGCGGGGACATCCCAGCCGATGCCGGCCCCGATGGCCGCCTGACGGGCCGCGTTCTGCCCGGATCCGGCGGCCAGCACCTGCCCGACGATCACCGCGTCGATGTCTGCGGGAGCGATGGAGCCCTGCTCCAGGGCTCCACGGATGGCGAAGGAGCCGAGCTGGGGGGCGGTGAACGCGGCGAGCTGCCCTTTGAGGCGTCCCTGCGGGGTGCGAGCAGCGGCGACGATGACGACGTCGTTCTCAGTCATGGTCCATGATCCTTCCGGTGAGCAGAGCGTGGGAGACGATGAGGTGTGGTTCGGTCGCGGCGATGACCTCGTCGACCGTGACATCGGGTGCGGTCTCGACGAGCACCAGCCCCTCTGCGGTCACGTCGATCACGGCGAGGTCGGTGATGATCCGATCGACCACACCGCGACCGGTCAGCGGCAGCGAGCATTCGTCGACGATCTTCGCCGAACCGTCCTTCGCGACGTGCTCCATGAGCACGATGACCCGGCCGGCCCCGTGCACGAGATCCATGGCACCGCCAGGCCCCTTCACCATCTTGCCCGGGATCATCCAGTTCGCGAGATCGCCGGTCGCGGAGACCTGCATCGCCCCGAGGATCGCCGCGTCGATCTTGCCTCCGCGGATCATGCCGAAGCTGGTCGCCGAGTCGAAGAACGCGGCGCCGGGAAGGGTGGTCACCGTCTCCTTGCCCGCGTTGATGAGGTCGGGGTCGACGGACTCCTCGCTCGGGTAGGGACCGACGCCCAGGATGCCGTTCTCCGACTGCAGGACGACGGTGACGCCGCGTGGCACGTGGTTGGGCACGAGCGTGGGCAAGCCGATGCCCAGGTTCACGTAGGCGCCGTCCTGCAGCTCGGCGGCCGCTCTGGCGGCCATCTGCTCACGGGTGAGTGCCATCTCAGGCTCCTTCCGCGGCGACCGTGCGCCGCTCGATGCGCTTGGGGATGCCGGTGCCGACCTCGACGACGCGATGCACGAAGACCCCGGGGAGGTGGATGCTGTCGGGATCGAGCTCTCCCGGCTCCACGAGCTGCTCGACCTGCGCGATGCAGATGCGACCGGCCATCGCGGCGAGCGGATTGAAATTGCGCGCCGCCTTGTTGAACACGAGATTGCCGTGGCGGTCACCGCGGGCCGCGTGCACCAGCGAGAAATCGGTGGTGATCGCCTCCTCGAGCACGAAGTCCCTCGGCTCCCCGTTCACCTCGAAGCTGCGCACGTCCTTCACCGGCGAGGCGACCGCGATCGTGCCGTCGGGGTTGTACCTGCGCGGCAGGCCCCCCTCGGCGACCTGCGTGCCGACGCCCGTCTGGGTGAAGAAACCCGCGATTCCCGAGCCGCCGGCCCTGAGCTTCTCGGCCAGGGTGCCCTGCGGGGTGAGTTCGAGCTCGAGTTCACCGCTGAGGAACTGGCGCTCGAACTCCTTGTTCTCCCCCACATACGACGACGTCATCTTGCGGATGCGTTGGGCGGCGAGCAGGACGCCAAGGCCCCAGTCGTCCACTCCGCAGTTGTTGCTCACGACGCTGAGGTCTCTCGTCCCCTGCGCCAGAAGAGCCTCGATCAAGGCGATCGGATTCCCGGACAGGCCGAACCCGCCGACCGCCAATGACGATCCGTCCTCGATGTCGGAGACGGCCGCCTCCGCTGACTCCCACTGCTTGTCGATCACGTCGGCTCCTTCGGTTCCGTGCTCTCCTCAGCATCCGTCCGGGGCAGTCGTCCGGGAAAGCCGGATCTTGCGATGTGGCCGAACCCAGAGGTAGCGTCCACATTATGGAACCCACAACCTCCGTGCCCGGCACGCAGGCGATCGCCAGGGCCGCACGTCTTCTGCGTCTGGTCACGGCCGCGGGTTCCGACGGGGCCTCACTTCAGGAGCTCGCCGTGGCCGCCGACCTCTCGCGCTCGACCGTCCACCGGCTGCTGAGCGCACTGAAGTCGGAGGGCCTGGTCGACCGCGACGGCGCGAGCACCCGGTGGATGCCGGGTCCGGAGCTGTTCCTCATGGGATCGGTTGCGGCTGCGCGGTACGACGTGACAGCACTGGCCCGGGACATCGTGCGCTCACTGGCCGTCAAGACCGAGGAGAGCGCGTTCCTCTCCGTCCGGCGCGCAGACGAGACGGTGTGCCTGCTCCGCGAAGAGGGCTCCTTCCCGATCCGCTCCTTCGTCCTCAGCGAAGGAGTGCGCTTCCCCCTCGGTGTCGCCAGCGCCGGGCTCGCCATCCTCGCTTTCCTCCCTGACCACGATGTGGATGCCTACCTGGAACGCCATCCGGAGCTCGAGGACTCGTGGGGACGCGCCCACGGTCCGCGGCCCCTTCGGACACGCCTCGCCGAGACCAAGGAACGGGGATACGCGGTCAACCCCGGTCTGATCGTCGAGGGCAGCTGGGGCCTGGGCGCTGCGGTCTTCGATCGCTCCGGCCGCCCGGAGTGGGCCCTGAGCCTGACTGGCGTCGCGTTCCGCTTCGGCCCCGACCGGATGGCCGAGCTCGGGCGGACCCTCCTCGCGCACGCGCATCAGCTCTCCGCGCGGATCTCCAGCACACGGCGGTGATCGATTACATACCATCGGGTATATACTTGCTGGTATGAATCGTGCGGATGTCATCCCCTCTCTCGTCCTCTCGGGATACGCACTCGGCCGCATCGCTGCTCAGGACGCCGGAAACGACGCCCCTGCGGCGCAGTGGCGGGTGCTGAGTCTGCTCGAGCAGGCAGGAGCCAGGCGAGTGGGTGAACTCGCCCACGCTGCGCGAACCACGCAACCCGGCATGACGCGTCTGCTCGGTGCGCTCGAGCGCGAAGAACTCGTGCGCCGCTCCCCCGATCCCGACGACTCCCGCGCGACCGTCGTCGACATCACCTCCCGAGGCACAGCAGCGCTCGCCTCGTGGCGCGCCGAGTTCCGCGAGACGCTCGCACCGAGGTTCGCCGCGTTGACCGATGCGGAATGGTCTGCCCTCACCCGCGCGGCGGAGATCCTCGCCGCGCACACCGCCACTGATCGAACAGGAGAATCTCGGTGAACACCCCCGCCACCCCCTCGGTGTGGAAGCAGCCGGCACAGGTCTGGGCCGTCGCCTTCGCCTGCGTCGTCGCCTTCATGGGAATCGGACTCGTCGACCCGATCCTCCCCGCGATCGCCGAGTCGCTCCAGGCGTCCCCGGTCGAGACGGAGCTGCTGTTCACCAGCTACCTGCTGGTCACAGGGCTCGCGATGCTCGTGACCAGCTGGATCTCCAGTCGCATCGGCGCCAAGGCCACCCTGCTCATCGGACTGGCGCTGATCGTGGTGTTCGCGCTGCTGTGCGCCGTGAGCGGCAGCGTCGATGCGGTGATCGGCTTCCGTGCCGGCTGGGGTCTCGGAAACGCCCTGTTCATCTCGACGGCGCTGGCGACCATCGTCGGCGCAGCCTCCGGGGGCAGCAGCGCGGCGATCGTCCTGTACGAAGCGGCGCTCGGCCTCGGCATCGCCGTCGGTCCGCTCCTCGGCGGTCTCCTCGGTGAGCAGAGCTGGCGCGGACCGTTCTTCGGCGTCGTCGTGCTGATGGCGATCGCCTTCGTCGCCGTGCTCGTCCTCCTGCGCGGACCCCGGGAGAAGCGGGTCCCCGTGAAGTTCTCCGCCCCGTTCACCGCCCTGCGACGCCCCGCACTCGCGGTACTGGCGATCACGGCCCTGTTCTACAACATCGGCTTCTTCGTCCTGCTCGCGTTCTCACCGTTCCCCCTGGGCTTCGGCGCGATGGGCATCGGCCTCACGTTCTTCGGCTGGGGTGTCGCACTCGCCGTCACCAGCGTCTGGGTCGCACCGCTCCTCATGCGCAGGATGCCCCGCACCCGCATCATCCTGGTCGTGCTCCCCCTGCTGGCGATCGATCTCATCGCCGCGGGACTCCTGGTGGCGAACGCCGCCGCGCTGGTCGCGTGCATCGTCGTCGGCGGACTCCTCCTCGGCGTGATGAACACCGTGCTGACCGAAGCGGTGATGGAGGCGACCGACCTCCCCCGCTCTGTCGCATCCTCGGCATACTCGGCCGTCCGCTTCCTCGGCGGCGCGATGGCTCCCCCGATCGCGGCGTTGCTGTGGCACGCGTTCAACGCGACGGTGCCCTACCTGTTTGCCGCCGCCTCGGTGCTTCTCGCCGCCCTCACCGTCCTCCTCGGACGCCGGGCACTGGCCCACATCGACGACGAGCCCGCGGACACCACAACGGAAGACGCCGCCGCCATCCTCGTCGGTGACGCCGCCTGAGTCGGCACGGCCGAACGCTCCTTGGATATCGTGGGGCGATGAGTGAAACGGCTTCTCTCCCCGAACGCAGCAGGATCGTGCAGCAACACCTCGCGGAAGCGGGCGTCGACACCGTGATCCGTGTGCTCCCCGACTCGGCGCGCACGGCGGCGGAGGCCGCGACGGCGATCGGATGCGAGGTGTCGGCGATCGCCAACAGCCTCGTGTTCCTCGCCGACGGCGCGCCCGTTCTGGTGATGACCAGCGGCGGACACCGCGTCGATCTCGTCACTCTGACGAGCAGTATCGGGGTGGACGAGGTGTCCATGGCCCCGGCGTCCATCGTCCGCTCGGCCACGGGCCAGGCGATCGGTGGCGTCGCGCCCGTCGGGCACCCCACACCGCTTCGCACCTACATCGACGAAGAGTTGCAGCACCACGAGACGCTCTGGGCGGCCGCGGGGCACCCTCACACCGTCATGCCGTTGACCTTCGAACAGCTCCGCACGATCACCGAAGGCACGGTCATCTCGGTGGCCTGACTGGCACAGCACCACGGCCCCTCGCGAGTCGCAGGCACACACGGAAGCGGTGAGGCCGGTGCCCAGGAGCGGGAAGCTCCTCGGCACCGGCCTCGCGCGATCGATCAGTCCTGGGTGACGCGCGCACGAGCGCGCACGGCTCCGAGAACGGTGAGCGCCATACCGAGCACCAGCGCCGCGCCACCGGCCCAGAGCATGCCGGCGGGCACATTCCCTCCGGTGGTGGCCAGCGACGATCCGCCCGTGAGCGGCAGCTCGGTCGGTGGCGTGACGACGGTCGGTGGTGTCGTCGGCGGAATCACCGGCGGCGTCGTGGTGGCTGTGTTGGTGAGGGTGACTGCGATCGTGGTGCCGGTTCCGACGGTGAGCTGAGCTCCCCCATCGGCCAGCGTGGTGACCCCTGCTCCTGAGAACACGGGCGCACCCCACTCGATTCCGTCGAGGGCCGGCGGAGTCAGCTCCGACAACGTCACGACGGTCCCCGCCGGCAGCTGGATGAGCGGCGCAGTGGCCCCGGCCGTGACGGTGACGGTGCGTTCGACGACCGGATCGCCGTAGCTGTATCGCACCGTGTACTCGGCATCGGCCGGCACGCCGGACGCACCGGATCCGCCGACGAGCTTGGTCACGCTGAACGCACCGGTCGCGTCGCCGTCCCCGGTCCCCCCGCCCGTGACCGTCCACACCCTCGTCTCCTTGAGCTTGACGCCGTTGACGTCGGCCGTGTTGGCGAAGGTCGCGCCATCCGCCTGCGAACTCGGCACGGTGAAGTACTTCACGAAGTACATCCGCGTCGGGTCGATCGGTCCAGGGATCTCGAGGTGGAAGGAGGTGCCGTCGGCGTTCCAGGATCCGGTCCAGTTCGTGATCGGCTGCGGATCCTGGTCCTGCATCGTCGTGCTCCACACCACGAGCTGACCGTCTTCGTTGTGATGCTCCGCGAGCCCGTCGCCCGCACCGGTGAGGGTGTCGTCGACCACGATGGATTCCGCACCCTCGAAGCTCGCACCGGGCAGCAACAGCTGCCACGCGATCCTGCCGTCAGCGGTCTGCCACGACCACTTCTGCGGGTCGGTGGGCAGCGGCGAGGACGGGCCGATGCCGCCACCGGGGATCTCGACCGGCGTGATGGTGCCGTCGACCGTGAACTCCACCGTGTTCTCCGTCGTCTGCTCGTCGGCCGAGGCGACGAACCACAGCGATCCGGTCACCCCGGTGCGCCCGTTGACGTAGTCGGTGAGCGTGCATGTCACGACCGGAGAGGCATCGGAGCTCACGCTGCACTCGGCGATCGGCTTGCTCGGGTCCTCGGCCGAGGGCACGGAGAACGTCGTCCCGGCCCGCGCGAACTCCTTCGGGAGCGTGAATCCGAAGGTCTGACCGCCGACGGCCCCATCCGGCACCGTCCAGTCGGCGTCGACACGCACCCGGTCCCACTGCGACACGCCGCCACCACCGCCCACGGTCGTCACGGTGATCGACGACGGATCGATGGCCGCCGGATAGTCGTACTCCGCCGCCGAAGCGGCCCCCGCCCCTGCGAGAGTGATCACGGTGGTGAGCACTGCAGCTGCCGCGGCGATGATCGCGGTCGTCTTTCGGCGCACGCCGGCGCCGCCTCTTCTCTCGTGCAAGATCTTCCCCAGTTTCTTGATGGCCCCACTCCTCCGGCGCGGCTGCTGCGCAGCTGTGCTTCCGAAGGCGCGAGGCGTGTGTCCCCACCTGAGAGACAACGTCGGGGCCGATCCATTACGCGATACCGCCAGATTCCCCACACGGACCCGACCCGGAACCACGACGGGATCGACGACAGCACCTCGGCAGCGGAGGAAGCTGGCCGTACCGGACGCGACCGGAGCACATCATCCGTGCGCGACAACGCATGCGGTGCGTGCCAGAATCGCCCTACGCGAACCCATTGGAGGCGGCACATGAACGTTCAGCAGCGGGGCTGGGCTGTGACCGGCCTCCTACTCGGCGGCGCATCCATACTCCTGGGTGGTACCGTGCTCGCCGTCATTCAGGGAGCTCAGATCATCGGCATGGGAGTGCAGGTGCTCTTGGCTTGGTTGAGCTACGTACCGATCTTTGCCGAACCGAATCCGAGGCAGATTCCGACGTATGACTTCTTCTGGCCGTTGCTTGCTCTCCTCGGCGGCGTTGCCGCCTTCTTCCTCGGCTGGGTGGTCATAATCAGGGGTGCGTCGCTCGCTTGGCCCACGCGATTCGACCGTTCCCAGCAGAACGCATCCTGACTGCGGCACGGGCGGCATCGTTGCCCGCCGGAGCCTGAAAAGCAGAAAAGCCCCGGAAACTGGCGAGAGTTTCCGAGGCTAATCCGTGCACCCCCTGGGACTTGAACCCAGAACCCACTGATTAAGAGTCAGTTGCTCTGCCGATTGAGCTAGAGGTGCGTGGCCCGGGATAACCCCGACCGAGGAATTACATTACCAGCCGACCGGGTCCATGTGAAATCGAGCTCGGACCCCGGGCGCGCCGCCCCGGAAACGGCGTCGAAACATGGCCTTTCGGCCCTCCGACGGCGTGGACCCGACGACTATTCTTAGACCGTGACCACCTCCCCCCACGCCGAAGCCCTGCGCCACGACCTCGAGCTCGCCCTCCGCCTGGCCGATGCCGCCGATGCGCAGTCGCTCCCCCGGTTCGATGCCTCGGACCTCGAGATCTCGACCAAGGCCGACAACTCCCACGTGACGGACGCTGATCTCGCCACCGAGCGTGCGATCCGCAGCATCCTCGAGACCGAGCGTCCGGAGGACGGCATCTTCGGCGAGGAGTTCGGCGCTCAGGGCAGCACACAGCGACAGTGGATCATCGATCCGATCGACGGAACGGCCAACTTCCTTCGTGGCGTCCCGCTCTGGGGCACGATGATCGCACTCGCGATCGACGGCGTCCCCCAGATCGGCGTCGTCAGCATGCCGGCGCTCGGGCGACGCTGGTGGGCATCAGAAGGACAAGGCGCCTGGACGACCGTCGAGGGCGAAGCGCGCCGGCTGCGCACCTCGTCCGTCTCCTCTCTCGACGACGCGAGCGTGAGCTTCCAGAGCATCGCGCAGTGGGCGGAGGCCGACCGCCTCGACACGCTCCTGACCGTCGCTGAACGAGTCTGGCGCGACCGCGCCTACGGAGACGTCTACTCCTACATGCTCCTCGCAGAGGGGCGCCTCGACATGGTCGCCGAGTTCGGCGTCAAGGAGTACGACATCGCCGCAGCGGTGCCGATCGTCCGCGAAGCCGGCGGACGGATGACGGCTGTCGACGGAACCGAGACGATCTCCTCGCGGTCGACACTTGCCACCAACGGAACACTTCACGGTGACTTCCTGACCCTGATGCAGAGCTGACCCGAACGACGAGGACCGCGATGAACCCCCGGATCATGTCCGCCGCTGCGGGCGTGCTGCTGCTCGCCGCGGCCCTCAGCGCGTGCTCTGCACCGGAACCACGGCCCTCGTCGACGCCTGAAGCCGTCGACCCCCGCCCGACCGAGACCACCGCCCCCGTGAGCTCTCCGACACCCGAGGCGCCCGAAACGGAGCTGACCTGCGAATCGATGATCTCGGCGGGCACGGTCGCAGCCCTCGCCGAGGCCGGCTGGACGGCCGAGACGAAGGAGTTCGTCGCCGGGGGCGTCGAGCTGACCGAGGGGCTGCTGTGCTTCTGGGCCGACTACACCGTCGGCTCCGACCACGGGCAGCTCTACGGCTGGTCGGCCATCGACGACGCCGATGCCGCCTCGGCGCAGTCCGCTCTCCTCGCCGAGGGCTGGAAGCGCGAGGACGGAGCGGACGGTGTCTACTTCACCGAAGACCCCAGATACGCGATGGGTACGGATGATGACGGCTACGGGATGACCTACCTGTTCGGCGACGGCTGGGTGCGCCTCGCCGACACTCGGCAGGGGCTCATCCTCATCGAGTGGCCTCGCTGAGGAGGAGCCGACGTCAGCGCCCGCTACGGGGCCGCTGAACCCATCGAGCTCTCGAGGATGCGTCCGAAGGTGCGCGACACCGGCGGCGTCCACAGCAGAACGATGATCCCGGCTGCGAACGCGGCCGTCAGGGCGGCTCCCCAGTCCCAGCGGTCCCCGAAGGCGAGCACGATCACGCTGAGCGCGATCGCGAGCCCGAGGAAGATCGTGAGCATGAGGCGCGAGAGTCCGCTCCCCCGGCGGATGCCGGCGGCGACCGCGAAGACGAGGAGGCCGAACAGCGCGATGGCCGCCCCGGTGAGGGAGAACACCGAGGCGCTCACATCCGGGTCGTAGCGTCCCAGGAACACCAGGATGCCGAACCCGGTCGCCACGGCGCCGAAAGCGTACGCCAGGACGGCGACCACGGTCGTGATGACGCCGGCGACGACCCGGGGAGCGGATACCGGCGGTGCGGATGCACTGGTGGCGACGCCCGGATCCTTCCGCGACGGCGGCGACAGCACGAGGCGGCGGTGCAGCAGCCGCACGACCTCGATCGCGGCGACCATGACGATCGTGATCCCGGTGAGCGCGACGGCGAGCTCCAGCCCGGGGTCGACGAGCACGAAGAACTGTCTGGCCAGCGGAATGCTGAATACGGCGACGAGCAGGATGAACATCGCCCCCACGACGGCCACCTTGAACCGGTTGAGCGGGCGCGCGAGGACAGCCAGCACCCAGATGCCCACGACGGCGAGGATGACCGTGGCTCCTGTGCGCAGCTGCTCCTCGCGCACGCCCAGTCCGTGCGCGACGAACGTGTACCAGGTCAGTCCCAGGGCGACGACGATACCCGAAGGGATCGCGAAGCTGAGTGACCGCCTGAGGAACCCCGGGACGTAGCGCGCCGCGTTGGGCATGAGCGCGAGGAAGAAGGCGGGGATGCCGATGGTGAGGCCGTCGGTGATGGACAGCTGACGCGGCAGGAATGGGAACTCCAGGACGAATGCACCGAAGATGATCGCCAAGAGCGTCGCATAGACCGTCTTGTTCAGGAACAGCATCGACACGCGCTCGATGTTCGCGATGACCTGGCGCCCCTCGGCGACGACATCCGGCAGGTGCGAGAACTGTCCGTCCAGCAGCACGAGCCTGGCGACGGCCTTGGTGGCGGGCGAGCCCGAATTCATCGCGATCCCGATGTCGGCCGCTTTGATGGCGAGGGCATCATTGACGCCGTCGCCGGTCATCGCGACGGTGTGCCCGTGACTCTGCAGCGCCGTGACCATGCGCTTCTTCTGCTCGGGGGTGACGCGTCCGAACACCGTGTGCCGGTCGAGCACGTCGGCGAGTTCGGCATCGTCTTCGGGAAGCCCCCTGGCATCGAACCCTTCGGCGACGTCGAGACCGACCTCGCGCGCGATGGCTGCCACGGTGCGAGGGTTGTCGCCCGAGATGATGCGGATGCCGACCTGCTGGAGCCCGAAGTATGCGAGGGTCTGCGCAGCGTCGGGGCGCACCTGCTCCCTGAAGGTGAGCACGATGATGGGCCTGAGACCGTCAGGGAGCCGTTCGGCATCGACATCGGCTTCGGAGAGCGCCGAGCCGGCGTAGCCGAGGACCAGCGTGCGTCGGCCGGTCTCTGCCAACGCCGTCACGGTGCGACCGAGCTGCGTGGCCGATGACGTCGCCGCATCACCGAACACCATCTCCGGCGCCCCCACGACCCATGTCCCAGGCACCTCGGCGAACGAGACCGCGCTCCACTTGCGTGCGGACGAGAACGGGATGTAGCCCGAGACGACGACCGGCGAGATGACCGGGTAGGCCGTTCGCATCGACCGTGCGGTCGCGTTCGCATCGGGCGACGCGGCGTACCACGCCAACACCGCCGCCGCGTCCTCCTCCTGCGGCGAGGTGAGCCCGTCGAGGCGGTGCGCCTCGTCGAACCCGATCTCGCCGACTGTGAGCGTGCCGGTCTTGTCGAGGCACACCACGTCGACGCGCGCGAGGCCTTCCACCGCCGGCAGCTCGTTCACCAGCACCTGCCTGCGGGCGAGCCGTGACGCTCCCACCGCGAAGGCGATGCTCGTCATGAGGACGAGGCCGAGTGGGATCATCGCCGTCAGCGAAGCGATGGTGTTCACGACCGCCTGCACCCAGGCGCCGCTCGAGAAGACCGTGGAGTAACCGCCGAGAACGATGATCTGCGCGTTGAGGACGAGAAGCCCGACCGGGCCGATGATCCAGCTGACCCACTTCAAGACCCGATTGACCGATGTGCGCAGCTCACTGGAGACGAGAGAGAAGCGCTTGGCCTCACCCGCGAAGTGGTTCGCATAGGAGTCGGCGCCCACGCGTGTCGCGGTCGCGGTTCCCTCTCCCGCAACGACCACGGCTCCCGAGAGCGCGTCGTCGCCGGGCTGCTTCTCCACCGGGTCCGACTCCCCCGTGAGCATCGACTCGTCGATCTGGAGCCCTCGCGCGGTGAGGACCCGCGCGTCGGCCGGCACCTGCTCGCCGGCCCGGAACACGAGGACATCGTCGAGGACGACCTCTCCCGGAGCGACCTCGACCTCCTCACCGTCTCGGAGGACCAGCGCGCGCGGTGCGTTCATCAGGGCGAGACGGTCGAGTGCGGATTTCGCCCGGAACTCCTGCACGCACCCGATGATCGCGTTCGCGAACGCCGCGAGTCCGAAGAGGGCATCCTGCCATCGCCCGACGAGGAACAACACGAAGAAGCAGGCGAAGACGATGCCGTTGAAGAGGGTGAACACGTTCGCACGCACGATGCTCCACGCGCTGCGACTCGTATCGGCGACGAACGCATTGGTCTTGCCGGCGGCGACGCGTTCGGCGACCTCGGTCCTGGTGAGACCGCTCGTGGCTAGTTCCGAAATGTTGTCCACAGACCTCAATATAGAGCGCCCCCGGCTGCTTTCGACCGCGTCGCGATGCCTTCGCACCCGAGCGAAGGCATCGGGTCGTTCTCGTGTTGCCGCCCCCGACGCAGAAAGGCCCGCCTCTCCCGGTTTCCGGGGAGAGGCGGGCCTCATTCCTGTGTGACAGCGACGTGGTGGAGCTGGGGGGAATCGAACTATGCCTCGCTCCGCACTCTGGCGTCACGGCCGCGAGATCACGCGGCGGAAGCGTGGGTAAGCGAAAGTTGAAGGCGGCACGTGATGGGGCGAACGGTGGGCAAAATGTGGGCACCGGCCAGGATCATGCGGCGGCGCGCATGCGGCGATCGCGCGCGGCCGCGCGGCTCTCCGCCTGATCTCGAACCCGACGCGCGGTGATCGGCTCCGCAGCGATCCCCTCGAGCGAGACAGCCGCGCGATGGAGCAACTGGTAGTAGCGCGCCGGCGTCAGCCCGAGCTCGCCTCGAATCACCTCGCACTTGTCGGGAGTATGTCCTGGCCACCGAGATTCAAATGCGAGCAGCTCGGCCGGGCTCACTCGGGAAAGGCGGACTCGTCGACTTGCGCGACCGCCTGCGCGATGATCGCCTGCGTTTCCGCATCGCTCAAGCCGAGGCGCTTCGAGAGTGATCGCAAGACCGTGAAGGTAACGACGGCGCCAGCCTCGACCTGCTTGCCCATTAGGACTGCGAAGACCGCAGGGTCGCCCGCCGCCGTCTGCGCGTGCTCACGGACGATGGAAGCCACCTGCTGAGTGCGCGCCTTCTCATCCCCGGCAACGAATGCGGTGACGATGCCGGCGTGTGCACGGGTCATTTCTGCGCGCGCCGCGCGAGAGACGTGATGAGTCATGGCACTACCCTGCACCAAGCCTCCGACATACGCTGTCCGGATGGACGACCTCGATCTCGTGCAACCTCGCTGCCCCAACTGCGGCACAGTAATGGTCGACGATCGCCGGGGTTTCTGGTGCGAGCATTGCCGATACCTCGATGACCACGCCGCCGAGTTCGCCGCCGTCGTGGTCCCGCCCGACTTCGACGGTCCAGGCATCCGCGGTGGCTGACGTCCACGCGCCGACGTACACTCATCATCTCGGCCGGAGAAAGGACATCCGGCCATGCCCTCACGAGGACTCTCCCCCGACGTCGCTCTGAGCGTCACGCTCGACGCGATCTGCTCCCGCAACCGGTACACCGTCGACCCTGCACCCGTGATCGCAGAGTTGCTCGCGACAGCCGGTGACCGCGACGACATTCTCGCCGAGTCCGTAGGAACGTGGGTGGGCTACTTCGAGGACGCCGACATCATCACGCTCACCACGGCGCTACGCACGCTTCCAGGCTTGGACCCGTGGATCGCGCTCGGCCAGCACCGACGGTCGATGCCCGATCACCGCACGCCGAGCGTGGTCGGGCACAGCTCCACTCTAGGGTTGTGAGATGCTCATCGTCTCCGTCGTCCTGGCAGCCACCACTCCCCCGTCAGCTGCCAACCCGGGATCCTGGACCCTCACACTCGACACGCTGATCGCGGGCCTTGGCGCCCTAGTTACGATCGTGCTGACGGTTCTCGCGCTCCTGCAGACGAAGCGCGGAAACGCCTTGCAGATGGAAGCGCACCGCCTGCAGAAGGAAGTTCATGACGCACAGGAACGACTCGACGCGCGGCAACGGCGCTTCCGCCTATACCAGGCGATGCTCACCTACATCGACGTCGTTGAAACCGGACGCCACCCGGCCGACGAACACGACGCGATGGTGATGACCTCTGTCGAGAACGGATTCGGACACGACGCCCCCGTCCTGCAGTGGGTGGAGATAGAGGGTGCTGAGCTTGCCGAGTTCTACCAGCGCGTCGAACGAGACGACGCTGGCCGCAACGTCTCGCCGGAGACCTTCTGGGATCACGTCGCGGCGAAGTTGGCTCTCCGGCGTCGCCTCTCCCACTGGGTGGACACTGGCGACTACCCAAGAGACAAGACGTGGTATGAGGTCCCTGATACCCCAGCGACGCAATGAAGGCGGACACCGTCCGGCCCCACTACCGTACGAACAAGAGACCTACTACGTCCCCGACAGGAGCCCCGTGTTCGAAATGCTCATCATCTGGCCGCTCATCATCTTGATCCTGGCGCTCGGTCTGACCGCCCTCGTTCTCTGGATCGGATACCGCCTCGTCGTCTCGGCCGTACGTGCCGGCGTGCTCGAGGCGAACGCAGAACAGGCTCGCCGCGACCAGGGATTGCCGCCCACCCGTTGGAGCATCCTCGCAGCTCGACCTGAGCAGCAGGCTCCGCCAACGCGCTGATTCCCCGCAAACGACGAAAGACCCCTACCCGGCCCGAAGGCTAGGTGGGGGTCTTTTCGTCGTGAGAGGCGATCTCAGGGGAATGTGCGGTCCTGATGTTCGCGAACCTGGGCGCGGAGGTCGGGTGCCGTCTGCGGTTCAGCGGTCCATGTGCTGTCGACGGTCTCGACCATGGCGATGGTCGGAGTCGGGTCGGCTGGCAGCGTTGAGAGGATCAAGCGCAGCAGCGAGGTGAGAGCGGCGATCGCGGCGGCCTGGATGACCGTCGACCATGCCACATCGGTGAGCAGCGTCGCGCCGAGGAATCCGGCGGCGAGAGCCTGGGCGAACGTCTTCACGACTCGCTCGACGGCAGCGAGCCACCACGGCAGGTCGACACCCTCGGCCTCGGGAAGGCCAGCGAGCGACGTGGCGATCGATGCCAGGAAGCCGAGCACCGCAGCGGAGGCCGCGGTGAGCCAGGCGATCTCGGCTATGAGCGCGCCACCGACGTACGGCAGTGCGATCGCCACGGCGGTGTAGATGCCACGGAGCGCGGCCGCCTTCCACCAGGCGCGGTTGGTGAGCTTGGTCATGGTGTCGGTTCTCCTGATTCGGTCGGCGCCGGGCTCGGCGCGGATGTGATGCGGCAGATGGTCGCCTGCTGGGGTGCGAAGGTTCCGTCCGCGGAATCGGCGATCGCGACCCAGACGGTGCTGGCGGTGTACCCATCGGGGCACACCGGTCCTGCGGGACCCTGCGGTCCCATCGGTCCGGGGATGACGGAGTCCTGGCCGTCGCGGCCGTCGTTGCCGTTCGTTCCCGGGCGGCCGGTCGCGCCGATGCAGTTACCGTTCGCCGCGCACCACTCGGCGACGGCCACGGCAACCTGAGCCGGGGTGGCGTTCTGCCCGTCCTGGCCGTCTTGTCCGTCTTCTCCGTCCCGACCATCGCGGGTCGACGGCGGGGACGAAGGGGAGGGCGTGGGCGATGCGACGACGGGCGTCTCGCCGAGCTCGTAGACCTGGTCCCGCAGCGCTTCGATGTCCTGCCCTCGCTGCTCGGACTCGGCGGCGGCCTGCGCTTCGGCGGTCGCCGCGCGCTCACTCTGCTGGAACGCGACGACGCCGAGCACGATGACGCCGATGATCGCGAACGAGTTCAACAGGATGAGCAACAGCGCGACGCCGAAACGGCGCTTCCTCGACTCAGTCATAGATCCCCTCCGGCCAATCCTCGGGAGGCGGCGGATCGCCGCGCTCGATGTGTGCGCGCAGCCGCGACGCGTAGCTCACCGCTCGGAGCTTCTGCTGCTGCGTCTCGCGATGTCTCTTCTCGTTTGCAGCGCGCTCGGCATCCTGTCGGGTGAGCAGCTGGTACCGGCGTGTGAGCAGGACGCCTGCCCACACGCCGGAGGCTGCGATGAGTGCCACCAGAACGGTGACGAGTGGAGCGACCCACCAGTCCATGCGAGTCCCCTCCGTGGTGACCGTGATGCCGCGCGTCAGCCGACGAGCGCATCGATCCAGATCCAGAGCATGACCGCCGTGATCGGGATGAGCACGACGAGGAAGGCGATCGGCACACGGATGGACCACGGCATCCGCCGCTTCTGCCCGTGCCGCACGTTCTGCCCGCGCATCAACTCCCTCCGCCCAGCAGCTGCTTGAGCTTGTCGAACCAGCCCTGCAGGATGGAGCGGTCTACCTGCACCGGCTCCGGCTGTGTGACGGGCGGCGCGGCGATCTCTCGGGCGCGCTTTACGATGCGATCGAGGTCCATGCTCGGCCCCGGGCATGCGGTCGCGTTCACGCCGGCCTCGTTGTGCCCGATGAGGTGCGCGCGGTCGAGGACGAACTCGACGGGGACGCCGTCGAGCGACGTCTGCCGAGACAGCCAGGCCGCGATGCTCGCGATCGCCTCGTGGGAAGCTTCACTGATGCCCCATGCAGGTGCGCCGCTGGTGTTCTGAGTCTCGATCGCCACCGAGCCGCTGTTCGCCGAGCTCGTCGACGAGGGCTTCTTGGCCGGCGCGATTGTCTCGATCACCGACCCGTCGGAACGGACGTACCAGGTGGGCGCGGACCCGCGCTCATTCTTCGTCAGGAAGTACGAGAGCTGGTCGCTTGTCGCGGCGCAGTGGTGCACGATGAGGCGACGGATGACGTCGCCGGCCGCACGGTCCGAAGTGAGCGGCGAGGTATAACCCGCCTTCGAGGCCGGGTAAGTGGCCGTGCGCGTCGCGGGCTTGGGCGCTTCTGGGAGCGGCGTCGACGGGAAGCCCTTCGCGTCGCTCGCCGGCCCCCACACGCCATCTGCGTCGAGGCCGTTCGCGGCCTGCCATGCGATGACCTTCACAGTCGTGTCGGCACCATAGTCACCGTCCGGGTTCACACCGACGAGACGCTGGATATCTGCCGTGGGTCGGCTGGTCGCGTTGCGGCCGATCTTCGGCCCGCTCGGCTGCGCAGGCTTCGTGATGGCCTTGCCCGCGTTCAGCCACGCTTGCAGGGCACGAGTCGTGTCAGGTCCCCAGCGACCGTCGACGGCGACGCCGAGCATCGTCTGCAGCGCGCGCACCGTCGCGGGTCCCGCGGAGCCGTCGACGGTGACGCCGAGCGCGGCCTGCAGGGCCGATACGGTGATCGGTCCCATCTGGGAATCGACACGGACGCCGAGCGCGCGCTGGAGGGCTGCGATGGACGCCGGTCCGAAGTTCCCATCGACGTCGAGCTTCCCGCCGGCGGCAAGCAGCGCGACGTCGATGGCAGTGACGGTGAGCGGTCCCGCGACCCCGTCCGCAGTGAGGCCGTGGGCACCCTGGAACGCCCGCACCCATGCCTGAGTGGAGGGACCGTCCTTGCCGTCGACGTCGAGCGTCGCGCCCAGGCGGTTTGCCTTCTCCTGCACGGCGCGCACGTGCGCTTCGCCATAGCGCGCGCGTGCGGGCCACTCGCCGGATGCTGCGGCGCTGATGCGCGCACGCAAGAACGGCACCGGGTCGACCTGGGCGCCCCCACCGGGCGCGATCTCGAGATGCAGATGGACGCCGCTCACGTTGCCGGTCTTACCCATGACGCCGAGGTTCTGCCCCGCGACAACAGCCTGCCCGACACGCACCGACCAAGACGACAGGTGCAGGTAGCGCGCGATGAACCCGCTGTGCTGAACCCAGACCTGCAACCCACCTCCGGCCCATCCAGAAGGGGTGCCGACTGCGACGACTGTGCCGTCGGCGATCGCACGGATTCCGCTCCACCCAGTGAAGTCCGTCCCGCGATGGAAGGTGGATGCACCGGCGACAGGTGCCTTTCGCGGCCCGTAGCCCGAAGAGATGTGGGGTTGGGTGCGGGAGCCGTTCGGCCACAGACAGTTCATGGTTGTCCTCTCGAGAAGAGATCGTTGAGATCGGGCGCTTCGACGGCCTATGCCGCTTCCACCCAGCGGGCGCCCCACTGGGATGTCTGGACTTTTCCAGCAGACGGGTTCGGGACGATCGTCGTTGTCCCGGAAGAGGCGTACGCGAAGAGGGTGAGCTTGTCGTTCGCGTTGAGCTTGACCCTCGCGGATGCCGTTCCGATCGTGACGATGTTGACGAGCATGTGCCCGATGGCCCACATGTCGTCACCGCCGACGCCGGTGTCCTTGTTGACCGCGATGCCGACGATCGTGGCTGGGGCGGGATCAAGCCCACGCAGTGCCCACCCCACCTCGTACCAGCCATCGATGGGGACGATGATGCCGTTGTTGTAGGACATGCCGCCTCGCATCTGCCCGCCTGTCGCGGACCATGCGGCGGTTGCGGAGATGTTGCGGTAGTCGCCGGTCGCGGCGCTGAGAGTCGTCGCGGTGCGGCGCATCAGCGCGGAGGGTGTGCGACCGCCGATGACCTTCCAGTCCCCCGCATCTCGGAGCCAGATCAGGCCCGTATCCGTCTCCCGGAACACGATCCCGTCACGGAGCTCGCCCGGTGGAATGAGGCCGCGTGCCGAGGCGGTGCCGATGCGGGTGACATACGCGTCCCAGATGTCGTCCGCGAGCGCTTGCGAGTCCTGGGGGAAGGCGTACACGTCATCGAAGATGCGCTTCCCGTTGATCTTGGTGCTGCCCATCATGACCTCCAACTGATGCGAAGTGCTCCCGACATCGCGTCCTGCGCGCGGGATGAGAACTTGTTGAACCCGCCGTGGCTGAGGCCGACGCCGAGGCGGCCGCCGCCCGCCTTCAGCGCGGCGAACCATGCGGCGGCGTTCGGCGGCGTCTGCCATCCGCTGTCCGGATTCCAGGCGGCGACGTTGTTGAACGACAGCTGCCCGCTCTTGCTCGCGAGCCCGTGGAGACCGAAGTTCGGCGACCCGCCGAACCGCGACTGCCAGGAGACGTAGAACTCGAGCGACGCGAGGGTCGCGCCGGCCGGGATCGTGTCGGCGATCTGAGTGCCGTAAAACCAGCCGCCGAACGTCGAGTTCGACGCCCAGGGCTGGGCCTGCCAGTAGTTCGACGAGCCGACGTTGTGTGATCCAGTGTCGAGGATCTGGAACGTCGCCGACCGGAGGTTGCCGCCTCCGGGGTTGGGGACCGGATCGGGTGGCTTCGGCTGGACGGACAGTGCGCCGATGCAGAACGGTTGCTCGGACCAGGAGAGGCCGACGATCTGCCCCGACGTGGGGGCCGCTCCGACGAACGGCATCGAGAACGTGCCGGCCATCGTCTGCACAGTGACGAGCACGGCGCTGGTCGTCATCACCGTGCCCGTGCCGGGAAGCGCCTTCGCTGGGAGCAGGACGTGTCGGTCGTTGACCGTCAGCACTTGCACGGTCTCCCCAAGGGTTGGGACGTACCCGGTGCCCCAGTCGCACGCGAACCGGGAGTCACCCATGTCCACGAGCGCGATGCCCGAACTGACGCCAGCGAACACGCCACGGCGGAGCAGCACCCGCGGCGTATCGCCGAACCGTCCTGCCATAGCGTCTGCTTCGTCAGTCACGCTTTCACCTCCACCGTGGTCACGGTCTGCGCGCCGCTGTGCTCGATGCCGCGAACCCGCACCGTGGATTCCTCGCCGCCACGTGTCGGGTCGGCGAAGACGTACACGTCCCCGAGCTCCCGAAGCGGGTTGAACGGCTCGACGAGGCGCCGGGTCACGGAACGAATCCGGGACACCTGCGGCAGGAGCTCCTCGGCGTACGCCTGGCACTGCTGCTGAGTCGTGAGCATGTCCGACTGGTAGAAGTACGTGTTCCCGCCGAACGGCGAGCGGGAGCCGTCACGGTTGCGGACCCGCAGGTATCCGTCCCTGATCTCGACCACCGCGCGGAGCACCGGCCCGGACGGGTCAGGGTTCTTGCCCTCGACGACCACACGGTTGTAGACGTTCTCGGACCGCATCTCGAGAGGCGCGGACATGACGCGGCTGATGCGTCCGACCGGGGCTGGCCAGGTCTTCGGCATCGCCGTCAGCGCACCGTTCGGGGTTAGCGCCGGCCACGCATTCGAGGGGCCGAACACCTTGTCGAGCGCGTCGAGCCGGTCCTCGTCGTAGGTGATCGCAGTCGGCAGAGTGCGGTCGGGGATCGATCGGAACACGGGCAGTCCGGTCAGCCGCTGTGCCTCGTCCCACATCGATGCAGACTTCGGCGACGCAGGGAACGCGAACCGATCTCGTGAGATGCGAAGGAAGTAGTCGGCGAGGTCAAGCTGAACCGTCGACTCGACCACCACCGGGCGACCACCGTGAGGATGCTGGATCGCATACTCGACCGCCGATGGGACGGAGTCCAACACGAACCGGCCCATCGAGACGCGTTCCCGGAAGTCGCCCGCCGAGATGATGACGTCGACCTGCAACTCGGCGCCGAACGGTGAGAACAGGTCACCGATCTGTCGTGGAACGATCGACTGCTCGAAGATGTCATCCCAGAGGATCGTGCATGAGCCCTTCCCCTGGATCTGACTGCCGGCATCCCAGGAGAATCGGGGCGCATCAAGAAGCAGGTTCTGAGCGAGCGGGATGTCGTCGTAGTTCAGATCGGCGACCCAGTCAACGGAGTAGTCGAGATCGTCCAGGACCTCCCGCATTGCTTGGGAGACATCACGCATCTGCCGCTCCGATCAACGACGTATCCCGCTTGATATCGGAGTGCGTCGCATAGCGTGCCTTCACCTGCGTGTGCGTGGCAAAGAACACCTTCATGTCCGAATGTGTGAGTGCGATTCCGGAGACGCTGACCGCAGGAGGACGCACCTCTGTCACCGAGGTGCGGAACTGCACCCGGTCGGACCACCAGGAGCTATCGAGCTCCTCGAGCTCCCGCACCCGACAGAAGAAGATCCTCGGAAGCCGCTGACCAGGAGGGGTACGAACCAGCCAGATCGGCAACTGCCGATCATCGCCGTACGTTCCGAGGGTCCGTTGCAGCATGTCCGCGTCCGCTGTCGACTCGACTCGGATCAGCAGCGGAACATCCTTTAGCCCCTGACGCGGCCCCAGCCCGACGAACCCGGGTAGTCCCTCGCCCTGTGGATAGACCAGGCTTCCGGGTGTCTCGCGCGTCAACGTTGCCGCCATCCCAGCCAGCCGCTTCACCTCGACTGCGAGTTGAGGGTCGAGTGGCTGCTGAATGACGACCCGGTCGCAATTGACGACGACAGAGCCGATCGGCCACGAGCCGACCACGTCGCCCGTCGAGTTGCGACCGATGATCGTGTATGCGTTGGCGACCCCGAACCCGGGTTCTGGGTCCACCAGGATGATGGGCGACGTGACTGGAAGTCGCTTCCCGCCCCGCACCTCCATCGTGCGCCCCTCGCAGAGGCGGACGACCGTGACGGTCGCCGCCCCTGCGGGGAACTCCGAGATCGGTACGTCGATCAGAACCCGAGGAACGGGCGCCATGTCCGTGAAGGGTGTGAGAGAGCTCACGAGTCCCGCCTCCTCCGCCCGCGAATGTCGCTCGCGACTTGACGCCCCCGCTCGGCCGCAACGGCTCCGGCCTGTGCTGTGACGTACCCGTTGAATTCCTGCTCACCGACGACGAGCACGACGCGCTGACCATCGGCCAGTGGCGTTGTGCGCGACGTGCTCGGCCCGATGACGTCGCCCGACCCCATCAGCGGAGGTGACCCCGGCATCCGCCGGAATCCCTCCATGAGCAGGGACCAGGACCTCGCAGATCCGTCCAGCGGCGCATAGAGCTCGTCGACGTCCGAGCGGTCACCGACCACCCGGTACGTGTTGGGCGGCACCATCTGCGCCAACGACGCCATCGGCGTCGTCCCAGGGATACCACCGCTGGCCATGAACTCGACGATCGCGCCGTTCGCGTAACGCCCGGCGGGATCTTCGATGTTGAGACCGGCGTAGAGCATGAGCCTCTTGCCGTTGTTGAGCGTGATGAACCGATCGAGACTCCCCTGGGCCGGCGCGGTGTCCGCGTAGACGACGACAGACCCGTCAGCCAGGGTGATCACTCGCTGGTTGAGCTCGTCGACCTTTGCTTTCTCCTGCGGTGCGTTCGACGAGAAGTACGTCGATGCCTCATCGGGCGTTTGCAGCACAGTGTCGATGAGCGCTTGCGCCTGCTCCTGGGTCAGCCCCATTGCAGTGAGCTGGTCCATCAGAGCCGCGCGGGTACCTTCGTACCGAGCCTGCAGGTTGTCCTGCGACTCCCCCGCCGCGATCGCCGCTTCGTACTCGGACCATAGCGAACTGGCCGACGCATCGAGCTGCTCGAGCAGCGCCTGTCCGGAGGACGTCGCTGAGAGGTTCGAAGTGTCGAGCTCGTCCATCGAGAAGCGTGTGCCGTCGACGGCGAGGCCGACCTTCGACACGGCGTCGGCGGTGCGCAGTGCTGCGTCGTTGACGTAGCCGAGCGCGATCTGCCCGTCGGCGAATCCGTTGAACTCGGAGCGCATGCCCTCGAGGGTCTTCACGGCGTCGTCCGTCGTGGAGTCGAAGTCGCGCATGCTGGCGGCGAGGTCGTCAAGTTCCTTCGGCCGCCCCTCGGCACCGTTGAAGAAGTCGACGATGCCAGCGATCCCCTCGACCGCCTCAGCGAGTGGCCCGGAGACAAACGACCCGAACGCCTCCGTCGATGAGATGCCGAAGTCGATCGCCCCGTTGATCAGGTCGGAGAAGAACTGCAGCACGGGGCCCCGGTTCTGGGATACCCAGTCAGCGAAGTCGCCGAGTGGCTCCGAGAATGCACCCGCGAGGGCACCCTTGATGCCGTCCGCTGCGACCTCGATGTTGCGCTGAGCCTGCTCGATCTTCGTTGCATCGTTCCCTGCCAGGGTGTCGAACATCTTCTGCGCAGATCCGGTGACGCCGTTGAGTTGATCGACAGCGGTCGACAGATCCATCGCGAAGAGTGCGGATCCGAGGTCCTCCGCTTGCGTGCCGAAGAGGGCCACGGCGGCCGCGTTCCGCACCACCGGGTCTTCGGTCTCGCGCAGCTTCTGCAGGACCTCCTGCAGGCCGTCGCGGGCCTCCTGACCGCCACGGGCGATCTTCGCTGTCATCACCTCGGCGTCGAAGCCGAGGGCCTTGAATCCCTCGGCGGACGCCTCTGAGGCATCGGTCGCTCGGATCTGAAATTCCTTGAGTGCGTCGGCGGCGAGATCGCTGTTACGCGCGCCGGCCGCCAGTCCCTGGTTGATCAGCCCGAGGGCTTCGGGACCGGACAGCCCGAGACGGGCGAACAGGGCGGGGTACTCGGTGAAGGTGTCGAGCAAGTCCTCTGCCCGGTTGACACCGTTGCGGGCGCCGGTCGCGAGGATGTCGAACGCTTCCTTCGAGGACTTCGCTACGCCGGAGCTGAGCATCGACGCCGTCGCGGCGGCGACCGGCTGCACCTCTTCGCCGAGCACGTCGGCGATGCCGGACAGTCCCTGGATGACGAGCTGTGCGTCCCGCGTCGTCGCAGCCGGGTCGATGATTCGGAACTGCAGAGCGAGCCGCGTGGTGTCCATGTTCGACTCGATCGACTCGCCGAACACGTTCGCATACGCCTCGCCGGCCGCACGCCCCAAGCGGAGCGCATCGGTCTCGGAGATGCCGGTCAGTGCCTCGAGCCGGTCGAACTGGACCTCGACGTTCAGGCCGTCTTCGATCCCGGAGGTGATCGCCTTGCCGATCGCCACACCCGCGAGCACGATGCCGCCGGCGACAGGGATGGCCGAGAGCGCCTTGATGAGCGTCTCCTCGACACCATCGCCGACCGCGGAGCCGACCTTCTCACCAGCACCGCGAGTGGCGGCATCCAGCGACCCCACGAATCCCTTGCCTGCGGTGTCGCCCGCGCCCTTCGCCTTGTCCGGGAGCTGCTTCAGCTCGGCCTCGGCACTCGAGGTGTCGGCGTCCACCTCCATGGTGGCTCGGGCGGCCTTCAGCCCGTCGAGATTGCGCGAGACCTTCGAGAGGGAGGCCTCGGCTCGGGAGATGTCCGCCTTGACGTCCATCGTCGTCTCGACCGAGTGGAGATAGTCGAGACGCTTCTGGACGCGGTCGAGTGACTTCTCGCCGCGCTCGATGTTCGCGTCGACGGTTGCGATCGTGTCCTTCGAAACGATGCGCTTAGCGGCCTCCTCGACGCGGTCCATGCCGTCGAGTGCGCCCTTCGCGTCGGCGTCGACCTTGATCGGCTTCTTCTCGATCCGCTCACCGGTGTCCTTGATCGTCTTCTCAGCCTTCGCGATCTGCGAGAGGTCGGCGGTGAAGAGCGATTCGATCTCGGCGGCGCGAAGAGCCATGCGGATTCACCTCCGGGTGAGCGCCCTCCGAAGCCGGGACTCCGGCATCTCGAGTAGGGCGAAGATCATCGTTCGCACGCCCATCCACGGGCGGGCGCGGACGGTGCGGTCGTACAGGTCGACTTGGAAGTACTGCGCCAGGTCGGCGATGACGAGCCGCCAATGCGTCACGATCGCGAGCCAGGACCGGTCGATGTCGGGGACCGAAGTGTTGACGGGCGCGGTGGGCTCCGGGCGCACCTCAGCGGGCGGCATCCGGTAGTCGGGGTAGATGCCGTCGGCGTCAGGCTCGCCGACGCCGTACTCCGCCCAGTCCTCGACCGTCATCAGTCTTTTGGGCTCGCCTCACCGCCGTCGTCGGGGAACAGGTTGTCGGTCACGCGCGGCGTGAACAGCAGACGGGCGAGCGTGTCGGCGTACTCCTCACCCCGCGCCCAGTAGAAGACGGCGTAGTAGCCGAAGCGGTCGATCGTGACCGGCGACAGGCCTGCCTGTTTCATCTCCTGGTACGTCTCGCCGAGAGCTGGGTGATCGTCCGGGCCGATGGTGTCGAGCACCGCCTGGACTTCGTCGGGGATCTCTCCCTTGACGATGCCGAGGTTGACCTCGCCGCGGACAGCGCAAGCGAGAACCTTCGCAGCGTCGTCCACGCTGGGCGGCCGGACCCGGAAGGTCTGACCGCCCAGCGGGATGACGAGGTCAGGCTCCGCCCACGACTCGAAGTCGGAAGCGGATGCCATGGGTCACTCCCCTCGCGTGTAGGTGAATGCCGTCGCGGCGCCGGCCGGGGTGGTGACGACGACGGGCACGGGCCCGGCGGTGTCCTCCGGGAGGGTGGCGACGATCGTCGCGCCGTTCAGCGCGAGGAAGTCGACGGCGGGGAGGCCATCGAAGGTGACCGAGGTTGCCTCGACGAGGCCGGTGCCCGTGATGGTCACGAGCTCGTTGGACAGGGCACCGGCGGGCGTGATGCCGCTGATGGTCGGCGCGCTCTCCACGTCCCAGCCCACGAACGGGTTCGGGATCTTCCAGTACTCGCCCTTGCCGGTGAGGGTGATGGCGAGCTGCTCGATCTCACCCGCCGGTCCGGTGTTCTGGCGCTGCGCGGAGACCGTGAAGAACCCCTGGCCTGCGTCGGTCGGGTTCGGGGCACCGAGCGCGGGCTTGTGATACCAGCGCGCTTCAATGACGGCGAGCTCGCCCGTGGACTCGGGGCCGGTGCGCGCGAGGATCGCCTCGACCTCCGGCAGATAGAGACCGGTCGAGAGGATGCGGTTCACCTGCGCGACGAAGGCGAGGTTGATGCTCCACCCGGTGATGTCGCTGTTCGGCGCACCGCGGTCGTCGTAGGTCTGGGCGTCCTGGCTCGTCGGCGTCGGCGTGGGCTGGAACCCGCTGATGCGGCGGAACGGCTGCCAGAACGGCGCCAGCGTCGTGGCGAGGTTCAGGTCGAGGCCGTACTCGAAGGACTTTCCGAGTGTCGCGCCGGCGGGAAGGGGGACCTTGTTCATGGTGATGCCTCCTGATTGTCGAGGATGAGGGTGTAGTTGTCCGTCCGCTGTTGGCGGTCGGTGTCGTCTGCCGTGGAAGGCGACATGGATTCGCGGCGGATACCGCTGATGCCTCCCACTCGGGAGACCCCTTGGAGGCGGAGGAAAGCAAGGTCCGCCATGTTGTCGGCGTCGTCGACGCGTCCGGGGCGGCCCCGGAAGCGGAGCTGCATACGGCGAGACGAGAGCACCTTCACGGGATCGTCAGTGCCGGAGTAGACGCGGGCGCCGATCGCTCGGTCGGGGGTGGCGTCGATGGCGCCGTAGAAGATCGCGGTCTCGTCGTCCTGGTAGTCGGGGCCGAGCGGTCGCCATTCCCACCCAGGCAGGTCGGCGAGCAGCGAGCAGACGAGACGAGTGAGGGTGGAGTCGTTCACGCGCCGAGCCCCTTCCGCAGTTCTTCCGCCGCGATCTGCTCCATGTCGACTTCGTCGGATGCCGTTTCGAGGAATTTCGGCTCGCCACCCTGCGGGTGCTTGTTGTCGAGGTCCTCGTGCTGGAGCCGGGAGACTAGCGAGGTGAACCCCACCTGAACCGTGAGGTCGTCAGTGGCGACGAAACCGGACTCGTCGGACTCTCCGGTGAGGGTCGGGCTTCTCTCCTTCGCTGTCGCCAGGACCTGTCGGCCTGCGCGCCGCATCGCGGTCTGCGCGGCCTTCTCGTAGATCGACAGGAGCGGCTTCTCCATCTTCACGACAGGCCTCCGATCAGGTCAGGTAGAGCACGAGGTGCGATGGCAGCGGCGGGTCGTTCTCGTCGCGACCGACGCGCACGACCTTCGCCTGTCGCTCGGCGCTACCGCCGGGCCAGACGGTCACTTTCGAGCCGAGAGTCACATTCGCGTCGAGTGGCACGGTGACGCGCGTGTTCGAAACCACTTCGCGCCCGTCGGGGCCGATGACGAGCGAGCGCTCGTCGATGACCTCGGCGTCGACATTCCGCTTCGACCCGAAGGTCTGGCCCATGCCTCCGGAGCCGGTGAGGTCTTGGACCTCGACGACGTGAGGGAAGAAGAACCAGCTCGGCCAGCTCACGAGTAGTCCTCCGTGGGCCAGAGGCCCTGGAGCGGGCGGCTCTTCGGGAAGCGCCCCGCCGGTAGCGTGGCGCTGGTTGCGAGGCCACAGATCGCCTGCAGAGAGAGGCGCGCGTCGGCGTCGAACGCTGCATCGATCGCGGCGAACGACATCGAGGTGCCGTTGCGGCTGAGGGCCCTGGTCCGCCGGGATCCCGCGGCGGGGAGCTCGGCAATCACACCCTTGAGAATCGCGATCGCGTTCTTCCCCGCCTCGGTCGCCGGGTCGAGCGTGGCGAGGCAGGGGGCGATGATGCCGGCGCGCACCAGCACCCGACGGCCGAGGTCCTCGTCCGTCGTGATATCGGAATGCGTGATGGGCATCACCGCCCCCTTTCGTCAGGACTGCTGCTTCGCGGCAGCGGTCTTCGCGGCCGACGCCTTCGCGGCGTCTACCTTCTTGGCCTCGGCCTGTGCGGCCTCGAAGGCCGACGTGTCGGCCTCGAGCTGCTTCGCCGCGGCGGTGACCTCGCGCGCCTTCTCCTCGACGGCCTTGCGGGCCTGGGCGAGCTCGGCGTCCTTCGCGTCCACCGCGGTCTTCACCGCGGCGTCGACGTCGGCCTGCGAGAACGCAGCCTCCACGGGCTCCTCCTCCACGACCTCGGGAGCGTTATCGATCAGACCCTGAGCACGTGCGTGCTCGAGGCCTTCCTCGGTGATCGCTTCGGAGTCGAAGACAGCGCCCTGGTAGAGGTACTGTTCGCGACCGTCACGAGTGGGCAGGACGGCGACTGCGGCCGTCACGATGAGCGCACTCATCACAGCCCCGTGTTCGTGAGCGCGACGCCGGCCAGGGGCTCGGTGACGACGGGGACGGTGACGCGACGAGCGCGGAGGGTGTAGCCCTCAGGCTTCTCCTCGCGAATCGTCTTCGCCTCGACGCCGAACGCCTCGGTGCGGACGTAGCCCGGGCCGCCGAGATCCTCGTCGGCCATGCCGCCGAGCTGCTCACGGTCGACCAGGAGCGGGTTCGCACCCTGGAAGTGCGGCGTGGTCGCCCACGTCAGGCCGAGCGCGTTGACCGGCAGGTTGCCGGCGACGGCCGTCTCCCCCGATTCGCGCGGCAGCGCCTTGTCGTCGATCAGCATGCCGATGACCTTGGCGTACTGCGCGGGGCGCAGGACGACGGTCTCGAGGTCGATGCCGAATCCGAGCTCGGCGCGCTCCGCCTGGATGGTGGTGATCGCCTCGACGGCCTTGCCTGCGGTCGTCCACGTCGAATCCGACGCGAAGGTGCTCGTCACGCGCGAGGCGATGACGGCCATCGCGACGCGGTCGACGTGGCGGACGACCGTGTTGACCAGGCGCGTAATGCCGCGGTTGACGTAGGTGATGCCCTGGCGGGCGATCTTCTCGTCGCTGACCACGGAGTCGAGGCCCCACTTCACGGTGCGCGCGGACACGACCTCGCCCGACTCGAGCACCACGGTCGGGTACTCGCCCAGCGGCGAGATCGCCTCGGGGTCTCCGTCGGCGAAGATCGGCTCGCCGGTCTCGTAGAAGAGACCGCCGCCCTGGCCGGAGAACCGGCCCGAGAGCAGGAAGTCCGCGATGAACTTCTGGTCGGCGAGCTCGGCCACGCGGTGCGCGATGAGCGTCGGGTTGGACAGGAGCAGGTGCAGCTCCGCGGTGGTGAGAGTCCCCTCGGGGTGCTTCACCGGGTAGGTGTAGGACACGTCATCTCCCTCAGATGAACAGGACGTCGATGACGTCGTTGTCGGCGGCAGCAGCCTCGAGGGCGATGCCGATGGCGTTGGTGCCGGCGCCGATGGTCGCGACCTTCCCGGCCGCAGCCGAGATCACACGAGCACCGACAGCGATGGCACCGGATGCGGTGAGCCGGTGCACGCCGCCGGAGCGGGCGAACACGGTCACACGGTCGCCGACAGCCGCGTCCTGCGCGGCGACGCCGAGCACCTTGGCGGAGTCGGCCCCCGAGGGGACGATCGCGTTCGCGGTCGACACCTCAACGAGGCGTCCGCCGACGACCGGCGTTGCACCGACGGTCAGCGGCACCTGGGCGCCCGGGTTGAACTTGGGCAGGTAGTCAGCCATCTCAGGCCTCCTTCTTGGGCGTGCCCCAGCCGGCCTTCGCGGCCAGGCGCTGGTTGTCGGTCACGGCTTCCGACTCGGAGTGGCCGATCTCGGCCACGGGGATGGTGCCCTTCGGGAACGAAGCGAGCGCCGCGACGGTGCCTGCCTCGTCCTTGCCGAGCAGTGCGAGGAAGTGCTCGCGCGACGCGGGGGCGATGCGGCCCTCGTTGATCGCGTTCTGCACGATGCCCTCGCGGCGCTGCGTCTCCTGCGTCGCATGAGCGGTGGCACCGAGCGCAGCCTGTCGCTGCAGCTCGGCGAACGCGCCCGCCTCGACGACGACGGAGCCCTCGCCGACGGTGGCGGCGGCCGGGGCTGCCTCGGCAGCGGGAGCGGCCGCCTCGTCGGGTTCTGCGCGCTCGGCGAGAGACTCGTCCAGCGCCGCCAGGAGCTGCTCGTCCGTGAGGGTGGTCTCGGTCACACCGAGCCGCTCGCGGAGGCCAGCCGTCAGATCTTCGTAAGCCACGAGATCGTCCTTTCGGTTGGGGTCACCCGGCTCGGTTGAGCTCGGGAGTTCAGGGAGCGCGGCCTGCGGCGAGCGATCGCCCCGAGGTCGCGCGAACATCGACATGTCGAACCGGGCGCGCGCGACGGGCGCGGCTGCGTCAGTGCCTTCGATCCGATCGGCGAGGCCGGACTCGAGCGCCTCCTCGGCGGTCATGAACCGGTCCTTCGGCATCTCGGCGAGCCAGTACTCGATGCTCTTGCCGGACTTCTCCGCGTAGATCGAGGCGATGTTGCGGTCCAGTCGCTCGAGGTCCTCGGCCGCGGCGCGCATGACTTCCGCGTCGCCGGATGCGTAGCCGATCGCGTTGTGGATGTAGACCTCGGAGTTGCGAGACATCACCATCTCGTCGCAGCCGGCCGCGACGAACGAAGCGGCGGATGCCGCGATGCCCTCGACGACAGCGACCGTGCGAGCCGGGTGCGAGCGCAGCGCGTTCAGGATCGCGAGTCCGTCCCAGACCTCGCCACCCGGCGAGTTGATGAGAAGGCGGATCTCGGTGATGCCGTCGGGAAGCGCGTCGATCGCGGCGTTGAACTCCCCGGCCGAGACACCCCAATCCCCGCCCCACGCGTCGATGACGTCGTAGAGCCGAAGCGTCGCAACGCCGTTCGCGACGACAGGCGTCGGGATCTCGGCTCGTGCGGTGAGCGCAGCGGACGGCGGTCGGTTCGGCTTGAACGGGTTCATGCGGCTTCCTCCTCGGGGGTTACGGGAGCCGGGACCGGCTCGGAATCGGGTGCGGCATCGGGGTCGATATCCGCGCCGGAGCGTCGGACGAGCTCGCGGATCTCCCGACGGGTGAGCACCTTGTCGACTCCGAGGTATGCCTTCTGCAGCGTCTCGGCGGCGTAGCGCGCCTGCTCGGCATCCGTCGCTGTCGCGATCGCGGTCACCAGCTCGTCGGTTCCCGAAGGTGTGACGGCCGGCGACGCATCGTCGGGGATGATCTCGGCGAGCCGTGCGGGCAGCCGCATCAGCTCGCGGACGTGACCTTCGAGCGCTTCGTCGGGAGTGATGACCTTCGCGTCGACGAGAGCGCGGATCGCGTCTGCGGTGACCGGAGTGTCAGCGCCGATCTTCGAAACGACGAGTCGCGGTGCGGGCTCGTCCGGCCCCCAGTTCAGGTCGACGTAGTCCTCGATGACGTGCTGCTGAGTGACATCGACGAACTCCGCCGCGACGGCGTTGAGCGAGTTCGTGAAGATCGACTCGAGCGTGTCGCCGAGAGCGTACGACCCGGTCGAGTCGTCGCCGCCGAGGTTGAGGACGTGAGCGAGTACAGCGCGGGCGATCTGCTCGTCGAAGTACTGCAGCGGGCGGTTCGTGTCGGGGAGCTTGCCGGTGAGGGCGAGCAGCTCGAGCTTCGCGCCGTTCGGGATCGACGCGCCCGAGTCGTCGCCGGCGCGGAAGTCCTGCGCGATCTGGAGGCCAGCGTCCTTCTCTGACTCGACCCAGTCCTTGTGCGCCTCCGGGTCCGCGCCCGTCGGAACGGGCGCGCTGGTGTACACCGGCACGCCGAGGCCATTGCGCTCGATCGACATCGTCTGCACCCGCAGCACGCGGTCCTTCAGCACGCACATCTTGTACGCCGACCGGAGCAGCGACTGGCCGATCCAGTTCGCACCCTCGCGCTCGTTCACGTGCACCACGAGGTGGTTGATCGGGATCTTCACCGCGCCGCGCTGGCCGGACAGGAGCCCGTGCTGCGTGATCGCCTCGAGGCCTCCGTCGGGCGCGACGATGAACTGCGAGATCGTGCGCGGAGGCCGCCAGGCCAGCTTCTTCAGGCGCAGCAGCCCGAAGGCATCCGGCTCGTAGACCTGCTCGAAGATCGAGTGGCCATAGATGAGCGACAGCAGCGCCAACCTCAGGTACTCGCGCCAGGAGAACCGGCCCTTCGTCCGGTGCGGTGGCACGGGGTCGCGGCCCTTGATGGTGAGGCCGAGGTCAGCGGCGATGCGCGTCACGACTTCATCGCGAGCCTCGCCAGGGTCAAGCTGGTAGTGCGCCGAGAGGATCGGGAGCATCACCGCGCGGAGCACCGACACGACCTGCGGTTCCTCCCGCCGCATCTTGTCGTACGCATCGATAGAGAGCGGCCACACCAGCTGTGGGTTCGTCTCGTGCGCCTGGCCGGCGAGTGCGGACCAGGTCGGGAGCGAGGTCGTCTGGTAGCCGATTTCCTTGGCCACTCGGGGCCTCCTTTCAGAACTGCAGAGTGCGGACGCTCTCCCGCGATGAGCGGGTCGTGTCGAGGCCGCGTGCGCGCTGCAGCGTCGTCGCCTTCGGCGGCGGCGGTGGGATGACCTTCGGCGGTGCGGGCTCGAGTACTTCGAGTCCGTAGAGCGCCTCGGTCATTGCGACGAGGCCGGCGATGTCGACGGGCTGCGACTTGTGTCGCGACCAGGCGAGGTTCTCGGCGTACTGGGTGACGACGCCTCCCTCGATCGCGAGATCGATGGGCGGTTGCTCGAGAACGACGAGCCGGCGATCGCGGACGCGATCGCGCATCCTTCCAGTCGCCATGGCGAACTCGCCGCCGTCGAGCGCGTGCACCTGCAGGCCGAGGGCCTTGAGGGGTTCGATGAACTCGACGGCCGCGGTGCCACGGGCCTGGATCACGACTTCCTTGTGCCCGGATGAGTCCGCGAGCTCGGCCATGTAGTCGGGCACCCACAGCATGCCGGCGCGCCGGGCGTGCACGGTGGTGAACGGTCGCCCATCAGCCGTCATGACCGCCGCGGCGATCCAGGTGGTGGAGCGGTCAGGCGTCGAGGTGTCGATCGCCCAGACGGTCCGGGCGCCGCGCGGGATCTTGATGTCGGCAACGCGAGTGTGGAGCGGCCGCCATTCCTTCGGCGAGATGAACGAGTGCACTTTCGAGGTGACCCACTGGCAGAGAACCTCGGTGCGGTAGCTCGCCTCGAGCATGTCGCGCGAGTCCTGAAGGCACATCTCGACGGTGATCTCGCCGTGTCCGATGCTCGGGTTCGCCTGAAGGATGGCGTCGACGTCGTCGAGTGCGCACCCGTCGGGGGCCGACCACTCGAACAGCGCCGACGTCGACGCAGCGATCTCGCCGTTCGCGTAGGCCTCGAGCTCGTCGAGCCCGCGCGCCAGCCACTCCTCGATCTCGACGAGCAGGTTCGCGCGCAGCTTTCGGAGCACGACCGAGCGCACGTCGCCGGCGTTCGAGATCCCCCAGAGCTGAGAGTTGAAGATGGCCTTGGTGGTCTGCGCGACGGAGTCCCACGCGTCGAACGTCTGCTGCTCGCGCATCTCGTCCATCAGCACTCGTGCCGCCGCCTTGCCGCGGCCTCCCTTTCGAGATGCAGCGCGGACCTCGTAGTGGGCGCCGTTGCGGAGGTAGATGCCGGGCTGGCCGTTCTTCCGCTGCACCTTCTGCACCAGGTTCGCGAGGGCCTCCACGTGCCCGTCGTTCTCGACATCGCACCAGCGCCCGGTGAGGTTCCAGACGTCCTGCGCGGTGTCGAGGTTCTGCGCCGTGCCGAGCACCTTGAATCGGAACGGCGGCAGCCGATCCTCGAAGCGGTCCGAGTCGACGAACAGCCACCAGGCGGCGAGCACCGCGGCAAGCAGGCTCTTCCCGTTCTGGCGAGCGACGAGAACGATCACGCGACGGAACCGGAAGGTGCCGTCGACGTTCAGCTCGAGCGCGTGGATGAGTAGCCACTTCTGCCACGGGTACAGGGCGATGCCCAGGAACAGTCGAGCGAACTCGATCACCTCGAAGCCGAGGGAGGTCTCCTCAGTCAGCGGCCGCAGCGGGCGCGTCCACAGCCGCGGCTCTTCCGAGCCGACGAGCCCGGTGAAGTCAGCTGGCCCCGCTTCCGCGACGCCGCTGCTTGAAGTCGCCAAGGTCAACGGGACCCCCCTTCGGCGCATCCGTCTCGGCCGACGCATCCGGCGTCGGGAGGGATGCCTGCAGAGCGGCGCGGGCGGCCGGCGTAGCGCCGAGCTCGCGCAGCCCGTTCCACAGATGCGGCAGCAGGTACAGCGCCTTGGTCGCCTCGAGCGAAGTGCCGTTCGCGACCGCGTGATCGATCTGACGAGCGACCTGCCGGCACGACGCGACGAGCGCCTCGTCGGCGTCCTGCAGGTCGAGCGCGCCGAGCGACTTCTCGAGCGCTTCGGTGATCGCGTTCTTCACGCGGGTCGGTTCGCCGATCAGACGCCGGCGGTCCTCCGCGATCCTCTGCACACGGTCGAACGCGGCAACGTCACCGGAGAGAGCCTTCGGCCAATACACCCGGTGCAGGGTCTCGAGCCGCTCGAGGTCGATGATCCGAGACGCGGTCTGATCGAGCGCGATCGTCGAAGCGTCGATCGCCTTCTGGACGATGCGCTGCGCCGCGGCCGCAGTCTTGACGCCGACCTTCGGGGCGATCTCTTCGTACGTCGCGCCGGCCTTGAACAGGGTGAGCGCGATCTTCCACGCCTCACGCTCGGTCATGCGGTGACCGTGGTGAAGTCGACGGGCGCATCGTCACGAACAGGCACGATGCCGGTGTGCTCCTGGAAGCGGCGGCAGATGACGTCGGCATAGGCAGGGTCGAGCTCGACGAGGAACGCCTTCCGGCCGAGCCGGTGGGCGGCGATCAGCGTGGAGCCGGATCCGCCGAAGCCATCGGCCACCCACGCGCCTGGCGCGCTCGAGTTCACGAGCATGCGCTCGACGAGCTCGACGGGCTTCATGGTCGGGTGCTCAGCGGAGCGCGACGGGCGACGCACGTCGAACACGGTCGACGTGCGGTTGTCGCCGTGCCAGCGCGGACCGCCTCGGCCGAGTCGCCCCTCGCCGCCGGCGGTGAAGCCGTAGGCGATCGGGTCATGGTCACGCTCAACGTCAGCCTCGACCTCGCCGAAGAGGATCGGCTCCGACTGGTAGTGGTAGTCGGCACGCGAGAGCACGAACCGGTCCTTCACCCACATCAGGGTCTGGCGGTAGTGGATGCCGAGGTTCTCCATCGCGGTCTGCAGAGGCACGCGCAGCACATCCGCATGAGCGACGTACACCGGTGCGCCCGGTCGAGCGAGCTGCGCAGCCACCTCGAGGAACGCGATCGACACCGCGACCGCCGCAGCGGGCCCGTCATTCTGGATCGTCATACCCGTCCCGCCGACGTAGTCGACACCGTACGGTGGGTCCGTCCAAACACAATCCCAGAGCACGCCCTCCGGCATCGCCGCGCGCACCGCCTCGAGGTCCCCGGACGAGCCGACGAGCAGCCGGTGAGGGCCGAGCATCCACACGTCACCGACGCGCGAGATCGCGGACTCAGCATCCGGCAGCGCCGGCACATCGTCCGGGTCCGTCAGAGACACCGGCACCGACAACTGCGCGAGCAGCTCGTCGAGATCCGACGCGACGTAGCCCGTGCCGGAGAGATCTCCAGCGGCGCTCATGGCGGCGACGAGGTCGACCTCGTCATACGCGCCGAGATCCGCGAGCCGGTTGTCGGCCAGCACGATGCGGTGAGCCGTCGCGTCGTCGACGTCGACGGTCGTCGCCTGCACCGTCGCCCACCCAAGCGAGCACGCCGCGAGGTAGGTGTGGTTGCCAGCGAGGATCTCGTTCGGACGTCCGGTGTGCGTGCCGACGTTGACGACGATCGGCCTGTACTGCCCGTGCGCCGCGAGCGACTCGGCGATCGCCCGCACGTCGCCACGGCGCGGGTTGCGATGGAACACCTGGAGCGCGGCGACGTCGAACGAGGTGACCTCGAGGCGGGCGACGGTCGAATCGGCCATGCGATGCCTCACTTCCTTGCGCGTGCGCGCGATGGGGGTGCCCAAAACGGCCGGGGAGAGAGGACCACTCCCCCGGGCTGTGGTCCGCCCCCGGCCGGGTTCCTGGATTTTTCGAGGGGTGGGGGCTCGAGCGGCGGCGGGAGTCGACCACCCGGTAGGTTGACGCCATGAAGGAGTCGAAGAAGGATGCGATCGAGTTCGCCGCCGCGCAGACAGTGGCGGCGGTACTCGAGACGTTGCCCTTGGGGTCGCTGTTCAGTCGGGCTCTGCTCGCGCCGATCGAGTTCGCGGAGCAACAGCGCACGTCGAGGGTCTTGGAAGGGTTCGCCACCGATATAGCTGAGCTGCAGAGCAGGAGTCGACTTCCTGACATCGACAGCCTCGCATCATCGGAGCGCTTCATGGCGGTACTGAGCAGCGCGTTCCTTGCCTCGAAGTCGACGGCCGACCCGGACAAGCTGCGACGTCTCCGGAACGCGGTGCTCAACACTCACATCGATAACGTTGAAGAGATCCGCGCGGAGCTGTTCGTGCGTCTGCTGGACAGGTACAGCGAGTTGCATGTGCGGATTTTGGAAGTGGCTGAGCCGCTCCCGGCGTTCGTCTCGAAGGAGAGATCATTCCCCGTCGTGGATGGGAAACAGAGCGGGGTTATGCGCGACCTCTTCGGGATTGTCCAGAGAGCGGTGGGCGATCCCCACGGGTTGTTGATGCCGGCATTCAACGACCTGAGGAACGATGGCTTGCTCGTCCGTACGCAGCCGGTGACGTATGGGCTCAACGACACGGGTGATCCGACGCGCCCGGATACGATCTCGAAGCTTGGGCGGGCGTTTCTGTTCTTCGTCCGCGACCCGGCGTAGGACTCACCACCAGTGCGGCATCTGTTCGCCGAGGTCGAGGGCTGGTGCGCCGGCGCCGCGCTGCTGGTTGCAGAGGGTGTGCGAGTGGCGGAAGTTGTCAGGGTCGGATTGCAGCTCGGGGTGCTCGGAGACGGTGAAGTAGTGGTCGAGGTTGTGGGAGTCGGGGGTGGTGCCTTGGCCTGCGGTGTAGTCGATGGGCTGGTGGCAGAGCCAGCAGTTCGCTTCGGGGTTGCCGGCGGCGTCAAGTCGCTGGCCTTCCTCGAAGAAGGCTTGGCGGAGTTCGTGGTCGAGGCGGGTGTTGGTGCGCTGGCCGCTCACGTAGTCGTGCCTCCTGGTCGAGGTTGGGGGCGCAGTTTGAGCGGTTGGGCAGGTCGGTGGTGCCGTGCGCGCGTATAACCAGGTCCCTTAGTTACTAATCAAAGAGCTGTAGCGATTCGAAAAACTGCGCCCCACTGCGCCCCCGGTGGTGGTTACCCGCGTGATCACGCGGCCAGATGGGGGCGGGGTCGGTGTTTTCAACTGCGCCCCAACTGCGCCCCGGCGTATGAACTGCGCCCCGCGATGTGGCGGGCGGGGCGCAGTTGGGGGGCGCGGTTGCGCGGGGTGTTCGAGGGGCGCCGGCTGGAGTGAGCGGCGCCCCTCAAGGCGGTGCAGGTACTCCTCGCCCGAAGAGTCTGGCGGGCGGTTCCGAAGAGGGAGTCCTTCGCGACCATGGCGGGGCTCGCGTTGACACCGGTCGGGGGCCTCGACCGGGAGGAGCAGGCGCGCGCCACCGACAGCGCTTGGGCGCCGTGGGATGCTCGGACTCCCGGTCGAGGGATCAGAGGACGACGGTGTCGCCGTGGGTGGTGGTGGCTGTGCGGCCGTCGGTCGCGATGACGACGCTCTCGCGTGGGTTGCCGTGGTGCTGGTAGCGGAGGACGTCGCCGACGCGGATGCCGTTGGTGTCGCCGAGCTCGTAGGTGCGCGGAGTGGTCTCGTCGATCCAGTCGACGGCCGCGCGGGCTTCGTCGGCGAGCGTGTCGGCGTCGGTGAACGTCTGGCCGTCGAGGATGTCGGCGAGCTGCAGGAGCCCGGCGCGGTCGCGTTGGTCGCGGAGGTGGGCGATGTTGCGGCGGTTGACGGCGGTGGGGCCGTGTCCGGGCTCGCGGATAGAGTCCACGTAGCCCTCCAATCGATTCGCGTCGAATGAGGGGTTAGGTCCCGGCGCGTGTTGGTAGCGCGCGTCGGGGCCGGCTAGGTCCAGTGACGTCGAAGGCCCCGCGAGCGATCTGCTCCGGGGCCTTCAACGGTTAGTGATCGGTGTGGCGTCCTGCGTCCGACACCTGTACAACCATCAATGTAGGGGTGGCAAACGGAGTCGTGTCAACATTCGAATTCGGGATCGGCGTGTCGGCATCCGCAGCCGCACGGAGCGATCGTCCCTTCGAGGTCGAAGTTCAGTTCGCCCATGCAGGAACTGTGGAGACCGAAGGAGCATTCGACGCATCTCGCGACGCCGTCCGCGGCGATCAGCCGCACCACCAGGTCGGTGGTGATCTCGAGGGCTTCGGCGATGCGGGCCGGCTCCCAGCCGTAGCGGTCAAAGACCAGCTGCGCGTAGCGCGCCTGGCTGACTCTCGACGTGCGTGCTTCTCTTCGGATCGCTTCTGCGATTTGATTCGCGCCGTCCGATCCATGGTTAGGCTGTAGACCGCTCATCGTTGCCTCCTCAGGCTGGTGGGTGATGGAGCGGCTCCCGTGATTGGCGTCTCGGAGCCGCTCCTTCGTTTTAACAGGTGCCCCCGTCACTCGCGGGGCGTGATCAAGGATCCACACTTCCCGGGGGCGTCGCAACGTGGCCTGTGGATAAGAGTGTGGACAACGTGCGGAACATGCCCGTGTTGGTGTGCATACCCCTGTGGAAAAGGTTGCTCACAGCCTGTGGATTTCGAATTACATCCGCGTAATTCCGGGGCAAAACGGGGCACACAGGGTGTGAATGGAAAAGAGATTTAATCGCGCGTTGAAGGTTGCGGGGGGAAGGCTGGCCATGTGCAGAACTTGGCGAAAGTCAAGCCGAGGTTTCGCCGGGGTGTTGACGTGGTCAATCTCTCTGAGGTGGCGATCAGCTGCCTGGGGTGGACTGGGAGGGTAGCTCGCGGATCTTCGCACGGATCCGGTTCTGCCAGACGGGGTCGTTGTCCATTCGGTCGCGCCACCACGCGAGCAGGACGTCCTCTTCCACGACACGCACGAGCTGTCCATCGCGCCGCTCCCACCCCATGCGCATGCCCTGAAGCTTCCAGTAGCGGATGGTGCGGCGAGATCGTCGGACTCGGGTGGCGGCTTCACGGTAGGTGAGCAGGGTCATGGAAGCCGCCCTCGGATCGCTAAAGTGCGGCTATGCACTTTGCTTTCGATGACATGACCTACTGGCTTGAACAGATCGCACGCCCGGACCTTTGGCGCGACTACCTCATTCCGGCGGCGGGAATCGTGGCGACAGTCTTTCTCGGATGGGCGGCCGTCGCAGCCGCTCGAGCCGCCAATCGGATTGCTAAGCAGAATACGGATCTCGCGCTGCGTGCGGAGCGACGCCGCTTCGGAGATGCAGTGATCGCGTACTACGAGTCTCGCCATGACGACGTCCGGACCGGGAAGAACTGGAACATGCCGCACTGGACCGAGAGCGCCGAGGCAATCGCGGCGGAGGTGGCGCAGCCGAATAGCGACAGGCTCCTCAGCTGGGTAACCGGAACGATCGACCACGCGACGAATGACGGCGACCCGAACAACCGGGACATCAATGCGCTTCACATCAGGGCAACGGTGCCGGTCGTCGTAGCTCGATGGGTGAACAACCCGGCTGCCTTTGACGAGCGACCCTTTGTGTTGTGGGAAGAGCGCCCTGCAGCTCAGCACGACCCAGGCGCTAAGTGAGTTACCGGTCATCGTCGACGGCGTCCGTAGGTGTGTAGTTGGTTCGGCAGACGACGCAGACCTTGGAGAGCAACGCCTGGCCGTCAGGGCCGTCGATCCAGTCGATGAGCACGCCGGGCTCACCGCAGCGGGTGCAGAGCTCCGGGCGGGATCGGCGGGTGGTGTGCGTGTCGAGGCGCTGACGCGCGCGCCGCACGAGTCGGAAGAGCTGCTCCTCGCGCTCGTCGAGGTCGGGCCAGGAGCGGATCTCGTAGACGACGTCGGAGAGCCAGGCGTTCGCGGCGAATGACCACTCGCGCGCCATCTCGACGTCGTCCGGCAGCCCGGCGGGCAGTGCCGGCGCCTCGAGGCCGAGTCGGGACGATGCCACGACCAGGTAGCCGCGGAGCGCGTCCCACACGGCGCGCGCGTTGCGGGACTCGGGTCCATCGACGAGCGGGATGTTGTCGTAGAAACCACCGCCGGATACGCGTTCGATGAGTTGCGAGGCGCGGATGCCGCGAGCGGCCAGCGCGATCGTGCCCGTCGTCTCGACGAGGGCGGGCAGCTGGTCGACGTGCCAGAGGAACCGGTCGACCCACTCTCGGTAGGCGGCGTCCGGGTCGATGGCATCGAGCGGGATCGTCATGCCGCACCTCGATTCCGGAGCTCGTTCTGATCGAACGCCTCGAGCCCGAGCTCGTCACGGATGCGGATAACGGTCTTGTCAGAGCAGCGGATGGTTTCAGCGATGCGCTTGTCGCTCCAGCGCGACGCATGCAGCCGGCGAACGGCCTCGCGGCGTTCCGCGGGCGTGAGGCGGACGACGTCGCCAGCGATCGCCAGCTCAACGGCCATCTCATCGATGCCGCCCTCGTCCTCGACCACGGGCGGTTCTGCGTCGTTGTCGATGTCGTCCCATGCGAGGGGCGGGAGCCAGCGGCGCGCGCGGGCGTACCGGATCGTGCGGGAGTAGGCAGTGCTGTCGCGCCAGGCGGTGCGCGGCGGTAGCTGGTCCCAGAGCTCATCGAACAGCACCTCGACCTGGCGGTGGAGGGCGACGGAGACACGAGCCCGCTGCATCATCAGGCCGAAGTTGCCGCGCTCCATGCCGAGGCGGTCGGCGAGCTTCGACTGTGACCAGCCGCGCGCGACGAGCGCCTGCAGGCGGCGGTGAGTGCCGCGCGACGGGATGCTGGCTCCGCCGGCGAGCAGGCTGATATCGGGCTTCACCGCGAGGATCTTCTCGGCGTTCTCCCGCTTGATCCGCTTCGGGATCTCGCCCTTGCGGGGGCCGGGGTCCTGGCGCCCCCAAATGACGTTACGGACCGGGGTCACCCCGACGCCGGCGATGCGGGCGACGCGCTTGTAGCCGAGACCGAACTCGCCGAGCATGAGCAGGTGCTCGCGCACGGGGTCCGCGTCGACGAGGCCGGTGTCGAATCGGCCGTAGGCCTTGAGCTTGGCGCGGCGGGTGTCGGTCTCGGCGCGGTGCTGGATGCACGGCTCGCACCGGCACTGGTGCAGGTTGTAGCAGACGAGCGACCCGTTGTGCTTGTGCTCGGGCGGGCAGATCGTGCGCGCACGGACCCGCGGTGGCTGCTTCTGGTGCTGACCGAGCTCACCGGCCTTCCACGCCGCCTGGTAGTGCGCGGCGCAGAGCCGGCGCGCGACGCTGCGCTTCGTGCACCCGAGGTGGGTACAGGTGAGGGTGATGCCGGGCGTGGTGCTCATCGGTCGCCTCGCGCTGCCTGCTCGGCGAGGTACGCGGCGGCGGTGTCGGCGGCCGCGATGATCTCGACTGCGAACTCGCGCGCCTCGTCAACGGTGAGGGGCAGGCCGGGTGCGACGGCGATCGCCACGGTTCCGTGGTCGTCGGCTTCGGCCTTCGCGAGCAGGAGCTCGCACATGTGGGGACGAGTGACGGTCATGATGATCTCCTTCAGAACGGGCACTTCTCGGGCGCCGAGGCTTTGTCAGGGGCGAGGTCGAGCGCGGGCGCGTCCCAGACGCGCCCGCAGGCGTGGCGGGGCGCGGTGGTGCCGGCGACGGGTTCGGTTGGCCACCAGCGTGAGCGGCGGCTCGTGACGGTCTTCCCGGCCCAGGTGTGGACCTGCCACAGCTCAAGACCGGTCAGGATGCACGCCGTGATCTGGGTCGGGTCGAGCTGCACGGCGTCGAGGCGCGGCGTGCCGATGAGGACGCCGAGCTGCCAGTCTGCGCGCACCTCTAGCACCTGTCGGCTGCAGCGCGGACAGGTGATGAACAGCGGCGTGGTTGCGGTCATCGCTGATCCCACCTGGTCTCACGCGGGTCGTCGCCCTCGTCCTCCACCTCGGGCGCGTAGAGGACGACGTTGGTGTAGAACCGGCGGCCGTGAGACTTCGCCGTGCCGATGTTGAAGCGCTGCTTCAGCTGCCGACCAAATGCGGTCGTGCTGACCGCGTCCTCGTGCTGCTCCCGGCACCAGACGTCGTACGCCTTGCGGAGTTCGCTCATCTCCACGCGGGCGACGTCGCCGCCGCCGATCGAGCAGCGGTCCTCGACGAACCGGCCCATGTGGTCTTCCTCGGCCCGATAGGTGTCAGTCGCGGCGAGGACCACGTCGGGCGTGCGGAGGCCGTCGGCGGCGTAGTCGACCGCGCCCTGGATGATCCAGTGCAGGATCCCGGGGCCCTCCTCGTCGACGAGCCGCGTCTGCAGGTTCTCGATCTTGTCTTCCTCAGGCACCGAGTGCGTGAACGGGATGAGGCGGAGGCGACGCCACACCGAGTCGCCGCCGGTCTCGACCTTCGGCTGGCTGTTGCCGAGCAGCAGGAACGTGTGCGACGGGCTGAAGTCGAAGAAGTCCTTACCCATGAACCGTGCGGTGATCGTGTCGCCACCGGTCAGGGCCTTCATCTTCGCCTCGTCGAACTTCGTGTCCTCGTTGATCTCGGACGTGACGACCAGGCGGCGGCCCTGCAGCATCGCGAGCTCGGTCGGGTGCTTGGTCGGTCCGACGACGAGGAAGCCCTGCGGTGCGGACGTGGCGTAGTCGCCGGCGATCGCCGAGAGCACCTCGGCGAACACGCCCTTTCCGTTGCCGCCGGGTCCGTGCGCGAACGGGAGCACGTGCTCGAGTACTTCACCGATGAACATCAGCCCGGCAAGGCGCTGCATGTACCGCTCGAGGTGCGGGTTCGACTGGAACGTGGTCTGCAGGAACTTGTCCCACAGCGGGGTCTTCATCTGCCCGTCCGGGGTGACGGCCGTCTGCTTCGAGTGGAACAGCGCCGGCGTCGGCGACGCGATCGCGCCTGAGCGCAGGTCGACGACGCCGCCCGGGGTATTGAGCTGCCACGCGTGACGGTCGAACTCCGCGGCCGCGATGCGCATCGCCGGCGTCGACCGGGCCAGCCGCACGGCGTCCGCGATCGCGCGCGCACGCATCGACTTCAGCCGCCACGCCTTCAGGTGCGCGTTGTCGGTCGGGATTCGGCGGATGACGTCGCGAGCCGCTTCGATCGCGGGCCCGTCGTCCGGGTGCCACTGCCAGCGGGTGCCTTCCCACGTGACCCACTTGCCGGCGTCGGGGACGTAGCGCAGCGTGCCGGCGTACTCGGCGACCAGGAGGCGGGCGTTGCCGTCGTCGGTGAGGTCCGCGCTGTCGGATCCGATGGTCGCGGCGGGCGCGGTCGCGGGCGCCGTCGCACCCACGACGGCGAGCTGCGTCCCGGTCGAGGTCGTGCGGGTCGACGGAGTGAGCTCGCGGGGTGCGCGGTATCCGTGGCCGGCTTCGGCGAGGGCCTTCGCTGCGGCCGCGTGGTCGCCGCGGTGGTTGAGCAGCGTGTATGCACCGAACTTCGTGTACGGCACCTCGGGCTCGAACTCCGTCGACGAGGTGAACACGAACAGGCGATCGCGGTCGCCGGCGTGACCGGTCGTCGCGCTGATGCCGTCGTTTTTCCCGGGCCGGCGCCAGTACTTCGTCGCGCCGCGGGAGAACACGTGCACCCAGCCGACGAGGATCTCGGACCAGTCGGTCTTCGCCTCGAAGTCATCACCGGGGGTGATGTCGCCGTCGGCCGCGTGGAACGTCGTCGACCACTTCGCGTCGACCGGTCCCCCGCTCGTGACCGTCTCCTCGGCGGGCATCGTGTCGAGGGCGGCGTGCACGACGGCGTGCAGCTGGTCGCGCTCCTCGCGCGTGATCGTCGGCATCGTGGCCGGGCCGCCGACGAGACGCAGCCACGGCTTCGCGGTCGGGTGCACGGCACCCGCGGACGGGGCGACGACGACGAACCCGCCGGTGCCGCGCGTCTCGGCCAGCGTCTCCCGATACGGGGCCTCGTCCTTCGGACGCTGCGCCACCTTCTGGTTGCCGGGGACAGCGCCACCCTCGACGCGATAGATGAGGTGCAGACCGCCGGACGGCGACTGCTCCGACCAGCCCGCGACGAGGCGGTCATAGATGGGGCGGAGGCCGGTGCCGTCGAGCAGCTCGAGAACCTCGCCCATCATCGCCATCGCGACGCCTTCGACCTCGAGCAGCTCGACGTCGCCGAAGCCGGTGACGAGGCCGATGCCCTGATCCATGTCGTTGTCGAACCAGGCGCGCAACTGCGCGTCGTTGGCGGCCGCGGACGAGAACTCCTTCCACGCGATGCGTGGGCGTTTCGTGCCGTCGGCTGCAACGGGCACGACGGAAAGCCCTGCCGCGTGCAGCTCGAGCGCGGTAGAGAGAAGGCCGTTCACCACGGTGCCACCAGTAGAGTGCTGCGCATGGATCCTGGGAGCATCATCATCGCGACGATCGGCGCACTCGCGGGCGGCGCCTCGGCGATCATCGCCTGGGCAGCTCGCGCGGACTCGTTGAGGGCAGCGAAGCGAGCGGAGCAGGCAGAGTCCGCTGCGCTACGAGCATGGGAACAGAGCGCCTCAGCCCTGAAAGAGGCGAACAGCCAACGCGCTGAGCAGTTCTCAGAGCGCGTCGATCGCGAACGGAGATTGCAACGCTTCGAGATCGGTGAACGTCTCCGAAGCCGGTTCCTTGATGACGCGTTTAGGGCTGCTACAGGTATAGCGGCCACGCCCGAAGAAATGGTCGCGGGTCGAGAACTTGCGACCCGGGCCCGAGCGACCGGTGAACCGGGCGCGTCGGCCCTCCTAGGCGCGTTGAAGGCTGCAATTGACCGCATATCGGTCGACGACACAGAAACGGTGGTTCCGAGCATGGTCGATGTCGATGACCTCACGAAACGCTGGATTGCCGACCCGGAGAAGTTCCAGCGGGATGACATGGCACGGCGGATCGACGCTTCCAGGGCGGACGCTCTGCGAAGACGACTTCTCATCGTCGAGTCGCAGCGTGTAGCCGAAGAGACGCAGGAACCTAGGTGATTTGGTGATCTCATGTGCCCTGGCCTGTCTCGAACAGGCTGCACACCGCGTGGCAGGGCTGGACGCGTCGCGTCCGTATTCCGCGCGACCGAAGCGGCGCGGTAGTCGAGTCAGAAGGGGGTGTTGTCGTACAGCGCGATCACGTCGGGGGTCGCGTTGATCGCGGTGGCGATGGTCGCCTCCGGGATGCCGGCGCCGCGCAGCTGGTGGAGCTGCGCGACCTGCTCGCTCGTGAGCCCACCGGCGTGCTGCATCGGCTGCGCGTGCGGCGTCGCCCACTGCGCCTCCGACGGCGCGACCGGCTGCTGCTGCACGGGCTGCGGAGCCGACGGCACAGCGGCCGGGGCCTGCTGCGGGACGAACTGCTGCTGCGGAACGAACTGCTGCTGAGCCGGCGCCCGCTGCACAGGCTGCTGCTGGACGGGCGCGGCCGCGGGCTGCTGCACGAACGCGGAGCTCGGGGCCGTGTACTGCGCCTGGTAGAGCTTCGCCGGGTTCGCGGGGTTCTTCGACGCAGGGTCGTTGCCGACGTACGTGACGGTCAGCACGCCGCCCGGCGCGATGTCCGACGCGTTGGCCGCGCGGATCGCCTCACCGATGGCGCGCTTCATGTTCTTCGACGCGACGTAGAGCGTGCGCTCGCCATCGTCATTCGCATCGACGCGCTGCTCGGTCTGCAGGTCCACGAGGATCTGCATCTTCGGGTCACCATTGGGCCAGAAGTCCGGCTCCTGGGTGCCGTACTTCGTCTGCTGCCGCTCGCGCGGTGCGGACTTCACGGTGCCCTGGACGCTGGCGCCGACGGTGTCGAACTTGACACCCTTGCTGCTGGATTCGAAAAGGGACATGGTCTTCTCCTTGGTTGGTCTTTCAGCGGTCGAACAGGTTGATGACGGGTGCGATCGCCGCTGGCTGCGGCGCCGCCTGAACCGGCCGTGGAGCCGGGGGGAATGCAGGAATGCAGGACGGGTGGATGGTGTGGCCATCGGCCACCACGGACGGCGCGAGCGGGAGCCCGCAGTCGTCGCACAGGTGCGCGCCCGGCCGCTCCTGGGGCGCGGGGGCCGGCACGCTCGGCAGCGCGCGCAGAGGGGCCGGTGCGGCCGGCTCGGGCACGACGCGCAGCTCGCCGATGTCGAACAGCGAAGCGCCCGCCGCGCGGTCCTGGGCGCGCTTCTCCGCGCGGCACCACGTGCACCACTGGTCGTCGCAGAGCGGCGATGCGGCGAGCGCAGCGTCGATGCCGACGACGGTGAGCATGGTGCGGAGCCGGTTGTTGCGGAGCAACGCCTCGGCCGCGATGTGCGGGTTGTACGGCTCGCTCCAAAAGTAGGCGCTGGAGAGCTCTCCGTCGCGCGGGAGGAACGCGATCGCCACGGCGCGGCACGGTCCCCATCCCCCGTCGTCGGTGAAGCCCTTGCCGTACAGGTGCGCCTGCACGCGGTACTGCTCGCTCGGACCGTGAAGCCGGTACTTCGAGAGCTGCTTCGGGCCGACGACCTTGTGGTCGATGACCGTCCCGGTCGGAACGTGGAACAGGTCCGAGTGGCCGGTGATGGGCTGGCCGCCGATCTGCCCGACGGTCACCTCCCACTCGGTGATCCACTCCGTGCGGTCGACCTCTCCCCCGCCACGGTTCGCAGCGTCGAACCAGCGCTCGAGCTGGTCGTGCATCGCCGTGCCGACGGCAGGCTTCCACGCGGGGCCCCGGTCGGGCTCGCCGTCTCCGTTGAGCTTGTGCAGGATCCAGCGATCGCACGGGCGCCCCATCTCGGACGGGCCGATGCGCTTCTGCAGCGACCGTGGGTGCCGGGTGATGCCGTCCTTGATCACGCCCAGGTAGAGATCCTCGACGGAGGTCATGCCGCGCCCCCGTCCTGGCGCTCGTCGATGATCTGGACCCACTTGGCGGCGACGGCCGCAACCTGGATCAGCTCCTCTCGCACGCGCTCGTCGTCGCTCTCGGCGAGGACCTCGAACACCTCCTCAAGCAGCACCGCTGCCATCGTCGATTCGCGGCGAGCGGCCATGTTGTCGACGGCGGACTGCATCATGTCGCGCAGCTCGCCGAAGGAGTAGCCGAGCAGGCTGCCATCGGCGCCGGTGCCATTCGGGACGTTCTTCGGTGCGCCCCATTTCGCGTCCTGCGCGCCACGCTCGCGACCGATCTCGGTCAGGATGCTGCCGATGGTCATGACAGCACCTCGGGGTGCTCTGCTGCCCACTCGGGGTGCTGGCCTTCGATGTGCGCCTGGACGTTGTCGAAGTGGCGGCGGCATCCGGCGACCGGGCAGACACCGTTAGCGATGCGGTTGCGGAGGCGTGTGGCGTGGCCCTTGTAGGCGGCCGCCGAACGCTCGGCAGCGCGAGCCTGGTCCCACGCGGCGTCCCGGGAGGCCCGGGCGAACCCGGCCTGGCGCTCCTGCAGAGCAGCGCGCTCGTTGGCCTCCTTGGCTTCACGCTTCAGCCGGTCGACCTCGGTGTCACCGTAGACGAATTCGTGCCCGAGGGGGCAGAACACAGCGGTGCCCTTGCGGCGGGCGATCGCGTGCAGATCCTCGGGGATCGCGAGGCGGATGCCGCACCAGCATGACGTGATGACGAGCGTCCCGGTGTAGGTCAGGGTGTTCGGCATGATCGGGTCCTCTCCTTGTTGGTGTTCTGGTGCCGCCCCGGGACTCGAACCCGGTGTGTATGCCGTTGCGGCGGTCGTGCTACTTGATGACGACGGACTTCGCGCCGCGCACCTGGTGCTCTGCGAGCACAGCCGGCGCGAACTGCTTCTTCACGGCGTCGTTGTCGACGGAGATCGTGGTCTTGTAGAGCTGCGGGTAGTTCGCTGCCGGATACTCGGTCTCGATCCACTTGGTGTCGAGACGCGAGTACTCCTTGATCTGGACCTTCGCGTCGCCGACATCGTGTGTGCCGACCTCGCCGCCGAGCAGCTCGATCAGCTGCCCATCGATGGCGGCGAGCTCGCCCGCGATGTATTCGGCATCCGCGCGGAGAACGGCGCGGCGGGCGATCAGCCGCTCCTTGATCTCGAGCGATTTCGGCGTGGTCGCGTCGATCGGTGTGATGCGTGCGGCGTTGTTCATGGTCATGCCTCCTGGCTGGTTTCGCGGGTGGTGTCTGCGTCCTCGTCGAGGACCTCGGCGTCGACGACGTCGTCGTCCTGGGTGAAGCCCTGCTCGAACTCCTGGACGAGCAGCGTCGCGAGCTGACCGATCTCGCCGCCGAGCTGAGCGACCTGGTAGTCACCGGGCACGAGCTCGCCGTAGTCCTCGCGCGGCAGGGCGCTGCGGGTGAGGACGAGCGCACCGGACGGGGCGCGCAGCTCGATCGAGAACTTGCTGCCCTCCTGGTCGATGAGGCGGACGTAGTACTCACCGCTGCTCGCGGTCAGCTCGAGGGGCTGAGCGAGGACGGGAGGCTCGTCGGTGTCGGGCAGGTCGAGGGGCTGCTTGATGTGCTGGACCCGGGCGTCGTGGAGCTGCTTGATCAGCTCGCGGACGGCGTCCTGGTCGTCGCCATCGACGGCGATCTCGACGTGCACGAGCTCGATCTTCGGAACGCGCTCGAAGTGCTCGTTCTGGGTGATCTCCTTCGTGCGGACGAGCGCGACGATGGGGAGATACTTCTGGCTCGGGTAGACCTCCAGCAGATGCCGGGTGTTCGACTCGAGGCCGTTGTCGTCGTACTCCTTGGGGAGTGCGGGGGCGAGCTTGACCATTGGTGGTTCCTCTCAGTGGGTCGGTGTTGTGGAGCGGGTCGGCCAGGCGAGGCGCGAGAACGCTTCCTCCTGGCCAGGGAGGTAGGTGGGCGTCTCGGCGCCGGCCCAGCGGGCGCCGGCCCACATGAGGGCTACGGCGTCGCCGACGTTGTCGTCCGGGATCTGGGCCTCGGGAAATGCGGCACGTGTGACCGCGACCACGTCTTCCTTCGTGGCGCGCCCTCTGCCGGTCGCGAGCTTCGCGCGCTGCGACGGGGCGACCTCGACCACGGGTCCGCGGGCGAGCAACTGGTCCACGAGGATCCAGTAGAGGGCGATGCGCTCGTTCTGCGCGCCGAACTGCTGGCGCGAGTGCGGCACCTCGATCACGGTCACGTCGACGCGCGCAGGGATCGGGGCGAGGATGCCCTCGACCGCGCGACGGATCCGGTTGCGACGAGCGAGCAGGCTCTTCCCGAGGTTCGGCGAGACCACGCGACGCGTGAGGATCTCGCCGTCGGTGGCGATCGCGACTCCCGTGCATGTGAGCGACGGGTCCAGGCCCACGGCGATCATCCGTACATCACCGCTAGCCCGGCGATGAGCTCGACGATCACGCCAGCGCCCAGCGCTCCGGTGCCGATGACGAGCCATCGCGGTGCGGGCTCCGGCGCCGAGTACTCGATCGGCACTTCGTGCGTGACTGCGAGGCGGCGAGCGCGAAGCGGGCGACGGCGCAGCGTGGCGGGGCGCCGGACCTGCAGGCGGGTCATGCTGCGGCCTTCAGCTCGGCGGCGGCCGCGGCGTCGTCGATGATGCCCTGCTCGACCTCGCTGAGCTCGTAGCCCCAGCTGGCGAGCAGCTGCAGGTACGTCGCCGAGGCCTTCGCCCACGAGGGGCCGGTGGTCAGCACGTCCTCGTGGCGTGCGATCACCATGGCGAGCGCTGCACGCCACCCGTTGATCGGCTTCGCCGCCGCCCATTCGGCGAGCGTCGTCGAGGTGTTCCAATCGTTGTCCGCCGCCGGAGCCTGGACCAGCACGAGCGCCGCGCGGGCGCCGGACTGCCATGTCCGTTGGTGGCGCTCGGCGAAGTCGTGCACGGCGAGCAGCTCCCACCCGGCAGGGGCGGTGCGACGCGTGAGCAGCTGCTCGCGCACCCACTCCAGACGAACCTCCGTGGCGGTCGGCCACGCTGCGGTGCGCTGCTTCTCGATCTCCTTGCGGGCGCGCTCGGCATCGGTGAGCTTCGCCGGGGCGACTCGGTTCGCGTCGCGGTGTCCGCGCTTCGACGGGTCGGTGCACAGGTAGTGGATCTCGACCGGTCCGCTGTACCCGCGGACGCCGACGAACGCGGCGTGGCCGGGGCAGGTCGCGTGCTTGGCCGTAGTGATCTTCTTGCCGGTCGTCGCGTCGACGAGGTCGCCGAGGTAGCGGTGCTTGTTCTTCTCCCCCGGGCTGTACTCGCCGTGCGAAGGCTTCGCGGCGATCGCCACACCGTCGGCCTGCAGCTTCTCCGTGAGTCGCTCGACCTCGGCCGCGCGCTTGCGCTGGTCGAGCACGACCTGGATCTGGTACTCGCGGTTATAGCTCGTGCTGAGCACGCGTTCGATCTCGGCGTCGGTCAACTCAGCCTCGGCCATCTTCGCGGCGAGCTCGAGCGTGACGCCCTCCCGTCCGACTGCGGCCGTCGCTGCCTTCGACTTCGAGGTCGTGATGACAGCGGCAACGCTTTCCTTGCTCGCGCCGGTGCGCTTCGAGATCTCGGCAGCCGGCATCTTGAAGTCGAGCGCGAGCTGCGCGATCGCCGCGACGTGGTCGGGCGCAGTGAGCCCGGCGCGGTCCTCGTTCACGACAATCTGCTCGACGATGCGCGCCGCGTCGTCAACGGCCGGCGGCTGCACGAACACCGGCACGTCGACCAGCTCGGCATCGACCGCAGCGAGGGTACGCATCTGGCCGTCGACGACCTCGAGGCCGTCGGTGGTCTCCTGGGCGAGGATCGGAACGAGCACGCCGTGCTCGCGGATGGAGGCGACGAACTCCGGGCGGAGGGTGACCTCCTTGCGGACGTTGGGTCCGACGAGCAGCGTCTTCGGATCGACTCGAACGACAGTGGTGGTTGACATTGTGACTCCTGAAAGGTGGATGAATGGTGAGGCGGCAGCGCGGCGGTGATCAGTCCCAGAAGCTCCTGGAGAATGCGCCGGCGGCCCACGCGAACACCGCGGCGAAGATGGTGGCGAGGACGAGCAGTCCGTTCGCGACGCCGGCGATGAGGGCCAGCACTACGCAGAGGATCGTGAGGTTCAGGGACGCCATGCCGATGACGACGCGGGCCGAACCGATACGGGACGGCGCGTTGTCCCCGGCCGCGCGCCGTCCCGTAGGTGCCCCTTCCCCAGTGGGCGTCCCGGATCCCCACGATCCGGAAGTCATGACTGCTCCCGCGTCTTCACGAAAGCGGCCTCCACCCAGGCGACGATGTCGGCTTCCCGGTAGAGCGTGATGTGTCCGCGGTCCCCGGTCGGCTTGCTGTAGCGCGGGCCCTTCCCCGAGGCTCGGAGGTCCTTGAGGTTCGCGACCGTCATGCCGGGCACGAGCTCGCACACCTGCTCAGGCGAGAGGTAGCGCGGCGTCTCAGAGATTGGCCGCGGCTTCAGCGGGGTGACGTTGTTCATGATGCGACCGCCATGGCACTCTCGTCGCCGCGCATCTCCACGACCTCGCCGAGGCCGAGGCCGAACGCGAGTGCGATTCCGACCGCTGCGCGCATCGAAACTTCTTCGCCGGCCTTGTAGCGAGCGAGGGTCGGGCGGCTCACGCCGATCAGACGAGCGAAGGCTTCATCGGACTTGATGCCGGACTGAGTCTTGAGGCGATCGAGCAGTCCATCGCGGATGACAGCGACGGGCCGGATCTCTGCCTCACCAGTTGGATTGTTCATGTTCCAACTGTCACTCTGGCGTTCCATGTTGTCAAGCCGGCGATCAAATTGGCTTGCGCGCGTGACAGTTATGGATCAAACTTGAGACATGAACGACACCATCAAGTGGCTCGACGCTGTCCGCGGCTCTGATTCAATCCGCGAGGTGGCACGGAAAATCGGCACCACGCACGCGACCCTGAACCGTCAGGCGAACGACGATTCCCTCTCGTTCGAACTCGTGCGATCGATCTCGTACGCCTACAAGCGCCCGGTCCTCGCGGACCTGCTCGCAACCGGGCACCTCGCTCCCGAGGACATCGGCATCAGCGACGTCGAGAACGCCCTCCACGCGGCGACAGACGAGGCGTTGGTGCTCGAGGTCGGCCGCCGGCTCGGCATGACCGACACCGGCTCCCTCTTCGACAAGCCGATCAGCGAGGCCGTGACCGAAGCGACGATCCACCAGTTCCCCACTCGCGATGTCCGAGGCTCCGATGAGGATGAGGAACTGCCCGCGGTCGCACGGCCGGCGGAAACGGAACCCACGGACGAGCAATGAGCCCCATCGACCAGAGACTCCTTGACTTCGCCGACGCCCTCGGCGTCCGCATCGAATACCGCGAACTCCCCGCTGACCGCGACGGCCAGTACGTGCATGCCCGTCGCGTGATTTACCTCCGCCCAGGGATGCACGGCCGCCATCACCGCAGCGTCCTCGCGCACGAGCTCGCGCACGCACTCTGGGGCGACGTTCCCTCGAAGTTCGGGCCCGTGAACGCGAAGCAGGAGCGTCGCGCCGAGGAATGGGCGGCGCTCCGGCTTATCAACCACGACGACTACCGGTACTTCGAGATGGTGAACGACGGCCGCCCGACCGGGATCGCGCTCGACCTCGGTGTGATGACCAGCATCGTGAAGGCGTACCAGGGCCTCCTGCAGCGCATCGGCGACACCACGTACGTCGACGCCCGGATGGGTGCCGGGCAGTGGCACCACCGCGTCGAGGTCGCCTGATATGGCCGGCTCAATCACGCCCTACGACACTGCGAAGGGACGCCGCTACAGGGTCCGCTACCGCAAGCCGGATAAGTCGCAGACCGACAAGCGTGGCTTCCGCACGAAGAAGGAAGCGGAGCTGTTCCTCGCGTCGGTCACCGTCTCGAAGGCGACCGGCGAGTACTTCGACCCGAAGGACTCGCGCGTCGACGTCGGCGCCCTCGGCGACGCATGGCTGCTCACGAAGAAGGGCCTCAAGCCGTCCTCGTATCACTCGCTCGAGACGTCCTGGAACGTGCACGTGAAGCCCCGGTGGGGCGACACCCCCGTCGGGGACATCAAGCCCTCCGCCGTCGAGGGGTGGATCTCCGAGATGAGCGCGGGAACTGCCATCACCGATCGCCAGCGAGTGCGCCGCAACACCACCGGCCCGCGATCCGCGACCGTGGTGCTCCGAGCGCTCGGCGTCCTCGCGGGCATCCTCGACGTCGCCGTTCGCGATCGCCGCATCTCGAAGAACCCGGCCCGCGGAGCACGGAACCTGCCAAAGAAGATCTCGCAGAAGCAGCGGCGCTACCTTACCGATGCCGAGGTCGTGCGGCTCGCGGCCGCGACGCACGACCACACCCTCGCCACGCTCACACTGGTGCTCGCGTATTGCGGGCTCCGGTGGAGCGAGGCGATCGGGCTCCGCGTCTCCGACGTGAACATGCTCCGCCGGCGGGTGCACGTGAACCGCGCGGCCGTGGAGGTCGACGGAGTGATCGAGGTCGGCGCACCGAAGTCATGGGAGAAGCGCACCGTGCCGTTCCCCGCGTTCCTCGGGACCGCGCTCGAGCGACAGTGCGCGGACAAGTCGAAGGGCGATCTGGTGTTCGGCGACGCGAGCGGGCACTACCTGCGTCGCGCCAAGACCAGCGAAGGGGCAGGGTCGTGGTTCGCACGCGCGACCGAAGAGGCGCGCCTCGAGCGGCTCACACCGCACGACCTGCGCCACACCGCGGCGTCGCTCGCCATCAGCTCCGGCGCCCATGTCAAGGCCGTGCAGAGAATGCTCGGGCACAAGTCCGCAGCGATGACCCTGGACACATACGCCGACCTGTTCGACGACGACCTCGACGACGTCGCCAACCGACTCGATGAGCGTGCGACAGCGGCAGATGTGGGCAAAGTGTGGGCAGGTCTCGCCGCCTGACGAGTTATCCACAAAGCAAAAAAGGCCCGCCTCCCTAGTGGTTACTAGGGAGGCGGGCCTCATTCTGTGTGACAGCGACGTGGTGGAGCTGGGGGGAATCGAACCCCCGTCCAACGCTGAGTCTCCACGCCTTCTCCGGGCGCAGTCTGTGAAGACGTTCTACTCGGCTCCGACCTTTGTCACAGACACCTAAGTCGACAAGCCCAGCCTGGGAAGAGTCCCACGTGACGTCCAGACGCCATCACGCAGCAAGATTCCTAGATGACGCCAGGATCCGTATCGGAATCACATACGGCCTGACGGACTATCGGGCTCGCTTATGCAGCGAGGGCGAAGTCGTTGCGCTTGGTTTCGGCAACTATTGTTTTGCAGAGAGCGTTTACGAGATAACTCTGCATCCTCGGCCCGCTTCTCGTGGATTCACAGGCGCTGTCGAAACCGATCAGCCCCGTGGTCCTTCTCTCGAAGGAGCCGCTGTCACACTGTGGAATTACCAGCCCGGGCGGTGAGCGCCCGAGCATCACAGACTACAACGTTCTCTGGCGCTACGCCATTCCGCATTAGGTCCGGTGGCTGGCGTAGAGTCGCCCCATGAGCGAAGTCACCGTCACCGTCCGCGGCGAGCACGAGGCGCGGGTCGCCCCGGAACGCGCCACCATCCGCGTCGGAGTACGTGCGGATGGGCCCGAGCGCACGGCCGTCGTCGAGAACGTGATGCGCCTTGCCGAACCGGTGCGCAGCAGTATCACCGACCGTGCGGATGCGGGCAGCGTCGTCGAGTGGACGAGCAAGCGGCTCTCGGTGCGGGCCGAACGCCCGTGGAGCAACGACGGCAAGCGTCTCGCTCCCGTGTACTACGCGAGCATCGACTTCACCGCCACGTTCGCGGAGGCCTCCGACCTGTCCATCTGGGTCTCCGACATCTCCCCCTGGGACGGGGTCGAGGTGGGCTGGGTCGACTGGCATCTGACGACCGCCACGCGCGCGCAGATCGAGCGCGATGTGGCCGCCGCAGCCGTCGGTGTCGCGGTCACACGAGCCGAGGCCTACGCGGGCGCGCTCGGCCTGGATGAGGTCACTCCCCTGGAGATCGCCGACGTCGGTCTCATCTCCAGCGGACCGCCGTCACCGGGTGCTCCGATGCTCAAAGCGCGTGGTGGGGTGGCGTTCGCCGCCGACGCGGCACCGGCTATGGAATACGAACCCGAGGAGATCGTGATCTCCGCCACGGTGGAGGCGCGCTTCCTCGCCCGATGAGATCCGCTCAGCTCTGGGCGGTGAACGGAGCGAGTTCGGCGGCGAGACGCTCCGACACGCGAGCGTGCACAGCAGTGCCGTCCTCCGTGTGCTCCACGGAGAGGAGCATGCCGGACTCATGGATCGCCGCGACCAGGTCGCCGCGATCGTAGGGGATCACGGCGTGCACCTCGACGGCAGGCTTCGGGAGCGCTTCCTCCACCGCAGCGCGAAGCTCCGCGATTCCCTCGCCCGATCGTGACGACACGAAGTGAGCGTGCGGCTGGAGGCCCCGAAGCACGAGCCTCTCGTCCTCGTCGATCAGATCCGCCTTGTTGAAGACGACGATCTCCGGGAGGTCACGGACGCCGACATCGCCCAGCACATCGCGCACGGTCTGCAGTTGACCTGCCGGATCCGGGTGCGACCCGTCCACGACGTGGAGGACGACGTCGGCCTCGCCGACCTCTTCCAGCGTCGAACGGAATGCTTCCACGAGCTGATGCGGGAGGTTGCGCACGAATCCGACGGTGTCCGTCAGTGTGTAGACGCGGCCGTCCTCCGTCTCAGTGCGACGCACGGTCGCATCCAGCGTCGCGAACAGCGCGTTCTCCACGAGCACTCCCGCGCTGGTGAGCGCGTTGAGGAGACTGGACTTGCCCGCGTTCGTGTACCCGGCGATCGCCACGGAGGGGATCGTATTCCGCTTCCGCTCCGCGCGCTTGGCGTCACGGGCAGGACCGAAGTCGCGGATCTGCCGTCGGAGCAGAGCCATCTTGGTGCGGATCCGTCGGCGATCCAGTTCGATCTTGGTCTCACCGGGGCCACGGGAGCCCATTCCGGCGCCGCCGGCGCCCACCTGGCCACCGGCCTGGCGGCTCATCGAATCGCCCCAGCCGCGCAGACGCGGCAGCAGGTACTCGAGCTGGGCCAGCTCGACCTGGGCCTTGCCCTCACGGCTCTTCGCGTGCTGGCTGAAGATGTCGAGGATCACCGTGGTCCGGTCGATGACCTTGACTTTGACGACGTCCTCGAGTGCGCGTCGCTGGCTCGGTGCGAGCTCGGTGTCGGCGATGACGGTGTCGGCTCCGACGGCGGCGACGATGTCCTTGAGTTCCTGGGCCTTGCCTCGCCCGAGGTAGGTCGCGGCATCGGGGTGGGGACGACGCTGCAGAACACCGTCGAGGACGACCGCACCAGCGGTCTCCGCAAGCGCGGCGAGTTCCCGGAGCGAGTTCTCCGCGTCTTCCTGAGCTCCCTGGGGATATACGCCCACGAGGACGACGTTCTCCAAGCGCAACTGTCGGTACTCGACCTCGGTGACGTCTTCGAGCTCCGTAGAGAGCCCCCCGACGCGTCGAAGCGCATGACGGTCTTCGAGATCCCACTGCGCACCGTCCGAGCTCGTGTGCGATGCCGTCGATTCATCCTGCAGCGCCTGCGCAGCGCCGAAGACGTGGACGTCCGAGCGCTTCTCCGCGTTCGCGAGCACACGATCGACCGTGTGGTCGCCGGTGGAGGGTGTGGTGGTCTCCGTCATCCGTTCCTTGTCTCTGGGATTTGTTGCGAGCCTTAACCTTAGCCCGCGCTGTCCGGTACGCTCACCGTATGGGGTCAGATCACTACTTCACTGCGGCCCCGGCAAGCCCCGAGAATCTGCGTAAGATCCGCGTATCGCTCGCAGGTCGAGAGCTGGAAGTCACCACCGCCGGTGGAGTCTTCAGCCCGGATCGTCTGGATGCCGGCACTGCAGTGCTCCTCGCCAACATGCCCCCGGTTCCCCCGGGCGGCGATCTTCTCGACCTCGGCAGCGGCTGGGGTCCGGTGACGCTCTCGATGGCCCTGGCCGCTCCCCACGCGACGGTGTGGGCCGTCGATGTGAACGAGCGCGCCCTCGATCTGGTGCGTCGAAACGCGGCAGCTCTCGGGCTCACCAATGTCAACGCATCTCTGCCCGACGACGTTCCCGAGCACGTCTCTTTCCGCACGATTCGCTCGAACCCGCCGATCCGCGTGGGTAAGAACGAGCTGCACGGGCTTCTCGAGCGTTGGATCCCGCGCCTCGACGAGCGCAGCGACGCGTGGCTCGTCGTGCAGCGCAACCTCGGTGCCGATTCGCTTCAGCGATGGATCGGATCTACCTTCCACCCCGGCTACAGCGTCTTCCGCACCGCGACGGGCAAGGGCTACCGCATCCTCAAGGTACGCAAGCACGGAAACCCGCCGACGGAGCCGATCGTCCTCAGCTGAGCCTGCGGTTCTCCGATTCGCGGAGGTACCCGAGTCCGGTGCTCAGGCGAGGTCGACCTCGCCCTGGAACACGAGCTGCGCGGGCCCCGAAAGGGCGACGTGCTCGCCGTCCTCCGCAGGGAACATGCGCACCCCGAGCGTGCCTCCCGGCACCTCGACCTGCCAGTTGTTCGGAGCTTTCTCCCCCGCCCAGTACCGCACCGCCAGGGCTGTCGCGGCGACGCCCGTGCCGCAGCTGAGCGTCTCTCCGACGCCACGCTCGTAGACGCGCATGCTCACATGACCGATGCCATCGCGGACGAGGGGTTCGCCGGGAACGACGAACTCGATGTTGGCGCCCGCGGGAAGCAGCGGGTCGAGGTCAGGGGCACGGTGCAGCTCCAGAGACGCGAGCTCGGCCTCAGAGGCGAGAGCCACCACGACGTGCGGGTTCCCCACATCGATACCGAGCCCCGGCCGGGTGACGGACAGCCCGTCGACGCGCACGAGCGGGTCGTCTCCGGAGAGCTTCCAGCGACCGAGATCCACCTGGTATCCGGTGGTGCTTCTGGTGACGTCGCGCACACCCGCTCTCGTGCCGATCGGCAAGGTCGAGCCGGGTTCGATCGTCGCGAGACCGGAACGCACGAGGTAGTGAGCGAACACGCGAATGCCGTTTCCGCACATCTCAGCGATCGATCCGTCCGCATTGCGGTAGTCCATGAACCACTCCGCCTGCGGCTCCTCGTCGAGGGCCGCACCACCTTCGGGAATGGCCGAGGACCTCACGACGCGAAGGATTCCATCAGCGCCGATGCCGAAATGACGATCGCACAGCACCGCGACCTGCTCGACGGTCAGATCTAGCTCTCCGTCCGGGTCAGCGATGATGATGAAGTCGTTGCCCGTGCCGTGACCCTTGGTGAATGCGACCATGGCTCCAGTCTAGGGATCACGCCCGACCACTCAGTGCCGCGAGAGTCGGTAACGGCCGCAGAGGAAGTTGCGGTTGCGCGCCACCTCGAGCAGCTCGAGGTCGAGCCTGCGCGGCAGCAGCGGAGCGCCCGAGCCGAGCGTCACCGGTGCGTACTGCACCCACACTTCGTCGAGCAGCCCCGCGTCGGCGAACTGGCCGGCCAGGTCTCCCCCGCCCACGACCCAGAGATCCTTCCCCTCTGCCGCCTGCACCATCTCTGCATGCACGGTGCTGACATCGGCCTGGGTCAGCCTGACATCAGCACCGGTCGGCAGCTCCAGCTCACGGTGTGTGAACACCCACGTGGGCTGCGTGTAGCCCCACCGTCCTTCTTCGTGGCGCATCACCCACTCGTACGTCGATGACCCCATCGCCAAAGCTCCGACACTGCGTTCGAACCCCGTGTAGGCCATCGGTCCGTCTTGGTCGATGTCCTGCGTGAGCAACCAGTCCAAGGAGTGCTCCTCGGTGGCGATGAACCCGTCGAGGCTGGAAGCGGTGTAGAAGTGGGTCTTCGTCATGCGGCCAGCATCGCACCAGGCACCGACATGGAAACGGTCAGGCGCCTAGGATCGTGGCGGCCTCCGCCGGAGCATCCCACCATTCGAGGTCGGGATAACGCTTGAACCAGGACACCTGTCGGCGGGCATACCGCCGTGTGAGCGCCTGAGTCTGTGCGATGGCCTCACGTTCGGAGAGTGTGCCCTCGAGCTGGGCGAGCGCCTGCGCATAGCCGATCGCACGCGGCGCCGTCGTACCGCGTTCGAGCCCCCGTGCGCGTAGCTCCACCACCTCGGTGAGGATCCCGCCGTCCCACATACTCTCCACCCGGGCATCGAGGCGCTCGACGAGAGCTGCGCGGTCGACGCGGAGACCGATGAGACGCGTGTGCGGATGCCAGAGGACGGGTTGTTCGGGGAGGGCCGCACCGTGTGTCGCGCTCCCCTGCTCGAGCACCTCGAGGGCACGCACGACACGACGAGGATTGCGCGGATCGACGCGCGCGGCTGCTTCGGGATCGAGCATGCGCAGCCGTTCGAGCAGCTGCGCGGTTCCGTGGGTCTCGAGTTCCCGCTCGAGGCGCTCTCGCAGTTCCGCATCGCGAGGAGGGAACCGGAAGTCGAACACGACGCTCGACACGTAGAGGCCCGAACCGCCGACGAGGATCGCATCACCGCCTCTGCGGTGGATATCCTCTACCGCAGCACGTGCCCGCGGCTGGTACCACGCAACGGCCGCGTCCTCATCGACATCGAGGACGTCGAAGAGGTGATGCGGAACGCCCCGCCGCTCGCCCATCGGCACTTTGGCGGTGCCGACATCCATGCCGCGATAGAGCTGCATGGCGTCGGCATTCACGATCTCGGCTGGATTGCCCTGCTCCCGCAGCGCCTCCGCCAGATCGATCGCGAGATCACTCTTGCCGGTGCCGGTCGCCCCGACGATCGCCCAGAGTCGTGGTCCGGTCACACGCCGACACGCAGCGTGGGCAGCCCGAGCGAGACGGCCTTCGGCCCTCCATCGCCACTCGGAGCAGGAACGGCGCACGACTCGGACTGCGAGCGGTCCCAGGCGTCTCCACCGCGGGTGCGACGGATCTTCAGCGGCGCGCCCGTCGGGTCGTCGGCCAGCAGATGGAAGGGGGCGCCGTGCGTGACGGTCACAGTGACCACATCACCGGGGCGGGGCAGCTCAGAACCTTCCGTCACCTCGAAGTGCACGAGCCTGTTGTCTTCGGCACGCCCCGTGAGGCGGTGGGTCTCGGTGTCCTTCTTGCCCTCGCCCGTGGACACCAGGACTTCGATCTCGCGACCGACCTGCTTCTGGTTCTCCTCCAGAGAGATGCGTTCCTGGAGCGCGATCAGGCGGTTGTAGCGCGCCTGCACGATCTCCTTCGGAACCTGGTCCTCCATCGTCGCGGCGGGCGTGCCCTCGCGGATCGAGTACTGGAAGGTGAAAGCGCTGGAGAATCGAGCCTGCTCGACCACCCGCATCGTGTCCTCGAAGTCCTCCTCGGTCTCGCCGGGGAAGCCGACGATGATGTCGGTGGTGATGGCGGCATTCGGGATGCGGGCGCGAACGCGGTCGAGGATCCCGAGGAAGCGCTCGCTGCGGTACGAGCGACGCATCGCCTTGAGGATGCGGTCGCTTCCCGACTGGAGCGGCATGTGCAGCTGCGGCATCACGTTCGGGGTCTCGGCCATGGCGTCGATCACGTCATCGGTGAACGCCGCAGGATGCGGGCTCGTGAATCGGATGCGCTCCAGCCCCTCGATCTCGCCGGCCGCCCGCAGCAGCTTGCCGAACGCCTGACGATCACCGAACTCCACCCCGTAGGAGTTCACGTTCTGGCCGAGAAGCGTGACCTCGATCGCGCCGTCTTCGACGAGGAGGCGGATCTCGTTCAGGATGTCGCCAGGACGCCGATCCTTCTCCTTGCCGCGAAGGCTCGGCACGATGCAGAAGGTGCACGTGTTGTTGCACCCGACCGAGATGGAGACCCAGCCACTGTGTGCGGAGTCGCGCTTGGTCGGCAGCGTGGAGGGGAAGACCTCGAGCGATTCGAGGATCTCGAGTTCGGCGTCGCCGTTGTGCCGCGCGCGCTCGAGAAGGCCCGGGAGCGACCCCATGTTGTGTGTGCCGAACACCACGTCGACCCAGGGGGCCTTATCGAGGACCGCCTGCTTGTCCATCTGTGCCAGACAACCGCCGACCGCGATCTGCATGCCGTCCTTGCGCCGCTTGACGGACGCGAGGTGTCCGAGCGTGCCGTACAGCTTGCCCGCGGCGTTGTCGCGGACCGCGCACGTGTTGATGATCACCACGTCGGCTTCGGCGCCGTCGAGCGCACGTACGTAGCCCGCGCTCTCGAGCGACCCCGAAAGACGCTCGGAGTCATGCACGTTCATCTGGCACCCGAAGGTGCGCACTTCATACGATCGCTGTCGTCCGTCGTCGTCGACGGCTGCCGAGGACGCGCCGATGATCGTCGGTTCACTGCGCGGGATAGTCATGATCACCCATTGTACGAGCCGCTGCTGAGCAGGGGCGTGTCGCCGCCTCAGTCGGAATCGACGAAGCGGACGCCGGAGGTCGGACCACCGAAGGCGGCCTCCCGCAGCGCGGACTTCGCGGCCTTCATCGCCACAGCTCCGTTGTAGCCGCGACGGGAGAGCTGGCCCACCAATCGTCGGAGAGCCGTGTCGGGGTCGAGTCGCCCCATCGATCGCGCCTTGCCACGTGCGAACTCGAGCGCGCGCTCGTCATCATCGTCAGGGAGTTCGTCGAGAGCAGCGTCGATCACGTCGCGCGGAATGCCCCGCTGGGCGAGCGCGCGGGACAAGGCCACTCTCCCCTGGCCTTTCCGTTCCACACCCGACGTCACGAGGACCCCCGCGAGAGCGGAATCATCGAGATAGCCACGACGACAGAAGTCGTCGATCACATCGTCGATCATGCCGCTGTCGAGACCCACACCCCTCAACACCTGCCGCGACTCGGAGATGGACAACGACCGAGCCCGTAGCTTGCGCACGAGCGACTCTTCTGCCGAGACTCGGATCTCGTCGAGCGTCGCCGTCTCTCCGCTGTCGATGCCGTCGCTCGGCTCGTCGCCGAGCGCACGGAGACGAGGAGCGGAACCTGCTGAGCGAGACTCTGTGGCAGAGCTGCCCCTGACTCCTCGTGCGGGGTGCCGATCGCTGGGTGTGCCTGTGTCGCTCTCGTCGATACGTGAAACCCCCGCGGGCGGCGCATCCCAGGTCGTACGCCATACGGCCGCATCGCCGGTACGTGGCGAAGGTTCTTCCGCCTCGTGGCCACGCTCCGGGGTCGGAGCCGGTCGCGGCGAGGCAGGCTTCTTCGATGCACCGCCGAAGAGGGGGATGATGGGGGCGATCCGATCCGGATCGCCCCCACGAGTGTCGTTCATCAGGCCGGACGACGCTCGGCGAGCTCGTCTGCAGCCGCCGGCACAGCAGCCGCGCCGCCGATGCCGAGCTTCTGCTTGATCTGCGTCTCGATGGCCAGCGCGATGTCGGGGTTGTTGAGCAGGAACGTTCGCGCGTTCTCCTTGCCCTGGCCCAGCTGGTCTCCGTCGTAGGTGTACCACGAGCCCGACTTCTTCACGATGGCGTGCTCGACACCGAAGTCGATCAGGCTGCCCTCGCGGGAGATGCCGACGCCGTAGAGGATGTCGAACTCGGCCTGCTTGAAGGGCGGCGCCATCTTGTTCTTCACCACCTTCACCCTGGTGCGGTTTCCGACCGCGTCGGTGCCATCCTTCAGCGTCTCGATACGACGGATGTCCATACGGACCGAGGCGTAGAACTTCAGCGCCTTACCACCGGCGGTGGTCTCGGGCGAGCCGAAGAACACACCGATCTTCTCGCGAAGCTGGTTGATGAAGATCATCGTGGTGTTGGTCTGGTTCAGACCACCCGTGAGCTTACGAAGCGCCTGTGACATGAGTCGTGCCTGCAGACCCACGTGCGAGTCGCCCATCTCACCCTCGATCTCGGCGCGAGGGACGAGCGCGGCCACGGAGTCGATGACGATGAGGTCGATGGCCCCCGAGCGCACGAGCATGTCGGCGATCTCGAGCGCCTGCTCACCGGTGTCGGGCTGGGAGACCAGAAGCGCGTCGATGTCGACACCGAGCTTCGCGGCGTAATCCGGGTCGAGCGCGTGCTCGGCGTCGATGAAGGCGGCGATGCCGCCGGCGCGCTGAGCGTTCGCGATCGCGTGCAGGGTGAGAGTCGTCTTACCCGAGGACTCCGGTCCGTAGATCTCGACGATTCGACCACGCGGGAGACCTCCGACGCCGAGGGCGACGTCGAGGGCGATGGAGCCGGTGGGGATGACGGCCACGGGGGCACGCTCATCGCTGCCCAGCCGCATGACCGAGCCCTTTCCGAACTGGCGGTCGATCTGGGCGAGGGCGGTCTCGAGGGACTTCTCGCGGTCGGCGGGTGATGGCATGATGTGCTCCTTCTGCGCGCGTGATGCCGCCTGTAGGCTGTCGCGGCTCTCCCGGTTGGGAGAAACTCTCCGACAAGGCGTAATGGCTCTTCGGCTCGTTTTCCACCGTAGGAGAGGCCACCGACATCGACGCCGCGAGCTCACATACCGTGGAGAACAGACTCCCTGAACCACTTGTGCAGAAGACTACGCCCGCTTCGAACAGATCTTCGACGACACGCCGTGGATCTCATCGCGTGTCCCGTAAGCATCGGACATCGAGGGGCGGATCAGCGTCCGCGCGGCTCTTGCCTGCCGACGCCATGCCGCCTGTTGTCCGGCACATCCATCTCGGCGCACAGCGCCAACCAGATCTCGCGCGGTGGAGTGCCGTCGGCCAGCGCTTCGACAGCCGTGCGGCCGCCGACGGCGCTGAGACCGAGGTCGTTCACCAGAGAGGAGGCGCGCGCCTGGAACTCCGTCTCGACGGCGCGGAGAAACTCGCTACGACGCATCGCTGGTCTGACCGTGGGTCAGTGGAGAGAGAGCTGGGGTTCGATCGAGGCCACGAGGTCGTCCGGAACGACGTCCGGGAACACCTGGATGCCCTCGAGCACGGAGATGCGATCTCCGACCTCGCGCATGATCGTAGAGATGGGAACGTCGAGCGCGTCGGCGACGGATGCGAGGATCTCGCTCGACGCCTCCTTCTGCCCGCGCTCGACCTCACTGAGGTAGCCGAGGGCAACCGACGCCTTGCTTGCGACCTGCCGGAGCGTGCGCCCCTTCTGCAGGCGGAAGTCCCTCAGCACATCGCCGATTTCCTGTCGAACAAGAATCATCGGAACCTCCTCCCATGTGATCGTTCGAGGTCTCCCCCGATGAGACAGCCAGTCTAGTACCCCTGGCATGCACAGAATCTACCCCTGCACTCTGTGGTTTTAGTGTGAGCACTACAGAGACAACCAGGCTGAGGGCGTCACTATTCCGCCACCATCGCGAGCACCTCTCCGAGTGCTGCCGCCACGGCCTGCGCCCGGATCGCGTCGCGGTCCCCGCTGAAGTGGAAGGCCGTGGTCCGCGACGCCACAGGCGTCACGACTCCGATGTGCACGGTACCCACCGGCTGCCCGTCCGGGGAGTCCGGGCCTGCGATCCCCGTCGTGGACACGCCTACATCCGCGGGCGCACCCCCGACACCGACCACGTCTCTGACGCCGTCGGCCATCTGCACAGCGACCTGCGGGTGCACCGGTCCGTGTGCGGCCAGAAGAGCCGCGTCCACTCCCAGCACGGTCGCCTTCACCGGCGTCGCGTAGGCGACGACGCCCCCGAGAAGCACCGCGGACGCGCCGGGTATGGCGACGACATCCGCGCACAGAGCCCCACCTGTGAGCGATTCGGCGATCCCGAGCGTCCACCCGCGCCGCCCCAGCGCCGCAAGGACCGCGGCGCTCTCTTGGCTCATGGCTTCCGGCGCGAACCCCGCACCTGCGCCACGATGTAGTCGATGCCGCTCACCACCGTGAGCACCAGGACGATGAGCATGAGGATGAAGGTGATCAGTGTCCAGGCGTCGAGACCGATGAGGTAGTGCAACGGAAGCAGTGCCCAGCCGAGCGCCACCCCCTGGAACGCGGTCTTGATCTTGCCCATCCAGGCCGCAGCGACGACATGCTCGCTGGCGACCATGAGTCGATGGATCGTGATCCCCCACTCGCGCACCAGGATGATCGCCACGATCCACCAGCTGACCTCGCCCAGGATGGCGAGCCCGATGAATCCAGCGCCCGTGAGCATCTTGTCGGCGATGGGATCCCAGAGTTTGCCGAAGTCGCTGACGATGTCGTACTTGCGTGCGAGGTAGCCGTCGACCCAGTCCGTCGAGATACCGACGATGAAGATGATCGCGGCGGCCCAACGGAGGCCGGGGTCGGGAAGGCCGTACTGGCCGCCCAGCAGCAAGAGGATGAAGAAGACGACCGCCAGCGGGATGCGCGCGACGGTGATGGCGTTGGGAAGCTGCCGAGGAATGGCCATCAGTCGCGTCCTGTCAGGCCCCAGGCGTCTTCGTCGCCCTCGGCCTCCACCTCGGGAAGCCCCTCGTACTGGGCCGCGATCGGATCATGTGTCTGAGGAAGGGGTGGGACGGGCGGAGCGACCGGGGCTGCGGATGGCGACGGCAAGGCCGGCACGTCGTCTCCGCGGAGCTTCGCCATGACCTGCGGGAGCTGCTCGGCCGTGGCCAGCACGTCTCGCGCCTTGGATCCCTCGGACGGACCGACGATCTCGCGCGACTCCAGCAGGTCCATGAGGCGACCGGCCTTCGCGAAGCCGACACGAAGCTTGCGCTGGAGCATCGACGTCGAGCCGAACTGGGACGAGACGATGAGCTCTGCAGCCGCGAGCAACAGCTCCAGGTCGTCGCCGATGTCCTCGTCGACTTCCTTCTTCTTGGTCGGCTCCATCGCCTCCTGCACATCGGGACGATAGTCCGGACGTGCCTGACGGGTGACGTGCTTGACGACCGCGTCGATCTCCTTCTCGTCGACCCAGGCGCCCTGCAGACGGAACGGCTTGGACGAGCCCATGGGCGAGAACAGCGCATCACCCTGGCCGATGAGCTTGTCGGCGCCGGGGCTGTCGAGGATGACGCGGCTGTCGGTGACGCTGGTGACGGCGAAGGCCAGACGTGAGGGGACGTTCGCCTTGATGAGTCCGGTCACGACGTCCACACTCGGTCGTTGCGTCGCGAGGACGAGGTGGATGCCGGAGGCTCGCGCCAGCTGCGTGATGCGCACGATCGAGTCTTCCACGTCACGAGGGGCGACCATCATGAGGTCGGCGAGCTCGTCGACCACGACCAGGAGGTACGGGTACGGCTTCAGAACGCGCTCACTGCCCACCGGCAGCTCGACCTCGCCCGCGCGCACGGCACGGTTGAAGTCGTCGATGTGACGGAAGCCGAAGGATGCGAGGTCGTCGTACCTCATGTCCATCTCCTTCACGACCCACTGCAGCGCTTCCGCCGCCTTCTTGGGGTTCGTGATGATGGGCGTGATCAGGTGCGGGACACCGGCATAGCTGGTGAGCTCCACGCGCTTCGGGTCGATCAGCACCATGCGCACATCGGCGGGGCGAGCGCGCATCAGCAGGCTCGTGATCATGGAGTTCACGAAGCTCGACTTACCCGAGCCGGTGGAACCGGCGACCAGGAGGTGGGGCATCTTGGCGAGGTTCGCGATGACGATGTTGCCGCCGACGTCTTTGCCGACACCGATCGTCATCGGGTGGGTGCTCTTCTGCGCGGCGGGCGAGCGCAACACGTCGCCGAGCGCCACCATCTCCTTGTCGGCGTTGGGGATCTCGATGCCGATCGCGCTCTTGCCGGGGATCGGCGAGAGGATGCGGACGTCGTTCGATGCCACCGCGTAGGCGAAGTTGTTGCTCAGCTGCAGGATCTTCTCGACCTTGACGCCGTGGCCGACCTCGACCTCGTACTGCGTGACGGTCGGTCCGCGGGAGAACCCGGTGACCTTCGCATCGACCTTGAACTGCGACAGCACACTGGTGATCTGCTCGATCACCTTGTCGGTGGCCTCGGAGCGCATCACCGGCGGCGGACCTTCGACCAGGAGGCCGGGAGAGGGCAGGATGTACGGCGTCACGGGAGCCTGCGGTCCACGGTCGCCAGGGCCCTCGGTGCCGAAGCCGTCGAGGCCGGGAAGCTCCGGCACCTCTCCGGTGTCGGAGGAGTCGTCGAGGAGCGCGGTGGTCTGCTGCTCCGCGAGGGAGTCGGCGACGGACCTCACGTCGGACAGCACCTCGGTGGCTGCGTCGTACGGGTTCTCGACGACGACCGCCTGGTCGTAGGCGGGAGTCGGGTCGGAGGTCGTGAGCAGCGCCGTGATGTCATCCGAGCCGAGGGTGCCCTCGTCGGGGTCCTCTTCCCGACCGGTCTTGTTGCGCCGCCACCAGGGCAGCACGTCGGGATCGTCGACCTTGTCGGCGTCGTCGATCGCCGCAGCGTCCTTGGCGGGCTTCTCCGGGCGTTCGGCGTCGAACATCCAGGCGTACAGGTCGCCGAGGCGGGCGCCGATGCGGTTCGGCGGCGTCTTGGTGAGGATCAGGATGCTGAGTGCCGCAAGCAGCGACAGCACGATGTACGCGGGAATGTCGGTGAGGTAGCTCAGCGGCTGCCCGAGCATCCATCCGAACAGCCCGCCGGACTCGCTCAATGCGAGCATGCCCTCCTTGGGCTGGGGGCCGTCTCCCGCGACATGGCAGAAGCCGGCGAGGGTCAGGACGAACAGACCGAAACCGATGCCGATACGCCCGTTGTCATGAACTGACGAAGGGTGACGGAACAACCATCCGGCCAGCAGGAGCAGAAGCACGGGCATCACGAACGCGACCCGTCCGATCAGCCCTCCGACGGAGTACGCGCTGATGTTCGCAGCGACTTCGTTGCCGATGAAGAACCACTCGTTGACCGCGCCGAGCACGGCGAGGAGCACGAGGAGGAGGGGGAAACCGTCGCGACGATCGTCTTTCTCGAGCGTCTCGGGGCCGAACGCGCGGAAGAGTCCGCCGACGCCGTGCGCCAGCCCGACCCAGGCCCGCACGGCGACCGGCGGCTTGTCTGCCTCGTCGATGTACTTCTTGGGAGCGGGCTGCGCCTTGCGTGCGGGTGGGGCCTTGGGAGCCGTCTGCCGCTTGGGGCGCGACGGTGCGCTGGTCGACGCGCTCTCTGTCTTCGTGGTACTCCTGGCCATGCTCTCACGTTACGTCCACCAGCCGACATCTCCGCGTAATGACGCGGCTTTCCCCGGATCCGAGAGGGCGCGGCTACGCCGTGCCGCGCGCCATCGTGTCCCGGCTCTCGCCCTCTCTCACCACGGCGAAGCCCTCGGCGCGATACAGGTTGCGCGCGAAGTTGTCCCGTTCGACGCTCAGGCTGATGCGTGCATGCCCCTGAGAGCCGGCGAGGTGCACGATGCCGCGCAGCAGCGAGCGTCCGACGCCGCGTGCACGCCAGAGGGGATGAACTCCGATGATCAGCTCCGGGACGCCGACGCCGATGAAGCCGAATCCCGGGGCGTTCTGCGGGAGCACCCGATACCACGCGGCCCCGACCGGGACGTCGTCCGAAGCGGTCGCCACCAGCCCATCGTCGGCTGTGCGCTTCCACCCCGCGAGGTAACGGCGGTGGTCGGCTGAGGTCAGCACCTCGTGCCGCGGACGCACTCCCCCGGCACGCCAATTGGCGGCCTCGACGAGCATGTCGCCGAGGAACATCGCATCCGTCTGCGCCGCCCTGCGAAGGGAGAAGTCCCCGTACATGACGCGAGCATAGGCCCGCGGTGTTACATCGACGTGACGGCTACCCGTGAGCGGGGAGCGGACTCCCCCGGCGTCACGCCTCGATGACGAGCGGAACGATCATCGGACGACGACGCAACCGCTGGTTCACCCAGCGACCGATCGTGCGTCGAACGACCTGCGACAGCGCATGGGTGTCACGGACGCCGTTGCCCGATGCTTCCTTGAGCGCCGCGATGATCTTCGGCGTGACGTCGTCGAACACCGAATCGTCCTCGGCGACACCGCGCGCGTGGATCTCCGGTCCGGAGATGATGCGGCCGGTGCCGGCATCCACCACCACGATCACCGAGATGAAGCCCTCCTCGCCGAGGATCCGGCGGTCCTTGAGGTCGGCATCGGTGATCTCGCCGACGGTGGAGCCGTCGACGTACACGAATCCGAGGTCGAGCTGACCGGTGACCTTCGCGACCCCGTCCTTGAGATCGATCACGGTGCCGTTGGAGGCGATGATCGTGTTCTCCTCGGGGACGCCGGTGTCCTGCGCCAACTTGGCGTTGGCGATCAGGTGCCGGTATTCGCCGTGGACCGGGAGGACGTTCTTCGGCTTCAGGATGTTGTAGCAGTAGATCAGCTCGCCCGCCGCGGCATGCCCGGAGACGTGCACCTTCGCGTTGGCCTTGTGGACGACGTTGGCACCGAGCTTGGTGAGCCCGTCGATCACGCGATAGACCGCGTTCTCGTTGCCCGGGATGAGGCTGGAGGCGAGGATGACCGTGTCGCCCTCGCTGATCTCGATCGCGTGGTCCATGTTCGCCATACGGCTGAGCACCGCCATCGGCTCGCCCTGGGAGCCGGTGGACATGTAGACGATCTGCTCGTCGGGGAGGTCGCGGGCCTTCTTGAAGTCGATGAGGACTCCGTCCGGCACCTTCAGGTAGCCGAGCTGCTCGGCGATCGTCATGTTGCGCACCATGCTGCGGCCGAGGAATGCGACGCGGCGACCGTTGGCGTGCGCGGCGTCGATCACCTGCTGCACACGGTGGACGTGGCTGGAGAAGCTCGCGACGATGACGCGACGAGGTGCCTTCGCGATCACCTGGTCGAGCACGGGACCGATGGAGCGCTCCGTCGGCGTGAAGCCGGGCACATCGGCGTTCGTCGAGTCGACGAGGAACAGATCCACTCCCTCTTCACCGAGGCGGGCGAATGCGCGCAGGTCGGTGATGCGCCCGTCCAGCGGCAGCTGATCCATCTTGAAGTCACCGGTGGCGAGCACCATGCCTGCGGGCGTGCGGATGGCGACGGCCAGCGCATCCGGGATCGAGTGGTTGACCGCGACGAACTCCAGGTCGAACGGACCGACCCGCTCCTGCTGACCTTCCTTCACCGTGAGGGTGAAGGCCTTGATGCGATGCTCCTTGAGCTTCGCCTCGACCAGTGCCAAGGTGAGCCCAGATCCGATCAGCGGGATGTCGCTCTTCAGACGCAGGAGATACGGCACCGCGCCGATGTGGTCCTCGTGTCCGTGCGTCAGCACCACGCCGACGATGTCATCCAGGCGATCGCGGATCGGCTCGAAGTCGGGGAGGATCAGATCGACACCGGGCTGGTGCTCTTCGGGGAAGAGCACACCGCAGTCGACGATCAGGATCTTGCCGTCGTACTCGAACATGGTCATGTTGCGACCGATCTCGCCGAGGCCGCCGATCGGGATGACCCGCAGCGTCCCGTCTTCGAGAGCGGTCGGTTCTACCAGGGGAATGGACATGCTGTCTCCTCAGTCGGACACTCCGCGCGTCCGTTCGTTCGTGGCGACGCGACTCAGCGCGTCGTGCCGTGCACCTTGGGCAGGGCACCACCCGCGGCCGCGTTGCGGTCGGGGCGGAAGTTCGAGAAGTCGGCGCCGGGGACGTTCTGGACCAGGTCGAGTTCATCTTCGATGAGCGCGGCCTCCCATTCCTCGGGGCCGACAAGGGGAAGTCGGACGCGCGGGCTCGAGATGCGGCCGAGTCCGTGCAGGATGTACTTGGCCGCGACCGTTCCCGGAACATGCGTCATCACCGCGCGCACGAGCGGCTCGAGGCGCTTGTGCTCCGCGGTGGCGGTGGCCAGATCGCCCGCGTTCACCGCGTCGATGATCGTTCGGTACGGCGCAGCGGCGACGTTCGCCGTCACACCGATGAGGCCGGTGGCCCCGATCGCGAGGTGCGGGAGCACGTTCGCGTCGTCGCCTGAGAAGTACATCAGGTCGGTCTGGTTGAGCACGCGGCTCACCTCGGAGAAGTCGCCCTTGGCGTCTTTCACGGCGAGGATGTTCGGGTGCTTCGCGAGACGCAGGATGGTCTCGTACTTGATCGGCACACCGGTGCGGCCCGGGATGTCGTAGAGGATCACCGGGAGGTCCGTCGCGTCGGCGACCAGACGGAAGTGCGTGAGGATGCCGGCCTGAGTCGGCTTGTTGTAGTACGGCGTGACGATCATGATGCCGTCGGCGCCGGCCTTCTCGCTGGCCTTGTAGAGCTCGATCGCGTGGGCGGTCTCGTTGGAGCCGCCGCCGGTGATGATCTTGGCGCGACCGGCGGAGACTGATCTGCCGACCTCGACGAGCTTGAGCTTCTCGGGGTCTGTCAGGGTCGAGGTCTCGCCGGTCGTCCCCGTCACGACGATGCCGTCCGCTCCCGCGGTGATCACGTCATCGATGTGCTTCTCGACGGCGGGCCAATCGACTTCACCGTCGGCCGTCATCGGAGTGACGAGCGCGACGAGGACCTGTCCGAAAGGGTTGCCCGAGTGCGTCATAGACCCAAGCGTATCGGTTCGACTGCCGCTCATGCGGACGCGGTGACGCGGATGAGGTCGCAGGTGCGCCGTACGCTCGAAGCATGGCATGGGTCACACGAGACAGCGAGACGAAGTACGAGAACGCCTGGATCCGTGTGCGCGAGGACCGGGTGACAGGACCGGCCGGTGACGACGGCATCTACGGTGTCGTCACCATGCAGCATCCGGCGGTCTTCATCGTCGCCGTGGACGACGACGACCGCATCTGTCTCGTCACGATCGACCGCTACACCGTGGGCACCACCATCGAGGTGCCGGCGGGAGGCAGCGACGGGGAGGCCCCGCTCGTCGCGGCCCGGCGGGAACTTCGCGAGGAGACCGGCTTCGAGGCCGCTGACTGGACACCGCTCGGCACCATGCACGCACTGAACGGTATCGCTGAGGCGGCCGAACACGTCTTCCTCGCACGCGACCTCCGACCTGTCGCAGAGGACGATGACGCATCCGGCGAAGGCGGCGCGCCCGCTGCCGAGACTCAGGCCGAGGAGGGCATCCAGGCCGTCTCATGGGTTCCGTTCGAGACCGTCCTGGGCATGATCGCGGACGGCACGATCACCGATGGCGAGTCGATCGCAGCGATCGCGAAGGCGGGGATCCTTCTCGGCCGTTTCCGCTGACCTCGGCGGATCGCACGCGCCAGGGTCAGACGCGGCCCCGACGTGCCACACCCGACGTCAGCGAGCTCGGCAGGACGCGCGTCAGCGCCACGATCACCTTGTAGCGCAGAGACGGCACCGAGACGGCCTTGCCGCGGGCCGCATCGCGCAGCCCGACGCGGACGACGTCGCGCGCGTTCAGCCACATGATCCCGGGAACGCCCTCCTCACCGACCGCGAGCCCCATGCGCTCGTGGAATGACGTATGAGTGAATCCCGGGCACAACGCCGTCACGGAGACGCCGTCACGGCCGTACTCGGCGTTCGCCCAGCGGCTGAAGCCGATCAACCACGCCTTGCAGGCGGAGTACGTCGACCGCGAGATGAATCCCGCGACCGAGGCCACGTTGATGATGCGCCCTCCACGGCCGCGCATGGACTGCAGCGCCGCGTGCATGAGACGCATCGATGCTTCGACATGCACCCGCAGGTGACGCACCTCGTCGTCGATGTCGTTGTCGGCGAACTGCAGGGGAAGACCGAACCCGGCGTTGTTCACCAGGAGGTCGACCGGGTCAGCCGCGTCGCGCAGCCGCTCGGCGACCTTCTCCACACCGCTCTCATCCGCCAGGTCGGCGGCGATGATCTCGACCGCGACACCGTACTCGCTCCGCAGTTGCGCACCCAGTTCCGCGAGAGCCTCCTCCGACCTCGCCACCAGGACGAGATCGGCGCGACGCCGTGCGAGCTGACGAGCGAACTCTGCGCCCAGTCCGGCGCTGGCTCCGGTGATCAGTGCAGTGGGCATCAGCGCTCGTATCCGAGGAAGCGGTAGCGGACGCCGGTGCGTGAGGTGCGCCACTCCCCCTCGTCGACGAGTCGCCAGCCCGTCTTGGCCGGTGCGTAGGCGTCGCCGGCGACGTCGAGATCGAGTTCGGTGACCTCCAGCCGATCCGCGTCACCGATCACCTGGCGGAAGATCTCCGCACCGCCGATGATCCATGCCCTGTCGAGCCCGCGCACGGCTTCCGCGACCGTGGCCGCTCGGCGCGCACCGTCCTCGGACCAGTCCTGCTGCCGCGTCACCACGATGTTGTCGCGGCCGGCGAGCGGTCGGAAACGCTCCGGAAGCGAATCCCAGGTCTTGCGGCCCATCACCACGGGCGCGCCGAGGGTGACGTCCTTGAAATGCGCCAGGTCTTCCGGCACGTGCCAGGGCATCCCGCCCTCGGCGCCGATCACGCCGCCGTGGGCCTCGGCCCAGATCAGCCCGACCCAGGTCATACCGCCACCGCCGCCCTGATCGGCGCGTGGTGCTGGTAGTTCTCCACCACGAAGTCCTCGTAGCGGTAGTCGAGGATCGATTCCGGCTTCCGAGCGAAGCGCAGCGTCGGATACTCGTAGGCGTCTCGGCTGAGCTGCTCACGCACCTGCTCGACGTGATTGTCGTAGACGTGGCAGTCGCCGCCCGTCCAGACGAAGTCTCCGGGCTCCAAGCCGACCTGCTGGGCGATCATCATCGTGAGCAACGCATACGAGGCGATGTTGAAGGGCACGCCGAGGAACATGTCGGCGCTGCGCTGGTAGAGCTGGCAGGAGAGCTTGCCGTCGGCGACGTAGAACTGGAACAGGGCGTGGCAGGGAGCGAGAGCCATGTCGGGGATGTCAGCGGGGTTCCAGGCCGAGACGATGAGCCGCCGGGAGTCGGGCGAGCGGCGGATCTGCTCGATGACCTCGGAGAGCTGGTCGATGCTCCCACCGTCCGGGGTGGGCCACGACCGCCACTGCACCCCGTAGACCGGCCCCAGGTCGCCGGACTCGTCTGCCCACTCATCCCAGATCGTGACGCCGTTGTCGCGGAGCCACCCCACATTGGAATCGCCACGCAGGAACCAGAGGAGCTCGTACGCGATGGACTTGAAGTGCACGCGCTTGGTGGTGATGAGCGGGAATCCCTTCGACAGGTCGAAGCGGATCTGTCGACCGAAGACGCTCGTCGTGCCCGTTCCGGTGCGATCGGACTTGTGCGTGCCGCTCTCCAGCACGTCGCGGAGCAGGTCTTCGTAAGGAGTCGGGACGGCTGCGCTCATGAAAGCCACGATACCGCGACCCTCACCTCCCACGGGCGGATGAGCTCCCGGGCGTTGGACGTTCGTCATGGTCGGAAACATCGGCCATGACCCTTCACCGCACGACATATTCTCGACCTATGTCGCCCGTAGCCGCCCTGGGGATCGCCGCCGCACTCCTCGTGCTCGCGACGATCGTCGGCATCGTGCTGCGCGGTCGCGATGGACGACGACGCGACGGCGGCGCCCTCCTCTTCGACCCCGCGGACGCCGCCGCCGAACTCGGCGCCCGAGCGACACTGGTGCAGTTCAGCACGGAGATGTGCGCGCGGTGCCCCCAGGTGAGACGGTTGCTCAGCGCCTACGCGGCTGAGCACGACGACCTCCGTCATCTGGAGGTGGACCTGACGCACCGCCCGGATCTCTCGGCTCGCTACCGGGTCCTGCAGACGCCGACGACCTTCGTGGTCGACGATTCCGGCGCTGTCCGCGCACGATTCCACGGCGTTCCCGACCGACACGCCCTCATCGACGCCCTCGCCGCCGTCTGAGCGGAAAGACTGGAGCCCCCATGAGCATTCCCGCAGGCATCGACCCCCGAGGCCCACGCTTCGCCGCCGCGATCACCGCGGTCCTGCTGCTGGTGGCGACCTTCCTGGCACTGATCGGGATCTCGACGGCCAGGGGCGGCACCGGCTGGTTCGCCTACCAGCCCGTCGCCGATGCCACCTTCACGTCGTCCGGATGGGCGATCGCGTCGGCATCTCTCCCCCAGCGCGCCCTCGACCCCGGTTTCCTCCTGGCGCTCGTCATCGCGCTGCTGTTCCTGTGGGGGGTCCTGTCGCCCTGGACGGCGCCCTGGAGCGCGCTGTTCCGCTCAGTGGTGCGACCACGCCTGACGCCGCCCGCCGAACTCGAGGATCCGCGTCCGCCGCGGTTCTCGCAGGGCGTCGGACTCGTCGTCGTGGGAATCGGCCTCGTCCTGCACCTCCTCGGCGTCGCGTGGGCTCTCCCGATCGCGACGGCGGCCGCATTCCTGGCCGCCTTCCTCAACGCCGCGTTCGCGTTCTGCCTGGGCTGCCAGCTCTACCTCCTGCTGCAGCGTGCCGGCCTCGTCGGACGTGAAGCGCCCGCATCCTGACAGCTGTTCCCCGGCAGAGGGACGCTCGCTAGGCTGACCACGAGTCGATGCTGCGCCCGCAGTGCGAGAACCGGAGGAATCATGCCCGTCACCAGCGAAGCCGCCAGCACCTGGACCGGATCGCTCATGGAGGGATCCGGCACGGTCGCGTTCTCGTCGTCGAGCCTGGGCACCTTCCCGATCAACTGGAAGGCCCGCAGCGAAGGCAGCGACACCACGACGACGCCGGAGGAGCTCATCGCCGCCGCGCACGCGTCGTGCTTCAGCATGGCGCTCTCGCACGCCCTCGCCGAGAACGGAACCCCGCCGGAGCGCGTCAACACGACGGCATCGGTCACCTTCAAGCCCGGCGTGGGCATCACCGGTAGCCACCTCAATGTCAACGCGACGGTCCCGAACCTCACGCCCGAGGCGTTCCAGGAGATCGCGAACGGCGCCAAGACCGGATGCCCGGTGTCTCAGGCGCTCGCCGGGATCGACATCACCCTCGAGGCCACGCTCGCCTGAGCGTGCCGTCGGGGTCAGCGTCGCGCGAGGCGGATCGCCTCGCGGATGCTGGCCCTGGCATCCTTGCGGCGGCCGGCCGCATCCTGGACAACGCCGAGCCGGTAGCGCGCACGCCAGTCGTCGCCTGCGGCATCCGCCTCCGCGGTGTACCGCGCGATGAGCGGATCCGCGTCGGCACGAGCGATCCTCCCGCTGGGGGTCAACTCGGTCTCGACCGGCGGCATCCCGCCTTCCGCATCGAGAAGGCGCCCCAGACGGTCGGCACCGAAGCCGAACATCATCTCGCGGACGAGTGCCCAGGCTCCGATCGGTGCCAGCACGAGAAGAGTGATGCCCATGCCGATCGAGACCGGGGTGCCGACAGAGATGAACATCACGGCGAGCCAGATCGCGACGGCGAGGTAGACCAGCAGCGCCGCCGCCATGAGCGCGACGCCGATACGCGACATCACGACCGGATGCCGATGTCGATCATGTGCTCGAGACCGACGAACACACCGGTGGCCTTCAGCGCGAACGGCACGGCAAGTCGGATACCGGGGGCGTAGGCGAGCGCCGAGTCGACCGTGTCGTGCGTGAACATGAGCGATTCACCGGGGCCGGAGAGGATGACCTCCTGCTTGGCGACGACGCCGGGACGCCGCAGGGAATGGATCGGCACGCTGCCGACCTGCTGTCCACGCGCGCGCTGATCGGCGTGCGGTGCACTGACCGGGCCTTGATCCGCGCGAGCGGCGGCGATCAGCTCGGCGGTGCGCACGGCTGTCCCGCTCGGTGAGTCGATCTTGGTCTCACGGTGTGCCTCGATGATCTCCGCGGATCCGAAGAAAGGCGCTGCGGCAGCAGCCAGTGCGGATCCGAGGACCGAGCCCAGCGAGAAGTTGGGGATGAAGACCGCGCCGGTGCCGGCGGCTTCGACGAGGGGACGCACGAGGGCGATGCGCTCGGAGGACCAGCCCGAGGTGGCGACCAGCACGTTGATGCCGTGCTCGACCGCGGCCCGCACGACCTCGACGCTCACCTGGGGCGTCGACGCGTCGACCACCAGGTCGGCGCCGTCGAGTTCGGAGAGATCACTCGAGGAGGTGAGCACGCGGCTCACCTCGAAGCCTTCGAGCTCGTCGATCACCGCACGGATGATCGAGCCGAGTTTCCCGGTTCCGCCGACGAGTGCTACCTGCGTGGTCATGCGCTCAGTCTATTTCGCGGGCGACCGAGTCAGGCCCGGGGCGCGCGGGTCCGTCACGCAGTCGTCCGCCGCGAACGGTCGGCTCAGACCAGGAGCGCGTCGGGGATGCCGGTGCGCAGTTCCACCGGAAGATGCCCGGTGTCGTTGTGGGTGAGCAGCGTCCACGGACGCCCCTGCTTCTGGGCGATCACGGTCAGGCCGCAGTGCGACTGGTTCAGCGTCATCCATCGCCATTCCGGGGCCGCCAGCACCTCGCGGACGAACCAGGAGATGACGAAGTTGTGCGTGATGAGCACCTCGTGCACGTCGCCGGTCTTGCGCACGAGGAACTCGTTCACGGCGTCGGACATCTGCGCCCGGCCCGCCTCGATCTCGGCCTCGGTGACGGAGCCGAAGAACGGCTCGAAGACGGAGGGGGTCTCATCGGTCATGCCGGTGGGTACGCAGTCGAACAGCAGCGCGGTCGGCTCCGGGTCGACCGACGGGAGACGAGCCGCGATCGCCCGCGCCGTCTCGTTGGCGCGCAGCAGAGGCGAATGCCAGACCGCATCGAGAGGAAGCCCCGACAGCCGGTCGGCGATCAACTCCGCCTGACGCTGTCCCCGCGGGGAGAGGGGTCCGTCGGCGAGACCATGCTCTGCGTCCTGATGTTCACCGTGTCTGACCAGATATATGTAGTGCGTCACAACTCGCTCGCTTCATCGCCAGCATCCGCCGGGCCTCCCTTCCACCCTATGTCACGGGTGGGACGATGCTCAGTTCCCTGCCCGGGTGAGCTCGGCGACCTGGCTGCGTGAGAGCGACACGCCGGCTCCCTGCATGAGCTCGTCGACGTGATCGCTCGCGAAGGCATTCACGATGGGGGCGGCGATCGTGCGCTGAGCGAGCAGCCACGCGATGGAGACCGCAGCGACGGGAGCGCTCACCTCTTCGGCGACCTGATCGAGCGCCCGCAGGATCTTGATCCCCCGGCGATTGAGATGCCCGCGCAGCTGTTCGCCCCGCACACCGCGTGAGGTCAGCGCCTTGCTGCGGTGTCGTCCCGAGAGGAAACCGTGCTCGAGCGCATGGGAGGGCGTCACGGCGAGGTTCTGCGCACCGGCGACGAGTCGAAGATCGCCTTCGAACGGCTGGCGACGCACGAGGTTGTACGGCGCATCGATCACCTGGATGCGCGGATAGCCGGCCGAAGCGAGGATACGCGCCTCGACCAGACGCTCCGGCGCGAAGCCGAAGGCACCCAGGGCACCGATCTTCCCGGCCTCGGTCATCCACTCGACGGTCGCCAGCGTGTCTTCGAGGTTGGTGGTCGCGTCGAGAGTGGCGTCGAGATAGAGGACGTCGATGCGATCGACACCCAGCCTCGTCAGAGAGCCCTCGACCGCGCGTACGAGGTTGACCGAGCCGAGACCCGGGTTGTCGGCATGCGCGCCGACCCGAACGCTGACGACGCTGCGATCACGTTGCCCCCGCGAACGCAGCCACTGCCCGATGATGTGCTCGCTGCGCCCGCCGGAGAAGCCGTCTGCGGTGTGGATCGCGTTGCCGCCGAACTCCACATAGCGGTCGAGGATACCGTGGCTGGTCTCGAGATCGACGTTCCAGCCGAACTCCGCAGCACCCAGCATGAGCGGGAAAGTCTCGAAGCCGGTTTCGCCGAGGGCGGCACGGATGGTCTCTCCTATGCCGGGTCCGACGATCGGGATGGGTGCGGAGGGATGCTCGGCGACACCCTGTCGGGCGCGTTCATCCGACGCTCCTGCGCCTACGCTGAACAACCGCATACTCTCTCACCCCCGCATCGATCGGTGCGTGCCGACCTGCGTACCTGCTGGATCTGCACCCCCCGGTGCGTACTTCGAGAGTAGGCGAATTCGCCGAACGTCCCGACCAATCCAGGGAACGGCGCGGAAACGTCCGATAACGATTTGGTCACACCACGGAACGACAGAACCCGGGCCCCTCCCGTGCGGAGGGACCCGGGTTCCGGTTCAGAGCGTGCGCTTACTCGGCGGCAGCGTCCTCTGCGGGCGCTGCGTCAGCAGCCGGAGCGTCGTCGAGGACGGGCTCGAGCGAGAGCTTGCCACGGTCGTCGATCTTCGTGATCTTCACGAGGATCTTCTGGCCGACCGAGAGCACGTCATCGACGTTCTCGACCCGCTTGCCACCGGCGAGCTTGCGCACCTCGGTGACGTGGAGCAGGCCGTCCTTGCCCGGGAGCAGCGAGACGAACGCACCGAAGGTGGCGATCTTCACGACGGTTCCGAGGAACTGCTCGCCGATCTCCGGGTTGGTCGGGTTGGCGATCGCGTTGACCTGGGCACGAGCGGCCTCGGCCGACGGACCATCGGTCGCGCCGATGTAGACGGTGCCGTCCTCCTCGATGGAGATCTGCGCGCCGGTCTCGTCCTGGATCGCGTTGATCGTCTTGCCCTTCGGGCCGATCAGCTCGCCGATCTTGTCGACGGGGATCTGCACGCTGATGACGCGGGGCGCGGTGGGCGCCATCTCGTCAGGAGCGTCGATCGCGGCGTTCAGGACGTTGAGGATCGTCAGACGCGCGTCACGGGCCTGGGTCAGCGCACCGGTGAGCACAGACGTCGGGATGCCGTCGAGCTTCGTGTCCAGCTGGATGGCCGTGACGAACTCGCTGGTACCCGCGACCTTGAAGTCCATGTCGCCGAGAGCATCCTCAGCACCCAGGATGTCGGTGAGCGCGGCGTAGCGGGTCTCGCCGTTGACCTCGTCGGAGACGAGACCCATGGCGATACCGGCGACGGGGGCGCGCAGCGGCACACCCGCGTTGAGCAGAGACAGCGTCGATGCACAGACGGAGCCCATCGAGGTGGAGCCGTTGGAGCTCAGCGCCTCGGACACCTGACGGATCGCGTACGGGAACTCCTCGCGGCTCGGCAGAACCGGCACGAGCGCGCGCTCGGCGAGGAAGCCGTGCCCGATCTCGCGACGCTTCGGCGAACCCACGCGGCCGGTCTCACCGGTCGAGTAGGGCGGGAAGTTGTAGTGGTGCATGTAGCGCTTGCTCGTCGTGGGCGAGAGCGAGTCGATCTGCTGCTCCATCTTGAGCATGTTCAGCGTGGTGACACCCAGGATCTGGGTCTCGCCGCGCTGGAAGATCGCGGAACCGTGCACGCGCGGGATGACCTGCACCTCGGCGTCGAGCGGACGGATGTCCGCGAGACCGCGACCGTCGATGCGAGCACCCTCGGTGAGGATGCGTCCGCGGACGATCTTCTTCGTGACGGACTTGTACGCAGCGGAGAACTCGAGCGGAGCCGCGGCCGGGAGCGAACCCGCCTCGGTGGCCTCGATGAGCTCTGCCTTGACACGGTCCTTGATCGCGTCGTCAGCGGTCTGACGCTCGACCTTGTCGGCGATCTGGTAGACGTCGCTGAGCTCGGCGAACGCGCGCTCGGAGACGAAGCTGTAGACCTCGTCGCTGTATGCGGGGAAGACCGGGTACACGCCCGGCTCCTTCGACGCGGTAGCGGCGAGCTCGGCCTGAGCCTTGACGAGCTGCGCGATGAACGGCTTCGACGCCTCGAGACCCTGGGCCACGACAGCCTCATCCGGCTTGGTGGCGCCGGCCTTGATCAGGTTCCAGCTGCCCTCGGTGGCCTCAGCCTCGACCATCATGATGGCGACGTCTTCCGAGCCATCGGCCTTGGTGACGACACGACCGGCGACGATCAGGTCGAACACGGCCTCACCGACCTGCTCCGCGTTCGGGAACGCGACCCACTGGTCGGCGTGCTCGCCCTGGCCGGGGATGAACGCGAGGCGCACACCGGCGACGGGGCCGGAGAACGGCAGACCCGAGATCTGGGTCGACGCGGAAGCCGCGTTGATCGCGAGCGCGTCGTAGAACTCGCCCGGTGCGATCGACATGACGGTGATGACGACCTGGACCTCGTTGCGCAGTCCGTCGACGAAGGACGGACGCAGCGGACGGTCGATCAGACGGCAGACCAGGATCGCCTCGGTGGAGGGACGACCCTCGCGGCGGAAGAACGAGCCCGGGATCTTGCCGGCAGCGTAGGAACGCTCCTCGACGTCGACCGTCAGCGGGAAGAAGTCGAAGCCTTCGCGCGGGTGCTTTCCTGCGCTGGTGGCCGAGAGGAGCATGGTCTCGCCGTCGAGGTACGCGGCGACTGCGCCCTGAGCCTGCTGCGCGAGGCGGCCGGTCTCGAAGCGGATGGTGCGGGTGCCGAAGCGGCCGTTGTCGAGAACGGCCTCGGTGGCGGTGATTTCAGGACCTTCCAAGAGGTCTCTCCTTCTTTGTTTAGACTCGCGAATCCATGTGACGCGCGAGCGTGTTCAAAGGAGCGGAACGGAAGGGTTCGGGCGCGCGGGCACTCCCGCGAATCTCGCCTGCGCTGGCCACCAGTAGAAAGCCACCCGACACGCGCCGAGGAACCCACCACAGGGGACCAGCTTCTCCGCCGATCGCTCCATGAGTCGATGTGAAATTGTGCAGTTGACACAGGTCAACCTCATCCACCCTACCAGCGCGGACCTCGAATCCTGCGCGTCGTCACGCATCGTGGATACGACATCGGCCGGTCACAGCCCGTTCACCGCGCGGTCGCTCCCGCGTGAGGAGCATCCGCTGTGGTGGAGCCCATGCGCTTGTCAGTGATCGGCTGCGGGTACCTCGGTGCCGTGCACGCCGCCGCCATGGCCTCGATCGGACACGACGTCATCGGCATCGACGTCGATGAGCAGAAGGTGAGCGCTCTGGCTGCCGGATCGGCGCCGTTCTTCGAGCCGCGGCTCTCGGAGCTCCTCGCCGAAGGCCTGCGCTCGGGACGATTGCGCTTCAGCAGCCGGATGGCGGACGCCGCGGGTGCGCAGGTGCACTTCCTCGCCGTCGGGACCCCTCAGATTCCCGGGGGTCACGCCGCGGACCTCCACTACGTCCACGCGGCGCTCGACGGCCTGCTCCCCCACCTGCGTGCGGGAGACGTGGTGGCGGGCAAGTCGACCGTGCCGGTGGGAACCGCCGCAGGACTGGCAGGGCGCGTCGCCGCCGCCGGAGCCGCACTCGTGTGGAACCCCGAGTTCCTCCGCGAGGGATGGGCGGTGCACGACACCCTCACACCGGATCGCCTCGTGGTCGGCGCCGAGGCGGATGCCGCCGGAGAGCGCGCCGTCGGCGTGCTTCGAGAGGTGTACGCCTCGAGCATCGACGCCGGGACGCCCTTCCTGGTCACGGACCTCGCGACGGCCGAACTCGTGAAGGGCGCGGCCAATGCCTTCCTCGCCACCAAGATCTCGTTCATCAACGCGATGGCGGAGATCGCGGAAGCATCCGGCGCCGATGTCGCCCTGCTCGCGGACGCGCTCGGCCACGACACCCGGATCGGCCGACGATACCTGGGAGCGGGCATCGGCTTCGGCGGGGGCTGCCTCCCGAAGGACATCCGAGCCTTCACCGCCCGGGCGGAGGAACTCGGTCGAGGGGAAGCGGTCGGCTTCCTGCGCGAAGTCGACGCGATCAACCTCCGGCGTCGCGACAGAGCGGTGCAGATCGTGGTCGACGCCCTCGGAGGGCTGGTGTTCGGCCGCAGGATCGCCGTTCTCGGCGCCGCCTTCAAACCCTTCAGCGACGACATCCGCGATTCCCCTGCCCTCGACGTCGCCGTCCGCCTGCGGGGGCTGGGGGCGGACGTCGTCGTGACCGATCCGGCCGCGCTCGACAATGCGGCGGCTCTGCACCCTCAGCTCGACTATGCCCGCAGCCGTGACGACGCGCTGAGGGAAGCCGATGCCGTCGTCGTCGTCACCGAGTGGGACGAGTACCGCCGCGACCTCTCCCCCGAACATGCCGGCGCTCTCGTGCGCGGACGGATCATCGTCGACGGGCGCAACTGTCTCGACTCCGCCGCCTGGCGCGCCGCAGGTTGGCAGTATCACGGCATGGGGCGACGCTGACCGCCCGCCCTGGCCGGGGTCAGCCCACGAACGCGGAACGCGCAGCAGACGACCGACCGAGGTAGACGTAGTCGTCGTGCTTCGCGACCCTCCCGTCACCGGCTGCCCGACCGTGCAGACGACGCCAGACCCAGGGCAGCGCGTGCCGACGCCACCACACACCTGCGCCGATGGGCTCGTGCTCGTGCATCGCGGCATCGAGTGCTCCGAGGGCGTCGGCATCGGGCACCCCGAGCATCTCACCGGCCCGGTAGGCGAGGAAGCGGTGGCCCCGGCTGCTCAGGTGCACGAGATCTTCTCCCCAGTTCGGACGCTCGGCCAGCGAGGGATGCAGGTCCGTGTCGATCAGGATCGCCCCGGTGCGAGTGGCGATCCCCGTCAACGCGGTGGCGAACGCGGAGAACCTGCGGGTGTAGAGCGCCGCAGCGCGTCGTCCCGGCAGGAACGGGGTGACCAGGAGCACGTCGGCGCCGATCCCCCGCAGCTGCCGCACCGCCTCTTCGACCTCAGCGGCGAGCGCGGCGACATCGACTCGGCGCTTCACGAGGTCGTTGGCCCCGATCAGGATCGACACGAGGTCGGGCCGCAGCTCGAGTGCTCTCGCCAGTTGGGGTCCGGACAAGTCCTGCACGCGCTTCGAGCGGATGGCCAGGTTCGCGTAGTGCAGGCCTCCTCTGGCGGCGAGCAGCAGCGCGAGGCGGTCGGCCCACCCTCGCAGGGCTCCGTCCGGGGCCGGGTCGCAGAGCCCTTCGGTGAGCGAGTCCCCGAGCGCGACGTAGCGGTGCCATCGGCGGACGGCGACCGGTGCGGGCGACTCGGGGCGCACGATGCGGCGAGCGCGAGCCCCGGAGTCCGCTGCGTGCAGCCGTCGTGCCTCCGCGAAGTGGTCGAGGAGCTGATCGCAGACGCTCTCCCAGCTGCGTTCCTGCACAGCGTCGCGGCCCGCCTCGCCGAACGCGCGTCGCTTGCGCGTATCTCCGGCCAGGTCGACCACGCGCATCCGCAGGTCGTCGAGGTCTCCCGGCCGATACAGCCATCCGTCGATCCCCATGCGCACGAGATCGAGCGGACCGCCGCGACCCGTGGCGACGACCGGGACACCGCTCGCGTGCGCTTCCTGCAGGGTCTGCCCGAAGGTCTCGCTCTCTCCCGGGTGCACGAACAGGTCGAACGACGCCATCGCCGCCGCCAGCGCTCCGCCTTCGAGGTGGCCGAGGAACAGAGCGTCGGGGAGCCCGCTCTCCAGCCGCGCTCTGCTGGGTCCGTCCCCGACGATCACCAGACGCGTCCCCGGGATGCCACGGAGCGCGGCGAGGTCTTCGACCTGCTTCTCGGGAGCGAGGCGTCCGACGTAGCCGATGACGACCTCCGCGCCCCAGTCGGCGCGGAGCACGCTCTCTCGCCGGGAGGGGTGGAAACGCTCGGCATCGACTCCTCTCCCCCAGCGTCGGACGCGATCGATGCCGAGCGCGGCGAGTTGCTGGGCCGCATCTGCCGATGGCGCCAGAGTCATCGTCGCGCGCCGGTGGAGACGGGTGATGTGGGTGTGGGCGATACCTGTGGTGGCGGCGATCCCGTAGCGCTCGGTGTACGCCGCGACGTCGGTCTGATACGCGGCGATCGCGGGGAGGTCCAGGCGTTCGGCCGCGAGAACCCCTCGCCACCCCAGAGCGAACGGAGAGGCCAGGTGCACCACATCGGGCTGGAAGCGCGCGAGCGAGGCGGCGACGCGGCGGGCGCTCGACGTGCCGACCCTGACGTGACGGTACCCCGGGAGCGGGAGGCTGGGGATCGCTTCGATCCTGGCCCCGCTGATCTCGGTCGGTGCGCCGACGGCGGCGGGCGCGATCACGTGCGCCTCGTGTCCGCGGCGTTGGAGGTGGCGCAGGATCTGCAGCACCGAACCGGTGACGCCGTTCATGTGCGGAAGGAAGGACTCCGTGACGATCGCTACTCTCACAGCCCCAGGATGACGGTCCTCGGGGGCCGTGTTCGCCGCAGACGCCCCTGCGCACCAGATGTTCACCGGATGCTGGAGAGCGGGTCACCGGCTATCCGGTCTTTGGTTCCCGTTCACCCGTTCCGGGCACAGTGGGCGACGTGCCGACAGATCTGCTGACCGCATCGCTCTCGAGCCCGTGGAGTCTGGTGCTGATGAGCCTGCTGGTGGTCGGGGATGCCTTCTTCGTCGTGGTGCCGGGCGAGGTCGCGGTGACCGCGCTCGGTGCCATCGCGGTGTCGACCGGTTCACCACCGCTCTGGGCCGTGGTGGTGTGTGCCGCGGTCGCGGCGACCGTGGGAGACGCGTGCTGCTATCTGATCGGGTGGTCGGTGGGTACGCAGCGATGGCGATGGATGCGGGTCCCCCGCGTGCAACAGGCTCTGGCGTGGGCCCGACGCCGGCTGGACGGCGGGATGGCGACGGTGCTCTTCACCGCCCGGTTCGTGCCCTTCGCGCGACTGGCGATCAACCTGGTCGCCGGGGCCTCGCGCATCCCTCCTCCCCGCTACCTCGCCCTCGTCGCCCTCGCGGCGACCGGGTGGGCGCTGTACCAGGCCGCCGTGGGGGCGGCTGTCGCGGCGATCCTCCCCGGTGGACCGCTCGTCGCGGTGCCCGTGTCGATCGTGCTCGCGATCGGGCTCGGGGCGCTGATCGACCTGTGTGTGCGACGTCGCCGAGGGTGACCCGCCAGAGCGCGTGCTCTAGGCTCAGGGCATGAGCACCGAAGAAGGCGCCTCCTCCTCCGAGGAGATGAAGCGCAAGTTCAAGGAAGCGCTCGAGAAGAAGAACGCGCACCACCGGCAGGGCGAGGCACACCTCGACGGCGACTCCGCCGTGCACAGTGCGAACGCCCCGCAGACCCGGCGCGAGTTCCGACGCAAGAGCGGTTGACCGCGCGGATGCGGGAGCCGGCTCTGCCGGTCTCCCGCATCCCTCACCCTCTCCTCAGGCGCGTTCGGCGCGAGCCCTGGCCCGCTCCTCCTTCGCCGCCATCTCTGCGACGGCCGCCTCACGCAGCTCCTGCACGTCAGCGGCCTGCGGGGCATCCGCCTGTCCGTGCGCGTCGACGCCGTCGAGCAGCGACTCGTCGAAGGGGACTTCGCCGCTGAGCACCCGACGCACGCGGTCGCGGTCGATCTGCTTCGTCCAGGTGCCGATGAGGAGCGTCGCCACCGCGTTGCCCGTGAAGTTCGTGAGCGCGCGCCCTTCCGACATGAACCGGTCGATGCCCACGATCACGCCGACGCCGTCTACCAGGTCGGGACGATAGGCCTGGAGACCACCGGCGAGGGTGGCGAGACCGGCACCGGTGACCCCTGCCGCCCCCTTGCTCGCGATGATCATGAACACCAGCAGACCGATCTGCTCACCGATCGTCATCGGCTGCCCCATCCCCGTGGCGATGAACAGCGAGGCCATCGTGAGGTAGATCGCCGTACCGTCGAGGTTGAACGAGTACCCGGTCGGGACGGTGATGCCCACCACGGGCTTGGAGACCCCGACGAACTCCATCTTCGCGATCAGTCGAGGAAGCGCCGACTCCGACGAGGAGGTGCCGACGATGAGCAGGTACTCCCTGGCCAGGTACTTCATGAGGGCGAAGATGTTCACGCGGGTCACCGTCCACAGCAGCACCCCGAGGATCACGACGATGAACAGGATGCAGGTGATGTAGAACGCGATCATCAACGTGCCCAGGCTCCAGATCGCCGCGACGCCGGTCTTGCCCACGACGGCCGCGATCGCACCGAACGCTCCGAGTGGCGCGAGCCACAGGATCATCCCGAGGATGCGGAAGACCAGCTTCTGGAGCTGCTTGACGGCCTCCATGATCGGGGCGCCGCGATCTCCCAGTCCCTGGAGGGCGAAGCCGACGAGCAGGGCGATGAACAGCACCTGCAGCACGCTCTCCCCGGTGAAGGCCGAGAAGAACGTGGTCGGGATGATGCCGAGGATGAACTCCTGCGTCGTCTTGGCCTCCGCATCGACCGCGTCATAGGTGGAGGAGGCCATGTCCAGACCCGCGCCGGGGTGGATGATGTTGCCGACGACGAGTCCGATCGCGAGCGCGAAGGTCGACATGATCATGAAGTACAGCAGCGCCAGTCCACCGATCTTGCCGACGGTGGCCGCCTTGGCGATGGAACCCACCCCGACCACGATCGTGCAGAAGATGATCGGTGCGATCATCATCTTGATCAGCGCGACGAAACCCTTGCCCAACGGCTCGAACGCCTGTCCGACCTCCGGCCACACGAGGCCGACGACGGCGCCGAGCACCACCGCGAGGAGCACGGACACATACAGCCACGTGTGCCGATCCCACGATTGCTTCCCTCGGCGCCAATTGAACTTCGGCAATGAGAATCCTGTTGTGAGCGCCATCGCGTCCTCCTCGATCTTCGACGTCTTCGTCCGGGTGGGCGGCTGCTTCGCCGCCGATCAGTCATCACGGTGTCCGACTTCACGCATCGAGGCGAGTTGTGGTCGTATTGGTCACGGCACCTGAGCATCGACGATCGGAGGAAGCGATGGCGCACACCTCCCGCAGCCGCAGCACCGCCTCACGCGTCTTCGTGGTGCTGCTTGTCGCGGCGGTCGTGATCGGCGCCCTCGTGGCGGTCTTCCTCGTCATCGAAGCGCAACGATCGATCCGCGCCGAGGCCGAGCGGGTGACGGCGGCCACCTCGGCCTCGTTCGCCGCCTCGCCTCTGGTGATCGACGGTCTGCGCTCGAACGATCAGGACGCGGCGACCCGGGTGCTCGAGCCCTACTCCCTCGAGGTGATCGCCGGCGCGGGGCTCGACTTCATCACGGTCATGACCCCGGACGGCACGCGGATCACCCACCCCGACGCCGACCAGATCGGCGGGATCTACCTGGGCACGATCCCCGGGTCACCGCAGACTCTGACCGAGGAGTTCACCGGAACCCTCGGACCCTCCGTGCGCACGATCGCTCCGGTCACCGCAGCGGATGGAGACCTGATCGGCTGGGTCGCCGCCGGTGTGACGACAGAATCCATCACCGACACCCTGATCCGCCGCTTGCCGCTCACGCTCGGGATCACGGTGGGACTCGTCGCACTCGGCGCTGGCGGCGCGGTGATCGCCCGTCGGGTGACCCGTCGCATCGCGGGCGACCTGCCGCCCGGGCAGGTGCGGGATGCGGTGTCCTCGTACGAGTCGATCCGCACCCTCGGTGAGGCCCTGCGCGCGCAGACCCACGAGCACGGGAACCGGATGCACGCGGCGGTGGCGCTGCTCGAGCTCGGACGCCGCGACGAGGCGATCGAGATCCTCACGGAGACGTCGCGACAGAGCCAGTCGCTCGTCGATCAGGTGACCGCGCGTCGTCACGGTGATCCCGCTGTGGGCGCGCTCCTTCTCGGCAAGGCCTCCCAGGCCAAGGAGCGCGGCATCGACTGGCGGGTGCACATCGAGCCGGACACACCCCGTACGCCGCTGTCGCCCGTCGACGCCGTCTCGGTGCTCGGCAACCTCGTCGACAACGCCATGGATGCCGCCGTCGAGTCGGACGACCGCTGGGTGCAGGTCTCGCTCCGCCCGCACGAGGGTGCGGGGATCGTGCTGGAGGTGTCGGACAGCGGCCCCGGAATCCCGCCCGCCGTGCGCGAGCGGATCTTCGACCAGGGCTACTCCACGAAGCCCGCCGATGCGCAGGGACGCGGCATCGGCCTGGCGCTGGTGCGTTCCGTGGTGATCGGAGCAGGCGGCTCGGTGACGGTGAGCGACGACCCGACGACGTTCCGGGTCACCCTTCCAGCCGCGGCACCGCGGAGGTCGCAGCAGTGATCCGCACCCTCATCGTCGACGACGACTCTCTGACCCTCGAACTGCACCGGGACTACGTGGCACGTCTCGAAGGGTTCGAGGTCACCGGCGAATGCACGGGCGCCCGTGCCGCGGTGACGGCCGTGCTCGAGCGCCCTGACGCGTTCGACCTCGTCCTGCTCGACATCACGATGCCCGACGGCTCCGGCATCGACGTGCTCCGCGCGCTGCGCGGCCGCTCCGCCGCGGTGGACGTGATCGCCATCACCGGCGTGCGCGACGCGGAGGCCGTGCGGCAGATGGCGGCGCTCGGTGTCTTCCAGTACCTCGTCAAACCGTTTCCCTTCGCGGTGTTCCGAGAGCGGATGGAGCAGTACCGCACGCACCGGGAGCAGGCCCGGGCCACAGACGGCGAAGCCACGCAGGCGGAGATCGACGCATTGCTCGGCCGTTCCACCGGAACGATCGTGCTTCCCAAGGGGCTCTCGGCGGCCTCGTTGGACAGGGTCACCGCAGAACTGCGCACCGACGGTCCGCTGTCGGCGAGCGAGGCCGCCGAGCGTCTGGGCATGTCCCGGGTGGCGGTGCGCCGCTACCTGGAGCATCTGGTCGTGGAAGGCGTGCTCACGAGGTCCGCACGGTACGGCACCCGCGGACGCCCGGAGACCGAGTACCACTGGAAGCGGAGCCGCGGACCCGCCACCTGATCGTCAGCGCGGCAGGCGCCCGTCGTGCAGGACAGCGTCAGGATCGAAGCGCATCCGCAGATCGCGAAGCCGGGCGATCTCGTCGGCGGACCCACAGTTCTGGAGCGTCTGCTCCGGATCGAGGAAGGTCGTCACCGTCTGCGGGGCCTCGTTCGGCGCCAGCAGTTCCCGGAACGCGACCAGACTCGCCTCTCCCGGTGCGGTGGGCACTCCCGGGATGATCGGCACGAGAGCGTGCAGCAGCCACCCCACGGACTCCAGAGAGGCGAGGCCCGGGCGTCGTGGTGCATCGAGCGCGCCACCGAGCATGCGGATGCCGATGCCCATGATCGGCCACTGCTCCGGGAGTTCGCGGAACTCGAGCAGCGCGTCGATGGTCGCATCGTCGAGGACGCTCAACGCCATCGATGCGCCGCCCCCGGGTGTCGGGTCCGTGGGTTCGTCAGAGGCGGCAGCGAGCGCCGCCGGCGAGGTCGGACCGGTGACGTCGCTGCGCACCTCGCCGGCCCGGCGCACCGTGTCGATCAGCTCCTCCTGCGGCCCGTCCGTAGAGAGGGCCTGCACGGTGAGGAAGCTGCGCCCCCTGATCTGCTCGGGGAGCTGGGGAGCATCAGGCATGCGCATCGAGTCCAGGAAGACGTTCAGCGTGGGCGGAGCGGAGGCGGCGAGGTCGCGGACGGCGCGGAGGACCGACGGGGCATCCGCGACGTCGAAGGTGAGATTCGCACCCCAGACGGCGGGCGCGCTGATGAGGTCGATCTCGAGTGCGGTCACCACGCCCACGAGGCCGCCGGCTCCTCGCAGCGCCCACATGAGGTCGGCGTCGACATCGTCATCGACGCGTTCGTGCGTGCCGTCTGTGCGCAGCACCCAGGCCGCACGGAGGTTGTCCGAGCCGAGGCCCGCCGTGCGACTGAACCACGAGTGTCTGCCGCCCAGGGTGTACCCGGCGACGCTGACGACGGGGCTGGTGCCGGCCGGTGCGACCCATCCGGTGCCTTCCAGGGCCTCGACGACCGATCCCCAGCGCACGCCGGCACCGATCTTCGCGATGCCGCTCTCGACGTCGATCTCCAGAGCGTCGAACGCGCCCATGCGCACCAGCACCGCGCCACGCAGAGAGTCGAGGGCTCCGTGTCCGCTGGGCTGGATCGCGATCCGCACGCCCGATTCCCGGGCGGCGGTCAGCAGTGCGCGGAGGTCGTCGACGTCGGCCGGCGTCGCGACTGCCTCCGGATGCTGCTCGACAGCGAGGTTCCACGGCCGTCGAGCCTCTTTCGTAGCCGGCGTCATCGGGAAGGAGGAGGGTGCCGGTGAATCGTTCCTGGAGCGCGATGATCGCGGGGGGCGTGGGCATGACGCCACCGTACGACATCCCTCGGACATCGTCGATGGCGTCCTGCGCGGCTCACTCGCCTGCGAGACCGCCCAGCAGATGACCGAAAGAGCGTCCCTCGCCCAGGTACGTCGCGGGATCGTACGGATCGACGACAGCCGAAGCCTCACGACGCACGATCGCCTCTGCGAGCTCTCTGGCGCCCTTCTCGACACGCTTGGCCAGCGGGGCGACGTCATCACCGGCACCGCCCCAATCGCTCGAGGCGGCGAACACGCCCGTCGACACGGCCTCCGCGTGAAGATAGGCGAAGAGCGGGCGGATCGCGTAGTCGATCGCCAGCGAGTGCCGCGCGGTGCCGGCGTTCGCACCGATCAGCACAGGTGTGCCGGTGAGAGCATCGGGGTCGAGCACATCGATGAACGACTTGAACAGACCCGAGTAGCTCGTGGAGAAGATCGGCGTCACCGCGATCAGAGCATCGGCGGAGACCACCGTGTTGATCGCCGTCTCCAGCGCCGGGGGCGCGAACCCGGTGAGCATGTTGTTCGTGATGTCGTGCGCGTAGTCGCGCAGCTCGATCACGTCCACGCTCGCGTCGATGTCGTGCCCGGCGAGCGCCTTCACGGTCTCCGCCGCGAGTCGATCAGCGAGCATCCGCGTGGAGGATGGGTTCGACAGGCCGGCCGAAATGACAGCGATGCGACGCGTGGTCATCTCACGCCTCCTTCCGGGCGAGACCGAACGCCGCACCGGCGGGGGCCGGGCTGTCCTGGTAGGGCGAGTCGCCGGTCAGGTTGTCGCCGCGGTTCGCACCGGGACGCGCCTGACGGGTCGGGCCGTCGCCGAACCGGGCCGTCACCCGCGCCGCGTGGGTCGGCGCGTCGGGGACGGATTCCGGGCGGTTCTTCGCCAGCTCCTTGCGGAGCACGGGAACGACCTCCGCACCGAGGATGTCGAGCTGCTCGAGCACCGTCTTCAGCGGGAGACCGGCGTGGTCGATGAGGAACAGCTGACGCTGGTAGTCGCCGTAGTGCTCGCGCATGGCGGCGTAGCGGTCGATGACCTGCTGCGGTGATCCGACCGTCAGGGGCGTCATCTCGGTGAAGTCCTCCATGCTCGGACCGTGACCGTAGACCGGTGCGTTGTCGAAGTACGGCCGGAACTGGTTCACGGCGTCCTGCGACTTCGCTGCCATGAACACCTGACCGCCGAGCCCGACGATCGCCTGCTCGGGTGTGCCGTGTCCGTAGTGCGCATAGCGCTGACGGTACAGCTCGATCAGACGCTGGTAGTGCTCCTTGGGCCAGAAGATGTTGTTCGCGAAGAAGCCGTCGCCGTAGTAGGCCGCCTGCTCGGCGATCTCGGGCGTGCGGATCGAGCCGTGCCACACGAACGGTGCGATGCCGTCGAGCGGACGCGGGGTCGAGGTGAAGCCCTGCAGCGGCGTGCGGAACTTGCCCTCCCAGTCGACGACGTCCTCACGCCACAGCTTGTGCAGCAGCGCGTAGTTCTCGATGGCGAGCGGCAGTCCCTGGCGGATGTCCTGGCCGAACCACGGATACACCGGGCCGGTGTTGCCACGACCGAGCATGAGGTCCATGCGACCGTCGGACACGTGCTGGAGCATCGCGTACTCCTCGGCGATGCGCACCGGGTCGTTCGTGGTGATGAGCGTCGTGGAGGTGGACACGATCAGACGCTCGGTCTGCGCGGCCAGTGCCGCGAGGAAGGTCGTGGGGCTGGACGACCAGAAAGGCGGGTTGTGGTGCTCGCCGATGGCGAAGACGTCGAGCCCGACCTCTTCCGCGTGCACCGCGATCGCCGTCGTGGCCTTGATGCGCTCCTGCTCGCTCGGGGTGATCCCCGTGGTGGGATCGCGGGTGATGTCGCTGACCGACATGATGCCGAACTGCATCGCCTGCGCGCCTGACTGCTCGCTCATGATTGCTCCGTGTCTCCGAACCGGACGACTCGCATCCGCTTCTATTCATTTGAATGTATCTGTGTCAACGCGCTCACAGCAACTTTATTCCCGGCCTGTATCCTCGAACGATGAGCAGTGCCGGCGCCGACATCGCAGGTCCCCCCACAGGATCGGTTCCCCGCAAGCGCAGGCGCGTGCCGTTCTGGGACAACGCCCGCTACGTCTGCATCGTCCTCGTCGTCCTCGGCCATGCCATCCAGCGCCTCATCTACGACTCCGACATCGCCTTCGCCTTCTACCTGGCGCTGTACGCGTTCCACATGCCGGCGTTCGCGATCATCTCGGGCTACTTCTCGAAGTCCGGCTCGCCCACCAAGACGCAGATGGCCAGGGTGATCACCGACATCATCCTCCCCTACGTCATCTTCGAGACGCTGTGGACGCTCACGAAATGGCTCGTGGAAGGCCAGGCCGACCCGAACCTCACCCGGCCGAGCTGGACGCTGTGGTTCCTGCTCGCCCTCGGCATCTTCCGACTCGTGCTCCCCTACCTCGCCCTGCTGCGCTGGCCCCTGCTGTGGACCATCGTGATCTCGGTCGGCGTCGGCTACCTGCCCAACATCGACAGCACCTTCTCGCTGTCGCGCACCCTGGGTCTGCTGCCGTTCTTCACACTCGGCTGGTGGCTGCGGGAGCACGACATCGTCGACAGGTTCAGACTCCTCGACTTCCGTCCGTGGTGGCTGCGCGCCGGTGCCGTCGCGATCTTCGCGGCGATCGGCTGGGCCGCCTGGAACTGGCTTCCGGTGTGGCAGGCCATCGACCTGCGCCATTGGCTCTTCTACGAGGACTCGTACGCCGACCTCGGTGGTGAGCAGTGGTGGGCAGGCGGTGTCCGGATCCTCCTGATGCTGCTGGCCGTCATCCTCAGCGCCGCCTTCTTCTGCCTGGTCCCCCGTGGCGCGCACTGGTGGACCACCTTCGGTCAGTACACGATGTACGTGTTCCTGCTGCACTCGTTCGTGCTCTACCCGTTCCGGGAGAGCGGGATCCTGCGCGACCTGGAGCCCACCTGGATCTGGCTCCCGCTCGTGACCATCCTGTCGGTCGTGATCGCGCTCGCGTTGGCGACGAAACCGGTGAGACGGGTGTTCCGACCGCTGGTCGAACCGCGGCCGGGCTGGTTGTTCACCGATCCGGAGCTCGCCTCCAAGGAGGGCCGCAGGAACGACCCGACCGGATCGCGGCGACCGCGCTAGAGGCGGGCGATAACCTCGAGAGCGTGACCCGCGCGCAGACCGTCCGAGACCGCATCGTCGAACAGGTGGAGTCCTCGGGATTCGGCGCCCACGGCCTGCATGTGCGCGTGGCGTCCGACACCGCCCAGCACCGGTGGACCGCCGATGTGCGCGAGGACGTCCACTCCATCGCGAAGGGCGTCTGTGTACTCGCCGCGGGGATGGCAGCGGATGAGGGCGCTGTGTCCTTCGACGAGCCCGTGTCGACGTATCTTCCCGGCTTCGAGCTCGGAGAGGGCGTCGACGAGGTGACTCTGCGGCATCTGCTCTCCATGACGAGCGGCGTCGATCTGCCCTGGTCCAAGACGATGATGACCGACTGGCCCGACCTCGCACGCGAGTTCCTGCGGCGACCGTCGCGCGGACGGACTTTCCAGTACTCCAATGCGAGCACCTACACCGCGATGGCCGCCCTGGCCGCACGCGTGGGCGACGTGGGCGACTACCTCGTCCCCCGCCTGTTCGCCCCGCTCGGCATCGACGACGTGGAGTGGGAGCGCAGCCCCCGTGGTCGCATCCTCGCCGGGGGCGGCCTTCCTCTGCGCACGGAGGAACTCTCCCGTCTCGGCCTGCTGATCCGCGATGGCGGCGTATGGGAGGGGCGCCGGCTGGTCGCTTCCGCGTGGATCGACCAGATGCACAGCGACTGGGGCGCCGCCGGGGAAGGTGCGATCTACGAGAGATACGCTCTGGCGGGATGGGCCGGCCCCGGCGCGGCCTGGCGGCTGCACGGCGCCCACGGTCAGCTGCTGATCTTCGTCGACGACGCCGTGGTCACCATCACCGCCGACGACCACTTCGGCGCCGACGACATCGCCGCCTTCGCGGTGGAGACGCTCGCGCGCGCGTCCTGACCCGTCAGGCGAACAGGGCCTCGCCCACGAAGGATCCCGGCTCCGCCCCCGCAGGCACAGCCCAGATCCCGGAGCCGACGTGGCGGATGTACTCGTTCATCAGGTCGGTCGAGAGCCGTCGCTGCAACGAGATGAACTGCGCAGGGTCGCGCTGATAGGACAGGAAGAAGAGTCCGGCGTCGAGCCGACCGAGCGCATTGTTCCCGTCGACGTAGTTGTAGCCCCGGCGGAGGATGCGGATGCCGTCGTTCTGATCGGGATGCGCGAGGCTCACGTGGCTGTTCGCATCGATCGCGGTGGAGTCGAAGACCGGGGCGGTGAACTCGTCCCCGCCCGAGAGCGGCGCCCCCTCGCCCTTGTCCCGACCGATGATGTTGTCCTGCTCGGACAGACGAACACGATCCCAGGTCTCGATGAGCATGGCGATCTTCCTCGCCACGAGATACGAGCCGCCGGCCAGCCACGCCGGCTCGTCGTTCGAGGACACCCAGACGTGGTCGGCGAGCGCTTCGGCGTCGTCGGCCAGGATGTTCGCCGTGCCGTCCTTGAACCCGAAGAGGTTGCGCGGCGTCGCCTGCGCCGCTGTGGTGCGCGACGTCTTGCCGAACCCGAGCTGCGACCAGCGCAGGCGCGCGCGCCCGAAGGCGATGCGGCTGAGGTTGCGGATCGCGTGCACCGCGACCTGCGGATCGTCGGCGCACGCCTGGATGCAGAGGTCGCCGTGGGAGGTCTGGGGATCGAGATCGTCTCCGAGGAAGGCGGGCAGACGTTCGAGGCCTGCCGGACGCTGCGCGGCGATCCCGTAGCGGTCGCCGTCCTCGTTCTCGAAGAGTCCGGGCCCGAAGCCGAATGTGAGCGTGAGTCCGGCCGCCGGAAGCCCGAGAGCCTCTCCCGTGTCGTCCGGCGGAGCCTCGGCCGGCCCGCCCACCGCACCCGTCGCGCTCACTTCGAGGCCCTGCACCATGCGCGATGCGGCATAGGACCAGTCCTGCAGCAGCGAGATCAGGTCTTCGCGATCGGTCCGCGGCATCATGTCGAAGCTCGCGAAGTGCAGATGATCCTGCACCGGAGTGGTGATGCCCGCCTGGTGGGCGCCGAAGAACTCGTACGCGGAATGCGCGTCTTCCGCTGCGCGCGCCCGGCCGATCGCCACCCCGCCGGTGAGCCCGGCGCCGGCGCCGACCGCAAGCCCTGCGACGCCCCCGCCGATGGCGAGGCCCAGAAGGCCTCGCCTGCTCAGCCCGGAGGGAGCGGATGCCGCGCCCGTCGATGCTTCCTCGGGTGCGGCACCCGCTTCTGGTTCGTTCACGTCCGTGATCGTACTCGGTCAGTCCAGCGCGACGCTGGTCAGTCGAGGACCGTGCTGGTGAGCTGCGACAGCGGCTCGGCCAGGGCGTTGATCAGATCGGTGAACTCGCGCTTGTCCGCCTCGGTCAGCTCCGAGTACCCCACGAATCCGTCGGTCAGGGAACCATGGGCGGCGAGGGACTCCTCGAGGGCGGCGTAGCCCGACTCGATCTGAGCGACCAGAGCCTCGCCGTCATCACCCTGCGCGACGGCGAAGTCCTGCACGAGCGAGAAGGCCATCTTCGAGCCCTCGACGTTCGCGGCGAAGTCGTAGAGGTCGGTGCCCGACCACCAGTCCTCCTCACCGGAGATCTTCCCGGTGGCCACCTCGTCGAGCAGCGCGATCGCTCCGTTCGAGATGCCGCCGATGCCCTGATCGTCGAGCGCGGTCGTGAAAGCGTCCGAGTGCACGTAGTCGTACAGCTCCTGCACGTCGGCGAGCAGCAGGTCGCCGTAGTCGGCGCGCTCCTGCGGCGTCGACGGCGCCCAGTCCTGCCATGCCGGGGTCTCGCCGTCGGCGTTCAGCGCATCCTGCGCCGGGACCCACAGATCCTTCTCGATGCGGTGGAAGCCCGTCCAGTCCAGCCCCTCGGCCACCGCGTCGACCTCGCGGTAGTCGATGCGCGGGTCGAGGTCGCCCAGCGCCTCGGCCACGGGCTCGATGCGCTCGTAGAACGCGCGGGTCTGCGGGAAGAGCGTGCGCGCGGTCTCGTCGTCACCGGACTCGTAGGCGGCGACGAAGTCCTCGACGGCCGGGACGAGCTGACCCACCTGGTCCTTCACGAACGCCGCGTAGAGGTCGACGGCCTTCTGCTTCTCCTCGGCATCAGGGCCGTCCACCGCGACGCGGTCTCCGGTGACGGTGAACGCCGTCTTGCCGACGCCGTCGCCGATCATGCCCGGCTTGCAGAGAGTGAAGTAATCTCCCGGCTGCGCGACGACCGTGAGCGTGCGCGATGCCGCGGGGGCGATGTTCTCGACCTCTCCGACGATACGCAGCCCATCCTCGGCCAGCAGGTAGAACTCCGAGACCTGATCGGTGTCGTTCTTGACGTTAAAGGTCAGCGTCCCGCTCTTCGCCGTCGCCGCGGACACGGCGCAGTCGGTGGCGGTCGACGAGACGTCGAAGGCCGCGGTGGCCTGCGCGTCACTCTTCGCGACGCAGCCGCTCAGGACGAGGACGGCTGCTCCCGTGGCGGCGAGCACCCCCAGGATCCGGTGCGAGGTGGTCATGCTGCTCCTTGTTGTGAGAGAGAAGGGGATTCGGATGAGGGTTCGGGCGAGCCGTGCGGCTTCGACGGACGCCTCGAGCGGAGACCGCGGATGTAGAGCCATCCGACGATCGAGATGTAGAGCCCCCATCCGATGACCTGAAGCCACGTCATCGCAGGCATGAAGCCGACGGTCGCCTGCAGGATCGAGGCGAGCGGTCCGCCGGGGGCGATCGTCGCCGAGACGTCGAACGCCCACCCGAAGGGGAACGCGGCCCAGCCCACGGCCACGCCGCCGGTCACGGCGTCGATGGGCGCCAGCGCGGTGAACGGCCCGGGAAGGGCCCCCGCCTCTTGCAGGTCCATCAACGCGTAGGCCAGGACGCCGGCCGCGACGATCACGAGGAAGCCGCCTGTCCAGGCGAAGAAGCGACGCAGGTCGAGGCGCAGCGCACCGCGCGAGATCAGCCAGCCGATGATCACGGCTGCGACGAGCCCGAGCAGGGCGCCCAGGAGCGCGGAGGGGGCATCTCCGAACGATTGGACCATCGACCACAGCAACAGGGTCGTCTCGATGCCCTCGCGAGCGACAGACACGAAGCCGATGGCGATGAGCGCCCACAGACCGCCCGCGGTGAGGGCGCGGTCGATACCGCCCTCCAAGGTCGCCTTCATGCTGCGACCGGCACGCTGCATCCAGAAGATCATCCAGGTGACCATCGCGACGGCGAGCAGGGAGAGCCCTCCCCCGATCAGCTCCTGCGCCTGGAACGTGAGCTCATAGGCGCCGAAGGTCAGTACCGCGCCGATGCCCAGCGCGAGCGCGATCGCGAGGCCGACTCCGGCCCACATCTTCGGCAGCGCATCCTGCCGGCCGAGGCGACGGAGGTAGGCGACGAGGATGCCGACGACGAGCGCGGCTTCGAGACCCTCGCGGAGCCCGATGAGAAAAGTGGCGAGCACGGAAGAACACTCTCTGGCGGTGACTGAGGTAAGGCAGCCCTTACCTCAGAGACTCTAGCACCGTCACGACAGCGCACCGAACGCGCGCACCGGAAGTAACGGAGCGCAACAGAGGATCGCGCCCCCGGGCGAGCGACGTAGCCTCTGTCCATGGCTGAACTCTCGCTCCCCATCCTCGACCTCTCTCAGCTCGACGAAGGCCCCGACGCCGCGGCACGATTCCGCGACGACCTCCGGACGGCGACGCACGACGTCGGGTTCTTCTACCTCACGGGAACGGGGATCTCCCCCGAGCTCGAGGAGCGACTGCACAGGGCAGCCCTGGACTTCTTCGCGCTCCCCGAGGAGGAGAAGCTCGCGATCGAGAACGTGAACAGCCCGCACTTCCGCGGCTACACCCGCATCGGCGGCGAGCGGACACAGGGGAAGGTCGACTGGCGCGAGCAGATCGACATCGGCCCCGAGCGCCAGCCCGTCGACGGCGGCCCCGCCTTCAACCGGCTCATCGGCCCCAACCTCTGGCCGTCGGCGCAGCCGGAGCTCAAGGACGTCGTCGCCGAGTGGCACGAGACGCTGTCCGAGGTCGCGCGCAAGCTCCTGCGCGCCTGGGCGCAGACGCTGGGCGCGGACGAGTCCTACTTCGACGAGCACTTCGGTGAGCCGTCGACCCTCATCAAGATCGTCCGTTACCCGGGAACCCACGAGCCGGAGCCGCAGCAGGGCGTGGGCGCACACAAGGATTCCGGCGTGCTCACCCTGCTCTGGGTGGAGCCGGGCAAGGGCGGCCTGCAAGTCGAACGCGACGGAGCGTGGGTCGACGCTCCCCCGGTGCCCGGCGCGTTCGTCGTCAACATCGGAGAGCTGCTGGAGTACGCCACCGGCGGCTACCTGAAGGCCACGAACCACCGCGTGGTGTCGCCGCAGGCACCGGACGAGCGGATCTCCATCCCGTTTTTCTTCAACCCCGCGCTCGACAAGCGCCTGCCGCTGATCGAGCTGCCGGAGGAACTGGCGGCGGAGGCGAAAGGGGTGACCGAGGACCCGAGCAACCCCATCCACGCCCTCTACGGGGAGAACGCGCTCAAGTCACGTCTGCGCGCGCACCCCGACGTCGCCGCCATCCACCACGCCGACCTCGTGGGCGCCCCGGTCTGACCGAAGGATCACAGCATCTGTGCGCCGCCGAGGGCGACGATCTCGCGCAGCGCCTGGAGATGCGCCGCGAAGGCGTCGCGTCCCGTCTTCGTCGACCGCACCCAGGTGCGCGAACGGCCCCCGACGGTGCCCTTGCGCGCGAGCACGTAGCCGGCTGCCTGCAGATGCGTGATGGCCTTGCTCAGAGGCGAATCGCCGCACTGGAGGATGTCGCGGAGCGCCGGGAAGTCGAGCTCCATGCCGTCACCGAGCGCGGCCATGAGCGAGAACCGGATCGGCGAGGCGAAGTTGTCGTCCAGCTGCGTCCGCGGATGGGGCCTCGGGGGCGACTCAGCCACGGCTCGCCCGCCCGGGGATGAAGGACGCGACGATGACGAGCACCATCACGACCGCGCCGCCGACGACACCCGCGAGCCCCCGATCGCCGAGCACGTCTCCGCCGAGCACGAGTGCCACGGGGACGCAGGCCGCCAGAAGGAAGGCCGTGACGTGCGGCCCGCGCCACGAGGCCCCGACCGCGGGCAGGCCCACGGGTGTGTTGAACACCACCAGCCAGGTGAACAGCGCCAGCATCACCAGGAGAGTGATCACGCTCCTGAGCACACCGTCGGGCGCTCCGGCGAGCATGGTCAGCACACCGAGCACGACGCCGACGAGAATGGTCCCCCACCGAAGGGCGGTGGGGAGCGCGAGGGGTGAAGGCCGCGGAGGTCGCGGATCACCGGCCGCGCGCACGAGCTGAACCGCGCCGTAACCCCCTATACCCACCACGACCAAGCCCGCCGGGAGGAGCACCATGCCGACGGGGAGCCTCGTGTCCAACGCCACGAATCCGAACACGAGGACCGCGCCGACGAGAACGACGCCGCCACCCAGAAGAAGCGGCCACCGTGAAGCACTCCAGCGCCACTGCATCCCGTGGCGCTGAGCCATCCCGCTCGCCAGCTGCCCCCACACCAGGAACGTGAACAGGATCACCTGGGAGGCGAGGACGTCGTCCTGCCGGAGGACGAGCGCGAACGCCACGAGATACCCGGCCGTGACAGCCGCATTGACCATCTGGAGCCCGGCGAGCGCGCGTCGGTCGATGGCACGGTCCCGGCGCTCCACCACCGCATCCGCGGCCGCCAGATACTGGCGCGCGACGTCGGCATCGGGCGGATCGAGGGCATCCTGACCGGGAATCGGCTTCTGCTGCACGTCGAACCTCCTCCACTTTCCGTGTGGAAAGCTTTCTACTTTCCTATCGGAAACCCGGGAAGGGGTCAACCCGTCGTGATATGACGAAGGCCGCCCCACACCGTGGGGCGGCCTTCTCAAGAATGTTCTGCGCGATTGTACGCAGGTCTGCAGTGCCTTAGCGGCGGAGTCCGAGACGCTCGATCAGCGAGCGGTAGCGCGCGATGTCGATGTCCTGGAGGTAGCCGAGCAGACGACGGCGCTGACCGACGAGCAGGAACAGCCCACGACGCGAGTGGTGGTCGTGCTTGTGCTCCTTGAGGTGCTCGGTGAGGTCCTTGATGCGCTGCGTCAGCATTGCGACCTGCACCTCGGGGGATCCGGTGTCACCGGGGTGCGTCGCGTACTCTTCGATGATCGCCTTCTTGACGTCTGCTTCCAGTGCCATAGATTCGATCCCCTCTCTGCTTGTTGCGCGGCGCCCGACGCCTGATACGTGGGCTCTCTTTATCCGCGGCCGATCAAACGGCAACCTGACGAGTCTACCAGCCGCCGACTGCCTCCGGCGCCACCGGCCGGGAGGGAGGCCCGCACGGTTCAACTAGGCTCGAAAGGTGCAGAAGAAGTTCGACGAGTGAGCGCCCGCCGCGGCCACCTGATCGACCTCTCCCCCCTGAGGTCCAGCCCGGCATTCGCCCGGATGTGGATCGGATCCACCCTCGCCGGCATCGGCGGCCAGCTCACCATCGTCACGGTGATGCTCCATGTGTTCGCACTGACGCAGAACACCTTCGCCGTCTCCATGATCGCGGTCGCCGGCCTCGTGCCGATGATCCTCGCCGGGTTGTACGGCGGCATGCTCGCTGACGCGTTCGACCGACGCCGTGTGGCCCTGATCGCGGCGACGATCACCTTCGCATCCACCGCCCTGCTCGCCGCGCTCACCTGGACGGGCATGGAGACGATCTGGTGGCTGTACGTCCTGAGCATGATCAACTCAGCGGCCAACTCGGTGGGCATGGCCACGCGCACCGCCATCGTGCCTCGCCTCATCCCTCGCGACAAGCTCGCGGCCGCATCCGCCCTCAACGGCGTGGCCTTCGGACTCACGGTGATGGCGGGGCCGGCGCTGGCCGGCCTGCTCGTCGCCCTCACCGGCTACGGGTGGACCTACACGATCGACGTGGTGCTGATGCTGTCGATGTTCCTCGGGCTGTGGACACTGCCGTCACTGAGGCCGGAGGGCGCGGTCGTCCGTCCGGGCCTCGAGTCGCTCATCGACGGCTGGCGATTCCTGCGCAAGGCCGGCAACATCCGGATGCAGTACATCATCGACATCATCGCGATGACCTTCGGACAACCTCTCGTGCTCTTCCCCGCCCTCGGCACGGTGCTCCTCGGTGGCGGTGCCCTCACCACCGGTATCCTCACGGCCGCCGTCGCGGTCGGCACGTTCGCCTCGAGCCTGTTCTCGGGCCGCGTCGTGCAGTACCGCTGGCACGGCCGCGGCATCGCTCGGGCGGTGCAGGCGTACGGCGCGTCGATCCTGCTGTTCGGCCTGGTGCTGCTCATCGGAGCCTTCTCCGCGCCGGCGAGCGAGACCGCGCCGCACGTCGCGCTGATCGTCGCCGCGTGCGTCGCGCTCGCCCTGTCCGGCGCCTCGGACAACGTCAGCTCCATCTACCGCAACACGATGATGCAGGCCGCGGTGCCCGACGCGATGCGCGGACGCCTCCAGGGCCTGTTCATCGTCGTCGTCGCCGGGGGTCCGCGAGTCGGGGCTCTCTACGCCGGGACGCTCGCGACCCTGACCACCCTCTGGTTCCCGCCGCTTCTCGGCGGAGTCCTGGTCATCGCGCTCGTCGCCATGCTCGCGCGCCGCAACCGTCGGTTCCACGACTACGACGCAGAGAACCCCGAGCCCTGACGGGCTCGGGGTTCTGGCGACCGCGCGAACGGGGTCAGTCCTGCTGCAGTGCGCCCTGCAGGTCGAGGCTGATCGTGACGTCCTTGCCGACGAGCACGCCGCCGGTCTCCAGCGCCGCGTTCCAGGTGAGGCCGAAGTCCTCACGGTTGATGACCGTCTTGGCCGAAGCGCCGGCCTTGTAGTTGCCGTACGGGTCGGTGCCGAAGCCACCGAAGTCGAGCTCGAAACTGACCGGCTTGGTGATACCGCGGATCGTGAGGTCTCCGTCGACATACAGGTCATCGCCCTTGACGCGCGCGCCGGTGGAGACGAACTCCATGGTCGGGAAGTTCTCCGTGTCGAAGAAGTCGCCCGAGCGCAGGTGCGCATCGCGGCCCTCGTCGTTGGTGTCGATCGAGGTCACGTCGACCGTCGCCTCGACCTTGGCCTCGAGGGGGTTCTCCGGAGCCACGAGCGTCGCGCTCTTGACGCCGAACGTGCCGCGCACCTTCGAGATCATCATGTGGCGCACGCTGAAGGTGACCTCGCTGTGCGAAGGGTCCAGGACCCAGGTGCCGGGACGGTAGCCGGGGATGTCGATGCTGGTCATTGCTTCTCCTCTGGAGACTTCAGCCGCTGCTGCGGCAAGGGACAGGGGCCGCGTTGCCGCGACCACTGTGACAACTTACATTCAGTCGCATGTATTCCCCTGAATGGAGAATCTCTTCCGGAACGCCACGAGGCGCCCCTTTCCCGAAGGAGAGGGGCGCCTCGTGCGGAAGATCGAAGTCAGCCGACGGCGACGAGATCGATGATGAAGATCAGCGTCTTACCGGAGAGGAAGTGCCCTCCGCCAGCAGGGCCGTACGCGAGGTGCGGGGGGATGATCAGCTCGCGGCGCCCGCCGACCTTCATGCCGGGGATCCCGTCCTGCCAGCCCTGGATCAGGCCGCGCAGGGGGAACTGGATGGTCTCACCACGGCCCCAGGAGGAGTCGAACTCCTCGCCGGAGTCGAACTCCACACCGGCGTAGTGGACCGTCACCGTGTCGCCGGGCTTCGCCTCGGCGCCGTCACCCTCGATGATGTCGCGGATGACGAGGTCCGCCGGAGCGGGGGTGCTGGGGGCGTCGAACTCAGGCTTTGTGCGTTCAGTCATGTCTCCATCAAACCCGAGGCCGACGGACGCGGTCAACGCGCGCGCACCTGCTCACAGCGAACACCTCAGGCACGCACCGTCGAGCCTCGGCAAAACGCTCTTGACACCCGTACGGGGCCGGGTGCACCCTGTTTACAGATCAACTCAGCGCCCGGGAGACTCGCAGGCATCGCCGCAGCACCGGGCGCTGAGTCTTGCCGGGCGCGGGTCCCCTGCCTCGCTGCGTGTCAGTAGGAGAGCAGAGCCGCCCTGGTCGCCCTGGTGCGGATCAGGAGAGCACGCTCGTCGTCCACGGCCAGAGGATCCCGACCGGTGATCGCGCGCTGGCGCACGGCGGCGAGTGCGGTCGCGTCCTTGATGAACGCGCGCATCAGAGGCCGTCGGTCCCCGCGCAGCTGCGAGGCCCAGGCCAGTCCCACCTTTCGTCCGGCAGGGGTCGCGAGCATCGTGACCTCCTCGGGCGTGAACCACCCCGCAGCGGCGTAGTCCTCCAGGCGAGCTCTGGTGAGCCTGGCCTCCTCGCGACGCAGGGCGACGATGCACAGGATGAATCCGACGAACAGCGGCACCTGGAGGGTGAAGTACAGCCCGAAGAAGTCCGCGAACGTCGCGGAGCCGTTCCAGAGCGCGTGCAGGAGGATCGCCCCGATCAGGCCCAGCGCCCCGGCGCCGAGTGCCGCCTGGGCCGAACCGTGCCGACGGGCGACGAGACCGATCGCGAAGCCGGTGATCGCGGTGAACATGGCATGCGCGAAGGGCGAGAAGAGCCCACGCACCACGAACGTGACCGTGAGCTGTTCACCGCCTCCCTCGATCAGGCTCAACCCGAAGTACTGGATGTTCTCGGTGAACGCGAACCCCGCCCCGACCAGTGCGCCGTAGACGATGCCGTCGACGGGGCCGTCGAAGGCCCGTCGGGCGAGCAGGAAGATGAGGAAGACGCCGAGCCCCTTCCAGAGCTCTTCCACGATGGGCGCCTGCACGACGGCGGTGAACTCCTCCGATCGGATGTCGAGCAGGAGAGTCAGTGCCGTGTCGACGAGAAGGGTGAGCCCGACCGCCGCCACCGCACCCCAGGCGATGGCGAACGCGACGAGTCGCTTGGGCTCGGGCTCCCACCGATCGATCAGGCGCACGCCGAGGAACACGATCGTCAACGGAATGAGCGCGAGGACCAGGCCGACGACCGATGCGAAGGATCCGAGTGCCCAGACGAAATACCCCACGAGGGCGATCAGCAGGAACCCGAGCACTCCGAAGAGCCAGAGCGACACCGTGCGCCCCTTCTTGGTGGGCACGGGCAATGCGGGAAGAGACTCCGCCGGCGACGGGGCCACGGGAGCCGGTGGCGTGTACGGGGTCGGTTGCGCGAGAGACGAGGCGTACCCGGTGGAAGGCGCCCCGGTCGAAGGCGCAGGAAGGGGACGCGCGGGTGGCGCGGGCGTGTACGACTGCCGCGACACCTGCGGCGATGCCGGCGGAGGGGCGTAGGGCGAGGGCTGCTGCGGCTGGGACGGTCCTCCGGAACTCATAGGCAAAGCTTATGGGCACAACGCAGACCGCCCGGATATGGCGACGCCCTCCACCCGGCGACCATCACCCACCCGGTAGCGTAGAAGCATGCGGTTCGCTCACCTGCGCCGTCCTGACTCCCCTCTCGCGGTTCTCGCCGTGGTCGAGGGCTCGGACGCCATCCTCGTCTCTGACCTCCTGAACGACCCTCCTGCCACGCTGCAGCAGCTGATCGAGGGAGGAGACGGCGCGCTCGAGGCTCTGCGTGAAGCGCTGGCGACCGGCGCCGCCCGGCGCCACCCTCTCGACGGCTGGGCGTTCGCCTCCGCCGTGCTCGCTCCCCCGGCCGTGCTGGCCGTCGGCCTCAACTACGCCGCGCATTCCAGCGAGCTGGGTCTGAAGACGGATGCCGCACCCACGGTGTTCACGCTCTGGCCGAACTCGCTCACCGGCCACGAGCAGACCACGTCGTGGCCGCGCGCTCTCAGCGAGGCCGTCGACTACGAGGCCGAGCTCGGCGTGCTCATCGGCTCGCCCGCGAAGGACGTCGCCGAAGCCGACGCACTGTCGCACGTGTGGGGATACACGGTGGTCAACGACATCACCGCGAGGAACATCCAGTTCTCCGAGGCGCAGTGGTCCCGCTGCAAGTCGTTCGACGGCTTCACCCCGACCGGACCCTTCGCCGTGACCGCCGACGAGATCGCCGACCCGCAGGACCTCCACATCTGGACCGTCGTCGACGGCCACACCGTGCAGGATGCGAGCACCGACCAGATGGTGCGCTCGGTGGCGAAGCTGATCACGCACCTCTCGCAGTCGCTTACTCTGCTCCCCGGCACGCTCATCTCGACCGGCAGCCCCGGAGGTGCGGGCTACTCGCGTGACCCGCAGATCTTCCTCCGCGACCACTCCACCGTCACGGTCGGCATCGACGGCATCGGTGAGCTCACCACCCACTGCCGGATCACCGACTGACCTCACCTGCACGAAAGAGAGGGACGGATGCCGGAGCATCCGTCCCTCTCTTCGTCTCCGTGTGATCAGATCTCGATCAGGTCCTCCGACGCGATCACCGGGATCGCCGCCGTGATGGTCTCGAGCCCGGACAGGCGTGCGGGCGAGAGCTGCTTGACGACCTCTTCGCGGGACATCAGGCCGGCCTCCACCACCAGATCGGCGACGCTGCGGTTGGTCAACAGCGCGGTCTTCGCCAGGGCTGCCGCTGCTGCGTAGCCGATGAAGGGGGTCAGCGCAGTGATGACACCGACCGAGGCTCCCACCATCGCCCCCAGGCGGTCGCGGTTGGCGGTGATGCCGTCGACGCAGTTCACGCGCAGGGTCCACATGGCCTGGCGCATCCAGGTGATCGACTGGAAGATCGAGTGCGCGATCACCGGCTCGAAGGCGTTCAGCTGCAGCTGCCCGGCTTCCGCCGCCATCGTCACCGTCATGTCGGCGCCGGCCACGGCGAACGCCACCTGGTTCACGACCTCGGGGATCACCGGGTTGACCTTGCCGGGCATGATGCTGGAGCCCGCCTGCATGGCGGGGAGGTTGATCTCGCCGAGGCCCGCCTGGGGACCCGATGAGAGAAGCCGGAGGTCGTTGCAGATCTTCGAGAGCTTCATCGCGTTGCGCTTGAGCGTCGAGGAGAACGACATGAACGATCCGGTGTCGCTGGTGGCCTCGACGAGGTCGCCGGCGGTGCGCAGGTCGAGTTCGGTTATCTCACGCAGGTGCTTGAGCACAGCGGGCGCGTAACCGGGGTGAGTCGTGATGCCGGTGCCGATAGCCGTGGCGCCCATGTTGATCTCGAACATCAGCGAGGCGTTCTCGGTGAGGCGCGTGTGGTCGTAGCCGAGCGTCGTGGCGAAACCGTTGAACTCCTGGCCCAGCGTCATGGGCACGGCGTCCTGCAGCTGGGTGCGCCCGACCTTCAGGACATCGTGGAACTCGCGCGACTTGCCCAGGAACGACAGCCGCAGCAGGTCGAGCTCTTCGAGCAGCGAGCGCAGCGTCAGCGAGAGGCCGATCTTCACTGCGGTCGGGTACACGTCGTTGGTGGACTGGCTGCGGTTGGTGTGATCGATCGGCGAGAGGAAGGCGTAGTCGCCCTTCTCGCGGCCGGCCATCTCGAGCGCGATGTTGGTGATGACCTCGTTCGCGTTCATGTTGGTCGAGGTGCCGGCGCCGCCCTGGATGACACCGACCGTGAACTGCTCGTGGAACTCGCCGTCGATCACACGCTGCGCCGCACGATCGATCAGGTCGGCGCGCTCGGGGTCGAGCACTCCGATCTCACGGTTCGCGCGGGCACTGGCCTGCTTGACCATCGCAAGGCCGACCACCAGATCGGGATACACCGAGATGGGTCGCTTCGTGATCGGGAAGTTCGCGTCGGCGCGGGCGGTGTGGATCCCCCAGTACGCGTCGACGGGAATCTCCATGCTCCCGAGCGAATCGGTCTCGGTGCGGGTCGGGGTAGGCGCGGCAGAAGCCATGTCACATCCTCGTGGGTCGTGGCGGGTGAGAAGGGTGGGGGATGCTCCCAGTCTACGCCGCTCAGCGTCCGGGTTTGCGGGAGAAGGCCTCGAGTCGCCCTTCCGGGCTGAGCTTCGCCATGCGCTCCAGCCAGGCCTCGGAGAAGTAGTCGCCGGTCGGAGCCTCGGTCACCGGGACCACGGTGTGCGTGATCGTGTCGGGGTAGACGTGGACGATCTGGAAGGCCTGCGCGGCGTCCATGCCGTTGACCTCGGCCGACGGACGCGCCACGTTCATCGTGTAGCACGTCGCCGAGGCGACGCTCACGGGAACCCCGGCGAAAAGGCCGTGGGAGGAATAGTGCAGATGCCCGGCGAGGATGCCGCGCACGTCGCTCCCCCGCACGATGTCTGCGAGCTCGTCCTGATGCCGCAGCTCCAGGATGTCGAACAGCGGCAGATGGCTCGGGATGGGCGGATGATGCATCGCCAGCAGCGTTCCGTGCGGGGCGGGCTCGGCGAGCACCTCCGCGAGCCAGGCGAGTTGACCGTCGTCGAGATCTCCGTGATGCCACCCCGGGACGCTGGTGTCCAGCGCGATGAGTCGGAGGCCGTCGACGTTCCAGACGCCGGTCACCGGCTCCTCAGTCGGCGTCAGATCCAGCAGGCCCTCTCGCAGAGCCGGCCGCTCATCATGGTTGCCTGCCACCCAGATGACCGGGGCCCGCAGCGCCTCGGCCACCGGCTCCACCGCGGCCCGAAGGCGACGATAGGCATCGGGCTCCCCCAGGTCGGCCAAGTCCCCCGTGACGACGATGGCCGTGGGGTGCGGATGCACGGTGCGGATCGCCTCCAGCGTGCGGGCGAAGCTCTCCTCGACGTCGTAGCGTCCGCCCAGCCGCGCTCCCCCCGCGAGGAAATGCGGGTCGCTGACGTGGATGAGCACGTGCGACGCGGGCTCGTGCCTGCCGAAGACGTACGGAGTGCCGGTTCCTGCGGACATGACATCAGCCTATTGCCGCCCCCGCTCCGGCACCGGGACCCGCCCGGTTCCGCCGTCGTCAGTGACCGATGACGAGGAGCAGGATGCCGCTCACCACTGCGGCGGCGCAGAGCGCGAAGCAGCCGTAGGCCCCGACGAGGGCCAGCGACTTCTGCCCCTCGGTCAACGGACTCTTGCGCGCGGCCTTCGCCGCCTGCTTCTCGGCGCGCTTGAGCTCCTTCTCGGTGATCACCGTGATGGCGTCCGTGAACTCCGCCGGGCTCACCACCGGAGCCCGACCGCTGCGCACGAGCAGACGCAGACCCAGCGCGTAGAACGTGACGATGGCCGCGGCGCCGATGAGGGCTGCCGCGAAAACCTGGAGGAACGCGAACCAGTCGATCACGACGTTCATGCGGACTCCCCGTTCCGATCGGCATCTGCCTTCTTCTTCGATGCCGCAGACTTGGACGCACCGGCGCCGGCCTTGGCCTCGGCCTTCTTCTTGGCCTTGGCCGCGGCATCCTTCTTCGCCTGCGCCTTCGCCTTCTCCCTGGCCTCGGCGCGAGCCCTGGCCTCGGCCTTGGCCTGCTCGATGCGCTGTTGACGACGCGTCGGCGGAGGCGTATCGGGAAGCTCGATGGCCATGCCGGACTCGGCGACATCACTCATCGCGTTGGCGGGCGTGACGGCGTTGCGACGCGAGCGCATGTACAGACCGAGGATGATCAGAACAGCGATCACGGCGTCGATCGCGACGCCCCAGTTGCCCAGCCAGACCACGAGCAGCGCAGCGAGCGCTCCCACTCCGCCGGCGGCGGGAAGCGTCAGCAGCCAGCCGATGCCGATGCGGCCGGCGGTCCGCCAGCGCACCGTGGACCCGCGGCGACCGAGGCCGGATCCGATGACCGATCCGGAGGCGACCTGCGTGGTCGAGAGCGCGAATCCGAGGGCGCTGGAGGCGAGGATGGTGGCGGCTGTTGAGCTCTCCGCTGCGAAGCCCTGTGCGGGCTTGACGTCGGTCAGACCCTTGCCGAGCGTGCGGATGATGCGCCAGCCGCCCAGATAGGTGCCGAGCGCGATCGTGAACGCACACGCGATGATGACCCACAGCTCGGGCTCGTGGTGAGCGCCGGACTGCCAGCCGATCGTGATCATCGCGAGGGTGATCACACCCATCGTCTTCTGGGCGTCGTTGGTGCCGTGAGCGAGCGCGACGAGCGACGAGGTGAAGATCTGCCCCCACCGGAATCCGTCACGACCGTCGGGCTTGCCGTCGTAGCGACGGGTGATCGAGTAGGCGATCTTCGTCGCGGCGAAGGCGATCAGTCCCGCCGTGACCGGAGCGATCAGTGCGGGGAGCACGATCTTGGAGAGCACCATGCCGAAGTCGATGCCGCCGATACCTGCACCGACGAGGGTGGCGCCGATGAGTCCACCGAACAGCGCGTGCGACGAGCTCGAGGGAAGGCCGAGAAGCCACGTGAGCATGTTCCAGGTGATCGCACCGATCAGACCGGCGAAGATCAACGACAGGAACAGATCCGCTCCGGCCTCGATGATCGCATCCTCGCGGATGATCCCGCCGGAGATGGTCTTGGAGACCTCGGTCGACAGGAAGGCGCCGACGAGGTTGAGAACGGCGGCGAGGAGGACGGCTGTCTTGGGCTTCAGCGCGCCGGTGGCGATCGGCGTCGCCATGGCGTTCGCCGTATCGTGAAAGCCGTTGGTGAAGTCGAAGAAGAGTGCCAGCGCGATGACAAGCACGACGATGAGGGCTGCGGTTTCCACCGTTCGCTTTCGGTCGTTTGAGGAAGAAGGAGATGTCGACGTGATCGACGTGATGAACGAAGAGTTCACCGTGGGTTTGACTTCCGTTAACCGGCCCCGGTAAATCCTCCCACCCTCCCCCGTGCCGGTCAACTCGACCTGGGATAGCGTGAGACGGTGACTGACGCTCCTGCTGCCGACCGCCGCTCCTCGCTCCGCACCCACCACGGTGACACCTTCGACGATCCGTACGAATGGCTCCGCGCCAAGGAGTCGGCGGAGGTCGTCTCCCACCTCGAGGCCGAGAACGCCCACACGGAGGCCGAGACGGCACACCTCGCCGCTCTGCGCGAGCGGCTCTTCGAAGAGATCAAGGGTCGCGTGCAGGAGACGGACCTCTCCGTTCCCACACGCCGCGGCCACTGGTGGTACTACAGCCGCACCGAGGAGGGCGCGCAGTACGGCATCCATTGCCGCGCCGCGGCCGAGCCCGACGACTGGACTCCTCCGCGCCTCGAACCCGGTGTCCCGGTTCCCGGCGAGGTCGTGCTCCTCGACGGCAACATCGAGGCGGAGGGGCACGAGTTCTTCTCGCTCGGAGCGTTCGACACGTCCGACGACGCCACGAAGCTGCTCTGGTCCACCGACTTCGAAGGTGACGAGCTCTACACCGTGCACGTGCGCGACCTCACAACCGGCACCACGCTCGACGACGAGATCCCGAACACGGGCGGCGCCTTCTTCACGCCGGACGGTCGGGGTGTGATCTACACGACCCGCGACGAGGCGTGGAGGCCCGACACTCTGTGGCTGCACCGCCTCGGCACGCCCGTCACCGACGACGTGAAGCTCTTCCACGAGCCGGATGAGAAGTTCTGGCTCGGTGCCGGGATCACCCGTAGCCGCCGGTATCTGGTCATCGCGGTCGGTTCGAGCATCACGAGCGAGGAGTACCTCGTCGATCTGACGGGCGAGCTGACCGCGGAGCCGCAGCTCGTGTGGCCGCGTCGCGAAGGCGTGGAGTACTCGGTCGAGCATGCGATCATCGACGGCGAGGATCGTCTGCTCGTGCTGCACAACGACGGAGCGCTCGACTTCGAGCTCGTCTCGGTGTCAGCGTCCGAGCCGCAGGGCGAGCGACACGTGGTGCTCGCGCATGAGCAGGGCAGACGACTCCTCGGTGTCGATGCGTTCCGCGACTTCGCCACCGTGGAGTACCGCAGCGAGGGACTCGAGCGCGTCGGTCTGCTCGACTACGCCACGGATGCGGTCGACGAGCTGATGTTCGACGAACCGCTCTATTCGGCCGGCGTGAGCGGGAATCCCGAGTGGCACTCGCCGTTCCTGCGTCTGGGGTACACCTCGTTCGTGACGCCGGGGACCGTGTACGACCTCGACCTCGCGACCCGTGAGCTGGTGCTGCGCAAGCAGGTGCCGGTGCTGGGGGGCTACGACCCCGCCGACTACGGCCAGCGACGCGAGTGGGCGACCGCATCAGACGGCGTGCGCGTGCCGATCTCGCTCGTGTGGAAGCGCTCGTTCGGCGAGCCAGGCGTCGAGCCGCGTCCGGTGCACCTGTACGGCTACGGATCGTACGAGCACTCGATCGATCCCGGCTTCTCCGTGGCACGCCTTTCCGAACTCGACAGGGGTGTGATCTTCGCGGTCGCGCACGTGCGCGGAGGCGGAGAGATGGGCCGGCAGTGGTACGAGGACGGCAAGCTCCTGAACAAGCGCAACACGTTCACGGACTTCGTCTCCTGCGGCGAGCACCTGGCCGAGTCGGGCGTGACCACGCCGAGTCGGATGGTGGCCGAGGGCGGCAGCGCCGGCGGCCTGCTGATGGGCGCGGTGACGAACTTCGCGCCCCAGCTCTTCGCCGGCATCCTCGCCGGCGTGCCGTTCGTGGACGCCCTGACGACGATCCTCGATCCGTCGTTGCCGCTGACCGTCATCGAATGGGACGAGTGGGGCGACCCGCTCCATGACCCGGACGTCTACGCCTACATGAAGTCGTACAGCCCCTACGAGAACGTCCGCGACGGCGTGGACTACCCGCGGATCCTCGCCGTGACGTCCCTGAACGACACGCGTGTGCTCTATGTGGAGCCCGCGAAGTGGGTCGCACGCCTGCGCGAGGCCGGGGCGAAGGACGTGCTCCTCAAGTGCGAGATGGTCGCAGGACACGGTGGGGTGAGCGGACGCTACAACTCCTGGAAGGAGCGGGCGTTCGAACTCGCCTGGCTGCTGGACACTCTCGGCCTCGCCGAGGAGTGAATCGCTGAGGCTGAGCTCGTCCTGCGAAGGGCGGACTCAGCCTCACACGGCTCAGCCGAAGAGCGCCGCCGCCTCGTCGTAGCGGTACCGAGGGACCGTGTTCAGTTCGCCCAGTGCGTCGGCGAACGGCACCCGGACGATATCCGTGCCCTGCATGGCGACCATCTGGCCCCAGGCGCCGTCGACGATCGCGTCGGCGGCGTGCAGACCGAGTCGTGTCGCCAGCACGCGGTCGAACGCCGAGGGCGATCCGCCGCGCTGGATGTGACCGAGGATCGTCGCCCGCGTCTCGATGCCGGTGATGCGCTCGATCTCGGGGGCGAGCAGGTCGCCGATGCCGCCGAGGCGGGGGCGGTTGAAGGCGTCGAGGCCCTTGTCGCTGTAGGCCTCGTCCATTCCGAGGAGCTTGAACCCCTCGGAGACGACCACCAGTGGCGCGCGACCGCGATCATGCGCGCTGGTCACCAGTTCCGTGATCTCGTCGATCGACATCGGCACCTCGGGGATGCAGACGACGTGAGCTCCGGCAGCCATTCCGGCGTGCAGTGCGATCCAGCCGACGTGACGGCCCATGACCTCTGCGACCATGCAGCGCTGGTGCGAGTCGCCGGTGGTACGCAGTCGATCCATCGCATCCGTGGCGATGTTCACCGCGGTGTCGAAGCCGAACGAGTAGTCGGTCGCCTGCAGGTCGTTGTCGATCGTCTTGGGGACCCCGATGACCTTGATGCCGTCCTTGGCGAGACGGTCTGCTGCGGCGAGCGTGCCCTCACCACCGATCGCGATGATGCCGTCGATCTTGTGCCCGTAGAGGGTCTTGGCGATGTTGTCGGCTCCCCCACGCTCGCCCTCGTACGGGTTCGTGCGGCTGGTGCCGAGGATCGTGCCGCCGACCTTCGACAGCCCCTTCACCTCGTGCCGGGTCAGCGGCATGAAGTCACCGTCGACCAGGCCCCGCCATCCGTCGCGGATGCCGACGAACTCGAGGTCGTATGAGGTCGTGCCCTTGAGCACGATGCCGCGGATGACCGCGTTGAGGCCGGGGCAGTCGCCGCCGCTCGTCAGGATGCCGATCTTCATGCTGGTGCCTTCAGACGTTCGGGAGATGGGGGGAACAGGCGACGCTGCCTTCGATCGACACTAGCGCCCCGGCACGCTCGGGCGCCATTCGGGAGCGGCGAAAAGCGTCGATCTTGACGACCTGATTCACCGATATCGTCGAACTTCCCGATCTCGGGAGTTCTCCCACCGGATCCGACGTTAAGAACGGTGGTTCTTGACGCCTACGCTCCGCCCAGCGCCTGTCGCAGCAGGTGCATGAGTGCCGCCAGCTGCACCGGCTCTGCGGCCGATTCCTCGATGGCTTCACCATCGAGAGCGCGCGCCGCGAGCCCCTGCTTCTGGTCGATCAGCTCCGCGATCTTCGTGTCGATCGTGTGCGCGGCGATGATCCGCCACGCGGTGACCGGCTCGCCCTGGCCGATGCGGTGCACACGGTCGATCGCCTGCGTCTGCTCGGCGGCCGTCCACGACAGCTCGGCGAGCACGACGTTCGACGCAGCCTGCAGGTTGAGCCCCACGCCTGCCGCGGTGAGCGAGCAGACGGCGATGCCGACCTCGGGGTCGCCGTTGAAGTCGTCGATGGCCTGCTGCCGGACCGTGGAGGTCTGGTCGCCGCGGATCGACACCGAGCGGATGCCTGCCGCGGCGAAGTGCGCCTCGGCCTGGTCCATGACGTCGATGTGCTTCGCGAAGAACACGACCTTGCCGACCGAGCGCTGCAGCTGAGCGGCGTAGTCGGCAGCCAGCGGCGCCTTGGCCTGACCGATGCGACGGACCATGGTGAAGACGTTGTCTCCCCCGGTGCCGGCGGCCTTGGACTCCTCGAGCTCGTTCTGGGCGACCAGCCGCACGATGTCCTCGTCGATCTCTCCCGACGCGAGCCCACGGTCTCCGCGGGCCTCGATGATGCGGCGGTAGCGAGCGGCGAGCCGCTCCCCCAGCTCGCGCTCGGCCTGACGGATGCTGCGCCCGAACTCGTCGTCGAGCTGCACCGGCAGATCGGCGATCAGCTTGTCCGGGAGATCGGCGGCGACATCCTTCTTCTTACGACGGACGATCCCCATGGAGATCACCGCGTCGCGGGCCTCGGGGTAGAACGCCTTGTCTGCCGGGGTGAATCCTGTGGCGTCGAGCTTCTCCATGAGCTCAGGACCCGGCTTCTCACCCGTGGTCCAGCCGAGGAAGCGCCAGATCGCGTCGAAGTCCTCGACGTCGTTGATCAGCGGCGTACCGGTGAGGGCGAGCATCAGAGGATCGTGCCCCGGAGTGCGCTCGCGCACCTGGGCGGCCAGCGACAGCACGTTCTGCGACCGCTGCGAGGAGAGGTTCTTGATGAAGTGCGCCTCGTCGACGACCATCCCGCGCAGACCGATGGAGGCGAGCCACGACATGTGCCGGTCGAGGATCTCGTAGTTCACGATGAACACGTCGGCGAACGCGTCGATGTCATCGCCGTCGCCCTGGATCACCGTCGCTCGGCGCTGGGGCGTCCAGCGCTCGACCTCCCGCGCCCAGTTCATCTTCACGACGTTGGGCACGACCACCAGCAGCGGGTATGCGCCCGCGACGGAAGCGGCGAGAACCGACTGCGCGGTCTTGCCGAGACCGGGCTCGTCGGCGAGGAGGAAGCTGCGGTGTCCGGCCTTGACGGCTTCGAGGAACCGGGACTGATGCACCATGACCTCGAGGCCCTTGGGCGAGATGTGGTCGAACTCCGGCGCCGGCGGCAGATCCATCGACGCGGCGGACCCACCGGCCCCCGTCTCGAAAGCCTTGTACAGCGGCCCCATGAGCTCCCAGCCGTCGAGACGGCGGCGCGGTGTGACCGTCGAACGCGGCGTCAGGTCGGGCGCGAGGAAGGGGTTGGCCAGCTGCCGCGCCTCGACGGACGGCGGCGTGACCTGGCGCTCCGCGATCGCCGCGGGGATCGCGGAGATCTGCACCGGTGCGGCGTCGGCGATGATGAGCTCTTCCGGGGCGAGTTCGGCTCCGGATTCGAGCAGCCAGTCCCGGCGCATGCGCTTGGCCACCGGCGATGTCGCCTGGTCGGCTTCCAGGAGCTGGATCAGCGAGGTGTCGCGGGCGGCCGTCTTCGCGAGGATCGTGGCCACGCCGTCGAGCCGCTTCAGCAGCTCGGCGCGTGTGGGATCGCTGATCTCGGCATCCGCCTTCACCCTGGCGCGCTCTTCGCGCACCAGGAAGGCGATCACCTGGAACTTCACTCGATTCGTGGGACCGAGCTTCCCTCGCTGCGACTTCGCCTCGATCTCGCGCACCTTGCGCGCGAGGATCGGGATGAGGGGTGCCTCATCGTCGCGACGGGACGTCTTCTTGCGCCGCGTGGCGGCGGTTGCCGTAGTCGGCATGCTCCTCCTGAGCGTGAAGGCTCCGGCTTCCCCAGGAAACCATGAGCCGTTCTCGTTGTCCGCGTGTGGCGTGAGCCAGGACCGTACGAACAGTGGATCTTCTTCCCACCGGGGAACGCGAGAGTCGCGAAGTTCGGCGGGAGCCGATGTCCATTCTATGCCATCGCGCTCGCTCAGAGGAGATCGCCCACGCCGAGCCGTCCATCCCGCATGGGCGAACCGGGGATCCGCTCTCGGCTAGGACGGGAGCCCGAGAGCCCGCGCCGCATCCGTGACATCGGCACCCATCTGCACCATCAGCTTGTCGATGCCCTCGAAGGCCACCATGCCCCGCAGCCGCTCGACGAACTCCACCGTGACGTCGTGCCCGTAGAGGTCGAGGCCCGTCTCTCCCAGCACGTGAGCCTCGACCTGTCGCACGAGGACGTCGTCGAAGGTGGGATTGGTCCCGACGGAGATCGCCGACGGATGCCGGATCCCGGTGTCGTGGTCGACGAGCCATCCCGCGTACACGCCGTCCGCCGGCACGAACGCATCGACGATGGTCGAGAGGTTCGCCGTGGGGAACCCGAGTTCCCGCCCGCGCTTGAGCCCGTGCACGACGACTCCGCGTACATCGGGATGGCGTCCGAGCACGGTCGTCGCCGCAGCGACGTCGCCCTCCATCAGCAGCTCGCGGATCCAGCTCGACGACACGCGTCGCGTGGAGCCCGGGAGGTACACGTCGTCGACGACCTCGACCGTGAAACCGTGGCGAGGACCGAGCTCGCGCAGAAGCTCGGGGGTTCCGGCTCCCCGAGCGCCGAACCGGAAGTCCTGTCCGACGAGGACCGTGGAGACCCGAAGGGCTCCGACGAGGATGTCGACGACGAAATCCTCAGCGCTGCGGGCGGCGAGTTCCTCGTCGAACGTGAGCACCAGAGTGGCGTCGAGCCCGAGCTCGCCCAGGAGGTCGAGCTTGCGCTCGACCGTGACGACGTTCTCCGGGCAGCGGTCGGGACGGATCACGGCCAGCGGGTTGCGGTCGAACGTGACGGCCACCGACCGGCTGCCCGTCGCTGCGGCCGCTGCCTCGAGGCGCTCGATCACGGCTCGGTGGCCGGCATGGACGCCGTCGAACTTGCCGATCGCGACCGCGCTCGGTCCGAAGTCGTCGGGCACCTCGTGCGGGCTGCGGAAGACGATCACGCGCCGACCTCGACCGGACGCACGACGTCGGCCGGGCGGTGCGTGCGCAGCCACCAGATGCCGAAGAGGGGCAGGACCAGCGGAATGAACAGGTAGCCCCGCCCGAACAGCGACCACACGGTCTCATGCTGGAACAGGTCGGGCATCAGAAGGCTCAGCACCCCCACCACGAGGACGCCGGTGAGTTCGAAGACGATCGCGACCCACGCGACCGAGTACCAGCCGCGGCGGCGGGCCAGGACGAGGGCGAGTGTGGCGAGGATGTACACGACGGCGGCGAGTGCGGAGAGCGTGTACGCCAGCGGCGCCTCGTCGAAGCGACGGACGATCTGCACGAAGCTGCGTCCGGTCGCGGCCAGTGCCATCACGGCATAGACGATCACGAGGACGCGACCGATACCGGTCATCCGAGAGGAGGGGGCGGTGGAGCTCATAGCGCATTCCATCCTAGAGCCGCAGGAGAGGTCGGGTCTGCGCTCCGACCCGCCGCGTCACGCGATCTGGACGGACCAGATGACCTGCATACGCCACAGCATCACCGCGATCGCGAGCGCCGCCACCCCGAGGATCACCGTGCTCCAGCGGCTGCGCTCCATGAGCGCCCACAGCACCGCGCCGACGGGCAGGAGCACCGCGGAGACCAGGTAGACCCAGTACTCGAGCAGGTCTCCGGTCGGAGGGTTCCCGGTCAGCGGCGCGACGATGGCGACGATCACCTGCACGATGAGCAGCACCTCGACGAGGGCGAGGGCGCCGACACTGAAGTCGCTCGGCCGTCTGCCGATCAGACCCGCGACGAGACAGAAGATGCCGGCAGCGACGGCGATGACGATCTGCGCGATCGTGAGCCACAGGATCATCGGTCGCCCTCCGGCATGTTCATGGCGCTCTTGAGGTCGGCACCGCGCTTCTCGACGATGCCGATCAGGAGCCCCTCCGGGTCGATCGCTGCACCGATCGCCTCTTCGAGGCGCGCGGCCTGGCCGCTCAGCCGCTTGCCGTGACGCAGGTCTCGAGCCTCGTCGGCGGACATCTCCAGCACGGGGAGGATACGGGCGGCCGCCTCTCCCGGAGCCAGGGTCGCGGCGCCCTCCAGCGCGTCGAGGTCCACGGCATCGGACACATCGAACGGGCCGACCCGCGTGCGGCGCAGCGCGGTGAGGTGACCACCGACACCGAGGGAGGCCCCGAGATCACGCGCGAGGGAGCGGATGTACGTTCCGGACGAGCAGTCGACGACGACGTCGAGGTCGAGATGCGCTTCGCCCCGCCTGGTGGCGAGCAGGTCGAAGCGCGACACGACGACGTCGCGTGCGGCGAGCACGACCTCTTCGCCGGCGCGGACGCGCTCATAAGCGCGACGACCATCCACCTTGATCGCCGACACGGCACTGGGAACCTGCGAGATCTCACCCGTGAGCTGCGTGATGCCGGTCGACACCGCCTCATCGGTCACCGCGTCCCACGCTTCGGGCGCGGCCGTGGTGAGGATCTCCCCTTCCGCATCGTCCGTGCCCGTCGTCTGGCCGAGACGGATCGTCGCCAGGTAGGTCTTGTCCGCACCGACGATGTAGGTCAGGAGCCTGGTCGCGCCCTCGATGCCGATCACCAGCAGTCCGGTCGCCATCGGGTCGAGTGTTCCGGCGTGCCCCACCTTGCGGGTGCCGAACGCGCGTCGCGTGCGGGCGACGACGTCATGACTGGTCAGCCCTGTGGGCTTGTCGACGAGAAGGATGCCGGGCGAGACCATCCCCCCAGCCTACCGAGCGCGCGAGCGGGATCTGCGCGTGCGGATGCCCGGTGGCTCCCCTCTCCTGGCCGTCGATCCGCTCGCATAGGCTGGACGGGTGCCTCTCCCACCGGCCTCTCTCGAGCTGATGTCGCCTCTGCCGACGTGGTATCGAGCGACCGCTCGCGACCTGCCGTGGCGTCGACCCTCCTTTCACGACGAGTTCGGCGCCTGGGGCGTCCTGGTCAGCGAGTTCATGTTGCAGCAGACGCCCGTCACGAGGGTCATCCCTCACCTCGAGGCGTGGTTGGAGCGCTGGCCGACGCCCTCCGAGATGGCCACCGCATCGACAGCCGACGTCGTGCAGCAGTGGGCGAACCTGGGATATCCCCGGCGCGCGCTGTGGTTGCACCGTGCCGCGGTCGAGATCACCGAGCGACACGGGGGGATCGTTCCGCGGGAGGTGGACGCCCTGCTGGCCCTTTCCGGCATCGGCGACTACACCGCTCGCGCCGTCGCGGTGTTCGCCTACGGCGACCGGCATCCCGTGGTCGACACGAACACCCGACGGGTGCTCGCCCGCGCCGTCGAGGGCAGGGCGCAGCCGGGACCCCCTTCGCGGCGAGACCTCGTGCTGATGGCGGACCTGCTGCCGGATGATGTCGCAGAGGCCGCGGTGTTCAATGCCGCAGCGATGGAGCTCGGCGCCACGGTGTGCACGTCCCGGGCGCCGCGATGCGAGCTGTGCCCTCTCGCCGGCAGCTGCGCATGGCTGGCCGCCGGGAGACCGGACACGGGTGATGAGCGCCGACGCCAGGCCGCATACGAGGGGTCTGACCGACAGGCCCGCGGTGCGGTGCTGAAGCTGCTGCGGAGCATCGACCCCGACGCCGTCCCGCTCGACGCCGTCCTGCCGGACTGGCCCGATCCCGGGCAGCGTGATCGGGCGATCGACTCGCTCATCGCCGACGGACTCGCCGAAGCAGATGGGGCGTCTCTGTTCTTGCCGCGGTGACGACGACCGGCTCAGGCGCGACGGCTCAGAGGTGCTGCTCTGTGCGGTGGGCGAGCACCGTCAGCTCGACCCGGCTCCGCACGCCGAGCTTGGTGAAGACCCGGCCGAGGTGGACTTCGACGGTGCGGACGGAGACGTTCAAGGCTTCGCTGATCTCGCGGTTCGCCGCACCGCCGACCGCGCGCATGGCCACCTCCAGCTCGCGCGTCGTGAGGTGAGGCGACCAGGCCGCGCGGCACGCGGAGAGAGCACCGACCGAGGAGACGACGCTCCCCTCTCTCGCATCGAGCCGATCCAGTCTGCCGCGCACCGCTCGTGCCCATGCCGTCGCACCCGAGAGCTCGAACAGCCGTTCCGCGTACTGGAGGTGGATCCTCGCCGAGGAGTGATCGTCGCGAATCGCATGCTGTGTTCCGAGCATCGTCTCCACTCGCGCCCTGGCGAACGGCGAGCTCAACGTGCGTGCGATGTCGCGGACCTCATCGCTCTCGGCACGCCACCGTCCGTCGCCTGCCGTCGCGACACGGACCCGCAGGCGCTGGGCGAGCGCGATCTCCGGAGGCTCGATGGACGCCTCCGTCGTGCCGCGACCGGCGGCGATGACGGCCAGCTCGTCCAATCCCGGTACCGCCATCGTGGTCTGCGGCCCGCCGAGATCGGACCACAGCCGAACCGTGGTGGCGGCATCGTCGAACGAGCCGGCGAGGAATGACTGGATGCCGCGGTCCACCAGGAGGTCGATCTTCGCTCCCCCGGGCAGGGCGACGGTGAGTGAGCGGGCGAACGGTCCCAGCTCGCCGAGCACCGCCAGATCGAGGCGTCTGGCGAGCACCACTCCCAATCCGGCGAACGGCATCGCGATCGGAAGGCAGAGCGCCGCCTGTATCAGCCGGTCCCGCGCGACACCGATGTCGCCCCGCCACACGAGCAGCAGGACCTCGACGACGGCGCGATACGCCTGGACGACCGGGCTGTGCTCGTATCCCGGCACGAACGGGTCCGGCTCGCCGGACAACGCCGATTCGTCGGTCGCGATGAGGCGCAGGGCCAGATCGATGTCCCCCTCCACGGCGGCGCGCAGCGTGCGCAGCATCCCGCCGCTCACCGGGCCGGATCCCGCGACTTCTTCGATGTCACGGTCCCCCACGAGGAGCCAGCTCAGCGCCACCACAGGATCCCTCAGCTCATGCTCGGCACCGATCCTGGATGCGCCGTCGCGGAGCGCGTCGAGCCACGTTCGCATACCGCGCCGGTCGCCGCGTTCGGCGCAGAGTATCGCGGCGAGGGCGGCCGCCCTGGTCCAGTGGCGCCAGTCGCCCTCGTCAGATGTCTGCGGCCGCAGCGACATCGGATCGACCTCCGGAACAGCACCCTGCAGGACGGTCTGGGCGACGATCAGCGCCCCGAGACCTGCCAACCGGTATCGCTCGGTGCCGTGCGGGTACAGGGCCCCCAGCCACGCGGCCGCCTCCCCTGCGAACCCGGCGCCCACCGCCGACGCGCCGGCGACGAGGCGCGCCTCGTCCTGGTCTTCGCCCACCGCATGCTCCCAGGCCTCCCTGGCGAGCAGCAACGCCCGATCCGGGTATCCCGCCTCGCTGAGCTCCCTGGCGATGAGGGTGAGTTCCGGCGCGGTGGTCGGCTCTGCCTCGAGCGACGCCCGCGCCCGATGCCAGTCCGCGCTCACTCGTTCGCCGCGACGGTGGAAGACCGCGCTCAGTCGCCCGTGAACCGCCGCTGTCTCTGCAGCACTCGTCGTCGCCCGCAGCCAGATCGCCAGTCGGGCGTCGATGAAGCGCACCCGACCGGCGTGCACGGCGAGGTGGGCTCCGACGCCGGCGGAGGTGACCTCGGCGGCCGAGCGCCCGTCGAACTCGAGAATCGGATCGAGAGCATCGTCCAGGCACACCGCGAGTGCGAGAAGCAGCTCGCGATCGCGTCCATCGAACGCCACGTCCTCGAACCTGTGCGCGATCGCAGGTACCAGCGGCAGGGGCGTCGGCACCGGGCGCAGACCGTGTCGTTGATCCGGGGTCAATCGCTGGACGACCTCACGGATGGTCGCCGTGTCCGCGTCCAGATCATCGGCGAGGCGAGCGAGCACGTGGGGCGCGCAGCCGAGATCCTGCGCGAGCAGCTCCTCCAGGAGGAGCCCGACGGCAGCGGGCGCGATGAACGGCCCCCCAGACGCGTTCGTACCCTCGATGCCGATCCCCCTCAGCTTCGCGGGATGCCGTCCCGCGAAGCCGAGCGTATCAAACGGCGCTCACTCCGCGTCGTCGTCGGTACGGTATGGGTCGGCGTCGCCGGCGTGAGAAGCCGAGGACGCGAGCTTGGCGACGTCGGCATCACGCTGTTGCGCTTCACGCAGCAGCGCGCCGATGTGGTCGGCGTTCTCCGGAAGCGCGTCAGGAATGAACTCGAGGGTCGGCACGAGCCTGGTGCTCAGTTGCCGTCCGACCTCGCTGCGCAGCATTCCGGTCGCCGAGGTGAGCGCCGCACCGCTGGAGATGCGCTCCTCCTCCGTGCCCAGCACAGTGTAGAACACCGATGCGTGCTGGAGGTCGCCGCTCACGCGGACGTCGGTGATGGTGACGAAGCCGAGGCGCGGATCGCGCAACCCCTTCTCCAGCCGTTCGGCGAGGATCACGCGGATTCGATCCGCGAGACGGGCCTGTCTTTCGCCTGCCATTGTTCTCTCCCTGTCCAGGAACCCTCAGGGCGTCCCCCGTCTCCGTGCTCCGGAAGGAGCAGGAGAGGGAGACGCCCGAAGGTGTGTCGAATTGATCAGCCGCGAGGCTTCTCGACGAGCTCGGTCGTCTCGATCTCATCACCGATCTGGATGTCGTTGTACTTTCCGAGTCCGATACCGGCCTCGTAGTCCGTGCGGACCTCGGTGACATCGTCCTTGAAGCGACGCAGCGACTCGATGGCGAGGCCATCGGCCAGCACGACGCCGTCGCGGATGACGCGGGCCTTGGCGTTGCGCGTGATCGTTCCCGATCGCACGATGACACCGGCGATGTTGCCGAACTTCGAGGAGCGGAACACCTCGCGGATCTCGGCCACGCCCGACTGGACCTCTTCGTACTCCGGCTTGAGCATGCCCTTGAGCGAGCTCTCGATCTCGTCGATCGCGTTGTAGATGACGGAGTAGAAGCGGATGTCCACGCCTTCACGGGCGGCACGCTCGCGTGCCTTCGTGTCGGGGCGCACGTTGAAGCCCACGATGATCGCGTTGTCGATCGTCGCCAAGTTCACGTCGGACTCGGTGATCGCACCGACACCGCGGTGGATGATGCGCAGCTGCACCGAGTCGTCGACCTCGATCTTGAGCAGCGACTCCTCGAGCGCCTCGACGGCACCGGAGACGTCACCCTTGATGATGAGGTTGAGCGACTCGACCTTGCCCTCTTCGAGAGCACGGGTGAAGTCCTCGAGCGAGATGCGCTTGCGGGCCTTGGCCAGCTGGGCGTTGCGCTCGACCGCTTCACGCTTCTCAGCGATCTGGCGAGCCATGCGGTCTTCCTCGGTGACGATGAAGACGTCGCCAGCGCGCGGCACGGAGTTCAGACCCTGCACCTGCACCGGACGCGACGGGTAGGCCTCGAGGACCTGCTCGCCGTTCTCGTCCGCCATGGCACGCACACGGCCGTAAGCCGTACCTGCGACGATCGCGTCGCCGACCCGGAGCGTTCCGGACTGGATGAGCACCGTGGCGACCGAACCGCGACCCTTGTCGAGCTTGGCCTCGATGGCCACACCGCGAGCGGCCTTGTTCGGATTGGCCGTCAGGTCCAGACCTGCGTCTGCGGTGAGCAGCACGGCATCCAGCAGTTCCTGGATACCGGTGCCGGCACGAGCGGACACGTCGACGAACATGACGTCGCCACCGAACTCCTCGGCGACCAGGCCGTACTCGGTCAGCTGCTGACGCACCTTCGAGGGGTTGGCGTCGGGCTTGTCGACCTTGTTCACCGCGACCACGATCGGCACGTTCGCCGCCTGCGCGTGGTTCAGCGCCTCGACCGTCTGCGGCATGATGCCGTCGTCGGCTGCGACCACGAGGATCGCGAGGTCGGTGACCTGCGCACCACGGGCACGCATGGCGGTGAACGCCTCGTGACCCGGGGTGTCGATGAACGTGATGGCGCGCTCGATGCCCTCGTGCTCGGTCCAGACCTGGTAGGCACCGATGTGCTGGGTGATGCCGCCGGCTTCACCCTCGATGACGTTGGTCTGACGGATCGCGTCGAGCAGTCGCGTCTTACCGTGGTCGACGTGACCCATGACGGTGACGACCGGGGGACGGATCTCGAGGTCGTCTTCGCTCTCGGCTTCCAGCTCGGCCTCGAGGTCGAGACCGAAGCCCTCGAGGAGCTCCTTGTCCTCGTCCTCGGGCGAGACCATCTGGATCTTGTAGCCGAGCTCGGCACCGAGGACCTCGAACGTCGCCTCGTCCAGCGACTCGGTGGCCGTGGCCATCTCGCCGAGGTTGAAGAGGATCGTCACGAGGGTTCCGGGCTGCACCGTGTAGCCGGTCAGCGTCTCGATCTTGTCGGCGAAGTCCGCGATCGATGCGCCGCGGCGCATGCGGATGATCTCTCCGTTACCGCGGGTGACGTTGACGCCACCGACGACCGGAGCACTCCGCATCTCGAACTCTTGCCGCTTCGCCCGCCGCGACTTGCGCTGCTTGCTCTTGCCGCCGCCCTTACCGAAGGCACCTGCGGTACCACCGCCGGGGCCGCGGCCACGACCGCCGCCGCCGCCGGGACGACCGGCGAAGCCGCCGCCGCCACCGGGACGTGCTCCGGGACCACCGGCACCGCCGGGTCCACCGGCACCGCCGGGGCGACCGGGGCCGCCGGGACGCTGCTGGAACGGAGCACCGGGACGACCGCCCTGGCCACCACGAGGAGCACCGGGACGAGGCGAGCCGGGACGCGGTGCACCCGGACGGGGTGCGCCGGGACGCGGGGCCTGCGGACGCGGGATGTTGCCAGGCGTCGGACGCTGGCCCATGCCCTGCGCGGACGCGAAGGGGTTGTTGCCCGGACGGGGACCGGCCGGACGCTGGCCCATGCCCTGCGCGGAGGAGAAGGGGTTGTTGCCCGGACGCGGAGCGCCGGGGGTGGGTGCGCCGCCTTCAGCGGGCGCGGATGCCTCCGGAGCTGCCGGTGCAGGCGCCTCTGCCGCGGGGGCAGGAGCGGGCGCGGCAGGGGCCGGTGCCGCGGGGGTAGGAGCCTCCGGCGCAGGCTTGGGACCGGGCTTCGGGCCCGGGGTCGGCGCCGGCTTGGCAGCGGAGCCCGTACCGGGCTTCGCTGCAGACGCCGCGGCAGGCTTCGCCGCAGGAGCGGCGGGGGCTGCGCCCTTGAGCGAGCTGTCGGCCTCGATCGCCGCGCGCAGCTTGCGCGCCACCGGCGGTTCGATGGTCGAAGACGGGCTCTTCACGAACTCGCCGAGTTCCTTGAGCTTTGCAAGTGCGATCTTGCTGTCGACGCCGAGTTCGGCGGCGATCTCATGTACGCGTGGTTTACCAGCCACAATTCTCCTGTCTGAGTCGGTCCACCCAGACAGGGCAGACCACTAGTCGCGGACGGGTCTCATTTCGAGCCGTTCACTTTGTTTCCATAGCTGTTCAGCCTTTGTTTCTTGGTGGGTGCTGTTCGAAGGTCCGTGTGTCCAGCTGAGTGGTCACACGCAGTGCTCGTCCGAAAGCTCGTCGCCGCAGAGCGGCCTGGATGCAATCGGGTGTCGGATGCACCCACGCGCCGCGCCCCGGCAGGACAGCACTCTCATCGGGGATGAGGGTGTCGTTCTGGGCCACCACCCGAAGAAGGGCGGAGCGGGGAGCACGCGTGCGACAACCGACGCACGTTCGTACGGGTTCCATCTTACACCTGCGTTTCACCCTTGCCTCGCCCGTTCCCGGGCGCGGCGGAAGGCCGAAGGGGATCAGTCGAGCACGCTGTCCGGCTGGATGTCGATCTTCGCACCGGTGAGCTTGGCGGCCAGACGCGCGTTCTGACCCTCCTTGCCGATCGCCAGCGACAGCTGGTAGTCGGGCACCAGGGCGCGGACGGCCTTGGTGCCTGCATCGAGCACGAAGGAGCTCGTGACCTTCGCGGGCGAGAGGGCGTGGGCGACGAAGGTCGGCAGATCGGCGTCGTAGTCGACGATGTCGATCTTCTCCCCCGCGAGCTCCTCGGTCACGGCGCGCACGCGACGGCCCATCTCGCCGATGCAGGCACCCTTGGCGTTGATCGACGGGTCGTTCGCCTTGACCGCGATCTTCGTGCGGTGGCCGGCCTCGCGGGCGAGCGCGACGATCTCGACCAGTCCCGCCGCGATCTCCGGCACCTCGAGCGCGAACAGCTTGCGCACGAGCCCCGGGTGGGTGCGGGAGACGGTGATCTGCGGGCCCTTGAGTCCCTTGGCGACGCTCGTGACGTACACGCGCAGGCGTGAACCGTGGGTGTACTCCTCGCCCGGCACCTGCTCCTCGGGGGGCAGGATCGCCTCGACGGCTCCGAGATCGACGTGGATCATGCGGGGGTTCGGGCCCTGCTGGATCACACCGGCGACGATGTCGCCCTCTTTGTCCTTGAAGTCACCGAGCACGACGTCGTCCGCGATGTCGCGCAGACGCTGGCTGATGACCTGCTTGGCGGCGAAGGCCGCGATACGCCCGAAATCGTCCGGCGTGGCGTCCTCTTCGCCGATGATCGCGCCCTCTTCGTCCTTGACGACCTGCAGCACGGCGACGTGGCCGGTCTTGCGGTCGAGGTCGACGCGAACGCCCTCGGGCGTGACGCCGTCGGCGGAGACGTGCTTGGAGTACGCGGTCAGGATCGCCTGCTCGATGATGGAGACGAGTTCTTCGAAGGGGATCGCCTTCTCCTTCTCGATCCCACGCAGCAGACTCAGTTCGATGTCCATGACGGCCTCTCTATTCAGCTCTCGTCGCGCCTGTTCGCACGCGCGACATCCGTACCACGATACCCTGTGCCCACCGGCTCCCGCACGGCGGCGGCGGCGTCGGGATCCGGGAGCCGCTCGAGGAGGAGCACGTGAGCACATTCGACACGATCGTGATCGGCGCCGGGATGTCGGGGCTCACGAGCGCCCGGATGCTCGCCGACGCGGGTCAGAGCGTCGTGGTCCTGGAAGGACGCGACCGCATCGGCGGTCGTATGCACACCGACCGTGGCGCCGGATTCCCGGTCGACCTCGGCGCGTCGTGGATCCATGGGATCGAGGACTCACCTCTGTGGAGCCTCGTCCACGCGCTGAGGATCCCAGCGATCGAGTACACGGTGGGCAGCTTCCAGGTGGGCGGTCGCCCGATCGAGAACTTCGACGGCGACGGGCATCCGATGGACGAGGCGGCCACCGCGCAGTGGATCGCCGACGTCGACATGGCCGACCGCCTGCTCGTGGAGGAGATCGCAGCCTCCTCCCCCGGCGACACCTACCTGGATGTGACCGAGCGTGCCCTCGACCGGTCGGGATTCACCCCGGAGCGCATCGACGACATCCGCGAGTTCTTCCGCCATCGGGTCGAGGAGCAGTGCGGCGCCTGGATCGGCGACCTCGACGCCCATGGCCTCGACGAGGACGCGATCGAGGGCGACGAGGTGATCTTCCCCCGCGGGTACGACGAGCTGCCCCGACGCATCGGCTCCGGCCTCGACGTGCGTCTGGAGACGGTCGTGACGCGGGTGAGCTGGTCGCACGATGGCGTCGTCGTGCACGCGGGCGAGACGCAGTACCGAGCCGCCAGGGCGATCGTGACCGTGCCCCTCGGGGTGCTCAAGGCGGGAACGATCGCGTTCGAGCCGGCACTGCCCGATGCGGTCGCAGGCCCCGTGTCCCGGCTCGGCATGGGCGTCTTCAACAAGGTGTTCGTCCAGTTCCCCGAGCGCTTCTGGAACGAGGGGACCTACGTGATCCGTGCCCTCGGCGAGGCCGGCGAGCACTGGCACTCCTGGTACGACGTCTCCGCCGTCAGCGGCATCCCGACACTGCTGACCTTCGCCGCCGGACCCTTCGGTCGCCGTATGCAGGAGCTTCCCGATGCGGAGATCGTCGCCGACGCGGTGAGTGCACTGCGGGTCCTCTACCCGGATGCCGTGGGCGAGCCGCTCGCCCACTGGGTCACCCGCTGGGGTGAGGACGAGTTCTCGAACGGCTCCTACTCGCACCTCGCACTGGGTTCCACGCATCACGACCACGACGCGCTCGCAGGGCCCGTCGACGGGGTACTGCACTTCGCCGGCGAGGCCACCTGGGGCGACGAACCGGCAACGGTCGGTGCGGCGTTCTACTCCGGGCACCGGGCCGCGGAGCGCATCCTCGATCGCCCCGTCGACCTCACGGACTTCGCGGCCCGCATCACCGCGCGGGAGCAGACGGAAGCGCGTTGATCGCTCCGATCAGCCGGAACAGGTTGCCCACCTGCCGCTGATCCAGGTGCAGGATCAGACGCGGCAGGTCGAGGTTGTCGTCGTCGGCGACCTCGGGTTGCCGCGGAGCCGTCCGCTCGATCCGGCCCGTCGAGAGCATCGAGGCGAACTGCTGGTTGAGCGTTTCGATCTCGTCATCCGTCGGCACGGCCCTCAGGCGCAGCACCAGGGCGTCGCCGACCCACCGCAACGAGTCGTAGTTGTGCCAGAACCCGGTGATCTCCGCGCGCGCCGCCTCCACCGAATCCGTGATCACGACGCGGTCGAAGTCACCCTCCGAGATCACCCCGGTCGGAGCGAGGTGATCGTCGATGAAGCTGCGCAGACCCTGCCAGAAGGTGCCCCCGGGCTCGTCGAGGAGAACGATGGGGGTCGGCTCGGCCTTCCCCGTCTGCTGAAGGGTGAGCAGCTCGAACATCTCGTCGAGAGTGCCGAATCCGCCGGGAAGGCAGATGAATCCGAGCGATTCCTTGATCAGCATGAGTTTGCGCGTGAAGAAGTACTTCATCGCGACGACGTGGTCCTGACCGGCCACGAAGCCGTTCGGCTTCTCCTCGAAGGGCAGCCGGATGGAGACGCCCAGCGAGAGAGCGGGGCCCGCTCCCTCCGACGCCGCCTGCATGATGCCGGGTCCGGCACCCGTGACGACCATCCAGCCGTCGCCCGCCAGGGCCGCCGCCACATCGCGAGCCGTGAGGTAGAGCGGATCGTCATGCCGGGTGCGGGCCGATCCGAAGACGGTCACCTTGGGGACTCCGCGGAACGGCGCGAACAGCCGGAACGCATCGCGCATCTCAGCCAGAGCCGCCGAGGCGATCTTGAGGTCGAGACGATCGGCACCGTCCTCGCCGAGCAGGATCGCCGTGCGCAGCATGCGCATGACCAATCGTCGATCGGCGTGCACTCCCGCGTCGTCGAGCACGGCGTTGATCTCGGAGCTGAGGGCCTCGGGGAGTGGTTCGTCGATCATGTCACCAGGGTGTCATGCGACGGTGCGACCGCGGGCCGCAACGCCGGGGTGTCGCTGCGAGACGCCGGCACCTCCCTGTCACGGCACCGCCACGGTGTCAATGCCCGTGACCACCGCCACGGCAGGCGGCACGCTGATGCCATGACCGAGATCACAGGACCCGAAGCCCTCGCCCGCGTCGCCGAGCTCGTGGAGGACATCGACATCACGATGCTCACCACCACCGACGACGGCGGCAACCTCGTGAGTCGACCGATGTCGACCCGGCAGATGGACGATGCCGGCGACATCTGGTTCTTCACCTCCGAAGACACCGAGAAGGTCGATGAAGCGCGCAAGCACCGTGACGTCGGACTCGCCTACTGCGATGCGAAGGGGATGCGCTACGTGTCCGTCGCGGGAACGGCAGAGGTCGTGCATGACCGCGCGAAGATGGAGGAGCTCTACTCCGCGTCTCTGGAGATCTGGTTCGCCGACGGCCTCGACACTCCCGGCATCGCGCTTCTGAAGGTGACCCCGAAGGTCACGGAGTTCTGGGAACCCTCGAAGGGCAGGCTCGCGCTCGCTGCGGGTGCGCTCAAGTCCCTCGTCACCCGCGACACGCCTGACGACGACATCATGAACCACGGCCGCATCGTCTGCTGACGACGCGGCCGCACGGGCTCAGCGGGTGGAGAGCCGCCCGACGACCTCGTCGACGGTGACCGCGTCACGCTCCCCCGTGGTGCGGTCCCACAGCTCGACCTGGCCTTCGGCGGCGCCACGTCCGACGATGACGATCTTCGGGACGCCGACGAGTTCGGCGTCGCCGAACTTCACACCGGGCGATACCTTGGGGCGGTCGTCGTAGAGCACGTCGAGTCCCGCGGCCTCGAGCTGCGCGGAGATGCTCTCCGCCACCTCGAACGCGACCTGATCGCGACTTGCGGCGACGACCTGCACGTCGAACGGCGCGACGGACGCCGGCCAGATGAGGCCCTTGTCGTCGTTGTTGAGCTCGGCGATGATCGCGAGGATGCGGGTCACACCGATGCCGTACGAGCCCATCGTCACGGTGACGAGCTTGCCGTTCTCGTTCAGCACCTTCAGCCCCAGGGCCTCGGCGTACTTGCGGCCGAGCTGGAAGACGTGCCCGATCTCCATGCCTCGCGCGAGCTCGACCGGGCCCGAGCCGTCGGGTGCCGGGTCCCCCGCGCGCACGTTCGCGATCTCCACGACGCCGTCGGCCGCGAAGTCGCGTCCGGCGACGACGGAGTGCGCGTGCTTCTGGTCGATGTTCGCGCCGGTGATCCAGCTCGTGCCCTCGCTCACACGCGGGTCGACCAGGTAGCGGATCCCGGTCGCGGACTCCTCGCCGAGCACCGCCCCTGTGGGCGACCAGGGGCCGATGTAGCCCTTCACGAGCAGCGGGTTGTTCTCGAAGTCGTCGGCGGTCGCCGTCTCGACCTCGGCGGGCGCGAAGGCGACCTCGGCGCGCTTCTCGTCGACCTCGCGATCGCCGGGGATGCCGACGATGACCAGCTCGCGCGTGCCGTCGAGGTGCGTGAGTGCGAGCACGACGTTCTTGAGGGTGTCGGCCGCGGTGTACTCGCCCTCGAGCTCACGGTTCGCGTGAACGACCAGCGTCTCGATGGTCGGCGTGTCCGGGGAATCGAAGATCACCGGGGTCGCGTCGGCGTCGTAGGCGATCGCCTCCGGAACCGCGGTGGTGAACGCCTCGACGTTGGCCGCGTATCCACCGGCGCTGCGCACGAAGGTGTCTTCTCCGACCGGTGTCGGGTGCAGGAACTCCTCGCTGCGGGAGCCGCCCATGGCGCCGGCGTCGGCCTGGACGATCACGTACTCGAGTCCGAGCCGCTGGAAGATGCGCTCGTACGCGTCGCGCTGCGCCTGGTAGCTGGCGTCGAGACCCTCGTCGGACGAGTCGAAGGAGTACGCGTCCTTCATCGTGAACTCGCGGCCGCGGAGCAGGCCCGCCCGGGGGCGCGCCTCGTCACGGTACTTGTCCTGGATCTGGTAGATCGTGAGCGGCAGGTCTTTGTACGACGAGTACAGGTCCTTCACCAGCATGGTGAAGGCCTCCTCGTGCGTGGGCGCGAGGAGGTAGTCGCCTCCCTTGCGATCCTGAAGACGGAAGAGCAGATCGCCGTACTCGTCCCAGCGGCCGGTGGCCTCGTAGGCCTCACGCGGCATGAGAGCCGGGAAGTGCACCTCCTGCGCGCCGGCAGCAGCCATCTCCTCGCGGACGACGGTCTCGATCTTCGACTTGACGCGCAGCCCCAGTGGCAGCCACGCGAAGATGCCGGCGGCCTGCGGGCGGATGTATCCGGCCCGGATCAGCAGCCGATGGCTGGCGACCTCTGCGCCTGCAGGGTCTTCACGGAGCGTGCGGAGGAAGAAGTTCGAAAGACGAGTGACCACGGAGCAAGTCTAGTGAGCCGCGGTCACTCGTCTTCGACCGTGTCAGTTCAGCGCCGGAAGGTTCCCCGGGACCACACCGCCCGCGTAGAGGTCGGCGGCGAGCTCCTGCAGCGCGGTCAGCGCGACGCGCTGCGGCAGCGGACCGTACGAGATGCGCGCGACGCCGAGTTTCTCGTACTCGGAGGCGGCGAGGGCGCCGGGGAGCCCGATGACGCTGACCTTTCGCTCTCCGATGCCCTCGACGAGCTGACGGGTGACGTTCATGTCGAGGATGCCGGGGATGAACACGGCCGTCGCTCCCGCGTCGAGGTACGCCCGACCGCGCTGGATGGCGTCGGCGATGCTCTCCGGCACCGGGCGCCCTCCGGCGCGGACGAACGCGTCGGTGCGGGCGTTGAGGGCGAACGGGACACCCTCGGCCTCCGCCGCCTTCACGATCGCTGCGACAGCGGCGACGGACTCGTCGAGCGGCTTGAGGCGATCCTCGATGTTCGCGCCGACGACCCCGACGCCGATCGCGAGGCGCGTGGTCTCGCCCGCGTCGCCGTATCCGTCATCGAGGTCGGCCGAGACCGGCACCGCGACGGCAGCCGCGATGCGACCCACCATGTCGATCATGATCTCGCGCGGAGTGGCACCGTCGTCATAGCCGAACGACGCGGCGATACCGTGCCCGGCCGTGGCGATCGCCTTCGTCTCGGGGAGGGCGGCGACCGCCCGCGCGGAGACGACGTCCCACACATTCACGACGCGGAGGATCTCCGGTGCGTCATAGAGTCCGACAAGGGTCTGGGCCTTGGCTGCAGTGGTCATGAGTCCACGCTAACGCGGGTTGGCATCCGCAGGGCCGGTTCGCCGAGCTCCTCGCGATCACTCGCGCCTAGGGTGGAGCCATGCCTCAGCGCCGATCACACGTCGCCCCGTCTGCCGCCCAGACCGAACTGGCCTCGGCGCTCGCCGCTCTGCGCGAGTCGGCCGAAGCCCCCGTCGACTTCCCTGAGGATGTGATCGCCGAAGCTGAGGCATCGACGGCGACCGTACCCGAACTCGACCTTCGCGACATCCCCTTCGCGACGCTCGATCCCGAGGGTTCTCGCGACCTCGATCAGGCGTTTCATCTCGCGCGCGACGGCAGCGGCTACACGGTTCGCTACGCGATCGCCGACGTCCCCGGCTTCGTCGCCCCGGGTGGCGCGGTCGATGCCGAGGCGCGGCGGCGCGGACAGACCCTGTACGCCGCCGACGGCTCGATCCCCCTGCATCCGCGGGTCCTGAGCGAGGATCGTGCGTCGCTGCTCGCCGATGTCGATCGACCGGCATTGGTGTGGACCTTCACCCTCGACTCCGCCGGCGTGGTCTCGACCTTCCGTCTGGAGCGCGCGTTGATCCGCTCCCGCGCCCAGCTCGACTACGCCACGACCCAGATGTCGCTCGATCGCGGCGAAGACGGGCCAGCCGCGCTGCTGCCCGAGATCGGCGCCCTGCGGATGGAGCAGGAGCGCCTGCGCGGCGGAGCGAGCCTGAACCTGCCCGATGAAGAGGTCGTGCGCGCCCAGGACGGCACCTATGCAATCGAGCGTCGCAGCCCGCTGCCCGTGGAGGAATGGAACGCCCAGCTCTCGCTCATGACGGGGATGGCAGCCGCGACCCTGATGCTCGACGCCGGAGTAGGGATCCTTCGGACCATGCCGGAACCGGATGACGCTGCTTTCGAGACGTTCCGGCACCAGACGGAAGCCCTCGGTCGAGCGTGGACGACGGGCACCTACGGCGAGTACCTGCGAAACCTCGACCGCGCCGACCCGATGACGCTCCCCGTACTGGAGGCCGCATCGTCACTGTTCCGCGGAGCGGGGTACCTGGTGTTCGACGGCGAGACACCGAAAGATGCTGTGCAGGCCGCCATCGCCGCGCCCTATGCTCACGCGACCGCTCCTCTGCGCCGACTGGTCGATCGGTGGGCCCTCGCGATCTGTCTCGCCGCCTCGAACGGCACGCCTGCCCCCGAGTGGGCACGCGCCTCACTCGCCGAGCTGCCCGCGCTGATGCAGGAGTCCGGTCAGCGCGCCTCACGACTGAACGCCGCCACGATCAACAGTGTCGAAGCCGCACTCCTCACGCCGCTGGTCGGCTCGACGATGGAAGCGACCGTGATCGAGCTGCGGGGCGAGCGTGCGGCGATCCAACTCGCCGACCCCGCGGTCACGGCGACGGCACCCCTGCCCATGGGGGCGAAGCCGGGCGATGTCGTTCAGCTCCGGGTGGCTCGGGCTGACATCGCGAAGGGAGAGGTCGAGTTCGCGATCTGAACATCCTGTCGGCCTGCTGACGTCGTCGGTGCCCACGGCCATACTGGCGGGATGCCTTCACCGTCCGCACCCGTCGATCGCTCGCCACAGAACCAGCCCGACCTCTTCGCGCTGGCGTCTGCCTTCATCGAAGTCCCGGTATCGTCCTGGCGATCAGCACCGTGGTGGTTCTTTCGACTTTGCCTCGCCGTCCCCCTTTCCTGTGCGTCCGTCGTGGTCTTCGCTCTGGCGCCGACCCAGCGCGAGCCCGGTGTCACGATGTTCATCGGTGCGGGAGTCGCCTGCGCTGTCGCCTCAGTGATCCTCATGCTGACGCTCCTGACAGCCGATGCCTACACGAAGGTGACCCGGTTCGCGCGAAGGGTCCGCCACTGGATCAGCAATGCGATGCTGGGGCTTTCCGTCCTCTTCGTCGTCGTGCTCGCTCTCGGAGCGGTGGCAGCAGGCATGACACCGGGGGTGAACAGCGACCCGCAGGTCCTGCTCCTGCTCACGACCACCGCGGTGGTGGCGGCTTTCTGGGGATGGATGGCGCTGATGATGACACCACCGTTCCTGTCCACCGCTCCGACGAGCGATCTGCATCAAGCTGGTCGGTCCTTCTCCGCGATGACGGCAGCGGCTGTCGTGCTGGTCGCCTACACCTGCTGGTTCCTCCACCCGCAGATCGAGGTGGGTGGTTCCATCTCCGTTGCGCTCGTCGCGGTCGCCGCTTGCGTCGCAGGGCGGGGGCGTGTCGTGGCAGGGATGGAGCAGAGAAGGCAGCGTCTTCTGGAGATCCTCGACGAGGGGATCACCGGACGTAGCGACGACCCGACCGAAGGACCCTCACTTCTCGCTTCCACCCTCCTCCGATTGCAGAGCGTCGCGAGCCCCAGCCCGTTCGCCAGGAGTCCGCTCCTCGATGCCCCGGCGTCGGCGGCCTGGGAGGTGCGCATGATGCTGGAGTTCTTGATCTCCGAGTACGGCGAAGGTCCGTTCCCGATCGATCTGGAACGCCGACGCGATCAGCTCGCGATGTGGAAGGAGCTCGGACACGCTGCGAGGAGCGCTGCGGTGAAGGATCTGTTACGAGCCTTGAGGTCACGTCTCGTATCGCCACACCGTCGCGCGGCGTGAGGCTGACGTCAGTCGGCTGGCGTCGCCACGGTCGTCATGACCAGAAGCTGAGGATCGCTCAGGTCGAGCGACACAGTGATCGAGGCGAACGCGGCGAGTGAGTCGACGTGCGTTCCTCCGCACAGGATCACGGCTTCGCCCTCGGGGAGTTCACAGTGCCAACGACGACGATCGACGATCGATGGGCCCTCGGTCTCGACGCTGCTGGAGACACCGGCGGCGACCCATGCCGCGAGCTGGTCGTTGACGCGTGCCTCACGATCGGCGAGCGTCGCCGCGAACGTCTCGGTATCGAACCCGGACCTTCGCAGACTCTTGCCCAGACGGTACTCGTCGACGGCCCCGTCCTCGTGGATCCGACTCGACTGATTGGCGCGGCCCTCGAAGTCGGGGGCACCGAGGGCGTCGACACCGGGGTCCTTGCGCCAGAGGTCCGCCAGGGCCCGGTCCAGCGCGAGAGAGGCGAGGTGACAGGCGGTGTGGCCGCGGCTGAGGCCGACACGACGCGCACCGTCGACCGAGAGCGTCACCCGCGTGCCCTCGACGAGAGCAGCCGGAGCGGCGCCCTCGATCCGATGCCCGACGAGCCAGGTCCAGCCGTCGGCGCCGCGCTTGACGGGGATGTCGCTCCCGACGGCGAACTCACCCTCATCCGAGATCGCGGCCATCAGCGCCTCGGTCACGTGGACGGCCTCACCGTCGACCGCGATGGTCCCCGTGTCGCCGGGCTGATCCGGCCAGGTGTGATCGACGGGGTGGAAGGGTGTCGTGTCGACGACCACGACGGGCCCGTCTGGGTGGTTCTCGACACGGGTGACGATGCCGTCCCCGGCGACGGCCCCTGCCGCGAAGGTCACGATGGTGGGCGTCGACATGGTTCTCCTAGGATTCGACGGCATGCAGTCGGCGCACGGGCTCCACAGCCCGCAGCTGACGTGTCAGTGGGACGGGGGGATCGTGAAGCTGGCGAGCTTGTCGCCCTCGACGACGAAGATGCCGTCGGACTCACCGTTGAAGACGCGGCTCGCCCATCCGAAACGGAGGCGCGTGGTGTCGCCCTCGGTCTCGGCCGAGAGCACGGTCATCTGCGCACCGGCTCCGATCGCGTCGCTGCCCGCCCAGTCGCGCACCCCAGCGGGGCCGGCCTTGACCGTGCCCCAATCGCTGACGAAACCGTCGGCGGTGAAGGCATTCACGAATGCCTCGGTGTCGGCGGCGTTGATCGCGTCGATCATCGCCTGCACAGGAGCGGGAAGTGTGTGATCGGACATGTGGTGCTCCTCCTGGCTCAGACCGTGACGACCTGGGCGGTGCCGAGCGGGGCTTCCGGGCCCATCTCGGCGGCGATGCGGTTGGCTTCTTCGATCAGCGTGGCGACGATGTCCGCCTCGGGCACGGTCTTGATGACCTCACCCTTCACGAAGATCTGCCCCTTGCCGTTGCCCGAGGCGACGCCGAGGTCGGCCTCTCGGGCCTCACCGGGTCCGTTGACGACGCAGCCCATCACGGCGACCCGAAGCGGGACGGTCATGTCCTTGAGTCCCTCGGTGACGTTCTCGGCCAACGTGTAGACGTCGACCTGCGCACGACCGCACGAGGGGCACGAGACGATCTCGAGCTTGCGCTCACGCAGGTTCAGCGACTGCAGGATCTGGTGGCCCACCTTGACCTCTTCGGCCGGCGGTGCCGACAGCGACACCCGGATCGTGTCGCCGATGCCCTCGCCGAGCAGGATGCCGAACGCCGTGGCGCTCTTGATCGTGCCTTGGAACGCCGGTCCGGCCTCGGTCACGCCGAGGTGCAGAGGCCAATCGCCCCGCTCAGCCAGCAGCCGGTAAGCCTTGACCATCACGATCGGATCGTTGTGCTTGACCGAGATCTTGAAGTCGTGGAAGTCGTGCTCCTCGAACAGCGATGCCTCCCAGACGGCGCTCTCGACCAGCGCCTCGGCCGTTGCCTTGCCGTACTTGGTGAGGATGCGGCGATCGAGCGATCCGGCGTTGACACCGATGCGCAGGGAAACGCCCGCGGCCTTCGCCGCCTCCGCGATCTTGCCGACGTTGCCGTCGAACTCCCGGATGTTCCCGGGGTTCACTCGAACCGCCCCGCATCCGGCGTCGATCGCGGTGTAGATGTAGCGCGGCTGGAAGTGGATGTCGGCGATGACAGGGATCTGGCTCTTCATCGCGATGATCTTCAGCGCGTCGGCATCGTCCTGATGCGGCACGGCGACGCGCACGATCTCGCAGCCGGAGGCCGTGAGTTCGGCGATCTGCTGGAGCGTCCCGTTGATGTCGGTCGTCTTCGTGGTCGTCATCGACTGCACGCTGACGGGAGCGTCGCCGCCCACGAGCACCTTGCCCACTTTGATCTGCCGGGACTTACGGCGCGGGGCGAGGACTTCGGGGATCTTCGGCATTCCGAGGTTCACTGCTGGCACCCCTCAAGCCTACGCCGCCAGGATGCAAGTGGGCTGGACGGACGCACCTACGCTGGATGAATGGCAGTCGTCCTCCTCACCGGCTTCGAACCCTTCGACGGCGCCGCGCGCAACCCGTCTGCGGATGCGGTGAACGCCGTGCTGGACGACTACGACGGCCCGCACGACCTGGTCGTCGCGACTCTTCCCGTCGCATTCGACGCCTCGGCGCGCCGCCTCCGCGCCCTGATCGAGCGCCACTGCCCTGATGTCGTGATCGCCACCGGTCTCGCCGGTGGGAGCTCACACATCGCCCTCGAGCGCATCGGGGTGAACCTGATCGATGCGCGCATCCCCGACAACGACGGCGCACAGCCCGTCGACGTGCCCAGCGAGGTCGGCGGCCCTGCGGCGCGGTTCTCGACGCTTCCCGTCAAGCGTCTCGTCGACGAGCTGATCGCCGAAGGACTCCCGGCACGGCTCTCGCTGTCGGCGGGCGCGTACGTGTGCAACCACGTGCTGTACACCGCGCTGGGTGCGATCGGGACGGATGCCATCGCCGGGTTCGTACACCTCCCCTGGTCGACCGGCACAGCACCCGCAGACGCTCCGCATCTCGCCGAGACGCAACTGGCGCGCGCAGTGCGTCTCGTCGTCGATCACGCCCTCGACACCGAGACGGAAGAGCCGGGCGGCAGCATCTGGTGACGTCATCGCGCTCGGGCCGCCACGCGCGATGTGGTAGTTTCGGCCCCATGCTCGCGAACTTCACCTGGTGGCCCGCCTTCTAGGCGGTGTGTTCGCGTTCCCACGAATTCAGACCGCCGACCTCGGCGGTCTTTTCGTTGCGCCGAGCCGGAGCACAGCACAGGAGACATCGATGACCCTCTCACGACTCGCCGAGCTCAGCGCCGATCCGACGGCGTCCTTCGTGCTGATCGCACGTGACGGCGCCGACACCGTCGAGCTGCTCAGCGGGGAGGTCGTCGACGTCGATCTGCTCGCGGACATCCCGCTGACCATCGACGGCACCCCTCGCGAGGTGTTCTCGATGGTCCCCTATCGCCAGGTGCGTGAACGCGGATTCGTCGCCCAGGACGACGGCACGCCGCTGCGGTGCATGATCGTCGACGAGCACCTGCACCTGTCCACCGCGGAACTTCTCACGGCGCTCCCCCGCACACCCGTCGCGCTCCACGACGACGGCTTCGACATCGCCGACGCCGAGTACGCCGCGATCGTCGAGAAGGTCATCGCCGAGGAGATCGGGCGTGGGGAGGGTGCGAACTTCGTCATCCGGCGCGATTTCACCGCCGGCATCGACGTCGACGACCGGACGGCCGCCCTCACCTGGTTCCGTGCGCTGCTCACGCACGAACGCGGCGCCTACTGGACCTTCGCCGTCGTCACTCCCGGCCACATCGCCGTCGGCGCCAGCCCGGAGGCCCATGTGGTCGCCCGCGAAGGCGTCGTCACGATGAACCCGATCTCCGGCACGTTCCGTCACCCGGCCGGTGGTTCGACGAAGGAGACGCTGATCGACTTCCTCGCCTCGACCAAGGAGACCGAGGAACTGTTCATGGTCGTCGACGAGGAACTCAAGATGATGAGCGCCGTGTGCTCCGACGGTGGGCGGATCACCGGCCCCCACCTCAAGGAGATGTCGCGGCTCACGCACACCGAGTACATGCTTCGCGGACGCAGCTCCCTCGATCCGCGCGACATCCTGCGCGAGACCATGTTCGCGCCGACCGTCACCGGGTCGCCCATGCAGAACGCGTGCGCCGTCATCCGTCGCCACGAGCACGAGCCCCGCGGCTACTACTCCGGAGTCGCCGCCCTGTTCACCCCGAACGCCGACGGCGGCCACGACCTGGACGCGCCGATCCTCATCCGTACCGTGTACCTCCAGGACGGCACCCTCCGCGTGCCGGTCGGTGCGACGCTCGTTCGACACTCCGACCCGATGGGCGAGGTGTCCGAGACGCACGGCAAGGCCGCCGGCGTGCTGGGGGCCATCGGAGCGATCGACCGGGACCGCGTCGCCGAGGCACGCAGCGATGCGGACGCTCCGGGCGCTGCACGTGCCCTCGCCGACGACCCCGCGATCGCCGAGCTGCTCTCGTCGCGCAACGCCCGTCTGGCCGAGTTCTGGCTCAACCCGCAGGGCGAGGAGTTCACGGGCCCGTTCGCCGGACACTCCGCCCTCGTCGTGGATGCCGAGGACCGGTTCACGACCATGCTCGCCCACCAGCTGCGCCATCTGGGGCTCGCGGTGACCATTGCCCCCTGGAGCGAGGTGCGCGACGCCGATCTGGATGCCGCAGACCTCGTCGTCGCAGGCCCCGGTCCCGGAGATCCGCGGGATGCGGAGAACGCGCGCATCGCCAGGATGCGCGCCGTGGTCGCCCACCGGCTCGATTCCGACGCACCGCTGCTCGCGGTGTGCCTCAGCCACCAGATCCTCGCCGACCGGCTCGGCATCTCGCTGACTCCGCTCGATACCCCGCATCAGGGTCTGCAGAAGTCCGTGCCCGTGTTCGGAGAGGATGCCTCGATCGGCTTCTACAACACCTTCACCGCGCGGGTCAGCCCTGGCACGACCACGGTCGGGGATACCGACGTGTCGGCGGATCCCGACTCCGGCGATGTGTACGCACTCCGCGGAGCGCACTTCGCCTCGGTGCAGGGGCATCTCGAGTCGATCCTCTCGCGCGACGGGATCCGCACGCTCGAGCGCCTCGTGTCGCACGCCCTCGCCTGATCCACCACCTGATCGATCGGACCAGGGTCGGTCAGGGCTCGAGCGATACCCGGGAGCGGAGCAGGCGTCGCTCCGCGTCGTTCACCGCGCGCTCGTGGGCATCGCGGAGAGCGGAGACAGCCTCGTCTTCTCGTCCGGCTCGCCGCATCAGGTCGCCGCGCACGGCATGCCAGAGGTGGAAGCGCACCAGATCGTCATGAAGGGCCTCCACCTCCGCGAGCGCGTGCTTCAGGTCGCCGGTCTGCCCGACCGCGACGGCGCGATTGAGACGAACCACGGGCGACGCGTCGTGGACGAGAAGCAGGTCATAGAGCGCGACGATCTGTGCCCAGTCCGTGTCGGCGAACTGCTGCGCATCGGAATGACACGCAGCGATGGCCGCATGCAGCTGCCAACGACCTGACCGCCGCATCCCTGCAGCGCGCGAGAGCGCTCGATGGGCATCGCGTTGAAGCGCAGCGTCCCACCGCATCCGGTCCTGATCGGCGAGCAGGACCATCTCGCCCTCGAGCGCGCGCGCCGGCTCTCGGCTGCGATGGAACCTCAGCAGCGCCACGAGCCCCCATGCTTCAGGTTCACCAGGGAGGGCGTGCGCCACGACCTCCGCCAGCCAGAGTGCGTCTTCTGCGACGTCGCGATCCGCCCCGGAGTCCGAGCCCGGCAGGAGGTGCGCCATGTTGTACATCACAGAGATCACGGTGAGGACCATGTCCAGGCGCGGTGCCCGCTCCCCGCCCTCCGGCACGCGCAGCGGGATCCCTGCCGCGCCGATCCTGCGCTTGGCGCGCACGATGCGCTGTCCGACGGCGGCCGGAGTGCTCATCGTCGCCCTGGCGATCTGCTCGGTCGTCAGGCCGCACACCGCGCGCAGGGTGAGCGCAAGCTGTGCGGGCTCGGACAGCGCCGGATGGCAGCATCCGAACAGCAGTGGCAGTCGCTCGTCCATTTCGGTGTCGACCAGCGGCGCCCGGTCGGAGAGGATCGCGAGCTTCTGGCGGTAGCGCTTGTCGCGGCGCAGCCGATCGAGTGCGTTGTGGCGCGCAGCCGTGGTGAGCCACGCGGCCGGATTCGGCGGGACTCCCCTCACGCGCCATCCGACCAGCGCTTCGGCGACAGCCTCGGCCACGGATTCCTCCGCGAGATCGAGGTTGCCGAGCGATGTGGTCAGAGCCGCGACGATCCGGGCGGACTCGCCTCGGACCACCCGCTCCAGGGCGCGATCGGATGCCGCATCCCCCGATGACGCGGCATCCGAGGCGTTCACTGCTCGAACTGGCTGTAGTCCGTCACGATCGGACGGATCTCGACCGAGGTGCCCTCGAGCTCCAGCATCGGCCACGTCCGCGCCAGGGCTATCGCGGCGTCGAGGTCGGGCACATCGATGAGAGTGAAGCCGCCGACGGCCTCACGCGCCTCCGTGAAGGGACCGTCGACGACGACTGCACCCGTGGCCCCGTGTCGCACGGTGGTCGCCGCATCGACCGGCTGCAGTTCTGCGCCGCTGTCCTCGATCGAGTCGGCGTTGTCCTGGAACCACTGGTAGACACGCGCGTACACGTCTTGAGCGACCTCCGGCGAGACGGCGGCGTCGTGCGCGGGGGTGGATGTGAACATGATGACGTACTTCATGAGGTTCGTCCTTTCGTCTTGAGAACCGTTTCACCCCTTCAGCGAACGGACAAGGACGAATTCGACACCTCAGCCGAGAAGATTCACCGGGTTGAACAGATCGGCGACGAGCAGCAGCGCTCCCATCGCGATCAGAAGCACCGCGACGACGACGGTCAGCGGCACGAGCTTGGTCGCATCCACGGGCGCCGGCGGCGGCCTGCGGAAGAGCTTGGCCCACGCGCGCTTGATGCCGTCCCACAGCGCGACGACGATGTGACCGCCGTCGAGCGGGAGCAGCGGGATGAGGTTGAAGACGAACAGGGCGATGTTCAGCGAGCCCAGCAGACCGAGCAGGAAGGCGAACCTGTTGAGGATCGGCGCATCGGTCGCGGCGGCTTCTCCTGCAAGGCGTCCGACCCCGACGACGCTCAGCGGTCCGTTCGGGTCGCGCTCACCGCCGGTGACGAGGGAGACGCCGACGTCCCACAGACGCACAGGGAGCGTGACGATCATGGATGCGACCCGAGCGGTGCTGTCCGCGGCCATCTCGGGGCCGGCGGTGAGGGGCTGCTGCACGTACCCCATCTGCGCCCCCATGCCGACGTAGCCGACCTCCTTGACGACAGGCTTTCCCGCGTCGTCGAGGACCGGCTGTCCGCTGGCGTCGGTGATCGTGCGCTCTGCCGCGATCGGCGTGAGGCGCAGCGACTTCTCCGCCCCGTCACGTCGCACCACCATGTCGAGCGTCTCGCCCGGTGCCGCCTGCACGATCGTTGTGGCCTCGGCGAACGTCGACACCGGCTGTCCGTCGACGGACACGATGACATCCCCCGGCTTGATCCCGGCTTCTGCGGCGGGCGAGGCCGGGTCATCCGGTGTGCACTCGGTCGCCGTCGAGCCCGCGGGCACCACGCATTCGGTCACCGAGGCGATCGTGGTGGTTCCCTGCTGCAGGCCGATCCCCGACAGCAGCACGGTGAAGATCACCGTGGCGAGCACGAGGTTCATGGCGGGACCGCCGAGCATCACGACCACGCGCTTCCACACGGGCAGGCGGTAGAAGACACGATCTTCCGCGCCCTCCGCGATGGTCTCGTCGTTCGCGCTGCGCGCATCCTGGATCAATGAGCGGAAGACGCCGGAGGCCGGACCGGAGCTCTTCGAGGCCGGGTACATGCCGGACATCGAGATGAAGCCCCCCAGCGGAAGCAGCTTGAACCCGTACTCCGTCTCGCCGATGCGCCGAGACCACAGTCGCGGGCCGAAGCCGATCATGTACTGGCCGACGCGCACGCCGAAGAGCTTCGCGGGGACGAGATGCCCGACCTCATGCAGGCCGATCGACAGCCCGAGGCCGATCAGCATGAACAGGATGCCGGCCAGATAGAGCAGGAATTCCACGTGCCAACGTTAGTGCCCCCAGCTAGGAATCCGCCCGGCGCCGCGGCGCAGCTAGGCTGAGAGCGTGAATGCCCGGCAGCTGCGACTCGTGCGCGCTGCCGCCGTATCCTCGGTGGCGACGTTGCTCGCCGCACTGTCCCACACTCTGGGCGGCGGAGCGACTCCGCATGCGCTGCTGATCCTCGCCATCGCGACTCTGGTCACACCGCTGTCGGCCGTGCTGGTCGGCGTCAGGCAGTCGCGCGGCCGCGTGGCCGTGGCGGTCTTCCTCGCGCAGGGCGCCTTCCACGTCCTGTTCCAGCTGCTGGGCGCCCCGACGGGTACGACGCCGATCGCCGGCGGCGTACACTCCCACCATCTCGACGTGGCGCTTCTCGGGTCTTCATCCCCCGCAGCGGCTCCCGGCGCACTGATGCTGTTCGCGCACGTCGTCGCGGCCGTGCTCACCACGATGCTGGTGTGGCACGCGGAAGCGGTCGTGCGCATCGTCGCCCGCTGGGTCGACGCACTCTTCCGACGCGCATCCGCGCTGGCGCCCGCGATGCATCGCCGACCGCCTCGGCTGCGTTCGGTCACCGTCGTCTCCTTCGACGCCGCCGTCTCGGCCGCTGTGCCCAGACGCGGTCCTCCTGCGCTCGCCCGCGACTGATCCGTCGCACCGGAGTCCGCCGTCCCCCGACGGGGCGGCATCACCCCTTTCGCGGAGACGCGCCATCGTGGCGCGCCCGCACTTCGAGCACCAGGAGATCTCTCATGTCCCGCAACACCCGTACCCGTCGTCTCAGCCTCGCCACCCTCGGCGTCCTCGGCGGAGCCACCCTCGCCCTCGCCGTCCCCGCCATGGCCGGCGCCCACGTGGGTGTCAGCCCCGATGAGCTCGCCGCAGGAGACCACGGCGTGCTCACCTTCTCGTTCTCCCACGGCTGCGAGAACTCCCCCACCACCGCCCTGCGCATCACGATGCCCGAGGGCCTCGCCTCGGTGGCGCCGACCATGGACAGCGACTGGAACATCGAGGTCGAACGCGGTGATGACGGCCTCGTCAGCGCCGTGACCTACACGGCCGTCGCGCCGGTGCCCACCGACCTTCGCGGCGCGGTGAGCATGGGAGTCGGCCTGGACGAGAACACGCCCGACACACTGGCATTCCCCGTCGTGCAGGAGTGCGTCGAGGGTTCGACCGCGTGGACGCAACTCGCCGAGAACGGCGAGGACCCGCACAGCCTCGACGCACCCGCCCCGGTCGTCGCGGTGACCGCGGCCACCGCCGGCGAGCACGGAGAGCACGCCGAGACCGAGGACGCCGACAAGGGCGACGAGGCCACCGCCACGTCCGCGGTCTCCGACCCCCTGGGGGTGGCTCTCGGCGCCGGAGGGCTCGTCGCCGGCTTCGCCGCCCTCGTGGTTGCGATCCTCGCCTACCGACGCCGCGCCTGACGGCGTGCACGGCCCCTCGCGCTGCGCTCTCCGGAGCGCGAGGGGCCGTGCCGCGAGTGGTTCCCACCGCGGTCGTGAGATCATGGATCCGCCATGTCGATTGAACAACAACCGAGCTTGCCTCCCGTGCTCCGCCCCGCGAACCCGCCCCGGCGTGAGCTGTCCGAACTCGCTTCCCGTTTCGCCCGCACCGTTCGCGGTGATGTCGACGGGATCGCCCTCACCGGCATCACCCTCGCGACGGCGGATCTCCGCCCGGGCGAGGCGTTCGTCGCCATCCAGGGCGTCAATCGGCACGGTGCGGACTTCGCTGTCACCGCCGCCGAGAAGGGCGCCGTCGCCGTCATCACCGACGAGGCCGGCGCCGAGATCGCAGAAGCGGCGGGACTCCCGATCCTCGTGGTCGATGACCCTCGCGCTGTGCTCGGCGACCTCAGTGCCTGGGTCTACGGCACCGGAGCCGGCGACCCGCTCCCGTTGCTGTTCGCGACGACCGGCACCAACGGCAAGACCAGCGTCTCCCACCTGCTCGAAGGCATCCTCGATCAGATCGGCGTCGTCACCGGACTCTCCTCCACCGCCGAACGTCACATCGCCGGCGAGGTCATCGTCTCGAGGCTGACCACCCCCGAAGCCTCCGAGATGCACGCGCTGCTGGCACTCATGCGCGAACGCGCGGTCGAAGCCGTCGCCGTCGAGGTCAGCGCGCAGGCGCTCTCACGCCACCGCGTCGACGGCATCCGGTTCGACGTCGCCGGCTTCACCAACCTGAGCCACGACCACCTCGACGACTACGCCGACATGGACGAGTACTTCGAGGCGAAGCTGCCGCTGTTCCGCCCCGATCGTGCCGAGCGCGGCGTCATCTGCCTCGACTCCCCCTCGGGGGCGATCGTCGTCGACCGTGCCGAGATCCCTGTCGTCACGGTGGGCACTCCGTCCATCGCCGCAGACCCCGAGGCCGCGACCGCCGCGGACTGGGTCGTCGTCATCGACGAGGAGCGGGCAGCCGGCACCACGTTCACGATGACCGGCCCTGCCGGTTCCCTCACGACAACGGTCCCGGTGATCGGGCCGCACATGGCCGCCAACGCCGCCCTGGCGATCGTGATGCTGCTCGAGGGCGGCTACGCCTGGGATCGCATCGTCGAGGCGCTCACCCGCGACGGCGGTATCCGCGCGTATCTCCCCGGTCGCACCCAGCTGGTCTCCGGATCGACCGGCCCGGCCGTGTTCGTCGACTTCGGTCACTCCCCCGACGCGTTCGAGAAGACGCTCGCCGCCGTCCGCCGCGTGACCCCGGGCAAGGTGCTGATGCTGTTCGGCGCCGATGGCGACCGCGATGCGAGCAAACGCTTCGACATGGCGCGCACCGCCGTCGAAGGCAGCGACATCCTCGTGGTCACCGATCACCACCCGCGCTTCGAGGACCCAGCCTCCATCCGGGCGACTCTCATCGAAGGCGCCCGCAGGGCACGACCGGATGCCGAGATCCACGAGGCCTCGCCGCCCGAGAACGCGATCGTCACCGCGGTCGGACTCGTGGGCGACGGCGATGCGATCCTCTGGGCAGGCCCCGGACATCAGGACTACCGAGACATCCGCGGGGTCCGCACGCCCTACTCGGCACGCGAGCTCGCCCGCCGGGCGCTGCGCGCCGCCGGCTGGCCCGTCCCCGACTCGCGCTGGCCGGTGCCCTACCCCGACGAGGACTGATCCGAACGCCGGGGCGCAAAACGCCCTGGCGGACTCCTCAGACGGCCGCGATCATGCGGTCGGCGGTCGCACGCGCCCAGGATTCGGCCGCGGCGAGAGTTTCGACTGTGAGTACGTCCGGCGCATCATGCGCGTCGATGACACGGGCGATCGTGTCGACGATGCCGAGGAACGAGAGTCGTCCCTCATGGAACGCGTCGACGGCCTGCTCGTTGGCCGCGTTGTAGACGGCGGGGAACGTACCGCCCGCGCGTCCGACGGCTTTCGCCAGTGCCACGGATGGAAAGGCGTCTGCATCGAGCGGCTCGAAGGTCCAGGAGGTGGCGGACGACCAGTCCAGCGGTCGCCCGACACCACCGACACGGTGCGGCCAGTCCAGGCCGAGAGAGATCGGCAGGCGCATGTCGGGCGGCGAGGCCTGAGCGATCGTGGAGCCGTCGATGAACTCGACCATGGAGTGCACGATCGACTGCGGATGCACGACGACGTCGATGTCGTCATACGCGATGTCGAAGAGCAGGTGCGCCTCGATCACCTCGAGTCCCTTGTTGACCAGGGTCGCGGAGTTCGTCGTCACCATGCGCCCCATGTCCCATGTGGGGTGCGCGAGCGCCTCCGCCGGGGTGACCTCGGTCAGTTCCGTGCGGCTGCGTCCGCGGAACGGACCGCCAGATGCCGTCACCACGAGCCGCCGCACCTCTGCGTGGGTGCCGGCGAGCAACGCCTGCGCGAGCGCGGAGTGCTCGGAGTCCACAGGGACGATCTGACCGGGAGCTGCCGCGGCGAGCACGAGGTCGCCGCCCACGATGAGGGACTCCTTGTTCGCGAGGGCGAGTGTGCGGCCCGCCTTCAGCGCCGCGAGGGTCGAACCGAGCCCGATCGAGCCGGTGATGGCGTTGAGCACCACGTCGGCTTCGACATCGCGGACGAGCTGCTCGGCCTCGACGGCTCCGAGAGCGGTGGACTCGACCTGGAACTGCGCGGCCTGGGCCTCCAGCATCTCGGCGTTCGAACCGGCGGCGAGACCGACCAGCTCGAATCGACGAGGGTTGGCCCTGATCACATCCAGTGCCTGGGTGCCGATGGAGCCGGTGGAGCCGAGGACGATGACGCGACGCATAACGCCAGCCTAGGTCACGCCCACGGCTCCGCCTCGGTTACTGCTGCTGCTGGACCGGGGTCGTAGCGAGGATGTCGACGACGAACACGAGGCTCTCCTTCTGGAGTTCGTGTCCCTCGCTCGCGCCGTAACCGTCGGACGGCGGCATCACGACGATGACCTGAGAGCCCACCTGCTGGCCCTCGAGAGCCTTCTGGAAGCCTGCGACGACACCGGTGGTCTGGAACTGCGCCGGGGCGGCATCGCGGCTCCAGCTGGAGTCGAACTCCGTGCCGTCCGACCACTTGACACCCAGGTACTGCACGACGACGAGATCACCCGAGGCGACCGTCGCCCCGTCACCCTGCTTGAGGACGGCGACCTTGGTCTCGGTCGGCGCGTCGCCGTCCGGGATCGTCACGGTCGGGGCGCCCTTGTCGTCGAGCTTGACGGTCGGCATGCCAGGGGTCGGGTCGACCGGCGTTCCCGTCGCGACCTCCGGGAGCTGCTCGACCGCTTCGGCGTAGACGACCTTGGCTGTGCCGCCGTCGCCGAAGACCTTGCCGGGAAGCGCCAGGACCACCTGGGTGCCGAGGGGCTGGCACTCGAGCGCGGCGATGAACAGTGAAGCGTTGTTCTGATCGAGGAGGACGGAGGCTTCTCCTCCGTCGCTGCGAGCCGAGGAGTCGACGATCTCACCCGTCGCGGCTTCGATGATCTGGAACTTCACGCCCACGAGGTCGTTCGCGACGACCTCGTCGCCGTCGCCCTTGGAGATGATCGTGCGCTCCACGTCGGCGAACGGCGCGTCCGCCGGGACGGTGACCTTCGCGTCGAGGCCTTCGCCGTCGACGACGACCGCGTCGGACGTCGCACCGGGCTGCGCGTTCAGCAGACATCCGCTGGACGCGCTCGGCGAAGGCGTGCCGGAGCTCTCCGGCGCAGCGCCACCGGCACAGCCCGCCAGCAGAAGGGTCGCCGCGGCGACAGTGGACAGAACGATGAGCGGACGCTTGCGCACAGTGAGACCTCGGGATCGCGGGCAGGAAACTCCATCCTGCCTCATACCCCTTTGCTCGCGCTGGGAGGCGCGGCGCAAGTCTTCATTCCCACGCTGGCATGGATCCGGGAGTAATCTGCTCTGATGACCTCTGAGCAGTCCGTCGAGCCCGAATCCTCGTCACCGGAGGAAGCCTCGTCAGAGGAGACGACGAAGCCGCGTCACGCCGGGTTCGCCTACACGCTCGGCCGCAGCCTCATCACCCCTCTCGCTCGGCTGGTGTACCGTCCCCGGATCGAAGGGCGCGAGAACGTCCCCCTGAGCGGTCCCGTCATCTTCGCGAGCAATCACCTGTCCTTCATCGACTCGATCGCGATCCCGGTCGCCGCACCCCGTCCGGTGCACTTCCTTGCGAAGTCGACGTACTTCGAGGGCACCGGCTTCAAGGGCTGGATGAGCAAGACGTTCTTCGAGTCGATCGGTGCGATCCCGGTGCGCCGCGGCGCCGGACAGGCCGCCCTGGACGCTCTAGACCTGCAGCGTCAGCTCCTCGACGAGGGACTCGCGGTCGCGCTGTACCCGGAGGGCACCCGCTCCACCGACGGCCGACTGTACAAGGGCCGCACGGGCGTCGCGTTCCTCGCGCTCCAGACCGGCGCACCCGTGGTCCCGGTCGGTCTGATCGGCACCGACAAGGTGATGCCGGTGGGGGCGAAGATGCCCACGCTCAAGGAGCGCATCACGGTGCGCTTCGGCGAACCGCTCGACCTTTCCCCGCACGGTCCGGCGACCAGCGGACGGGCGCGTCGACTCGCCACGGATCAGATCATGGCCGCGATCCACGGTCTCTCCGGCCAGGAGCTCGCGGGCGCGTACAACGAGGCACCTGCGCAGGGCACGATCGAGAAGATCAAGCAGGCTCTGCCGCACGAACGTCGCTGACGCGGCGGGAGCCCGTGGCCGGGCGCGTGGTCAGGCGAGAGCGCTGACCGTCGCCTGGTGACGCACCGGGAAGTTCATCGAATTCGCGATGAAGCACCACTCGTTCGCCTGGGTGTGCGCCCGCTCGGCCGCCTCGACCATCGAGGCCTCGGCGACGACGACTTCTGGGCGCAGCAGCACCTCCACGAACGAGCCACCGCCTGCGCCGTCTTCGCGCATCACTCCGCTCGCGCGGTCACGGTAGGACACCACGACGACGCCGGCAGTGACACACGCGTGCAGATACGACAGCAGGTGACACTCCGAGAGGGATGCCAGCAGAAGGTCTTCCGGATTCCATCGTGAGGGGTCACCGCGAAACGGCTTGTCCGCTGACGCGAGCAGATCGGGCTTTCCGCCGACCTCGATCGTCACGTCGCGGCGGTAGTCCCGGTAGCCGGTGGTTCCGGTGCCGGTGTTGCCGGTCCACGTCGCGGTGAGCGCATAGTGGTGTTCACCGAGAGTGCGCGAGGTCGTCTCTGCCATGGGATCAGTCTGTCAGGCTCCTCCGACACGACGTGAGACGGCGCACACCCCGGGCTAGAGTTGACGGGTGCTGGAGACTCTCACCGTTCAGGATTCCGTGGAACTCGCCGTCGTCGAGAGGAGCGGATTCGTCGAATCCCGCCACGCCGGTGCGGCCGTCGTGCTCTCCCCCGACGGCGACGTCGTCGCCCGTCACGGCAATGCCGATGCGCTGATCCTGCCGCGCTCCAGCCTCAAGCCCCTGCAGGCCATCGCCTGCATCACCGCCGGCGCGGTGCTCGAGGGTGAGCAGCTGGCGATCTCGACGGCGAGCCACATCGGTACCGACCGTCACGCCTCGGTGGTACGCGACATCCTCACCGAGGGCGGTCTCACGGAGGACGCCCTGGGCTGTCCCGCCGCCTGGCCGAGCGATTCCGCGACACGCGATGAGCTCGTTCGTGAACATGGTGAGCCGACGCGGGTGCGCATGAACTGCTCCGGCAAGCATGCCGCGATGCTGCGCGCCTGTGTGGCGACGGGCTGGCCGACCGCTGGCTACCTCGATCCCTCTCATCCTCTGCAGCAGCACATCCGCGACGTCGTCGAGCGCCTCACGGGCGAGAAGATCGCGCACACCGCGATCGACGGGTGCGGCGCGCCGGTCCACGCCATGACGCTGACCGGTCTGGCGCGCGCGATCCACCGCATCGGCACCGCTTCGGATCGTTCGCCCTTCGCTCTTCACCGGGTGGCCGGCTCCCTCGTCCGCGCGGTGCGCGAGAACCCCTGGACGATCGAGGGCCCAGGCCGCCCCGACACCATCGCGACGGAGACGCTCGGCGTGTTCACCAAGTACGGCGCCGAGGGCGTCATGGTGATGGTCGCCCCCAACGGAACGACCGTGGCGCTGAAGATGCTCGACGGGGCCACTCGCGCCTCGACGATCGTGGCCGCAACTCTTCTCGCCCGCGCGGGAGGGCTGAGCGACGCCGACGTCGCGGCTCTCAGCGGCGCGCTGCCGCTCGCCGTGCTCGGCGGCGGAGCGGACGTCGGTGCCATCCGTCCCGGTGCCGGGATCTGACGCCGCGTCTTCCTCTCCGCCGCGGGCGAGGATGCTCATGCCGGCGACAGCTCGGCGAGGTGGACACGTCTCGGCGAACGCGCGCCGATCACCGACCACGCCCGGCCTGCATGCGGGCGCGCGTACGGCGGAAGATCGCGCGCGCCGACCAGTTGACGGAGGTCGGCCGGGTGCTCGCAGCGAATGAGCACCTCACCGACTGACCTGACGCGCTGCCACACGGGCCAGTTGCGCTGCCACGTCTCCGCATCCGCCACCACGATGCACCGAGGTCCCACACCTTTGGGCTCGGTGCCGACGGCCACCACCTCGCATGCAGGATGCGCGTCGCGCATCCTGGCGATCACTTCCTCGGCCCCGGGGCTGACGACGCCAGTGATCGCAGATGTCGGAGCCCACGCCGCCATCGCCGGTGCCGCGGTCCTGTGGACTTCGCTTTCGTCGACCCAGGCCACCTGTACTTCGTGGTCGCCCATCCTGCCTCGCCCGGGAGCGCGGTCGCGCACGAAACCCGACGGCTCTCCCCCAGCCGCCAGATGCTCCACGCGGTTCGGCATGCGCAACAGCACTCGACGCGGCAGCAGATCGAGCACCCGTCCCAGCGCTCCGCTCGCCCTGGTCGCGCTCAGGAGGAAGGTCGTCCCCCGCGCTGCACGAAGCACCTGCTCCCAGCGGTGGACGAACTGCTGGCCGTACTCCGGTGGCAGAGCGGCCGTGAGCGCGTCCAGGTCGTCGCCCAGCACGACCGCAGGAGGACGCTCCCGCCCGTCCGCCCATGCGGCGAGCAGATCCCACGCGTCTTCGGGGTCGCTCGGCAGCCAGAAGGCGTCGCGCCGCTGCGCCGCGACCGTCCTCAGCGCCGAGGTACGGCCGGAGCCGGGCGCACCGAGAAGCGCGAGTCCTCGCTCGTCTCCGCACCGCAGCAGCATCGCTGGCTGCGACTGGCGACCGGGGTCGTCGGCGCGACCGAGGACGACCGTATCGGGCGACGGCCCGACGTCGTCGATGACCTCTGCGAGCCGGAGGACGGCAGGCAGTGCGGGAAGCCACGGGCTGGGCGGCGCATCTGCGTCCGCCCACCGCATGCCGACGTCCCTCAGATCGGCCGCCCCGGTCAAGGCGACGCGGACCGCGACGGGCTCGTCGTCCGCAGGCCGCCGCACAAGTCCGTGCCCGCGTGCGCTCGCGTCGCCCGCGAGCATCGCCGCCGCGTCCGTGCTGATCATGAGTCGGCTGTCTGCGACGTCTCCGACCCGCAGACTGATGCGAAGCGGGCAGTTCGCGGCCAGTGCGTCTCTGATGATCCCGGACGCACGCTGCGTGCCGATGATGAGATGCATGCCGAGCGCGCGGCCGCGGGCTGCGATGTCGGTGAACACCGCGCCCAGGTCGGGGTGTTCTGAAAGCAGGGCCGCGAACTCGTCGACCACGATGACCAGCCGCGGCATCGAGACATCACGCACATCACGAACTCCGGCAGCGGCCAGCACTGCCTCTCGCCGCCGCAGCTCCGCGGTGAGGCTGGAGACGCCGCGCCTGGCGCCTTCCTCGTCGAGGTCGGTGATGACGGCGACCACCTGCCGCAGCGCGCGCAACGGCTCGAATGCGGTGCCGCCCTTGAAGTCGGCCAGCACGAAGTTCACGCGGTCCGGTCCGTTCACCGACGCGATGGCCGTGACCCAGCTGACGAGCAGCTCGCTCTTGCCCGTCCCCGTCATCCCGGTCACGATCGCGTGCGGGCCGTCGCCGACGATGTCGACCGTGATGCTCCCCCGCTCACCGCGTCCGATCGTCGCGGCCAATCCGTCGGCGTCCTGAGGCTGCGCGAGCTCCGAAAGCGACACCGCGTCGGGGAGCACCTCGACCTCGTCGCCCCGATGCGCGAGCTCTGCACCCACGGCGCCTGCTTGTGCGAACGACAAGCACTCGACGGCGATAGGGGCCGAGCCGCTCGGGGTGCGTAATGTCCCCCGTCGCGGTTCGATGATGTCGATGACCGTCGTGATGCCCTCTGGCACGTCTTCCTCGACCGAGGCCAGCCAGATCATGGCATCCGCCTGCGGCCGTCTCTCGCCGATCGACGCGACCCCCACCCGGAAGCCGCCTCGATGCCCACGTCGGGTATGCGGGAGACTCTCGAGCCCGTAGGCGGCGAGGGCGGTACCGCCCGGATCTGAGCCGACCAGGGATAGTTGCGCGGCGCTGAAGCGCAGACACAGCTGCACGATCAGGGCCCTCGCCGCCGCCTGGGTCAGCGGTCGTGGGCCTCGGAGACAGATGCCTCCACCGATCGGCACCGCGATAGGCGCATCCTCGACGACGCCGCATCGTTCGCGGAACTCCCGTCCACGCGCATCATCCCCGCGACTGCAGCGCACCTCACTGGTCGCCACGCCTGCGCCGACGACGACAGGCGTGGTCACGTCGAACGGTTGAGCGCCACGAAGGGGCGGCTGCGCGATGCAGTTAGCCGCGTCGGGGCGCCGCTGCCAGAGCGACTCGCGCTCGTCGCTGTGCCGACGGAGCAGCTCTGCCTCGGCTTCGCCCCACTCCGCTTCGTTCCGCTGCGCACCCTGTCGGCGCTCGCGACGCCGGGTGCGTGCCGAGTCGACGAGCGAGGCCGCGATCATCAGGGGCCCCAACGCCGCGAAGCAGAGCGCGAGCAGCGAGCCGGTGACCGCCCACAGCACCACGCCCGCAGCGATCGGCACGAGCACCGCCATTAACGGCAGCGAGGCACGACGCGAGGCGGCCGGAGCCGTCGGAAGTACGATCGGAAGGGAGTCCATTCCCCCAGTGGATCGCATCGCGATCCTGGGGTGAGCGCTGTCCACAGCGCGGGACGGTTACTCCGCGGTGTTCTCGATTGGGGAGGACGAGTCCTCTTCTGCCGTCACCTGCACGATGATGAGCGTGACGTTGTCCCGTCCGCCGTTCTCCAGAGCTGCCGCGAGCATCGCATCGACGGCAGCGCCCGGGTCGTGGTGTTCCCGGAGAAAGTGCTGGATGCCGTAGTCGGTGAGCTCTTTGGTGAGACCGTCGGAGCAGATGACGAAGCGGTCCCCCGCGCGCACGTCGATGGAGACGTAGTCGGGGGCCGTGAGCTCGCTCGCTCCCACCGCGCGGGTGATCACGTTGCTGTACGGATGCCCTTCGGCCTCTTCCGGGCTGAGTTTGCCCGCCGTGATGAGTTCCTGCACGACCGAGTGGTCTGTCGTGATCTGCACGAGTCGATCGTCACGGAGCAGATACACCCGGGAATCGCCGATGTTCAGTGCGATCCAGCGGGATTCGTCACCGTCGGAGTCGAAGTAGACCCCCGTGAGCGTCGTCCCGGTGCCTTCGTCGGTCGTCTCCGGGTGGTCGGCGATGTCACCGACAGCCAGCTCGAGCGCATTCTCGATCGACGGCCCATCGACCTTGCCGGAGGAGACCACGGCCTGCAAGCGCGCGACCGTGCTCTGGCTGGCGATCTCGCCACCGGCATGACCACCCATCCCGTCGGCGACGATGAACAGCGGGTAGTCGGCCAGGAAAGCGTCCTGGTTCGTCTCGCGGCGTCGGCCTTGATCGGTGATCCCGGACCACGACAGCAGCAGCGGGCGCTGCGCAACCGTGATTCGGTGCGTCTTCGTCTCAGCCACGTGCTGCCTCCGATGGGCCTGCGGCGGATCGGACGGTCGCAGGATACTCACAACACATCGTAGTAGAAGTCGCGCGCACCTCGATCACCCCTGGGCTCCAGCATCCACCGGCAACGGGAAGAACTCGTCGATGACGACCGGATGAGGGGTCGCCGTGACGGCACGTCCGAAGCTGTTGCAGCCGAGGCCCGGGGAGGACACGAGGAGACCGGAAGCACCCACGCGGCGCTGCGACAAGATCATGTCATCCACGTTAGCGGCCGCTGAGGATCGTCTACCACCCGAGACGGCACAGGGCCCTCGACCGGAGTCGAGGGCCCTGTGTCAGACGATCACGCCGGAGGCTGCGTGGGGTCGGTCGGCGGAGCTGCGGGCGGTGCCGGCGGAGCTGCAGGCGGTGCCGGCGGAGCTGCAGGCGGTGCCGGCGGAGCTGCAGGCGGCGCGGTCGGAGGTGCAGGCGGGGTCGCCGGCGCCGCGGGAGGAGCCGGCGGCGTGGTCGGCGGAACCGGGGGAACCGGTGCGCCGGTCGCCGGAGCTGCGGGGCCTGCAGGCGGTGCGTAGCCGGGCTGAGCGGGCGGTGCGTAGCCGGGCTGAGCGGGCGGCGCGTAGCCGGGCTGGGCCGGCGGCGCGTAGCCCTGCGCGGGGGGTGCGTAGCCCTGGGGAGCGCCGTAGCCGGCCTGCGGAGCCGCAGCCGATGCCTGAGCGGGGATCCCGTCCCACACCGTGCGGTCGCCGAGCAGGCTGTTCGCTGCCCAGGAGGCGGGCTGGATGCCCGCGTTCCACCGCGACTTGTCGAACGCGTTGATGCCGAGCCACACCGGCGGGAGGAAGAAGTACAGAACGACCCAGACGGCGTCCTTCTGCAGCTTCAGGCCGACCCGCCATGCGGCGATCAGGTCGACGACGCGACCGGCGATACCGATCAGCGGGAGGATCAGGAACCATCCCAGGAACGGGATGATCGAGCCGATGATACCGCCACCGATCAGGTACAGAACGAGCCAGGGACTCAGGTCACCGAGCTTGTAGAAGATCATGGTGCTGTAGACGGGCACCCAGGCGCGCCACTTGCCCTGCACTCCCGCCTTCTCGAAGATCTTCATGTAGAACCACGAGTAGAGCGCGTAGATGGCGAGTGGCAGGATCGTGTAGACCAGGATCAACGCGACCAGCGCGCCACCTGATAGGCCGCCATAGCCGTAGTAATCGTCCATAGTTCCCTCCAGAAAATTCATGATGCGGCATCATGCGCTGATCACACTAGCGCGTCACGGGGTTTCCCCGCAGATCTCTTTCGCCGTCGGGCGCGTTCAGATCACCACCCGTCCGCGAACGAGCCGGCTGCGTCGCCTTGAGGCGACTCACTCCTCGACGACGAGCTCGAGAGTGCCCGGTTCTGCGCCGTCGCGGAAGACGATCCCTCGCTTCTGCGCCCACGCGCGAAGGCCACGGAGCGAGCTGACACGAGGCCGGTCCTCGGCGATCGCGCGCACGAGGAGACCCTTCGACTTCTTGTTGAAGTGGTTGAGGGCTCTTCCGTGTGCGGTCACCACCCGCACGTACGCGGAGGAGACGGACCCCGGTACGGGTCCGAGTGCGACGTAGGCCTCGCTGCGCAGGTCGAGGACGAACGACGGGTCGGCCTCGGCGATCGCGGCGGAGGTGGCTTCGGCCCAGTGCCGGCGAAGCGCCGGGAGTCCGGGGAGTGAGGTCCCCGCCGCGAGACGGTAGGCGGGAAGAGCGTCGAGGGCACCGACCGGGCCCAGCGGAGCACTGTGGATCCACACGTGCTCTCCCAGCCACCGTCGGGAGACCGCGGAGAGGGAACGCGCATCGAGCGCATCGAACAGCACGCCCGTGTACCGGTCGATCGCCGGCATGGTGGGCGACGATCGAAGCGCCCTGTTGTGCGCGATGTCCCCCCTCTGCCGCTCGCTCAGCTTGAGCACGCGTCGTGCGGCCTCTTCATCGGAGGCGAGGTCGATCAGTGCCTCGAGGACCGCCGACCGCCGTTCGTTGAGCGACGGAAGCACCAGCGAGTCGAGATCGAGAGGGGAACCGTCGCCACCCTCGTGTTTGGTCTCCGACGGAGGGAGCAGGATCTTCATGAAACCTCGGTGGATACAGACGCGTCCGCCTCGGAACCCGTGCGGGTGCCGAGGCGGACGCGTGAAACAGGTACTGCTAGGCAATGAGAGCCGCGTTGCCGGCAACGATCGTCAGGGTGTCGCCCTCCATCGAGAGGAACCCGTCCTGCGCGTTGGCCAGCACCTTGGTGCCATCCGACTGGGTGATGCGAACCTGGCCCTCGGCGAGGATGGCCAGCACCGGCTCGTGGCCGGTCATGAAGCCGATCTCACCCTCGACGGTCTTGGCGACCACGAGGCTCGCCTCTCCCGTCCAGACCTCCGCATCAGCGGAGACGAGGCTGACGTGCAGCGCCATGGTCAGCCGTTCTCCTTCTGGATCTTCGCCCACTGCTCTTCGACGTCGGAGATGCCACCGACGTTGAAGAAGGCCTGCTCGGCCACGTGGTCGAAGTCACCGCGGGTGATGGCGTCGAACGACTCGATGGTCTCCTTCAGCGGGACGGTCGAACCCTCGACGCCCGTGAACTTCTTGGCCATGTAGGTGTTCTGCGAGAGGAACTGCTGGATGCGACGTGCACGCGACACGACGATCTTGTCTTCCTCGGAGAGCTCATCGACACCGAGGATGGCGATGATCTCCTGCAGTTCCTTGTTCTTCTGGAGGATCTGCTTGACCGTCGTGGCGACGCGGTAGTGGTCCTCGCCCAAGTAGCGGGGGTCCATGATGCGCGACGTCGAGGTCAGCGGGTCGATGGCCGGGTACAGACCCTTCGAGGCGATCTCACGAGAGAGCTCGGTCGTCGCGTCGAGGTGGGCGAACGTGGTCGCCGGAGCCGGGTCGGTGTAGTCATCGGCGGGCACGTAGATCGCCTGCAGCGAGGTGATCGAGTGACCGCGCGTCGAGGTGATGCGCTCCTGGAGCACACCCATCTCGTCGGCGAGGTTCGGCTGGTAACCCACGGCGGAGGGCATGCGGCCCAGCAGCGTGGAGACCTCGGAACCGGCCTGCGTGAAGCGGAAGATGTTGTCGATGAAGAGCAGCACGTCCTGCTTCTGCACGTCACGGAAGTACTCCGCCATCGTCAGAGCCGACAGGGCGACGCGCAGACGCGTTCCCGGCGGCTCGTCCATCTGGCCGAAGACGAGGGCCGTCTTGTCGAAGACGCCCGCCTCTTCCATCTCGTGGATGAGGTCGTTGCCCTCACGGGTGCGCTCACCGACACCGGCGAACACCGACACACCACCGTGATCCTGCGCGACGCGCTGGATCATCTCCTGGATGAGGACGGTCTTGCCGACACCGGCGCCACCGAACAGACCGATCTTTCCACCCAGCACGTACGGGGTCAGAAGGTCGATCGACTTGATGCCGGTCTCGAACATCTGAGTCTTGGACTCGAGCTGGTCGAAGTTCGGCGCCTTGCGGTGGATCGGCCAGCGCTCGGTGACCTCGATGGTCTCGCCGGGCTCGAGGTTGAGCACCTCGCCGATGACGTTGAACACCTTGCCCTTGGTCACGTCGCCGACGGGGACCGAGATGGCCTCACCGGTGTCGCGGACTTCCTGGCCGCGGACGATGCCGTCGGTCGGGTTCAGGGCGATGGCGCGGACGAGGTCGTCGCCGAGGTGCTGAGCGACCTCGAGCGTGATCTCGGTGGACTCTTCGCCCATCGCGATCGTGGTCTTCAGCGCGTTGTAGATGTCGGGGATCGAGTCATGAGGGAACTCGATGTCGACAACCGGACCGTTGACGCGTGCGACGCGCCCGACGACCGCGGTCGCCGGCTGGTCAGCCGGAGCGGTGAGGGTCATTTTCGTCTCTTTCCTGATGGTCTATTTGCTCGAGAGGGCGTCGGCACCGCCGACGATCTCGGCGATCTGCTGCGTGATCTCCGCCTGGCGCGCGTTGTTGCGCAGACGGGTGTAGTCGGTGATGAGCTTGTCGGCGTTGTCGCTGGCCGACTTCATCGCCTTCTGCGTCGCCGCCTGCTTCGCGGCAGACGACTGCAGGAGAGCGTTGAAGACGCGGCTCTGGATGTACACCGGCAGGATCGCGTCGAGAACGGTCTCGGCATCCGGCTCGAACTCGTACAGCGGGTAAACGGTGTTACCGGCTTCCGACTCATCGGCTTCCGTGATCTCCAGCGGGAGCAGACGCACGGATTCGGGCGACTGCGTCATCATGCTGACGAAACGGTTGTACACGAGGTGGATCTCATCGACGCCGCCGTCCTGTCCCCCGCGGGAGAAGGATTCGAGAAGCGTCGCGGAGATCTCCTCCGCGGTGTGGAACGACGGGGTGTCCGTGTCGCCGGTCCACTCCGCAGCGGCGGCGAGGCGTCGGAACTGGAAGTATCCGACGGCCTTGCGACCGATGAGGTAGAAGACCGGCTCCTTGCCCTGCTCGCGCAGGAGCTCTGCGACCTCGAGACCCTCACGGAGGATCTGCGAGTTGAAGGCTCCGGCGAGACCACGGTCCGAGGAGAAGATCACGACCGCGGAGCGGGTGATGTTCTCGGACTCGCGGGTCAGCGGGTGATCCACGTTCGAGTGCGTCGCGACGGCCGACACGGCCCTCGTCACGGCTCGCGCGAAGGGGGTGGACGCTTTGACGCGTGCCATCGCCTTCTGAATGCGCGAAGCCGCGATGAGTTCCATCGCCTTCGTGATCTTCTTGGTCGTCTGAGCAGAAGAGATCTTCTGCTTGTAGACCCTGAGTTGAGCGCCCATATGTCAGTACCTCACGCGGTTACGCGCGACGACCCTTGACGATCTTCTCCTGGTTGACGTCCTCAGCCTCGGCTGCAGCGTGCTCCTCGTGACCCGGGGCGCCGATGGCGTGTCCCTTGCCACCCTGGAACTCCAGGATGAAGGCATCCGTCTGCTTCTCGAGCTCTGCGACCGTGGCGTCATCGAGGACGTTGGTGTCGCGGAGCGTCTCGAGAACCTTGGTGTTGCGACGCAGGTAGTCCAGGAGCTCGCGCTCGAAGCGCAGGACGTCCGAGACCTCGATCGAGTCGAGCTTGCCGTTGGTGCCGGCCCAGATCGAGACGACCTGCTCCTCGACGGGGTACGGCGAGTACTGCGGCTGCTTGAGCAGCTCGGTCAGACGCGCACCGCGGGAGAGCTGACGACGCGAAGCCGCGTCGAGGTCGGACGCGAACATCGCGAACGCCTCGAGGGAGCGGTACTGCGCCAGCTCCAGCTTCAACGTTCCGGAGACCTTCTTGATCGACTTGACCTGAGCGTCACCGCCGACTCGCGAGACCGAGATACCCACGTCGACCGCGGGACGCTGGTTCGCGTTGAAGAGGTCGGACTGGAGGAAGATCTGGCCGTCGGTGATCGAGATCACGTTGGTCGGGATGTAGGCCGAGACGTCGTTCGCCTTGGTCTCGATGATCGGGAGACCCGTCATGGAACCGGCGCCGAGCTCGTCGGACAGCTTCGCGCAACGCTCGAGCAGACGCGAGTGCAGGTAGAAGACGTCACCCGGGTAGGCCTCACGGCCCGGCGGGCGGCGCAGCAGGAGCGACACGGCGCGGTAGGCCTCAGCCTGCTTCGACAGGTCGTCGAAGATGATGAGGACGTGCTTGCCGCCGTACATCCAGTGCTGGCCGATGGCAGAACCCGTGTAGGGAGCCAGGTACTTGAAGCCGGCGGGGTCGGATGCGGGAGCAGCCACGATCGTGGTGTACTCCAGCGCACCGGCCTCTTCGAGGGCGCCCTTCACCGAAGCGATGGTCGAGCCCTTCTGACCGATCGCGACGTAGATGCAGCGAACCTGCTTGTTGACGTCGCCCGACTCCCAGTTGGCCTTCTGGTTGATGATCGTGTCGATCGCGATGGCCGTCTTACCGGTCTGGCGGTCGCCGATGATCAGCTGACGCTGTCCACGACCGACGGGGATCATCGCGTCGATGGCCTTGATGCCGGTCTGCATCGGCTCGTGCACCGACTTGCGCTGCATGACGCCGGGCGCCTGGAGCTCGAGGGCGCGGACGCTCTCGGTCTCGATCGCGCCGAGTCCGTCGATCGGGTTGCCGAGCGGGTCGACCACGCGGCCGAGGTAGCCGTCGCCGACCGGAACCGAGAGGACCTCGCCGGTGCGGGTGACTTCCTGACCCGCCTCGACACCGGTGAACTCGCCGAGGACGACGACACCGATCTCGTGCTCGTTCAGGCTCTGCGCGAGACCCTTGGTGCCGTCGGCGAAGATGACGAGCTCGTTCGCCATGACGCCGGGCAGTCCCTCGACGTGCGCGATGCCGTCGGCCGCGTCGATGACGGTGCCGACCTCGGTCGCCCCGGCCCCGGAGGGCTCGTATGCTGCGGCGAAGTCCTTCAGCGCGTCACGGATGACGTCGGGGCTGATCGATAGTTCTGCCATTGTCTTCCCTTTGTATCTGGGTGCGCGGTTCCCCGCGCGAAGTCGTGTTAGCCCGCGAGCTTCTGGCGAAGGTCGGCGAGTCGTGCGGAGATGCTGCCGTCGATGACGTCATCGGCGATCTGCACGCGCAGGCCTCCGACGACGGCAGGGTCGATGACGACGTTGAGCGATACCTGACCGCCGTAGCGACGCGAGAGCGAGTCGGTGAGACGGGCGCGCTGTGCGTCTGTGAGGGCGGCTGCGGTGTGCACCGTGGCGACCACTCGACCGCGCTGGCTCGAGACGACACTCATCGCCCGGTTCAGCAGCCGTCGGACTCGACGCCCGCGCGGCTCGCGCACGAGCGACGTGATGATCAGCGTCGTCGCGGAGCCGGTGGAGCCTTCGGCCAGGAGACGCTCGACGAGCGCACTCTTGGCGTCTTCTCCGCCGACGCGGCTACCCAGAGCGAGTTCGAGCTCGGGGTTGGCCGCGATCACCCGGGAGAAGCCGAAGAGCTCCCCCTCGATGTCCGTTCCGGGCTCGGCGATCGCTGCCGCGCGGATCGCGAGCTCCTCGATACCGTCGACGAGTTCGCCCGCGTTGGACCAGCGTTCTGCGACGACGGTCTTCAGGACACCCTGGGCACCTGCGGAGAACCCGCCGAACACCGCGGCGACGACATCCTGTCGGGCCGCGGCGGGAGCGGAAGGATCAGCAAGCGCGCCGCTCAGCTGGGACGATGCACTCACGGCATGCGCGGCAGCGAACAGCTCCCGTGCGGTGTCGAGAGTGACGTCCTTCGCTGCGGCAAGCGTCTTGATGGATGCCGCGAGTGCCTGAGTGGTCGCGCTGCCCATTACTGAGCCGCCTTCTCGGATGCCTCGAGCTCGGCGAGGAAGCGATCGACGACAGCCGTCGCACGCGCGTCGTCGGAGAGCGTCTCGCCGACCACGCCACCGGCGAGGTCGATCGCGAGGGTTCCGACCTCGCTGCGCAGCGAGACGAGAGCGGTCTGACGCTCCGCTTCGATCTGCGTGTGCGCGGTGGCGGTGATGCGTGCGGCCTCGGTGGTCGCAGACTCCTTCGCCTCGGCGACGATCTTCTTGCCGTCCTCACGGGCGGCTTCGCGGATCTCACCGGCCTCGGTGCGCGCCTCAGCGAGCTGACGCGTGTACTCCTCGAGTGCCGCCTCCGCCTGCTTCTGCGCCTCGTCGGCCTTGGCGATGTTGCCCTCGATGGCGGCGGACCGCTCGTCGAGCATCTTCGTCAGACGGGGAAGGGCGACCTTCCAGACGACGACGAGGATGACGATGAACCAGAGGCCCGACCAGATGATGTCGTACCACGCAGGGATGAGGGGGTTGTTCGGCTCACCCTCTGCTGCGAGGTTCGTGACAAGAGCGTTCAGCATCCTGTCTCCTTCAGAAGTCGGTGAGGATTACGGGAAGGGGATGAATGCGACGGCGATGCCGACGAACGCAAGCGCCTCGGTGAAGGCGATACCGATCCACATGAGGACCTGGAGACGACCGGCCAGCTCGGGCTGACGAGCGACACCCTCGATGGTCTTGCCGACGACGATGCCGACGCCGATGGCCGGGCCGATGGCTGCGAGGCCGTAGCCGACCGCTCCGAGGTGACCGTTGATTTCAGCGAGAACCGTAGTAGCGTCCACGGGTTTTTCCTTTCGTTGGGTGGGAAGGCTGATGCCTGCCCGCTCAGTGCTCTTCTGCGACCGCGAGCTGGATGTAGACCGCGGTGAGGACGGTGAAGACGTATGCCTGGAGGACCGCGACCAGCATCTCGAAGAGAGTGAAGGCGCCACCGAAGGCGAGGGTTCCGACACCGAGTGCGGCCCAGCCGCCACCTGCGGTGAAGAAGAAGAACTGGGTCGCGGAGAACGCGAGGACCAGGATCATGTGCCCGACGACGAGGTTCATGAGAAGACGCAGCGTCAGCGTGACGGGGCGCAGGATGAACGTCGAGATGAGTTCGATGATCGCGACGATCGGCATCGCGGCGACCGGCACACCCTGCGGGAACAGGGAGTTCTTGAAGAACTTGAAGCCGTGTCGCTTGATGCCGGCGTAGATGAAGGTCACGTAGCTGACGACGGCCAGCGTGAGCGGCACCGCGACGATCGCCGTTCCCGGCATGTTCAGGAACGGGATGATGCCCGTGATGTTCATGAACAGGACCATGAAGAAGATCGTGGTCAGGATCGGCAGGAAGCGATCGCCGTCCTTGCGACCGAGCATGTCGTGGGCGACGTTGGTCCGGACGAAGCCGAGCCCCATCTCCACCAGGCTCTGGAAGCGGCCGGGGACGACCTTCATACGGCGAGTGCCGAGCCAGAGGATCAGAACCACGGCGATCACCGCGAGCAACTGGACCAGGTGGATCCGGTTGACGGGGATGGGGCCTACGTGGAAGAGGATCTCCGGAAAGAAATCGTCGATCGAAGGGCCGTGGAACTCGCCGTCGGAGGCGAGTCGGGGGGTCAGGGTCGCAGCAAGATTAAACAGCGCGGGCTCCAGCTTCGGGGCACCGGTCTAAACCGGGGCGACGATGGTCGGTGTGCTACACAGCGCAAGCGCTCGCGGGCGAGCGGCGGGCACGTATCAACAGTATCAGAATCTGAGGGTCGCCTAAGACCGCTGGCCACCCTCGACGGGTCCGTCTCCGATGTGATTCGCCGAGCCGGGCGCACGGTCTTCGGGAACCTCCGTCGGGAGGTTCGTGTCGCTGACGTTGGGCAGCCGCATGCTCGTGAGGACGATGACGTCGATCGCGAGCGACATCAGCACGCCGGCCACGATCGACAGGAAGAACACCATCGGCTGCAGCCACGGCTGACCGGCGAGCATGATCATCGCGACGACGAAGAGCCCGAGCTTGAGCAGCCAGCCACCCAGGACGATGGCGAAGAACAGCTGCACGTAGATCGGGTCGCCGTACCAGCGGTTCGCGATCAGGATGCTGATACCGGTGATCGCCAGGAAGACGGCGGCCAGGAGCACGCCGAGCAGACCGCTGACGAGCCCCTCCCCCTGAGCGACGAGGTAGCCGATGCCCCCGGCGATGATCGCGAGCACCACGGTGGCGACCGCCGACCAGATGAGGGTGCGACGCAGGATCGGCGTGCTGGAAACAGGACTCGGGCTCATCAGGACTCCACGGGTGTCGGATCGGGTTCGGCGCCCGCTGCGCTCTTCCTGCGGCGGGTGGGACTCAGCGTGACGACGAGGCAGGCGGCGATGCCCACGATGCCGAAGCCGACACCCGGCAGGTACTGGCCGGGCCAGTCCTCTCGGGCACCGACGTACATGAGCAGGACGGCGAGGGAGACCACGGCCGTCCAGGCGTAGAAGATGAGCACGGCGTCACGGTCGCGGTGACCCAGATCGAGCATGCGGTGATGCAGGTGCTTCCGGTCGGGCGAGAACGGCGATCGTCCCGCGCTCATGCGTCGGAGCACGGCGAGTCCGAAGTCCAGCAGCGGCAGCAGGACCACCAGCAGCGGGAGCAGGATCGGCAGGAAGGCGCCGACCAGCTGGGAACGCCCGAGCCGCTCGGGGTCGAGGGCGGACGGATCCATCTGCCCGGTGATCGCGATCGCCGATGTGGCCATCAGGAGGCCGATCACCAGTGCACCGGAGTCGCCCATGAAGATCTTCGCGGGGCTCCAGTTCAGCGGCAGGAAGCCGAGGCAGGCTCCGATGAGGACGGCGGCGATGAAGGTCGAGAGGTTGAAGTAGCTGGAGGCGCCGGAGTCGCGCGTGAAGATGTAGGAGTAGGCGAAGAACACGCCGTTCGAGATGAGGCACACACCGGCGACGAGCCCGTCGAGCCCGTCGATGAAGTTCACCGCATTCATCACGATGACGATCGCGAACATCGTGATCGTGATGCTCAGCCAGCTCGACACCACGATGAGGTCACCGAACGGCAGAGACAGGATCTGCAGTCCCCCACCGACCGTGATGACGCCGGCAGCGAGGAACTGCGCGCCGAGCTTGATCATCCAGTCGATGTCCCAGAGGTCGTCGACGACCCCGATGATCGCGATCAGCAGGGACGCGCCGAGGATCGACCACATGGTCTGCGGCGGCACCCAGATGCTCTGGAAGAACGGGTTCACCGCGGAGAAGCCGAACGCCGCGGCGATGGCGAGGAAGATCGCGACGCCGCCCAGTCGTGGCTTGGGGGTGGTGTGCACGTCCCGGTCGCGGATGGCGGGGTACAGCTTGAACCGGAGGCTCAGCTTCCACACCGCCCAGGTCAGCGCGAACGTGATCGCGGCGGTGAGGATGATCGTGAAGAGGTACTGCTTCACGAATCCCCGTCCTGCTCCTGCGCGTGCTCAGGGTCATGCTCGTGTCCGGCGTGATCCTCGGGCTCGAGGACGTCGCCGAGGACTTCCCGGAGCTGCTCCCTGGTCACGGCGCCGTCACGGAGGATGCGTACGGTCCCGGGTTCGGAATCCGCGCCGCGGCGCACCAGCGAGGTGGCATCCACGATGGTGGACGCGATGCCGTCCTTGCTCAGGCCGTCTGCGAGATAGACCGCGACGCTGTCACCCAGCATCTTCTCGGCGTCGTACGCCGAGATGGCCGCGGCTTCGCCCGTGAGGTTCGCGCTGGAGACGGCCAGCGGGCCGGTCTCCGCGAGCAGTTCGAGGGCGACCCGGCCCTCCGGCATGCGCACCGCGACCGTGCCGAGAGTCTCTCCCAGGTCCCACACCAGCGACGGCTGCGCGGGCAGCACGATCGTCAGTCCGCCGGGCCAGAATGCCTCGACGAGGCGCTCGACCGGCTCCGGAACGGACTCGGCCAGGGCGGCGAGCGTCTCCTTCGTGCCGATCAGCACGGGCGGCGGCTGATCCCGCCCGCGCCCCTTCGCATCGAGGAGGCGCTGGACGGCGGCCGGGGAGAAGGCATCGGCGGCGACGCCGTACACCGTGTCTGTGGGGATGACGATGAGGTCGCCACGGCCGATCGCCTGGCGCGCGTGGCGCATGCCGGCGAGGAGCTGCGACTCGTCGCTGCAGTCGAAGATGGTTGACATGACGGTTCGATTCTATGCGGCGCGGCCGGTGAGCACGCTCGGAGGTTGCTGATCAGGGTCGGAGCGCGGTGGTGGTGCGATCCCGGAGCGTCAGGTCCCGGTGCGTCGCCGGTGCGCGCCAGCCGTCGACCGTGAGGAGGTCCCTGATCGACTCGCCCTGCAGTTCGCCGTGCTCGATGACGAGGAGACCGCCGGGGCGCAGCAGCCGCAGGGCCCGTGAGCTGAGCACACGCACGATGTCGAGACCGTCCTCTCCCCCGTACAGCGCCATGGCCGGGTCGAACAGCCGCACCTCCGGATCGCGGGGAATGGCGGCATCGGGCACATACGGCGGATTCGAGATGACCACGGAGGCCGTGCCGTCGAGCTCCGGGAAGGCTTCCCCCAGGTCGGACAGCACCAGCGTGAGGTTGTCGACTCCCGCGACGTTGCGGCTCGCCCAGGCATGCGCGTCCTCGGAGAGCTCGGCGGCGAAGATGCGCGCGTGCGGCACCTCGGTGGCCATCGCGAGGGCGATCGCCCCGCTGCCGGTGCCGAGGTCGATGCCGACCGGTGCGGACTCCGGGGAGCTCAGCAGGGCGTCGATCGCGTACTGCACCACGGTCTCCGTCTCCGGACGGGGTACGAAGACGCCGGGGCCGACGGCGAGCTCGAGGTGACGGAACGGCGCGGTTCCGGTGATGTGCTGCAGCGGCTCCCTGGCTGCACGCCGCGTCACGGCCTCCTCGAGCGCCGACACCGCTGCGTCATCGATGCCGTCGCCACGGACGATCGCCGCCTGTACCTCGCCGCGTCGTCGTCCGAGGATGTGGCCGGCGAGCAGCTCTGCGTCGACGAGAGGGTCGGGCACTCCGACATCGGCCAGACGCTGGGCCGCCGTGCGGACGACCGCAGCGAGAGAGGTGTCAGACATGCCTTCCAGCGTAGAGTGCGAGCGGCCGTCACAAAGGCCTCCCCATAGGACCCCTCCCCTAGGCTGGTCCGCAGCGACCCCGCACAGGAAGGCTCATCATGCCCGGCATCCACTCCGACATCACGACCGCGTTCGGCAACACACCGCTCGTCCGCCTGAACCGGGTGACCGAGGGACTGGGTGCGACCGTCCTCGCCAAGCTCGAGTACTACAACCCCGCCTCGAGCGTGAAGGATCGCATCGGGATCGCCATGGTCAACGCCGCCGAGGCATCGGGTGAGCTCACGCCGGGCGGCACCATCGTGGAGTCCACGAGCGGCAACACCGGCATCGCTCTCGCGATGGTCGGCGCCGCGCGCGGCTACCGCGTGATCCTGACGATGCCCGCCTCCATGTCGAAGGAGCGCCGGGTCCTGCTGAAGGCGTTCGGCGCGCAGATCGTGCTCACCGACCCCACCAAGGGCATGAGCGGTGCGATCGAGGAGACCAAGCGCATCGTCGCCGAGACTCCCGGCGCCATCTGGATCCGCCAGTTCGAGAATGCCGCGAACCCCCAGATCCACCGCGAGACCACGGCGCAGGAGATCCTCCGCGACACCGACGGTGCGGTCGACATCCTGGTCGCGGGCGTCGGCACCGGTGGAACCGTCACCGGGACCGGGCAGGCGCTCAAGGCGGCGAAGCCCGGCATCCAGGTGATCGCGGTCGAGCCCAAGGACTCCCCGGTGCTCACCGAAGGACACCCCGGCCCGCACAAGATCCAGGGTATCGGCCCGAACTTCGTCCCCGGTGTGCTCGATCGCGAGGTGCTCGACGAGATCCTCACCGCCGAGTTCGACGAGTCCATCCGCGTCGCCCGTGAGCTCGCGGCCAAGGAGGGTCTCCTCGTGGGCATGTCATCCGGCGCCGCGGTCGCCGCCGCACTGAAGGTCGCGGCCCGACCGGAGAACACCGGCAAGACGATCGTCGTCATGATCCCCGACACCGGTGAGCGTTACATCTCCACCGCGCTGTTCGAGGATCTGCGCGAAGACTGAGACCGGCGATGGGCATGATCGGGCGGATGCGCGAGGACATCGCGGCCGCACGCCTTCGGGATCCGGCAGCGCGCAGCGCCGTCGAGGTCGCTCTGCTCTACCCCGGGCTGCACGCCGTCTGGGCGCACCGCGTCTCGCATGCGCTCTGGCGGCGCCGCCTGCGTCTGCTCGCACGCGCCGGCTCCCAGGTGTCGCGCTGGCTGACCGGGATCGAGATCCACCCCGGCGCGAACATCGGCCGTCGCTTCTTCATCGACCACGGCATGGGCGTGGTCATCGGCGAGACCGCCGTGGTGGGCGACGACGTGATGCTCTACCACGGCGTCACGCTCGGCGGACGCACACGCGCTTCCGGGAAGAGGCACCCCACGCTCGGAGACGGAGTGGCCGTCGGCGCCGGCGCCAAGATCCTCGGCCCCGTGACGATCGGGGCCGGCTCCGTGGTCGGTGCGAACGCCGTGGTCACTCGTGACGCCCCCGCCGACAGCGTCCTCGTCGGAGTGCCGGCGAAGCCGCGTCATCGCACGGTCGGCGAGGACACCAGGGCTCTGCTCACCGCGCCGGACCTCTACGCGATCTGAGTAGACGAGAACGGCGGACGCCCTAGGCGGTGTTGCCAGACACCTTCGGGCGCCTTGTGGGCGGGTGTTGGATGCGTGTCGCGTGATGCGATCTCTGACGAGGCCTGGGCTGTGATCGGCCCGCTGTTCCCGAACGTGAAGTCGACGGGACGGCCACCGGCGGATCGGCGCACCGTGGACGGGCGCGCCGTGGCGGGATGTTCCGGACCGGTTCGGGAGCTGGAACACGATCTACAAGACCTTCGACCGGTGGTCCGAGCAGGGCGGGTGGGCGCGGGTGCTGGACGACCCGGTGAGCTCAGAACTCCTGAAACGCGGGCGCTTGAGCGCTTTGCGTGGTCGCGGCCTGGGCATTCAAGCCCGCGCACCAGCTCGGATACACCCGGAACCCACGTTTGCCTGGCCGCCTTCCTGACGTGACGCCGAGCGCTGTCAGGTGCGCGCTGGTGAACCGGAACACCCCTCGCTGATCATGCTGTTCCACGAAGACAAGCAGCCCCGCTGCGGGATCGGCATCGCTGAACGGCACTGTGTTCCCCTCCGCGTCCCTTTGCCAGAACGCGACGAAGGCCCCCGGTTTGGTCGGAGTGTTCCGCGCTGTGCGAATATGCCAAGCCTCTTCGCCTATCTGGACAATCCCGGACTCATAGTCGCTGTTCTGGGTCTCGGGGATGACTTCAGCGGTCACGCCCACCTCCGCCGAGTAGACCGCGAAGGCGTTGAACTGCATGCAGCCACGCTATCTTGCCGAGCCACCAGCCCGGGCCCAGGCACCACACACCTATAGCAATACGGCCTAGCAGCCCGACAACCAGGACCGTGATTGCGACGAAACCCGGAGCCGACTACTCGACAAGGTGGGCAAAGTCTTCGGTGTATCCGAGTATCAATATCGGGGAGGTGGCAAGCGTGGCTTCTAGCCGCTGCCAAGCGCTGCTCTCCTGCTGTCCATAGAGGTGTTTGAGGTCCTCTACCAACGCCGGAACGTCTTGATCGGTGGTGCTGTCGAGTTGGCGGACGAACCCGAGCGTCGACGCGCCGATTCCGAAGAGCACGTAGTTGTGGCGTTCGCAGATGCGTTTCACTACCGCACGGAGCTGAAATGGATTCCAGTCAACCGAGAAGTACCCGTTTGGGATGTTCGCAAGCAGATCGTCATGATGCCGGCCGGGGAGGCACTGCACGACATGCGCATCGTCGAGCAGCAGATCAGGCTGGCGGTTGAGGTCCGACAGCGCATCAATGTCGGTTTCGCTGGTCGTGAGCTCGCCACGCAACTGCTCCCACGCAACCATTCTGCCCAGATCGCGAAGCGCCCGCCCTGTGGCTTCGAAGAGCGCTGCTTCGTACGCGTCGACCGCTTCCGCATCGTTATCGTCGGGGTAATCAAGATCATCGCCGAAGCCGTGCTCGTTCGCTGCGTGTCCGCTCGTATAGAGACACTGATTCAGGTCGTCCAAGGTCACGAAGCTGCGCCCATTGGCAACCTGTCCAGCGCCGACCTGCTGGAATGCGTCAAACAGCTCAGCGAACGACGACGCCCCCTTGATCAGCGCGACACTGAACCGGTCAAGACCCCGGCGTCCGTCAACTGTGGGGAGTGCGACGAGCTCCAACCGCGATTGTTCTCGCCCTTCAAATTTCATCGATACCGACTACGCACAGCGAGACGAGCTGATCCGACAGCCACAAAGGGACAGCCACTTTAGCAACACGCCCTAGCGGCGTTGGCCCTTGACCGCCGCGACCTTCTTACGCAGGAAGAGGAGCGGGAGCAGCACGCTGCCGAGCGCCGTGATCAGCCAGACGATGACCGCACCGAGCAGCCACCCGGTCAGATCGGTGATCCGCAGCCCGCCGATGGGCAGCAGCACGACGACGACGAGGGAGATCAGCGTCGAGAAGATCCCGATACCGCCCATCAGCACCGGCGCGTAGCGGTTGGCCATCTTGCCGACCCAGGGCGCGAGCACGCTCTGCAGGATCGCGAAGATCAGGATGCAGATGACGAAGCCCCACCACTTGTCCCATTCGATCGTGAAGCCGTCGAGGAGGAGGTCAGCGGCGATCAGGCCGAGACCGGCGGACACCACGTAGAGCAGGCCGCGGAACAGGAAAGTGATCACGGGCCGAGCATAGCGCTGTGCACGCACGATGGTGGGGAGCACGGCGTCCGCGCTCCCCACCACCGGAGCGTCACTGCGCCACGAAGAACGGGACGGCTCCGGTCAGGATGCCGACGCCGAGCATGACCAGCGAGACGATCGTGGCGCGCCACAGCACCTTGCGGTGGTGGTCACCCAGGTTCACGCTCGCGAGCGACACGAGCAGCAGGATGGCGGGTACCAGCGGACTCTGCAGGTGCACGGGCTGGCCGGTGATCGACGCCCGCGCCATCTCCACGGGATCGATGCCGAAGTTCGCGGCGCTCTGGGCGAGCACCGGGAGGATGCCGAAGTAGAACGCATCGTTCGACATGAAGAACGTGAACGGGATCGAGAGCACACCGGTGATCGGCGCGAGGAACGGACCGAGCGCCGGCGGGAGCACGTCGGTGATCCACGTGGCCATCGCATCGACCATCCCGGTGCCGGTGAGCACGCCGACCAGGACTCCGGCGGCGATCACCATGGAGACCACGCCCACGATGCTCGGTGCGTGCGCGACGATCTCCGAGGCCTGTTCCTTGATGCCACGGAAGTTGATGACGAGCGCGAGGCCCGCTCCCACCATGAACACGTACGGCAGCGGCAGGATGTCGAGCACCAGCAGCACCATGACCGCGACGGTGAGAGCGAGGTTGAACCAGATGAGCTTCGGCCGGAGGGTGGGCCGTTCAGGGTCCAGCATCGTGTCGGCCATGGCCGTGTCCGCGGGATCGACGCTCGCGGCGGAGACGGGAGCGTGTCCGCCGGCGACGACCACGAGGTTGCCGGTGCGCAGCGAGGCGCGCGCACCCGGCTTCGGCTCTGCCCCGCGGAAGATCTTCGGCACCGTGGAGAGCGTCCCGCCGTCGGCGCCGACCAGCAGCCCCTCGGAATCCAGGCGACCGAGTCGCCGGCGCTCCTGCAGGCCCAGGATCCATGCGAAGCCGAGGGTCACGACGATCCCCGCTCCGAGCGCCGGCAGCATCGGCACGAAGATGTCTGTCGGCTGCAACCCCAGGGCCGTCGCGGCGCGCACGGTGGGTCCGCCCCACGGCACGATGTTCAGCGTGCCGTTCATGAGGCCGGCCACGCAGGTCAGCACGACGGGACTCATCCCCAGACGCAGGTAGATGGGCAGCATCGCCGAGGTCGTGATGATGAAGGTCGTCGAACCGTCGCCATCGAGCGACACCGCTCCGGCGAGGATCGCGGTGCCGAGCACGACCTTGGCCGGGTCGTCACCGAGCAGGCGCGTGATCAGCCGGATGAGCGGGTCGAACAGGCCCACGTCGATCATGATGCCGAAGAACATGATCGCGAACATCAGCAGGGCCGCGGTCGGTGCCATCGCGCCGATCGAGTCGAGGATCATGTCGCCGAGGCCGAGGCCTGCTCCCGCGAAGAGGCCGAAGACGGTCGGTACGAGGATCAGCGCGACCATCGGGGTGAGGCGCTTGGTCATGATGAGCGTCATGAACGCGAGCACCATCGTGAATCCGAGGAGCACCAGCACCCACTCGGGCGGCACGAACGCCACGTCGTAGGTTGGCGCCTCTTCGGCGGCCGCGAACAGGCCGGTGAGTGCGTCGGGCATCGCGTTGACTCCTTCGTCGTGGCTCCGTCGTCCGTGACGGATCCCGATGAGACTAGGCAATCCGCGCGCTCAGGGAGCGGTATCCCGCATTCCCTTGCGTTGTGCGCGTAGCGTGGGTTCTGCGCATATTGCGCGAAGGACTACGGGAGAAGCGCGGTGCCGAGGACGACGTCGACCAGACCACGGTTCGCCACGCGTGCCCTGCTGCTCCAGCTCGCCACGGTGACCCTCGTCGTCGCCCTGTGCACCGGCGTGTATCTGCTCCTCACCCTGCAGCAGCTTCGCGCCGAGGCCGAGTCGACCGCTCTGGGCATCGCCCGCACGCTGGCAGAGGATCCGCAGGTTCGCGCCGAGGTCGCCCGCATCTCGCTCGCCGAAGGAGCGCTCGACGCAGAAGAACTCCGCGACGGCGAACTGCAGCGCCTCGCGTCCGAGGTCACCGCCCGCACCGGCGCCCTGTTCGTCGTGATCACCGACGACAATGGCATCCGTCTCGCTCATCCCACCCCCTCCCGCATCGGCGAAGAGGTCAGCACGCCGTACGAGGCCGTGCTCGCCGGCGCCGAGGTGGTCGACTGGCAGACCGGAACGCTCGGCGAATCCGCGCGCGCGAAGGTCCCGGTCCGTGACGCCTCCGGCTCCCCGGTGGGAGAGATCAGCGTCGGGTTCGAGCGGGCAGGCGTCTTCGACGACCTGCCACCGCTTCTGGCGATGATCGCAGGCACCGCCGCCGGTGCGCTCGCGCTGGCGGTCGTCGCGTTCCACCTGCTCCGGCGGCGCTGGGAGCGGCTGACCCTCGGCGTCCAACCGGAGGAGCTCGTCGCGCTCGTGCAGAATCAGACCGCCGTGCTCGACGGCGTGGACGACGGGGTGCTCGCGGTCGACACCCGAGGTGTGGTGCGCGTGAGCAACGCCGCCGCCGATCGCCTGCTCGGCCTGGACGAACCTGTCGGGCGGTCCATCGACGAGCTCGGACTCGCCCCGGCGGTCCTCGATGCGGCGACCGGCGACCGCACTCGCTCGAGTGCCATCGTCGGAGACCGGATGCTCTACCTCGACTCGCGACCCGTGGTGCGCGATGGCCAGGCGCTCGGCGACGTGCTGATCGTGCGTGATCGCACGGATCTGGTCGCCCTGACCGAGCGCCTGGAGACCGTCAGGACGATGACGGCGGCTCTGCGCGTGCAGCGGCACGAGTTCGCCAACCGCATGCACGTGGCCGCCGGGCTCATCGACGCCGACCGGGTGCCGCAGGCCCGGGCGTTCCTGGGCGAGCTCGTGGACCGCGGCCCCGTGGCGTTTCCCGTCGTGGGACTCGACCTCGTGGGCGACCCCTTCCTGCACTCGTTCCTCGGCGCCAAGGGGGTGGAGGCGGGAGAGCGCGGCGTCGCCCTCCGGATAGCGGAGGACACCCAGCTGATCGGCACCGTGCAGGAGGCGGAGGACGTCGCGGCCGTGCTCGGCAACCTGATCGACAACGCGGTGACCGCCGCCGTCTCGGGTGAGCGGACCCCGCGCTGGGTCGAGGTGGCACTGCTGGATGACGGCGATGCCCTCGTGTTCACCGTCTCCGACTCCGGACCCGGCCTCGGAGGCATCGAGCCGTCGCCTGCACAGCCGAGGGAGGGGACCACGGACGACGACGTGCACGGGCATGGCATCGGCCTCCCCCTCTCCACCGAGATCGCCCGTCGCAGCGGCGGGGACCTCTGGGTCATCGATCAGGGCGGTGCCGACAGCGGTGCGGTGTTCGCCGCGCGCATCGGCGGAGCCGTGGCACGGACCTCACCCGACGAGAAGGAGAACACATGACCGAGCCTGTACGCGTGCTCATCCTCGACGATGATTTCCGGGTGGCCCAGCTGCACCAGGGCATCGTGGACGATCATCCCGGCTTCGCCGTGACGGGAGCGGTGCGCTCTCTCGCGGAGGCCCGCGACAGCGTGCGCGCGTCTCGCCCCGATCTCCTGATCGCCGACGTCTTCCTTCCCGACGGGGACGGCATCGCGCTCGTGCGGGAATCCGGGATCGACGCGATCCTCATCTCCGCGGCCGACGACGCCGCCACGGTGCGCAGGGCACTGCGCTCCGGGGCGCTGGGCTATCTCGTGAAGCCGTTCGAAAGACGAGCACTGTCGAGCCTCCTCGATCGCTACATCCGCTATCGCAATCTCCTCAGCGGTGACCGCGCACTGCGGCAGGAGGACGTGGACCGAGCTCTGGCGATCCTGCACGGTGCGGGTGAGCCCGTGTCGATCTCGCGCTCGGCGACGGAGCAGCTCGTTCTCGCCGCGCTCGGCGACGGTGAGGCTTCGGCCGCAGAGGTCGGCGAACGCGTCGGGATCTCCCGCGCGACCGCGCAGCGGCACCTGGCGGCGCTGGCCGCCAGGACCATCGTGGAGGTGCGCCTCAACTACGGCTCGACCGGACGCCCCGAGCATCGGTACGCCGCCCGCACCTGAGCAGCCGACGCGTGAGAGCGTCCGTCAGGAGTCGGAGCCGACCGCGGCGAGCCGTGCTTCCTCGTCGGCGGTGATGGCGCTCTCGATCAGCGGATCGAGCGCTCCATCCATGACCTGATCGAGGTTGTACGCCTTGAACCCGGTGCGGTGATCCGCGATCCGGTTCTCAGGGAAGTTGTACGTGCGGATGCGCTCCGAGCGGTCCATGCCCCGGATCTGCGAGCGGCGGGCGTCGGATGCCGCGGCGTCGAGCTCCTCCTGCTGACGCGCGAGCAGTCGGGCACGCAGCACGCGCATTCCGGCCTCGCGGTTCTGCAGCTGAGACTTCTCATTCTGCATCGAGACGACGATGCCCGTCGGCACGTGCGTGATGCGCACCGCGGAGTCCGTGGTGTTCACGGACTGCCCACCGGGACCAGAGGAGCGGAAAACGTCGATCTTGAGATCGTTCTGGTCGATGTGGATCTCCTCCGGCTCATCGACCTCGGGAAAGACGAGCACGCCGGTGGTCGACGTGTGGATGCGCCCCTGCGACTCGGTCGCCGGCACACGCTGCACGCGATGCACGCCGCCCTCGTACTTCAGGTGCGCCCAGACGCCCTGAGCGGGATCGGAGGACGAGCCCTTGATCGCGACCTGGACATCCTTGTAGCCGCCCAGGTCGGACTCGTTGCGTTCGAGCAGCTCCGTCTTCCACCCCTTGGAGGCCGCGTACTGGATGTACATGCGCAGGAGGTCCGCCGCGAACAGCGCGGACTCCGCACCGCCCTCCCCCGCCTTGATCTCCATGATCACGTCGCGGGCGTCGTCCGGGTCACGCGGGATCAGCAGACGCCGCAGACGCTCCTGCGAGGCCTGCAGCTCCTCCTCCATCGCCGGGATCTCCGCGGCGATCGACTCGTCCTCGCGAGCGAACTCACGAGCGGTCTCCAGATCGTCGGTCGCAGCGACCCACGCTTCGTAGGCGGCGACGATGCGCGACAGCTCGGCGTAGCGGCGGTTGACGCGCTTCGCTCGGGCGGCGTCGGCGTGCACCGCCGGGTCGGAGAGCTCCTCCTGCACCCGGCGATGCTCGTCGATCAGAGTCTGGACGGACTCGAACACGGCTCGGCCGCTCAGCGGATGTTGTTGTCGTGCCCGTGCGCGCCCGAGGGGAGCGTCGGGATCGACTTCTGCATCTGCACGAGGAACTCGACGTTGGAGTTGGTCTCCTTGAGCTTGCCGAGCACGACCTCGAGGGCCTGCTGCTGGTCGAGGCCGGCGAGGGCGCGACGCAGCTTCCACGTGATCTTGACCTCGTCGGCCGAGAGCAGCATCTCTTCGCGGCGGGTGCTCGACGCGTTGACGTCGACGGCCGGGAAGATGCGCTTGTCGGCGAGCGAGCGCGACAGGCGCAGCTCGCTGTTGCCGGTGCCCTTGAACTCCTCGAAGATGACCTCGTCCATCTTGGAACCGGTCTCGACGAGCGCGGTCGCGAGGATGGTGAGCGATCCACCGTTCTCGATGTTGCGCGCGGCACCGAAGAAGCGCTTGGGCGGGTACAGCGCCGAGGCGTCGACGCCACCGGTGAGCACACGACCCGAGGCCGGGGCGGCGAGGTTGTACGCGCGTCCGAGGCGGGTGATCGAGTCGAGCAGCACGACGACGTCGCGGCCCAGCTCGACCAGGCGCTTGGCGCGCTCGATAGCGAGCTCGGCGACCGTGGTGTGGTCCTCAGCGGGGCGATCGAAGGTCGAGGCGATGACCTCTCCCTTCACCGTGCGCTCCATGTCGGTGACCTCTTCCGGGCGCTCGTCGACGAGCACGACCATGAGGTGGACCTCGGGGTTGTTCTGCGCGATCGCGTTGGCGATCTGCTGCAGGACGATGGTCTTACCCGCCTTGGGCGGCGCGACGATGAGGCCGCGCTGGCCCTTGCCGATCGGGGCGACCAGGTCGATGATGCGCTGGGTCAGCTTCTCAGGGGCCGTCTCCAGACGCAGACGCTCCTGCGGGTAGAGCGGCGTGAGCTTGCCGAACTCCACGCGGGTGGCGGCGTCGTCGACCGAGAGGCCGTTGATCGAGTCGACCTTGACCAGCGCGTTGTACTTCTGGCGACCCTGCTGCTCGCCCTCGCGGGGCTGCTTGATCGAGCCGACGACGGCGTCGCCCTTGCGCAGGTTGTACTTCTTCACCTGTCCGAGGGACACGTACACGTCGCTGGGACCGGCGAGGTAGCCGGTCGTGCGGACGAAAGCGTAGTTGTCGAGCACATCGAGGATGCCGGCGATCGGGATCAGGACGTCGTCCTCGCCGATCTCGGTGTCGAATTCGTCGGTCGGGGTGCCGCTACGGCGCTTGTTGCGCTGACGGTTGCGGTTGTTGCCGCCGGCCTGGTCATCGTCAGCCGCCGGCTGCGCCTGCTGCTGCTCCTGCGCGGCGCCGTTCTGCCCGCGTCCGCGATTGCGGCTGCGGCTGCGGTTGCGACCGCGACCGCCCTGCTCCTCGCCACCGTCGGAGGAGTCGGAGTCGTTGTTCTGCGAGGTCTCCGCGGGAGCCGCTTCGGAGGCGGACTCCGCTGACTGCTCCGCGGCGGGTGCCTCGGCATCTGCGGCGGGCTTCTGCGCACCGCGGCGTCCACGCCCGGTCGTCTTGGGGGCGGGCTCGGCAGGGGCCTCGGCGGGTGCCGCCTCGGGGGCGGGCGCTTCCGCAGCAGCGGTGTCGGCGGCCGGAGCCTCGGCGTCGGCCTTCTTGGCGCGGCTGCGACGCGGCGCCTTCGCCTTGGGCGCGGCCTCGGTGGGCTCCGCACCTGCGGATGCCGTCTCGGGGGCGGCGGCTTCGGGCGCAGCATCCGACTTCGCGGCCTTCTCGGCCTTCGCCGCTTCGGCCTTCTCGGCCTTGGCTGCCGCCGTGGCGGTGCTGGCGCGACGCGGTGCGCGCTTGCGCGCCGGTGCGGACTCGGTGGCCGACTCCGCGGATGCCGCGGGTGCTTCGGCGATGGGCGCCGACTGGTCGTTCTGGGTCTCGGAGAGGTTCTCCACGAGTACTCCCTTATATGTCATGGGGAATGAGCGTTGAACGCACACAACGGGTGCTGCGCGCGATCGCACGGGCTGACGCTCGGCGCCAGCCAGCCTCGGCACTTGTGCCACAGGGATTTGCGTGCGGGTCTTGCAAGAGTTGCAATGGGGCCAGATTCACGCAGTTACGTGGAGCCCTCCGCTCGAGTCCCCACTGTACCACCACGGACGTCGACTGCGAGCAGGAGCGCCTCCCACGGGGTGTCGGTGACTCGATCGGCCAGCTCGACCGCGTCCTGGCGACTGCCCGGCCCGTCTGCGAGCACGAGCACGCTGGGGCCCGCTCCCGAGACGACGGCGGCGAAGCCCGCTGCGCGCAGCGCCTGCACCAGACGCTGCGTCTCGGGCATGGCTCCTGCCCGGTAGTCCTGATGGAGCCGGTCGGCGGTGGCGTCCAGGAGCAGCTCGGGGCTCTGCATGAGCGCGGCGATCAGCAACGCGGAGCGCGAGACGTTGAACACGGCGTCCGCGGTGGAGACCTGCGGCGGCTGCAGCGACCGCGCCTGTGATGTCGACATCGTGTACGCGGGAACGAGCACGAGGGGTGAGACGCCACGGTGCACGAGCAGCTTCTTGTGCTGGGGTCCGCGCTCGGACATCCAGGCGATCGTGAGACCGCCGAAGAGTGCCGGCGCGACGTTGTCGGGATGGCCTTCGAGCTCGGTCGCGAGGCGGAGGAGGTCGGTGTCGCCGATCTCGACATCGCCCTCGAGCAGACCCTTCGCGGCGAGCACTCCTGCGGCGACGGCGGCGCCGGAGGAACCGAGCCCTCGCCCGTGCGGCACGGCGTTCTCGGCGACGATGCGCAGCCCGGGGACCGGACGCCCGGCGTCGGCGAAGACGTAGGCGATGGTGCGCACGATCAGGTTCGACTCGTCGCGCGGGATCTCGCTCGCGCCGGAGCCCGTCACCTCGATCTCGAGCCGACCAGCGGGCAGCGCGGTCACCTGAAGGGTGTCGTAGACGCTGAGAGCCAGGCCCAGCGTGTCGAAACCGGGGCCGAGGTTCGCGCTGGTCGCAGGAACCCGCACCTCGACGGTGCGGCCTTCGACCGCACCGTCCGACGCGGTCGCGGAGGCTGCCGCCATCGTCACTCGCCTTCCACCCGGAGCACGGAGACCACACGGGCGACGACCTCGCTGTCGGCGAGAGTCTCGACCGTGGCGCTGAGCGCCTGCTCAGTGGCGCGGTGGGTGCCGATGATGAGACGTGCAGTCGGCTCGTCCTCTCCCTCGACCGTCTGCACGACCGTCGCGACCGAGACGCCGCCGTCGCTGAGGATGCCGGCGACCGTGGCGAGCACGCCGGGCGCGTCGGCGACCTCGAGAGTGATCTGGTAGCGGGTGGTGACGTGGCCGATGGGGACGACGGGGAGGTTCGCGCGGGTCGACTCCCCCACTCCCACACCGCCGGCGATGTGACGGCGGGCGGCGGAGACGACGTCGCCGAGCACGGCGGATGCGGTCTGCACTCCCCCGGCTCCTGCTCCGTAGAACATGAGGGATCCGGCGGCCTCGGCCTCGACGAACACCGCGTTGTTGGCGCCGTGCACGGAGGCGAGCGGGTGCGACGCGGGCACGAGGGCCGGGTACACCCGGACCGAGATCGACTCGGCACCGTTCGCCTCGATCCGCTCGCACACGGCGAGCAGCTTGATCACGAAACCGGCGGCGCGTGCCTCTTCGATCATGGATGCCGTGATCGAGGTGATGCCCTCGCGGTAGACGGCTTCCAGCGGGACAGCGGTGTGGAACGCGAGGCTCGCCAGGATCGCCGCCTTCTGCGCGGCGTCGTAGCCCTCGACATCCGCCGTCGGATCGGCCTCGGCGTAACCCAGACGCTGCGCGTCGGCGAGCACGTCGGCGAAGTCGGCGCCCTCGGTGTCCATCCGGTCGAGGATGTAGTTGGTGGTGCCGTTCACGATGCCCATGATGCGCACCACGCGGTCGCCGGCGAGCGAGTCGCGCAGCGGGCGGATGATCGGGATCGCGCCGGCGGCTGCGGCCTCGTAGTACACGGAGGCACCGACGCGGTCGGCGGCCTCGAACAGCTCGGGGCCGTGCGTTGCCAACAGCGCCTTGTTGGCGGTGACGACATCGGCGCCGGAGCCGATCGCCTGAAGGATGCTCGTGCGCGCCGGCTCGATGCCGCCGATGAGCTCGATCACGATGTCGGCGCCCAGGATCAGCGACTCGGCGTCGGTGGTGAAGAGCTCCTTGGGCAGGTCGACGTCACGCGGAGCGTCCACGTCGCGCACGGCGATGCCGGCGAGCTCCAGCTCAGCACCGGCACGGTCGGCGAGCTCATCGCCGTGGCGCAGCAGGAGCGCCGCGACCTGAGAGCCGACGGCTCCGGCACCCAGCAGCGCCACACGAAGTCGTCGGTAGTCAGTCATGGTTACTCCTTCGGAGGTGGGTCATTGGTCTCCCTCGGGGGCGATCGCCCCGTCGATGCCCGCGTCGCGGGCCAGCACGTCATCGATGGTCTCGCCACGGACGATGACCGTCGAGCGCCCGCCGCGCACGGCGACGACAGGAGGACGCGGGACATGGTTGTAGTTGCTCGCGAGCGAGACGCAGTACGCACCGGTGGCCGGCACAGCGAGAAGGTCGCCCGGCACGAGGTCTTCGGGCAGGTACTCGTGATCGACGACGATGTCACCGGACTCGCAGTGCTTGCCCACCACGCGGCTGAGGCGGGGCTCGCCCTCTCCGACGCGCGAGGCGAGGCGAGCCGAGTACTGCGCGCCGTAGAGGGCCGGACGCGCGTTGTCGCTCATTCCGCCGTCGACGCTGATGTAACGGCGCACGGCTCCGGAATCGATCGTCACGTCCTTCGTGGTGCCGACCTCGTAGATCGTCACACCGGCCGTGCCGACGATGGCGCGCCCCGGTTCGAACGACAATGCCGGGACGGGGATGCCCCTGGCCGCGCAATCCTCGGCCACCGCGGTGACGATGGCGGCGGCCAGTCCCTCGATCGGAGTCGGGTCGTCGACCCGCGTGTAGGCGATGCCGAACCCGCCGCCGAGGTTGAGCTGCGGCACCGGTCCGTCCGCGAGCAGGGACGCGTGCAGGTCGAGCACGCGGGACGCCGATTCGCGGAAACCTGCGACGCCGAAGATCTGCGAGCCGATGTGGCAGTGCAGGCCAGCGAACACCAGGCCGGGAATCTCGCGGATGCGTGCCACCGCCCGCTCGGCGTCCGGGAAGGGGAAGCCGAACTTCTGGTCCTCGTGCGCCGTGGCGAGGAAGTCGTGGGTCTCGGCGTGGACGCCGCTAATCACGCGCACCAGCACACGCTGCGTCGCTCCGGTGCGGGCGACGATGGCCGCGAGCCGCTCGATCTCGATGGCGCTGTCGACGATGATCGTGCCCACGCCCACCTCGACCGCCCGCTCGAGCTCGGCCACCGACTTGTTGTTGCCGTGGAAACCGAGAGAGGCCGGTGCGACTCCGGCGGCGAGGGCGACGGCGAGCTCTCCCCCGGTGCACACGTCGACGCGCAGTCCCTCGTCGACGACCCAGCGCGCGACCGTGGTGCAGAGGAAGGCCTTGCCCGCGTAGTACACCTGCGCCGTGGTGCCGTTCTCGGCAGCCGCCTGGTCGAAGGCGAGCCGGAACCGCCGCGCACGGCCGCGCACCTCGTCCTCGTCGAGCACGAGCAGCGGGGTGCCGTAGGTGCGGGCGAGCGTGGTGGCGCTGACGCCCGCGATATCGATCGCACCATCGGCGTCCCGCGTCGCGGAGGCCGGCCAGACGCCGTCGGCGAGATCGTTCGCGTCTTCAGGGACGGCAAGCCATTCCGGAGCGAGCGAATCGGCAGGGAGAAGCACTGATCACCAATCGTGGGAAGGATCTCGGGCAGGGCGCGCACATCGAGGTTGACCCGATTCTAGGGCACCGGCCCCGCCACCTTCGTCACGGCGACGCGCGGCGTCAAGCCCCTGCATCCTGTCATCGTCGCCTCTTAGGGTGGGGTCGTGACGAACAGCGAAACACGAACAGACTCCCCGGCGCGTCCGGGTCTCATCGCGCGCATCACCGGGCCGCTGATCGCCTGGGCGCTCGCACGTCGCCCGGTGCGCGCTGCGCTGCTGTACATCGAACGCCGCGGCCCCATGCTCGCCGACAGCGTCACGTACCGCGCGCTCTTCAGCGTGTTCGCCGGCGTGCTGCTGGGCTTCTCGATCGCTGCACTCTGGCTCGCCGGGAACCCGGTCGCGTGGCAGGCGATCATCGACGCGGTGCAGTCGGCGGTGCCGGGGCTGATCGGCGAGGACGGTGTGATCAAGACCGAGGACCTGCGCGCACCGGCCTCGCTGTCGATCGCCGGCATCATCTCGCTCGTCGCGCTCGTGGGCGCGGCGCTCGGAGCCATCGGCTCCCTGCGCGCAGCCGTGCGCGTGCTGGCGGGGACCCTGCAGGACGACATCCTCTGGATCTGGGTGATCTTGCGCAACCTCGCGCTCGCGATCGGAATCGGTCTCGCCTTCGTCGCCTCGGCTTTCCTCACCTTCGCCGGCCAGCTCGGCATCGTGTGGATCACCGGCCTGCTCGGACTCCCCGAGGACTCTCCGGTGGCCGCGTGGACGGTGCGCCTGGTGTCGCTCCTCGTCGTGTTCGCGCTCGACGCGGTGATCATCATCGGCGTGTTCCTCCTGCTCTCCGGTGTCCGCCCGTCAGCACGGTCGCTCTGGTCCGGCGCGCTGCTGGGTGCGCTCGGTCTGCTGGCCTTGCAGGAGCTGTCGGGCCTCTTCGTGGGCGGCGCCACCAGCAACCCGCTCCTGGCCTCGTTCGCCTCGCTGCTCGCGCTGCTGATCTGGCTGAACTTCTCCGCTCAGGTGATGCTGTTCGCCTGCGCCTACATCGTGACCGCCGACGAGGAGAGCACCGACCGCGTGCACGCGAGGTTCGCGGCGACCACGTTCCCCGAGCGACGGCTGCAGCGCGCAGAGGTCGAGGTGCAGATCGCCACGGCCGAGCTCCGCGCGGCGCAGAAGGCGGCGGCCGCCGACGCGGGTTCCTGATCCGCGCACCTAGTTGTGACCAGATCATCTAAACTGGTCACAACGAGAGGGCATCATGGATCCCCGACGCACGAGCATCACCCTCCCACATTCCACGGTCTCGACCCTGGAATGGCGACCCGAGTGCGAGTCCGCAGTGCCGGTGCTGCTCCTGCACGGAGGCGGCGCCGACAGTGCCGAGCTCTCCTGGGGCGCGGTCGGAGCAGCCCTCGCCGCAGCCGGACACCGCGTCTTCGCGCCCGACCATCCCGGTTTCGGGCGCAGCGCCCGCGCGGAGTGGCCGCTCACGCAGGAGCGACTCGTGCGGCATGTGGGGGAACTCGTCGACGGGCTCGGTCTGGACGACTACGCGATCGCGGGCCTCTCCCTCGGCGGCGGGATGACGCTCGGGCATCTCCTGGATCAGCCGGGGCGCGCGCGATCCGCCGTGCTGCTCGGATGCTATGGGCTGGTGCCGCGGCTGGCCGATGGCCCCATCGGCCGGATCACCCATTTCGGCACCTTCGTGCTGTTGCGCACCGGGCTGCTCGCCGCGATGACCCGCTCCTACGCGCGCAACCTCTCCGCGATGGAACGCGGCCTCGGCGACCTGGTGCGCACTCCGCAGGCACGGGCTCCCGAGCTCGTCGAGGCCGTGCTCACCGAGGCCGCCGTCGGCACCGGTCTGGAGACCTTCGCACAGTGGCAGCGCGATCAGGTGCTCTGGAATCGTCTGCGCACGCTCTACACCCCGCACCTGCCATCGATCACGACGCCCACGCTCCTCGTGCACGGTGATCGCGACTCGGGAATTCCGCTCGCGCGCATCCGCACCGCCGCCGAGCTGCTGCCCGCGGTGTCGCTGGTGACCGTTCCCGGTGCCGGCCACTGGGTGCAGCGCGATCGTCCGGACGTCGTCATCCCCGCGATGCTCGACCACCTGGAGAGGACCACCGATGCCCCGCCCCCGCGTCCCTGACCGTCGCGACCGCATCCTCGATGCCGCGGAGGAACTCGTGCTCGCCCACGGGTTCGACGCCATGAGCGTGGCGTCGATCGCCGACCGTGCAGGGATCGGCAAAGGCGCGGTCTATCTGGAGTTCGCCGGCAAGCGCGAGATCCTGGATGCGCTCCTGCAGCGCGGCACGACGCGCATGAACGACCGTGTGAGCCGTGAGCTGGGTGACCGACCGCGACTGAGTGCGGCGTATCGCGCGAGCGCCCGCGCCCTGAGCGACGACGCGCTGATGACGGCGGCTTTCCTCGACGATCGCGGCATCCTCGGGGAACACGTGGCGGAGGTCACCGACGGCCGGTATCGCGATCGGCAGCGACGCGTGATCGAGTGGCTCCGCGCGCTGCAGGACCGGGGGGAGATCGTGGCGGACGTAGACGTCGAGGCGCTCGCCCTGGCACTGTCGAGCGCTTCGATCGGGCTGCTCTCCGCGGCGCGACTGCTCGGCCCGTTCGAGCCCGCCCACCTCGAACGGGCCATCGACACGATCGGCCGCATGGCCGAGACCTTCGAGAGGAACTGACCATGCACGTCGAGACCTTCGGCGCCCGCGACGGGCATCCGCTGCTGCTCCTGCACGGCGGAGGCGTCGCCGGATGGATGTGGGAGCCGTTGCGCACCCATCTCGGCGAGGGCGTACGCGTCATCGTCCCCGACCTGCCCGGTCACGGACGCAGCGCAGACGAGACCTATGTCTCTCACACGGCGACGACCACGGCACTCGCCCGCGTGCTGGAGCAGGAGGGCCGAGCGGCGACCGTCGTCGGGTTCTCGCTCGGGGCGCAGCTGACCGTCCAGCTCGCCGCACTGCACCCCGACCGCGTGAGGAATGCCGTCGTCATCAGCGCGCAGGCCGTGCCGATGCGGGCAACCCGCCCCACCCTCGCGCTCCTGTCCGCGACGGCGGGACTGGCGAAGCGGGAGTGGTTCGCGAGGGCGCAGGCACGGCAGCTGTTCGTCCCGGATGAGCTGCTGGACGACTACCTGCAGGCATCGAGCACGATCTCCCGAGAGACACTGCTGCGCTCCGTCGAGGAGAACCTCCGCTTCGCACCTCCGGCCACCTGGCGGTCCTACCCCGGCGCCGCGTCCATCCTCGTCGGCGCGAAGGAGAGGTCGCTCATGAAGCGGTCGGCCGCACTGCTGCATGCGTCGCTCCCCCACAGCGACCTGGAAGTCGTCGAGGGGTGCGGACACGGTATCCCGCTGCAGCGGCCCGCATGGCTCGCACGCCACATCGCCGCGACGTTCGGCGACCGTCCCGACGCCGCTGAGCCTCCGGGGCACTGAGGGTCAGCTGGGGCAGACGCCCTTGTCCTGGAGCGTCGTGTCGGTGACGATCGCTCCGTTCACGTCGACGTCGATCACGGCCGCGCCATCGACGATCTCGAGCCCGGTGAGGGTGAGCCCGGCCGGCAGCTGATCGGCGATGCACACCCTCTGGGGCTCGGTCAGGCCTTCGCCGAGGGAGCCGAGAGTGGAGGCGACCCGGTCGAGATCGATGTCGAGTCCGCCGATGCTCGCCCCGACGGGTGTGAGCTCGAGGTCACCGTCGACCGTTCCGGGCGTGAGGGTCAGCGAGAGCGGCACCGCGGCTCCGAGCACGCTGATCGACCCGCTCACCGTGGCGTTCGGGGCCGCGAACTCCACCGATTCCACGGGCAGATCGGTGCCGGCGAGCAGTGCGGTGAACTGCTCCTGATCGATGCGGATCGTCCCGGAGGCACCACCGAGATCTCCCCCGCGCAGCGGGACGCCCGTCGCGGTCACATCGGCAGCTCCGGTGATGCCCTCCAGCGTCACGGAATCCGTGGACAGACGCAGAGTGTCGAGTGTGCCGCCGATCAACTGCGGCAGCAGCAGACCCTCCGTCTGCACATCGAGTTGCTGGCCGGAGGGCAGATCGAGCTGTTCCACGACGATCGACCGCACGACTCCTGGCAGCACGGCTCGTGCGATGAACTCCGCGGCGACCACGAGAGCGGCGAGGACCACGACCACGATGAGCAGCACCCAGGGCCACCGCGGCCGTGTCCGCGGTGCGGCGTCCGCAGCGTCAGGCGCGGAACCCGGGATCACGAGCGTCGGATGCTCCGCCGCGGCATCCGGATACGGCAGGGTCTGGTTGTCGTCGCTCATGACTGCCATCCTGCCGTACCGAGCAGGAGGCCTGCGTGCGCTACATGCGCTCCGGCGCGGAGACTCCGAGGAGGTCGAGCCCGTTGCGCAGCACCTGGCCGGTGGCGTCGTTGAGCCACAGGCGGGTGCGGTGCACGCTCTCGATCGGGTCGTCGCTCAGTGGGATCACGCGGCAGTTGTCGTACCAGCGGTGGTACAGGCCGGCGAGCTCCTCGAGATAGCGGGCGACGCGGTGCGGTTCGCGCACCTCGGCGGCGAACGCCACGATGCGCGGGAACTCCTGCAACGCGCCGAGCAAGGCGCTCTCGCTCTCGTGCGTCAGCGTCTCCGGCGCGAACTCGGAGCGATCGATGCCCGATTGACCGGCGTTGCGGGCGACGTTGTGCGTGCGCGCGTGGGCGTACTGCACGTAGAACACCGGGTTGTCGTTCGTGCGCTTCTGCAGCAGCTCGGGGTCGAGATCGAGCGGCGAGTCGGCAGGTGAGCGCTCCAGCGAGTACCGCAGCGCATCGGTGCCGAGCCAGTCGAGCAGGTCGTCCATCTCGATGATGTTGCCCGCGCGCTTGCTGAGACGGGCCCCGTTGATCGAGACCATCTGGCCGATCAGCACCTCGACGTTCTTCTCCGGGTCCTCCCCCGCCGCACCGGCGACGGCCTTGAGGCGGTGCACGTAGCCGTGGTGATCGGCGCCGAGCAGGTAGATCTTGTTCTGGAAGCCGCGGTCGCCCTTGTTCAGGTAGTAGGCGGCGTCGGCGGCGAAGTACGTGTACTCGCCGTTCGAGCGGCGGATGACGCGGTCTTTGTCGTCGCCGAAGTCGGTGGTGCGCACCCAGACGGCGCCCTCGTCATCGAACACGTGGCCCTGCTCGCGGAGGCGATCGACGGCCTGATCGATCAGGCTCGTTCCGGAAGCATCCTTCGCGTGCAGCGTGCGCTCGGAGAACCAGACGTCGAACGGCACGTTGAAGCGATCGAGCGAGCTCTTGATCTCGGCGAGCTGGAACCCGTAGGCGAGTTCGAGTGCGACGCTCGACTGCTCGGCGTCGGGGAGTGACAGCAGGTCGGGACCCGCTTCGAGAACGCGACCGGCGAGGGTCGTGATGTACTCCCCCGGATAGCCGCCCTCGGGGGTCGGCTCGCCCTTGGCCGCGGCCAGGACCGAGACGGCGAAGCGCTCCATCTGCGCGCCCGCGTCGTTGATGTAGTACTCGCGGACGGCGTTCGCGCCGCTGGCGAGGAGCAGGCGCACGATCGAGTCGCCGAGAGCTGCCCAGCGCGTGTGGGCGATGTGCAGGGGTCCGGTCGGGTTCGCCGAGACGAACTCGACGTTCACGCTGACGCCCGCCTGCGACGAGTTCGTGCCGTAAGCGGAACCGGCATCGACGATGACCTTCGCCAGTGCACCGGCGGCAGCAGCATCGAGGCGGACGTTGATGAACCCCGGGCCTGCGACCTCGGCGCTCGCGATGCCGTCGACGGCGGCGAGGCCGTCGACGATCTGCTGTGCGAGCTCGCGCGGGTTCGTGCCGAGCGGCTTGGCCAGGCGCATGGCGATGTTCGAGGACCAGTCGCCGTGGTCGCGGTTGCGGGGGCGCTCCAGCACGATGTCGGATGCGGAGAGCTCCAGCGGCTCGCCGGGACGTCGTTCCTCGGCGATCGGTGCGAGGACGGCGAGGAGGGCTGCGGCGAGGGTTTCGGGGTTCATAGCCTCCCCAGTTTACGGGGCCGGAAGACCTCGGCCGACGGCGCGGACGACGACGAATTTGCGTTCGGCCTCCCGTGATCTACTCTCATGCCATGAAGCCGCCCACCGCCCGACGCCGTGTGGGAGCGGCGGGCATCGTCGCCGGGCTTCTGCTCGCCGTCGCAGCCGTGGTTCTCGGGGTGTGGCGTCCGTGGATCCCCGCACCGTCGACGACCCCGATCAGCGCCGCCGCCGATGGCGCATCCGAGACGTCCACGGTCATCGCACCGGCACCGCTCGTGCTGCCGGAGAAGCCCACGGTGCTCGTGTTCGGGGACTCGTGGACCTACGGCTCTGCCGCGACCGTCCCGACCCTCGGCTACGCCTACCTCCTCGCCGACCTTCTCGGCGGCGAGACGATCGTGGACGGCGTCCGCGGGAGCGGATATCTCAAGCCCGGACTCGACGGCCCCACCTTCGGGGAGCGCATCGCCGCACTCGACCCGTCCACCACGCCCGACCTGGTCATCATCCAGGGATCGATCAACGACCGCGCACAGGGCGTCGCCGGCTACCGTGACGCCGTGAACGCCGCGTGGGACACGTTGGCCGCCACGTACCCGCAGGCGACGATCGTGGTGCTCGGCCCCGCTCCGCACGAGCTCCCCGTCGGAGCGGCCACCGCACGCATCGACACCGATCTCTCCGCGCTCGCCGCCGCACGTGGCTGGTGGTACATCTCCCCGATCGCCCAGGAGTGGATCACCGCACAGAACTATCTCGACGTGATCGACGTGGAGGTGGGGCGCAAGCATCCCTCCACGAACGGGCACCGCTACCTGGCGGAGAGACTCGCCGCCGCCCTCGATGAACTGCGCACCGCCCCGGTCACCGAGGCCGGTGGGTCGGAGTCCACCCCCGACGAGTGATATTGTCGATCGGTACGCCTCCGTAGCTCAGTGGATAGAGCGCCGGTTTCCGGTACCGTAGGTCGCAGGTTCGACTCCTGTCGGGGGCACAAAGGGTTGTACGGGTCACGTCCGTGAGCCCGTACATGAAGTTCTTCATCACGAGAGAAGCCGCCTGATTCCAGGCGGCTTCTCTCGTTCGTGCTCCGTGTTGCGGGGGGCTACTCCGTCAACCACCGTGCGGTGTACCCGACGGCTTCACTCCCCTCGAGCAACACGACGTCTCCGTTCGAAAGCCGTGAGCACGGGTGCCCCGTCACGGCTTCGATGCCGAGCCGCAACAGGGTCCCGTGAGCCACGACGACGGTGTCCACGTCGTCGCGGAGAAGCTCTCTCAGCGCGCTGGCGGCGCGGTCGGCGGTGGCAGCGACGGATTCTGCGCCGGGATAGTTCTGGTCGGGCCATCGCTCCCACGCTTCGGTGACCTGCAGACCGTCGGCCTCGCCGTAGTGACGTTCGACGAGGCCGTCATGCACGCGGTACTCCGCATGGGGCATGTGCCTGCGGATGATCTCGGCCGACTGCGAGGCACGTCGCAGCGGAGACGAGACGATCCGTGTCCAGACCGCCGTCGCCAGCAGACGACCGGCCGCTTCGGCTTGGGCTTCGCCGACCGGATCGAGAGCGATGTCGGACTGCCCCTGCATTCTGCGCTCGCGGTTCCATGCGGTGCGGCCGTGCCTGACCAGTGCGAGGGTCATGCCGACATCACCGCCTCGCGCTCGGGCGCGTCGTGCGCAGCCTGCGGGTACACCACCGCATCCGCGATGTGGACGGAGACGGCGTCGCCGACCCGGTGCCGGCTGCCGTGGGTGCGCACCCGCAGATGCGTGCCGCGCCAGTCCACGACGACGTCGCTGCCGTCCGGTGTGAAAAGCGAGGAGCGGACGATGGCATCACCGCCGGGAGTGAGGGTGACGGCGGCCGGAAGCACGGCAGCGGTGGCCCGTGCGGCATTCGCCATTCCGGGGCAGGGCACGGTCAGCGGGTGGTCGCCGGCGGAGAACAAGCCCTCGGTGACGCGCCCGTCGACCAGCGTCGCGTCGGAGAGGAACTTCGCGACGAACGGACTGTCTGGGCGGGCGAGCAGGTTCGACGGGGTGTCGACCTGCTGGATACGGCCCCCATCGAGCACCGCGACCCTGTCGGCGAGCGCGAGAGCCTCGGAGCGGTCGTGTGTCACGTGCACGACGGTCAGCCCCATCTCCCGGGTGAGGGTGTGCAGCTCGAGGCGAAGCCGGTCACGCAGCGGCTCGTCGAGGGCGGAGAGCGCTTCGTCCAGCAGGAGCACCCGGGGGCGGGCGACCAGCGCCCGGGCCAGGGCGACACGCTGCCGCTGCCCGCCGGAGAGTGTCGCCGGGTCCCGGCGCTCGTATCCGGCGAGTCCCACGAGGTCGAGCGCTTCGCCGACACGGGTGCGGCGCTCGGCGAGGGGCACCTTGGCGCGTCGCAACGGATATTCGACGTTGCGCCCCACGTCCCAGTGCGGCCAGACCGCATGCTGTTGGAACACCATCCCCAGCCGGCGCTGCTCCGGCGGCACGGCGACACCGGGACCGGCGATGACGCGGTCGTCGAGAAGGATACGGCCCGCTGTGGGAGTCAAGAACCCGGCGATACTGCGCAGCAGCGTCGTCTTCCCGGATCCCGAGGGACCGACGAGAGCGAGGAACTCCCCGTCCGCGACCTGCAGGTCGACGTCGGCGAGGCCGACGGCACCGGAGCGGTATCGCAGAGAGACGTGTTCAAGTGTGACGGAGGCCATGGGCACCTTTTCTGTTACTTCGTCTTCGGGATCGCGAGCCCGATGACAGCGAGTCCGAGCACGGCCACGATGAGCGACCATGCAGCGGCGGTGCTGAACGCACCCGCCTGTTGAAAGCTGAAGATCGCGACGCCGAGGGTCTGCGCTCCCGGCGACAGCAGGAGCACCGACAGCGTGAGCTCGCGCACGGCGGTGACCGCGACGATCACCGCGCCGGAGAGAGCGGCCGGTGCCGCCATCCGACAGGAGATGTCGATCAGGGCGCGCACCCGTGTCGCGCCGCCGATCCGCGCCGCCTCTTCCGCACTGGTCGGTGTCGAGGAGAGCGGAGCGGCGACGGCCTGCACGACGAGCGCTGTGAACGACGTGACGTAGGCGGCGAGGATCAGCCACGGCGTGTTGAACAACCCCAACGCGGGTGCGAGCACCAGCCATGCGACCGCGATGACGATGCCGGGGACGGCCTGCGGCACCACGGCGACGGCCCCCAGCGCCCGGTTGGCTCGGCTCGGCACTCGCGCCACGAGCAGCCCGATGGCCAGGCCGACGACGCCGCAGATCACGGCCGCCATGATGGCGAGCATCACGGAGTTCGCCGCCCCCTCCAGCGCGTTGCGCGTGGTGAGCGCGCGGACGAGGTGGTCGAGGGTGAGGTTCTCCCAGGTGAGCGGCACGCCGGGAGCACGCAGCAGCGTCTGCGTGAGCAGGGCGAAGAGCGGGAGGACCGTGATGAGGAGCACCACGAGCCACATCGCCACCCCCAGTCCCCCACGGGCGCGGCCCAGGGAGACGCGCTCGACGACGGCGCTCGACGAATCCAGCTCCCACCCGCGTCGACCGACCATGGCGTCGGCGACGAGGGCGAGGACCGCCAGGATCAGCAGGACGACGCCGATGGTCGCGACCACGGCCAGCGGGTCCTCGACCGTGCCCGACTGCAGGTAGCGGTAGACGAGGGTGGCGAGGGTGGTGAAGCGTTCAGGGAGCCCGATGATCGACGGGATGCCGAAGTCGGCGAGGTTCCCGACGGCGATCAATACGAACGATGACAGCAGCGCCGGCCGCAGCAGAGGGATCGTCACCGAGGTGAGCGCTCGCACAGGACCTGCGCCCCCGATCCGCGCGGCCTGCTCCAGGTCGGTGGGGATACGGCGCAACGCCGCGGAGACGATGAGCATGGCGATGGGATAGCTGTGGATCGTGAGCAGCGCGATGACGCCGTCCGCCCCGTAGATCGACCAGAGCGGTCCACCGAAGATGTCCCGCCACCACAGGTTCAGCGCACTCGTGGGGCCGGCGACTCCGAGCCACGCGATGGCGCCGACGAACGGGGGCATGAGCAGTGGGCTCAGAGCGAGCAGGCGAAGCGCCGACCGCCCCGGCAGGTCGGTGCGATCCAGGAGCACGGCGAAGACCGTGCCGACCACGACGGCCAGCACCGCAGACACTCCCGCGGAGAGCAGGCTGTTGGCTCCGGCTTCGAGGACGTCGCCCTGGAGGAGCACCTCCGCCTGCTGCCCGCGGCTCGCCAGCACGAGGATCGCGCCGACGGGGAGCAGGATGAACGCGCCGCACGCCAGCCACAGGACGAGGGTGAGGATGCTGACGCCGTCGAGCCTGCGGCGCCCGCCGCCGCGGGCCCGGCGCGATGCCGGACCCGCGGCGAGAGTGGACATCTCGATCATTTAGAGGAACAGCGAGCGGAAGGTCTCGACCGCAGCGTCCTGCGTGCTGCGGATGGTCTCGAGGTCCGGGGAGAGGATCTCGATGTCGTCCATCGACGGAGCGCCCTCCGGCGTGCCGACGTCGGAGCGCACCGGCAGGTACGACTGCTCGACGGCGAGCTCCTGGCCTGCGGCGCTCACCAGGAAGTCGACGAACGCCTTGGATGCTGCTTCTTCGTCGGTGTCGGCGAAGATGCCGACCGGCTGGGACACGTACGGCACGCCTTCGCTCGGGTACGACACGGCGATGGGCGACCCCTGTGCGGCGAGCTCGCGCACCAGGTAGTCCACCACGATGCCGATCGGCTGCGCGCCCGTGGCGACGGCCTGAGACACGGGGCCGTTGCTGTCGGCGATGACCGGACGGTTCTCGGCCAGGGCCGTCATCCACTTCTCACCCAGCTGATCGTCGTCCAGCCACACGGCGGCGTTGTACGCTGCTGCTCCGGACACGTCGGGGTTCGGCATCACGATCTTGTCGGCGTACTCGGCGTCGGTGAGGTCCTTCCACGACTCGGGTGCCTCGGTGATGATGCCGGTGTTGTAGGCGATGACGGTCGGGATGATCCTGGTGCCTGTGTAGAAGCCCTCGGGGTCGACGACGTCAGGATTCAGGGCGTCCACGTCCGCCGGCGTGTACTTCAGCAGCAGGTCGTCGGCGGCGTACCCCTCGAAGGTGCCGGCGTCGGCGGCGAGGAACACGTCGGCCTGGATGCCACCGGATGCCTGCTCGGTCGCGACGCGAGTGGTCAGGTCGCCGGTGCCGGCGCGGAACACCTCGACGGTGATCTCCGGGTGGACCTCATTGAAGGCGGCGACGAGTTCGTCGGCCTTCTCCTGCGGCTCGGAGGTGTACAGCGTGATGGTCGCCGGCTCCAGGGCTGCGGCGGACTCCTCGGGCGTCGCGGCGGGAGCCGGCGTCGAGGAGCAGCTGGCGAGGGCGAGTGCGGCGACGCCGAACAGTGCCACGGGAGCGGTCTTGCGAAGGAATGACATGGTGTCCAATCAGGGTTCAGGTGGAGATGACGGAGGAGAAGATCGGTGCGGGCGAGTCGAGCCCGACGTTGGTGACGGCGACGCCGCCCGGCAGCAGATGCACGAGGGAGAACATCGCCAGGTCGTGGCCGCTGACGCGGTTCGGGCCGGCGTCCATCACCTGGTGATAGGCCAGCGAGGGACCGACGAAGACGGGGATGCCGCGCAGGGTCGCGGACAGCGGGTGATGGAAGTGCCCGGCCAGAACCGCCCGCACGTCCGAGCCGGCCATGGCGTCGAGGAAGTCGTCCGCGTCCCGCAGCCCCGCCTTCGCCAGTGTCGGCAGCGGAGAGCCCAGCGGCGCATGGTGAACGGCGACGACCGTGCCGAGGCCGTGCGGAGTGCGCAGCACGTCGCGGAGCCACGCCCGCTGGTCGACTCCGAGCTCGCCGCGAGACGAATCCAGGATGATGAAGCGGAGCTCGTCGACGATGTGCACCCTGTAGTGGGTGTGCTCGTGGCCGCGCAGCACCCGTGCGGCATCCGGCTCGTCGTGATTGCCGAGCGCGGTCAGCACCGGGACACCGGCGATCTCCGCGAGCTCGTCGAACGCCTCGCGCAGTGCCGGATAGGCATCCGCGTTCCCCCGCTGCACCAGGTCGCCGGTGACCACGACCGCCTCCGGTGTGATCCCGGCGTCGCGCAGGTACGCGCCGACGGCGCGCAGGCGGGCGAACCCGTCCACGGTGTCGTACAGAAGGCCGCTGCTCATGGCATGGACATCGCTGAGGTGCAGCACCGTCAACCGACCGGTCGCGCGACTCATGCCGACACCCCTTCCTTGCGGCGCAGCGCCGCGAGCTGATCGGAGCGGAGACCGTGTGCGCGGAGGTACTTCTCCGCGCCGCCGAACTCGCGGATGACCGCCAGCGCGTGCACGATGGCCTCCGGGGGGCTTTCCAGGTGCAGGCGCAGAACATCGGCGCGTTCCCGGGCTTCGACGGAGGCGGCGATGCGCTCGGCATGCGCCCCTCGCACCGGACGCACCTGCGGTGCGGAGAGCACGTAGTCCGCGACCACGTCGTCCTCGCTCGCCCCCGCGGCGAAGCGCGCCAGCGCGACGACGAGGCCGGTGCGGTCCTTGCCGGCGGTGCAGTGAACCAGGGCTGCGCCCTCGGCATCCGCGATGGCTGCGACCGCCGCGGTCAGCGCGTGCCCTCGGCTTCGCAGCAACCCCTCGTAGATCTCCTCGAGGGTGCCCGTGGCCGGGGGCTCGGTGCCGTAGACCGGGACGGACGCCGAAGGGATGCCGTGGACGACGGCTTCGCTCTCCGCGGGCTCGCGCAGGTCGACGATCACACTCACCCCGAGCGCGATCAGGAGCTTCTCCCCCGCTTCGCTCAGCGCTTCGGGCGCACCGGAGCGGACCAGCCAGGGCCTCGTGGTGTCACTGGCCCGGACGTTGAAGAGCCCGTCCACATCAATCGCCAGCATGAGACCGTCCCGCCGTTACATGTATTTCGAACCGCACGAAACGTCATTACAGTCGGGGTACGTCACCGTCTGCTGACCCGGCGATGACGCCCGGCTGGCCGGGAGGTGAACGGTCGGGTGCGCTACTCCTCGGCGATCGCTTCAGCGACGACGTGACGCATACCCGCAGCGTCCGACGGGGCCACATCGCTGGCGAGGGCAGAGTGCAGCGCGTGCAGCACGACGGTGTGTCCGATTCGTGCGAGGAAAGGGTCGACGTCGTGCGTCAGGGCTGCAGGCCCCGTCGCGACGACGATGTCGGCTGTGCGCCCGATGGGCGAACGAGCGAAGCTGGTGACGACGGCGACGCGTGCTCCGCGGTCCGCAGCGGCAGCGCAGGCACGGAGCGTCTGGACGTTCGCACCGGAGTAGCTCAGCCCGAAGCACAGATCGTCAGCGGTCAGACTGTTGACCGCGAACTGCTGCGCGAGCGGGTCGACGGGCGCCTCCACAGGACGCCCCAGGATGCTGAGACGCATCGCGAAGTCCTGCAGCGGCGGCCCGGAGAACCCGTTGCTGACCAGCACCACGCGGCGGGCATGACGCAGCGCCGTCGCGGCCTCCTGAACGAGCGCGGGATTCACGCTGTCTTGGGCGAGGCGCACCGCTTCCACGGCGTCATCGAAGGTGTCGGAGGTGACATCGTCTTCCCGGGGGCGCAGGGGCGTCGAGCGAGCGAGTTCCAGACGGAGGTGCTGGAACCCGCGGAAGCCCAGGCTCTGGCATGCGCGGATCACGGTTGCCGTCGACGTTCCCGCGGCCTGGGCGAGTTCGGCCGTCGACCACATGACGACCTCCGCCGGCCGCCCCAGTATCAGCGCCGCGACTCGCGACTCACTGGGCCCGAGCAGGGACGACGAGGCCCGCACACGAGCGAGCACGCTGAGATCGGGGCGGGAGATGACCATGGCTTCCTCACCGGCGCACACGTCGGAATGCACCTGCATGGAATGTAGCGCCCGAAGTCGAACGGAGAGGAAACTCCGCCTCGCCCCTCAGACCTCGGCCTCTTCGGGGCGGGCGCGCACCGTGGCCGATCCGAGGGACACGGTCGCCAGCAGCCCGAGCGCGAGGAACCCCGCGGCCGTCCACGCCGCATAGCGCGTGCCCTCGGAGAAGGCCGCCTTCGCATCCTCAGCCGCGTCGGCCGTCGCAGCGTTCCCCTCGAGCCCGCTGATCGCCGCTCCCGCGCTGTCCACGACGGCCGAGACGATCTGGTCACGCTGCGCGGCAGGCACGCCCCGCTCGTCGAGCGACGTGGCGAGGATTCCGGCCGTGCTGGTGAACAGCACCGTGCCGAGCACCGCGACGCCGAGGGCGGCGCCGATCTGCCTCGACGTGGACTGCGTGCCGGACGCGGCCCCACTGTCCGCGACCGGGACCTCGGCGAGCACGACTCCGGTCAGCTGCGCGGTGGCAAGGCCCACGCCGAGCCCGTAGACGAACAGGAACGGGATGAGCGGTCCCCACGAGGCGTCGGGCCCGATCATGAACCCGACCCCCGCGACTCCGACGATCTCTGCGATGAGGCCCACACGCACCACCCACACCGGAGCGATCTTCCCGCTCGAGGCGCCGGCGACACCGCTGGCGAGGAACGAGCCACCCGCCAGCGCCAGCAGGAGCAACCCGGTCTGCACCGCTTCGAATCCGAGGACGAACTGCAGCCAGAGCGGGAGCGCGAGGATGATGCCGAACTCGCCCAACGACACCACGGCCGCCGCGATGTTGCCGTTGCGGAAGGAGGAGATCGAGAACAGCCGCAGGGCCAGCAGCGTCGACTTTCCCGCACGCTCCCGGTGGCGGCCCCAGACGATGAACCCGATGACGGCGATGACGGCGACCGCGAAGAGCAGGGGTATCGGCGACAGCTCCCAGGGCCACACCCAGTCGCCGATCTGCGGACGCGTATCGATGAGCCACCACCCGTATGTCCGCCCCTCGATGAGGCCGAACACGAGGCTCCCCATCGCCACGATGGAGAGTGCGGCGCCGACGACATCGACTCTGCTGATGCGATCGCTGCGAGATTCCGCCACCGTCAGCAGCACGCCGATCACGATGATGATGCCGAGGGGGATGTTGATCCCGAACGCCCACCGCCACGAATACGCGGTCGTGAGCCACCCGCCCAGGAGAGGGCCGACAGCAGCCATGCCACCGATCGTCGACCCCCACACGGCGAAGGCGATCCCTCGCTCGCGTCCTCGGAAGGTCGCATTGATGATCGAGAGCGTCGTGGGCAGGATCATGGCTCCACCGACGCCCTGGGCCAGACGCGCGAGGATCAGCATCCCCCCGTCCGGCGACAGCGCCGCGAACACCGACGACAGGGCGAACACGACGACGCCGATGAGCATCACCCGCCGCCGGCCGAAGCGATCGGCGAGACTGCCGAACACGAGCAGCAGGGAGGCGAAGACGAGGGTGTACGACTCCTGCACCCACTGCACCTCGGTCGAGGTGATGCCGAGGTCCTCCACGATCGCAGGGATCGCCACGTTGACGATCGTCGAGTCGACGATGATCAGCGAGACCGCGATGCTGATGAAGACGAGCCCGAGCCACCGCAGGCGCACGTACCGTTCCATGATCGCTAGCTTAGTTAGCTAAATAGGATTCGGGTAGAGCCCCCTCCCGTGCTACTCGCACGAAGAGCCCCCACCTGCTGCGGGTGGGGGCTCTTCGTTCATCACTTCGTCGGATCCTGCCACGAGGACAGGATCAGCCGATCTCAGTGCTCGATGTTCGAACGTCGGCGCCGACCGACGAGGAACAGCACGACGCCGATCCCCAGGAGCACCACGGCGGCGGTCCAGAATGCCGGCACCTCCGCACCGGTGTTCGCCAACGGGTCAGTGCTCGGCGAAGACGGGACCGGACCCGCAGGTGTCCGCGTGACGTTGGTCGAGGCGGACACCGACTGCGCACCAGGAGTCTCCCCGGCGACCGTCGCAACATTGCGCACCTCGCCCGCGGTCACATCCGCAGCCGTCACCCGGTACGCGGACGACACGCAATCGACCGTGCTTCCCGGCGCGAGCGCGCCGGTGGGGCAGACGACGTCGACCATGCGATCGTCCACGGAGATCTCGGACAGCGTGATGTCACCCGTGTTCGTCACGGTGATCGTGAAGACGATCTCCTCACCCGCATCGGCGCGGCCGTTGCCGTTGGTGTCCCTCAGGTCGGCGCTCTTCACACCGCTGATCCCGGGGGTCGCCGCCCCCGTGGTCACCGTCGTCGACGGCGCGGATTCGACGGGCTCGCCGGCGGGCGGAGTACCCGTGGCCGTCGCGACGTTCACCACCTCACCCGCGTCGATGTCCGTCTGCGTCACGACATACGACTCGTCAGCGACGCACAGTGCGGTGGCTCCGGGCGCGAGCACCTCAGCCTCGCAGGTGACGCCGATGCCGAGGTCTTGCAGGAAGGGGTCACCGATCAGGACACCGGCGAGGGTGACGTTCCCGGTGTTCGTGACGCTGAAGGAGAAGAGGATCGTCTCCCCCACATCCATCGATCCGTCGCCGTCCCCGTCTGCGAGCTCTGCAGACTTCACCATCGCCAGCGCCGGTGCAGCAGCCACCGTGGGGAGCGTCGAGGTCGAAGGAGCGGACGACACCGGCTCTCCTCCCGGCCCGGCGGCCCCGGCCGTGGCCGTGTTCACCACTTCACCGGCGAGCACATCGGACTCCGTCACGACATAGGGATCGTCGGCGACGCAGTTCGTCGAAGCACCGGGAACGAGCGAGGCGACCGGGCACGACACACTCACCCCGACACCGGCGAGACGCGGGTCATCGACCGCGATGCCCTGCAGAGTGACGTTGCCGGTGTTGGTCACGAGGAACGAGTAATTGACCGATGCCCCGAGAGCGACCGGCCCCGCGGTGTCCGCGGACTTCACCAGTGAGACGGCCGGGTTGCTCGCGCTCGGCGCGACCGTGGAGGACGGATCGGATGTGACCGCGCCGCCCGGCGTGGTCCCGGCGGCGGCCGCCGTGTTCTCGATGCTCCCGGCATCGACGTCGCCCTGTTCGACCGTGTAGTCCGCCGTGCAGGCGGTGCTCGCCCCCGGCGTCAGCGACGTGACAGGGCAGGAAACGGCGCCCAGCGCGCCGGCCCCGGTGAAGGCCGTCTCGTCGATGCGGATGTCGGCGACGGCGACGTTGCCGGTGTTCGTCACGAGGAACGTGTAGGTGATGATCTGCCCCACGCTGATCGCTTCCTCGCCGGCATCGTTGGACTTCACCAGCGCGAGCGCCGGCGCCGGCACGATGACGGGCGAGACGGTCCAGCTGTCGGTGTTGTTCCCGGGGGTGGGATCCTGCTCATTGCCGGTGACGCTCGCCGTGTTGGTGAGCTCACCGGTCGTTCCCGCCGCGACGGTTCCCGTGACGGTGAGGGTGGTGCTCTCCGACGGCGCGAGTTCTCCCAGCGAGCAGCTCAGCGCGTTGCCGTCGACATCGCAACCCGGAGTGGGTGAGGACACCGAGGTGACCGATGCGGGAACCTGGTCGGTGACCACGGATCCCGATGACGCTCCGGGCCCGTTGTTCGTGACGGTCAACGTGTAGGTGATGGTCCCGCCGGGCGTGTACTCATCCGGTCCCGTCTTGGTGAGGCCGAGATCGACCGGCAGGCCGGCGATCGATGCGCCGTCGTTGTTGCTCGACGCCGGACCAGACGTCGAGGACACGAGCCGGAAGCCGGGCGTCGCGCTGCCCGGAAGGTCGATGGCGATCTGGAAGACCCGGCCGTCGACGTTGCGCGACAGACCGATGTTGCCGTTGCCGTACTGCCATTGGGCTCCGAAGTCTCCCGTGATGCCGAGCCCCGTCGCCCAGGAGCTCACCTGTCCGTTGACGGGGTTGATGCGGTACATCCGGTCGTTGTTGTACATCCCCCAGAGGAACCCGTCCTTCCAAGTGATGTCAGACACGTTCGGCACCCCCGCACCGGACAGGGGGATCCGCGTGGCCGACGCCGCTCCCGCGGCGGGAAGACTGCCGACGTTGATCGCCCACATCGAGTTCGCGTCGAGCTGGTTGCGCACGTACAGAGTCCCCGCGCTCGCCCCCGCCCCGAAGGAGCCTTGGTTGTAGGCGTCATTCTCCGCAGGCGTCGGGAGTCCCGTCACACCGCCGAGACCGGTGACCTGGCCGTCCTGTCCGACGCGCTGCAACGAGGTCTTGTTCCCGCTCTCCACCCGCAGCCCGTACAGGTAGTTGTCGAGGCTGTTGAATCCGATGGCGTTGTAGGTGCGATCCGCGACCGGCCCTGTGGGCTCAAACGTCACCGCTCCCGCGCCCTGCACCGCGGTGTAGAGCTGCGTCGGGGACTGCTGCCCGATGAACACGGTCGGCACGCTCGGGTCGAGAGGATCCCCCGCTGCCGCCAGCGCAGGCGCGGCCGGAACCAGCGCTGCGCCGACGGCCACGAGAGCGGAGAGTCCGAAGGCGGCGGCTCCGCGCCACCGATCCTGCGGTCGCGGTCGTCTCCGCGAAGTTCGTATCCGACGATGTGTTCCTGTCATGCCTGCTCCGATTCTCATGTCTCTCCCCTCCGCGTCCCCCGACGCCCGGCGGGAAGCCCTGGGGCGCGAGCGCACCCTCACATCCGGGAGACGACAGACCACGGCCGACGGCGGGTCCTACGCCTCTCACCTAACCCAAGGAGCGCGAGCCCCACATAGCCATGGCGCACAATGGCCGTAATTTGACCTCCCTACGGGGGTCAAGATCGGAGGAGGCGACCGGAGCGGCGAGGAGCCGTCCTCGTGCACAGAACGCCCAGCACACGTCGGGCTAGGGTGGAGGGGTGCCCCTTCTCTCGATCGCCGGCTCGACGCGTGCCCCGCACCGTCTTCGCTCGGCGACCCCGATGAGGGAATGGATGCGGGTCATCCTGCACCCGGGCACGAACGGGTGGACCAGTGTGTGGGGCACGCTCTCGCACGGCGAGATCGCCGGCTGCCCGCCGCCACGGAACTAGACCACGCCTCGAACGGGGCGGTGGTCTTCTGCACCATTCACCCCTTCTCTCGCGTGAGGTCTTTCCGTGTCCCCGAATTCATCCCCTGCCCGTTTCTCCCTCGCCCCACATGCGCTGTGGCAAGGCATCCGATCCAACGCCCGCAGCGACGTCCTGGGCGGCTCCCTCCTGCTGGCGGCGACGTTCGCGGCCCTGATCCTCGCCAACAGTCCTGCCGCCTCCTGGTACGAGTCCGTGCGCGACTTCACGTTCGGCATCCCCGAGCTGCATCTCGAGCTCAGCATCGGCGCGTGGGCGGCCGATGGGCTTCTGGCGATCTTCTTCTTCGTCGTCGGCCTCGAGCTGAAGGAGGAGTTCGTCGCCGGGCGGCTGCGCGACCCGCGCCGGGCGGCCCTGCCGATCGCCGCAGCTGTGGGCGGTGTCGTGGTGCCGGCGCTCATCTTCGTCCTGATCAACGCGGGCGGCGGCGCCGATGCGCTGCGCGGGTGGGCGATCCCCACCGCGACCGACATCGCGTTCGCGGTCGCGGTGATCGCCGTCGTCGGCAAGTTCCTCCCCCCGGCACTGCGTGTGTTCCTGCTGACCCTGGCGATCATCGACGACCTGATCGCGATCACCATCATCGCGACGTTCTACACCGACTCGATCAGCTTCCCGTGGCTGATCCTCGCCCTGCTGCCGCTGGCCGGGTTCGCCGCACTGGTCGCGAAGGGCGTCCGCGCATGGTGGCTGCTGCTCCCGCTCGCGATCGCCGTGTGGGTGTGCATCCACGCGTCCGGTGTGCACGCGACCGTCGCGGGTGTGCTGCTCGGTTTCGTCGTCCCCGTCACGGCGACCGAACGCGCCAGGGTCCGCACCGGCACCGACGAGGAGGGCCTCCCCGTCTACGACGGCATGGCCGCCCACTTCGCGGACCGCTGGAGCGTCGTGGCCACGCTGTTCGCCGTCCCCGTCTTCGCCTTCTTCGCCGCCGGCGTCACGGTCGGTGGGTGGGACGGCCTCGTCTCCGCGTTCGCCGACCCGATCACGATCGGGATCGTCGTCGGACTCGTCGCCGGCAAGCCGATCGGCATCCTTGTCACGACCTTCCTGCTGAGCCGATTCCCCGCACTGCGGCTCGACGAGACGCTGCGCTGGCCGGATCTGACCGGTATGGCCTTCCTCGCCGGTATCGGCTTCACGGTCTCCCTGCTCGTGGGAGAACTCGCTTATGGGTCGAGTTCCGTGGCGGACGAGCACGTGAAGATCGGGGTGCTCGTCGGATCCTTCGTCGCCGCGATCCTGGGGGGACTGTTCCTCGCCCGAGGCAACGCACGGGGACGCCGCGAGCGTCAGGAGGCGGAGGCGGGCGTACTCTGATCACCTAGATCACGGACGATTCCCGAGGACGACCGCCATGAACCCGACCGATGTGCCGCGCGGATCGCTCCTCTACGTGGAGGACGATGCGGAGATCGCCGCCTTGACGGTCGAAGTGCTGGGCGACGTGTACGACGTGGATCATGCTCCGGACGGCGAGAGTGCCCTGCGGCTCGCGCTGGGCAGGCGCTACGACGCGATGGTCGTCGACAGGCGTCTGCCCGGCATGGACGGTATCGCCTTCGTGCGCGCGGTGCGAACGGCGCACATCACGACGCCCGTCCTGATGCTCACGGCGCTCGGCACGGTCGATGACCGCGTGACGGGTCTCGACGGCGGTGCGAACGACTATCTGGTGAAGCCGTTCGATTACGACGAGCTGCTCGCCCGCCTTCGAGCGCTGCGGAGAGCCTTCCGCGTGGAGGGCGCGCGCCGACCGATGGGCGAGTGGGTCTTCGTCCCCGCTGCCCAGGCGATCTACGACCCCTCGGGATTCCGCGTGGCCCTGACTGCGACGGAGAGCGCGCTCCTGGAGCTGCTGACGGACAGTCCCGAGCATGTGTTCTCCCGGGAGGAGATCCTCCGTGCCGTGTTCCACGAAGGCGACACGGCGAGCTCGGTCGACACCTATGTGCACTACGTGCGGCGCAAGACGACCTCCGGCGTGATCGAGACGATCCGTGCACGCGGCTATCGAGCGGGGACTCCCGCATGAGCGACGACGCGGCGCAGGTGCGTCGGGCGGCGTTGTCGATCGGGCTGTGGGTGGGGGTGGCTTCGGGCGTGATCGTCGCGGTGGGGATCGGGATCCTCATCGCGGTGATCCTCGCCACGTCGCGCCGCGAAGGCGAGGAGCACGGCGGCGGATGGTTCGGCGGTCCCGGCGGTACTCGCGACGACTTCATCGTCGACATCGACGTGGTCGTGCCGACCGTGATCGTGTTGGGAGTCATCGGCGTCGTGCTGCTGGGTCTTGTCGCCGCCATCGCTGCGCGCCGTTCTGTTCGGCCCCTCGGCGAGGCGCTGCGCCGCCAGCGCAACTTCGTCGCCGACGCGAGCCACGAGCTGCGCACGCCGTTGACGACGCTGACCAGCCGCATCCAGGTGATGCAACGCCGTCTGGAACGGGGGGACGACATCGGGCAGGGCCTGGTCGAGCTGCGTCGCGACGCCGACTCCCTGGGCGACGTGCTGAACGATCTGCTGATCTCGGCCGAGGGCGAGTCCCACGCCGAAGGTGAGGCCGACGTGGCACACGCGGCCTCCACGGCCGTCGCCTCGCTGTCGACGATCGCGCACGAATCGGCCGTGACTCTCGCTGTGGACGCCGAGGCCGACGCCGTGGCCCGGATCCCGGCGGTGACACTCGTGCGCATCCTCGTGGCCCTGCTCGACAACGCCGTGCAGCACTCGCCGTCCGGAGGATCGGTCACGGTCCGCATCGGGCGTACTGCCCGCGATGTCACCGTGCGTGTCATCGACGAGGGGACCGGGATCGAGGGGATCCCCCCGGATCAGATCTTCGAGCGGTTCGCCCGGCCCGCCGAGAGCGGTCGCCCCCGCGGCTTCGGTCTCGGACTCTCACTCGTGCGCGACGTCGCGCGCCGGGCGGGCGGCTCGATCGAGGTCGAGCGCTCGAGCTCGAGCGGTACGACCTTCCTCCTCACGCTGCCTGCGATCCGCTGACCTCGCACACATCGATCACCGTCGAACCGAGCCAGCGCGTCACGGCTCCGTCGTCATCCACGACGATGCCGGTGCGCGTTGCCGACGGCCCGATCCACGAGTGGTCCGTGCGTCCGGCGACGACGGCTGCGGTCGCCCAGACATCCGCCTGAGCGAGCCCGTCGGCGACGATCGTGGCCGACGCGACCCCGGTCGCAGGCTCACTCGTCCGAGGGTCGAGGATGTGCAGGCCGCGCTCGGCGGTACCCGACGTGGCGACGGCACCGTCGGCGATGTCGAGGGTCGCGATCATCCGACCTCGCTCGTGCGGATCGGCGATTCCCACGTGCCAGCGCCAATCGGCTCCTGGCGCGGTGAAGAGCTGCAGGTCTCCGCCCGCATTGATCCCGACCGCGAGCGCCGAGGACAGCAGCGGAGCGAGGTGTCGACGACTCGCCTCCTCCACGGCCCACCCCTTCACCCATCCCGTGGGGTCGAACCACCCCTGCCAGTGTCCCGAGAACAGCCCACCGGTCGCCTGTTCCGCACGTTCGCAGGCCGCAGCGGCCACCCCGACCCGGGGGTCGGCATCGGCGAGCGCCATCTCTCCCCGACGGATGCGGTTGATGTCGGAATCCGGCCGATAGGTCGAGAAGACACGGTCGACCTGGTGCAGCTCGTCGAAGCACGCCCTGACGGCCCTCTCGGTCGTCGCCTCATCCCGCGCCCCCGCGGAGATCAGGTGGACGCTCATCGGGGTGCCCATGATCTCCTCGACCCAGACCCGCGTCTGTCGGTGTGCCGCACGCATCAGCTCTGCGCCTGATCGATCGCGCTCTGCAACGACGACAGGTAGCCGTCGCTCGTGTATGTCGCGCCGGACACCATCTGGATCTGGGCACTCTGCGACTGCAACGTCTCCGACACGAGGCGCGGGATCGCTGTGCCGTTGATCTGCCGGTCCCTGCCGTTGCCGTCGGGATAGTGGATCGCCTGCACGTCGCTGATCTGACCGCCCGAGACCGTGATCTGCACCTGTACCGGGCCATACCGCGTCTGCGACGAGTCGCCCGTGTAGGTGCCGTCGACCAGCCCGGTGGCCGAGGCGGTGCCGGGGGTGGACGTGGTGCCCGTCCCGGAGGTCGACCCCGAAGTCGGCGTCCCCGAGCTGTCCACGGATCCCGTCGACGCCGGAGCGGTGTCTTGCGGCGCCACCGCGTCGAGCGACGTGCGGTAGCTGAACAGGAGCACGAGACCGCTGACGGTGGCGAGCACGGCATACAGGATCTTCTTCATGGTGTTCTCCCTGGTCAGATCGTGAAGGACTCGGAGTGGATACGGTGTGGAGCGAACCCGGCGCTCTCGAGGTCGCGCGTGAGGTCCTTCATCCACGCCGCCGTTCCGCAGATGAAGACGTCATAGACCGCGGGGTCGGGGACGAGGTGGCGGAGGAGATCGGGTCCGGCCCAGGCGCTGTGGCTGGCCGCGATCCACCCCGAGGGGCCTGACGAGCGCGGCCCGACGAACGGCAGATACCGCACCCCGCGACGGGAGACGAGCTCAGCGATCGCACTCTGACGAAGGGCGTCCTCGGCGACCGAGTCGCGCGTGAGCAGGAGGGCATCCCCCGGCGCGTACTCCTCGGCCTCCAAGAGGGAGAGAAGAGGCGCGACCCCCGCTCCCGCACCGATCATGAGGAGCTTCTTCCCGGTGCGGCGCTCCCCCGTCATCTCTCCGTAGGGCCCCTCGACGATCACCCGCGTGCCCGGCACGAGCCCCGCGAGGCGGCGCGTGCCGTCCCCGACCACGCGAGCTGTCAGGGTGAGCTCTCGCCCGGGTGCAGCGGACAGGGAGAAAGGATGCCCGCGCGTCCATCCCGGCCCATCGAGGAAGCGCCAGACGAAGAACTGCCCGGCTCGGGCGCCCAGCGACGCGAGGTCGCGTCCGGCGACCCGGACGGTCACTCCGCGCGCTCCGTCCGGCTCGACGCTCGCCACGCGCAGGCTATGACGGGTCGAGCGCAGCACGGGCATGCCGATCCTGAAGACGAGGACGGACGCCGCTGCGAGCGCCCAGATCGACCACCAGTAGAGGGTGGCGAGCGGCGAGGAGAGGAAATCCGCACCCGTCCACAGCTGGTGCGGGAGCGCCAGCCCCACGCCCAGATAGGCGTAGAGGTGCAGGAGGTGCCACGATTCGTAGCGAAGACGCCGACGCGCACGACGGATCGAGGTGATCACGACGAGCAGGATCAGCAGCGTGCCCGCCGTGGCCAGGAGCATCCCCGGGTAGTCCCAGATGAACCCCCACAGCTCGACGACCGGATTGACGCCGGCCGTGATCGCGTAGCCCAGGGCGAGCAGCGCGATGTGCGCGCCCATCAACCAGAACGACCAGAATCCGACGAAGCGATGCATGCGCGTGATGCCATCACGACCGAATCCGCGTTCGAAGAGCGGCACCCGCGCCATCAGCAGCACCTGGTACAGCAGCAGATTCGCAGCGACCAGACCGGTCAGTCGCCCCAGCGTGGTGACGGTCTCACCGTTGAGTCCCAGGACGGCGGCGACGCCTCCCCCGGATACCCACAGCGCCACCACGAAGAGGCTGGTCGCCCAGATCACGGTGATCGCTCCCATCCGCCATGCCTGCGCACGGCGACGGTTCGCATGCTTCGAGGCTCCGGCCGCCGGAGGGACGGAGGCTCGGGGTCGCGTCGTCGTTGTGGTCATGAGGCCATGGTGAGGACTCGGCTCTGAGACAGCTCTAAGGAAGGATGTACCTCAGAGGACTCACAGGGATTCCATGGGATTCGCCGGGGCACGCCGTCTCCCCGCTGGTACTGCGTACCGATTCGCGGGAAGCTGGGGCATGAGGTTTCTCCGCCTGCTGTGGCGCTATCCGGCCATCACCACCACCGTCCTCGTGTTCGTCGGCGTACTGGTCCTCCACGCGATCGACGCCGCGGTCGCCGGTCGATGGATCGCGACCGGCTACGTGGCGGCGTTCGTCGTCTGGACTCTCGTCGGGATGGTGCGCGATGTGCTCCGCGGTCACGTCGGGCTCGACATCCTCGCCGTGGTGGCGATGGTGGCGACCCTCGCCGTCGGGGAGTACATCGCCTCGCTCATCATCGTGCTGATGCTCTCCGGCGGAGAGGCTCTCGAGGACTTCGCCGGACGCCGTGCGAAGCGTGACCTGTCCGCCCTGCTGGATCGCTCTCCGCGCATCGCGCACGTGCTCCTGCGCCCGCAGTCCGCGGATTCGGATGAGGTCAGGGATCTACCCGTCGACGAGGTGGCCATCGGCGACGTTCTGCTCGTGCGTCCGGCGGAGATCGTGCCCGTCGACGGCGAGCTGCTCACTGAGACCGGGACTTTCGACGAGTCCTCGCTGACCGGCGAGAGCATGCCCGTGACCCGCGAGTCCGGGGGCGAGGTGCTCTCCGGCGCGATCAACGGAAGTCGAGCAGTGCGGATCAGGGCCGTGCGCACGAGTTCGGACAGTCAGTACCAGCAGATCGTCGCGCTCGTGCATGCGGCGGAAGACTCCCACGCTCCCGTCGTGCGACTCGCGGACCGCTTCGCCATCCCGTTCACCGCGGTCTCGCTCGTGCTGGCCGGAACCGCGTGGGCCCTTTCCGGCGATGCGACGCGCTTCGCCGAGGTGCTCGTGCTCGCGACGCCGTGTCCGCTCCTGATCGCCGCACCGGTCGCGTTCCTCGGCGGCCTCTCCCGCGCGGCGAAGACCGGGGTGATCATGAAGGGCGGTGCGGTGATCGAACAGATCGCCCGCGTGCGCTCGGCCGCGTTCGACAAGACGGGCACGCTCACGCAGGGACGACCGGAACTCGTCGCGGTCCGCCCGGCGGAAGGCTTCGACGAGGATGAGATCCTGCAGCTCGCCGCCTCTGCGGAGCAGTACTCGACGCACGTGCTCGCCGAAGGCATCCGTCGCGCTGCGCACGCGCGCGGACTCGCGCTCCGCAGTGCTTCCGAAGCCCGGGAGGAGGCCACGAACGGCGTCGTCGCCGAGATCGACGGCCGATCGGTCGTGGTCGGCAAACCGGCCTACGTGGCCGCACTCGCACCCGACACCGTGCGGGCGACGCTGGAGCTGAGCCAGGCCGCAGCCTACGTCGCGGTGGACGGACGCTTCGCCGGGGTGCTGGTGCTCGCCGACCACCCGAGGCCCGAAGCCGCGGCCGTCATCTCGTGGCTGCGCACGCACGAGGTGGACCGCGTGGTAATGCTCACGGGCGACGTCGGCCCGACGGCGGAGTCGGTGGCCCACCAGGTGGGCATCTCCGAGATCCACGCCGAGCTGCTCCCTCCCGAGAAGGTTGCTCTCGCCGCTGAGCTGCAACCGCGCCCGGTCATGATGGTCGGCGACGGCGTCAACGACGCTCCCGTGCTCGCCGCCGCCGACATCGGCGTGGCCATGGGGGCGAAGGGCGCGACCGCGGCCGGGGACGCCGCTGATGTCGTGATCCTCGTCGACTCGCTGGCGAAGCTCGTCGACGCCGTCGCGATCGGCCGTCACACCCTGCGGGTCGCGCTCACCGCGATCTGGATCGGCATCGGACTGAGCATCGGACTCATGATCGTGGCGATGACCGGACTCATCCCCGCCGTCGTCGGTGCGCTCGTCCAGGAGCTCGTCGATCTCGCGACCATCCTCTACGCGCTCCGCGCCCTGAGCGGCCCTTCCACGGTGCTTGCCGCAGCGCCGGCCCGCCCGAGCGCGAGGACCGAGGCGGTGGCTCCGCAGCGCGCGGACTGACGAGCCACCGCTTCCCTGCTCGGGTCACCCCAGAGAGCAGCGGCTCAGCGGTTCTTCGCCGCTGTTGACGGCCCCGGCCCCGGGGGAACCGGCGCCTCCGGGTGGGCATCGCTCAGGAGACTGCCGTCAGCGGGGCGACGATCCCACGCAGGCTTGCGCAGAGCGTAGAACAGCAGCGGAGGGCCACCGAGGATCACGATGACCGCTCCGACGATCCATGGGTACGCGGCGGGAGAGAAGGCGGTGAATCCATCGGGAGGGATGAAGGCGAGAAGGAAGGCCGCGAGACACGCCACGAATCCGACCCCCGCCACCAGCGGCAGTGCAGCCACACGATAAGCACGGTGCACCGTCGGCTCCTTGCGACGCAGCACGATAGCGGACGCGAACATGAGCATGTACATGATCAGGTACAGCGCCGCGGCCATGTCGATCAGGGCCACGAAGGCCGCGCTGACGTTGGGAACGACGATGAAGATCGCCGCGAGGATCGTGACGATCGTTCCCTGGAGCATCAGGATGCCCGACTGCACTCCGGCCTTGTTGCGCTTCTGCAGCATCGGCGGGAGCAGGCCCGTCTCCGCAGCGGCGAGCACCCCCTTGGAGGGACCGGCGACCCAGGTGATCACCGAAGCGAGGGCACCGGCGGCGATGAGGGCCGATACGACGGCCGTCGCCCAGCCCATTCCCCAGTGGTCGAAGTAGACCCTGAATGCGAGCATGATGCCGTTGGTGAGCCCGAGCTCCTTCGATGGGACCGCGACCGGGATCGCCAACGTCGGGAGGATGAACACGAGCAGGATCAGACCGGCGGCGAGGAACACCGAGCGTGGAAAGCCTTTGCCGGGATCCTCATCTGGTTCACGTGCACGGCGTTGACCTCCATGCCCGCGTAGGCCAGCACATTCGACACGATCAGCACGATCGATGCCAAGCCGGTGAACGGAGGGATGATCGCCGACGCTTCGAGCGGCACCTGGCTCTTCTCGCCGCTGAACACCCAGATCGCCCCGAACACGATCAGGAGGGCTGCGGGGAGCAGCGTACCGAGGATGCCGCCCCAGGAGCCGAGCTTGGCGAAGAGGTTGCCGCCGCGCAGCGTGACGAACGTCGCACCCCAGTAGAAGACGATGATCACCACGGCGGTGAAGAAGCCGGAGCTCGACAACGACGGGTCGACGAAGACGAAGGCGAGCGCTCCCGCGATGAAGGCGAGCTGGGTGGGGAACCAGACGACATTCTGGATCCACTGCAACCACACCGCCGTGAAGCCCCAGCGGTTGCCGAGGGCCTCACGCACCCATACGTAGATGCCGCCCTTCCATCCGGTCGCGAGCTCCGCCGCCACGAGCGCGGTCGGCACCAGAAAAGACGATCGCCGGAATCAGGTACAGCATGATGCTGCCGAGGCCGTACGTCGCCATCGCCGGCAGCGAGCGCAGGCTGGCGACGACGACGAGGGTGAGCAGGGCGAGCTGTCCGACGCCGAGGATGGCGACGGCGGGCCGCGACACCTGCGTAGCGGCCGAGATCTGAGGGGCGGATTTCGGTTCGGGGGTGGCCCCCGTGTTCGAGGTGGACATCGTCGGCTCAGTGGTGGAAGGCCGACTGGGGCTTCTCGGTCGGCATCGGCGACTCGAGTGCGTCGAGGTACGCGACCTCGGTCTCGATGGCCTGGAGCAGTTCGGCAGCGAGGTCCATGCTCAGTCCGTTGCGGACCACGATGCGCTGCACCGTGATCTGCTCGAGGTCGGCGGGCATCGGATACGCCGGAATCAGCCAGCCCTTCATCCGCAACCGATCCTGCAGGTGGTAGAGCGTCCAGTTCTTCGTGTGCCCGTCTTTCAGACGCCAGGCGAACACCGGGATGTCGCTGCCGTCGTTCCAGAGCTCGAACGCGTCGAGCTTCGCGATGCCGGCGGAAAGGAACTTCGCGACGTCCTGCGATGCCTGCTGCACGGCCCGGTACCCCTCGAAACCCAGACGCAGGAACAGGTAGTACTGGAGCACCACCTGTGCGCCGGGTCGCGAGAAGTTCAAGGCGAAGGTGGGCATCTCCCCGCCGAGATAGCTGACCTTGAACACCAGGTCCTCCGGCAGCCACTGCGCGTCGCGCCAGACCACCCATCCGAGACCCGGGTAGACGAGACCGTACTTGTGACCCGACGTGCTGATCGAGTGCACCCGGTCGAGCCGGAAGTCCCACACCAGGTCGGGCTGGAGGAAGGGCGCGATCATCGCCCCGGAAGCACCGTCGACGTGGATGGGGATGTCGAGTCCGGTGCTCTTGTGGATCTCGTCCAGCGCCGCGGCGATCTCGGCCACGGGCTCGTACATCCCGGTGTATGTCACGCCCATGATGGCGACGACCCCGATCGTGTTCTCGTCGACGTACTTCGCCAGATCGTGCCCGTCGAGCGTCTTGTGCTCCGCGCTGATCGGCACGTACCGCGGCTCGACATCGAAGTAGTTGCAGAACTTCTCCCAGCACACCTGCACCGCCGACGACATCACCAGGTTCGGCGATGACGCGTCTTTTCCGGCGGCGCGTCTCGCCTGCTGCCACCGCCGCTTGAAAGCGAGGCCGCCGAGCATGCACGCCTCGGACGAGCCGATGGTCGATGTGCCGATGCTCTTATCCGCGTCCGGGGCGTTCCAGAGATTCGCCAGCATGTGCCAGCAGTTGTCCTCGATCGCCGCCGTCTGCGGATACTCGTCCTTGTCGATCATGTTCTTGTCGAACGACGCGGCGTACACCTGCTTGGCGTCGTCGTCCATCCACGTGCTGACGAAGGTCGCGAGATTCAACCGCGCGTTCCCGTCGAGGATCGTCTCGTCATCCACGATCTGCTTCGCCGTATCGGGAAGCGACTCTGTCGCGGGAATGACGTGACGCGATGTGAGCGTCGCCTCCCCCGGCCTTGTGAACATCGGCTGGTCATCGCTGGAGGGAGCACTCATGTCCGGAACCTTTCGCATCGCGTGGCTTCACGCCGGCGACACGCTCGATCCTCGTCGCTGGTCGTGTGCCGACCACTATCCCAAGCTCGTCAGCGTCGCACCATCCGACCTTCGGCCACATCCGACGATCTCTCATCCACCGCGGGGCACTCGAAGGGGCACAGTGACGCAGCGACGGCGAGTCGAGCCCGCCACAGCAGTCACCGATCGAGGATCGCGCGGGTCGTCACCTCCGGGCGCAGGTCCAAGCGCCGCAGCAGCTGGGCGTTGAGCGCCACCACGATGGTCGACAGCGACATCAGGACCGCTCCGACCGACATCGGCAGCACGAAGCCGATGGGTGCCAGAACGCCGGCCGCAAGCGGCACCGAGAGCAGGTTGTAGCCCGCCGCCCACCACAGGTTCTGCTTCATCTTCCGGTACGCGGCGCGTGAGAGCTCGATCACCGAGAGCACGGAACGCGGGTCGTCGCCGGCGAGGATCACCCCGGCCGAAGCGATCGCGACATCGGTGCCGGCACCGATCGCCAGCCCCACGTCGGCCTGGGCGAGCGCGGGTGCGTCATTGACGCCGTCACCGACCATCGCGACTTTGCGCCCCTCGTGCTGCAGCTCCTGCACCTTCGCGGCCTTGTCCTCGGGGCGCACGCCGGCGAAGAATCGGTCGATGCCGAGATCTGCCGCGACCGTCTGCGCGACGGCCTCGGCGTCGCCCGTGATCATGACGACCTGCACACCGAGTGCGTGCAGTGCATCGACGGCCTCGCGGGACTCGGGCCGCACCTCGTCGGCGAGTTTCAACGCCCCGATGACGTGACCGTCCTGAACCACGTGCAGGATGATCGCGCCGTCCTCGCGCCACCGCTCGGCGTCGGCGAGCTCATCCGCATGCTCTTCGGCGAGCAGATGCGGGCCACCGACGCGCACAGTCGTCCCCTCGACGGTCGCCGTGACCCCGACCGCCGGTGACGACGTGAACTCGCGGCTCTCCGGCACGGACAGGTTCTTCTCGGCGGCGGCGCGGACGATCGCCTTCGCGAGAGGGTGCTCGCTGTCAGCCTCGGCAGCGGCGGCGAGCGCCAGTACCCGATCGCCGTCGTGCTCCCCGGAGACGGACACCTCGGACACGACCGGCTCGCCCTTGGTGAGCGTCCCGGTCTTGTCGAACAGCACGGTGTCGACGGTGCGCATGCTCTCCAGTGCCAGGCGGTCCTTGACCAGCACTCCCCCGCGGGCCGCACGCTCGGTGGCGATCGACACGACCAGCGGGATCGCCAGCCCGAGTGCGTGCGGGCAGGCGATCACGAGCACGGTGATGGTGCGGATCACGGCTGCATCGGGCAACCCGACCAGGCTCCACACGATCGCGGTGATCGCCGCGGATCCGAGTGCGAACCAGAACAGCCATCCCGCAGCGGTGTCGGCGAGGCGCTGCGCGCGCGAGGAGGAGCTCTGCGCCTCGGTCACCAGACGCTGGATGCCGGCGAGCGTGGTGTCGTCCCCGGTGGCGGTGATCTCGATGCGCAGCCCGGAGTCGGTGGCCACCGTGCCGGCGGTGACCTGGTCGCCGACGCCTCGCGCGACCGTGCGGGACTCCCCCGTGACCATCGACTCGTCCATGGACGCCCGGCCGTCGACGATGCGCCCATCTGCGGGCACGCTTCCGCCCGGTCGTACGACGACGACGTCGCCGACTGCGAGGTCCGCGGGTGAGACGATGACGACCTGCCCGCCTTCCACGCGCTCGGCCTCGTCCGGCAGGAGCGCGGCGAGCGAGTCGAGAGCAGAGGTGGTCTGCGCGAGCGAGCGCATCTCGATCCAATGCCCGAGCAACATGATCACGATGAGGAGCGCCAGTTCCCACCAGAAGTCGAGCTCGTGGTGGAGGATGCCGAGACTCGCTCCCCACGACGCGAGGAAGGCGACCGTGATCGCCAGGCCGATGAGCAGCATCATGCCGGGCCTACGGACTCTGATCTCACTGACGGCCCCGACGAGGAAGGGCTTGCCGCCCCACACGTACAGCACGGTCCCGAGCACGGGTGAGACCCATGCCAGGCCCGGCACGTCGGGGAGCGTGTATCCGAGGATCATCGCGAACATGCCGGACAGCGCGACGGTCGGGACGGCGAGGACGAGCATGATCCAGAACAGCCGCCGGAACTGGCCTACGTGGTCGCCGTGGCCTGCGTGGTCGCCGTGGCCTGCGTGGTCGCCGTGGCCTGCGTGGTCGTCGTGACCTGCGTGATCGTCGTGGCCCTCGTGCGCCACGTGCGGGGAAGCGGGGCCGTCCGACTCGTGATGCGGCGCGGCGTGCGCGGTGCCCTCGTGATGTGAAGCGCTCATTGCTCTCCTCGGAAAGACGATGCCGTGCAGGCAGCGGATGGAAGCCCCGCACGGACCGAACGGGTCGTCCCGCTCACTCTCCCAGGTCAACATAATACCCTCCAGGGGTATTCCAATGCACGAAACGCCCCGACGTTCGCACCTCGGGCGTCACCCGCCGCTCAGAGAGCAGGCGCCGTGGCGTGGGAGTCGGGCTCTGCGGTGTCGTGATCGACCGTCGCGGATTCGCCGGGCTCCTCTGCCGGGAGCTCCTCGGCAGTGGACGCGTACGCCGCGCGCGGGCGCCGGAGCAGCTCGATCACGACCGCGAAGACCACGAGCCCCACGGTGACCCCGATCACCGTGCCGAGCGCGACCGGCCGTGACGTGATGAGGATGAGAACCGCGAGCGCGAAGGCGGCGATGAGGATCGGTCCGTGGAAGCGATCGACCGCGACGCCCAGGCGTCCGGTCGACAGCCCTCGTCGCTCCCACGTGCTCCGGATCGCGGTGAACCCGCTGTCCAGGATGCCGCGGATGGCCACAGCGCTGCGGCTGGACCCGGCGAGCCATGCCCACACGGCGACGAGCACTCCGACGAGGGCCAGCGCCACGATCGTCGAGCTCAGCAGCGAGGTCACCTCGTCGAACAGCGACTGGGCCGCCCCCGCCGTCATGACCGATGGACTCACCGCGCCGATGAAGAACGTCCTCCCGATCCCCATCCCCGCGGACAGGAGCAGGAACGCGACGGCGAAGCCCACGCTGGTCCAGAGAAGGGCACGCGCGCGATCTCGCGCGATCAGGATGCCGGCGACGACGAGGCCGAGAAGCACCCATGGCAGCCAGAACCCCGCGGCGACCGCGATCTGGTAGACGGTGCGCACCAGGACCAGCGCGTCGGCCTGGGCGATCGGGACCGACCTGTCGATCTCGGGGATGAGCTCGGCGAATCCGACGCCACGCTCGGTCAGCACCACCTTGACCCGGTCGACGACCTGACCGAGGTCGATCGAGAGCACTCCATCGTCAGCGAGCTGCACGGCGGTGTCCGGGCTGTTCTGCAGGATCGCGACCGCGCGTTCGTGCGTGAACCGCAGCGATTGCGCCCAGATGTCGGCGAACTGATCGGATGCCACGACGTCGTGGATCACGCCGTCGACGAGGGAGGTGAGACCGCTGGCCGCCGGGACCTCCAACAGGGCCAGCGCGGATGACGCGCGGGGCGGAAGGTCGAGTTCACGGATTCCGTCGAACACCTCTGCGACGATCGCGCTGAAGTCCACCTGCTCCTGGATGGCGGCGCTGACCTGATCCGCGACGAAGTCCTGCACATCGGGGTCCTCGGCGAGCGGCGCGAAAGTCGCGACGAACCGATCGGCATCGACGAGCTGCAGCCGGGCCCAGGTGCCCATCGCCGCTATCGGAGCCATCAGGACCGCGAGAGCGAGCACGATCCCCGCGACGATGCTCCTCCCCACCCGCCGGCGACGGGGTCGCTTGAGCGTCTCGTTCTCGTGCTCGAGGAGGACGACGCGGGCACGCAGGTCATCCAGTTCACTCATTCGCTGTCCTCGTCTCGGCTGTCGTTCCGGCGGCGGGCTGCCGGTCTCGTCAGCTCAGGAGCTTCTGCTTCGCCGCCGCGAACTCCGCATCGGAGAGCACCCCGGAATCCTTGAGGGATGCGAGCTGCTGCAGCTTCGCGATCAGGTCGTCAGCGGCGGCGGGTGCCGCCGGAGGCGGAGACGAGTACTGAGCCGCTGCATCCTTGGCTGCGGCATCGATCTGCGCCTGCTGCTGCGCGGCCGCGTACTGCTGCTGCTCGTATTCACCCTGCGCACGCTCCTGCTGATGCCGCGACATCGCGCCGCCGACGGCTGAAGCCGTCCCTGCGACCACTGCGGTCCTGGCAGCGAGGCCGATCAGTCCGGGACGGCCGAATCTTCTCATGGGCATGTCATTCATCTTCCTGGTCGAGGATGTCCATCACCGCGTTCACGACGGCCGCCGGCACACGCTCGCTGCGCAGCACCTTTCCGCCCGCAGCGGCGAGCTTCTGCGCGAGGGTGCGGGCGAAGGCGAGCTCGAGCACGACCAGAGCGGCCGACTGCCCTGGGGCGATCGCGGCGGCGAGCGCTTCGACGTCCTCCTCACCGGCGAGACCCGCCGCGATCGGCTCGAAGCCGTCGAGATCGAGCTCTCCGTCCTCATCGTCGAGCTCGACGATGAGGACCTCTCCGGTCGCCGACTTCGCGAGCACGACGAAGTCGAGCAGTCGCACGACGCCGCTGTCCACGAGCTCCGTCAGTGCGCGGAATGTCGCCGGATCCGGGCGCTGACCCTCGAGCCCGACGAGGTAGACCTCGGCCGGGCCGAAACGGAAGTCATTCATGGGTCGTCCCTTCGCCTGGCGCACGTCGCCCGTGACTGGATCCATGCTCGCATCGGGGTCACGGGCGAGGAGTCCGGCCTCACCCCGGGAGGATGAGTGCTCCGTCGTCGGAAGCCCGTCTCGGGGTCGCCCGCTCGGGGTGAGGGACGCCCCCGCTCGTCTGCTCACGCTGCCACGATCGCCCTACGCAGTAACTCGACGAAAGAGGTGCGAAGTGTCCATTTGGGAAAGCTTCTGGGACATCATCTGGTGGTTCTTCTGGGTCTTCGTGTTCGTTTCCTACCTCATGGTGCTCTTCAACATCGTCGCCGACCTGTTCCGCGATCACACGCTCAACGGCGGGTGGAAGGCCGTGTGGATCATCTTCCTCATCTTCGTCCCGTTCCTCACGGCGCTCGTGTACCTGATCGCCCGCGGCAGAGGCATGGGCGAGCGCAGCGCGTCGGCGTACCGCGAGCAGCAGCATGCCGCCGACTCCTACATTCGCAGCGTCACCGGCTCCAGTCCGAGCGACGAGATCGACAAGGCCTCCAAACTGCTCGCTGCAGGGACCATCAACGCCGACGAGTTCGCCGCCATCAAGGCGCGTGCGCTGAGCTGACCGGCATCCGCGCCGGGCGGCGAGAGCGCCGCATCGGCGAGCTCGTCCCGATCAGACGGTGGTGCGCACGGCCTCGCGTCGCGACGACACCCCGAGTTTGCGGTAGATCGCGCGCTGGTGGGTCTTCACGGTGTTGATCGACACCGCCAGTTCGCGTGCGATCTCGTGCAGCGTGCGCGCGGTCTGCAGCTGCTGGAAGACATCGCGTTCACGCCCGGAGAGGGCATCCACCAGCGACCCGGCCGTGCCCTTCGCGAGACACCTGCCGATGAAGTCCTCGAACTGCGTACCGAAGTGCACATGCTCGCCGAGCAGCTTGCGCACGGCCGTCTCGCGCGGCCCGAAGAGAAGGCGGATGTTCTCCCCCGAGGCGACGGCTACCCCCGCCTCGCACAGCTCATGCGCCTGGTCATGGTGTCCGGCCTGACGTCGAAGCAGGGCTGCCGTGAGCAGAGTCGCCGATTTCACGTAGGACACCTCCGCGAACACGCGCGGCGCCCGCAGCATCTCCAGGGCGGTGGTGTAGTCACCGGCGCGGCGCAGCACGCCGGCGAGGGCCACGTTGACGACGGGAAGGTCCGGGCACTGGATGTACTTGCGCGCGATCCGCATCGCTCGATCCGTTCGGCCGACGGCTTCTTCGAGCAGGGCGACCGACGATTCGCGGAACGCCGGCCAGGAGACGCCGTGCACGACCTCCAGGGGAATCTCCTGGATGCCGATCGCCGCGCGACGGCAGGCGGTGACATCACCTGATTCCGCTGCCGCGTAGGCGATCATCATGCGCGCCACATTCGTGAACGAACGATCAGAGCCGCCGTTGGCGATCACGGTGCCGAACTCGCGGATCGCTTCGTCGAGCTCACCCGACCAGTACGAGACGTATCCCGCGGCCGCTGCCGCACTTCCCCCGGCATAGGTGCTCCAGGGAAGACCGACATCCTCCGCACCACGAACGGCGATGAGCGACCGGCGGGCGTCGATGAGATGACCGGCCCAGGTCTGCCCGAAGGCGAGGTGCCCCAGCGAACGCTTCGCCAGTTCTCGATCTCCCAGGTTCTGCGCCTCCCTGGCCGCCGCGGAGAAGTACTCGAGCGGGACCATAGGGTTGCCGCGGTGCCGGATCTCGGTCCACCCGAGGAGATAGTTCAGCGCGGCGCGGTCGCCGAGGCCCGTCGAGTCCGCATCGAGGAGCATCTGCTGCACCTTCGCACTCGCATCCGCGACCTCTGCACGCTCGTCGGCGATGAAGAGCCGGGCGATCTGCAGCACCGCGGGCTCCTCGCCGTCGCCCGATCGACCGATCATCGCCTCCGCGCGCCGGAACAGCTCACGGGCCACCCGATGATTGCCGAGCACGTCGCTCGCACACGCGCGCACCAGCAGCACCTGTGCGTCATCGGGCGTGCGTCGCAGCATCAGCATCGCTGTGCATTCGACCTCGTCCGCCCTCGCCCCCACCACCAGGCCGAGCCAATGGCGAAGGAGGGTCTCCCGTGCGGTGAGGAACTCGGACGCATGGAGGGAGTGCGTGATCGATGCTGTCGGATCCGTCGCCTGCAGCGCGGCGGCGGCGCGGCGGTGGCATCCAGCGGCGCGTTCGGCATCGATGTCCAGGATCTCGGCGCATCGCCTGGCGAAGGAGGCATGCCAGCGGTACACCACCCCGTAGGGGCCCTCGAAACGGTCGAGGAACAGTCCGAGTCGCACGCAGGTCTCGAGCAGGGCCGCCGCATCGGAGCGGCCGGTCACCGCGGCCGCAAGCGCAGGGGTCAGCTCGCTGCAGACGCTCCCCTCGAGGACGAAGTCGGCGACATCGGGAGGGAGCGTCGCGAGCACGTGCTCCCGCACGTAGTTGCCCAGGAAGCCGGCGGCGCTCTGTGCGCGCTGGTCGGGCCTCGCTCCGCCGATCATCATCAGTCTGACCGCGATCGGCCACCCCTGGGTCTCCTCGAAGATGGTCTGCGCCGAGAGGCCGTCCGTCTCCCCGTCGAGCAGCAGCCGCACCTCCGCATCCGTGAAGCTGAGCGTGTCCGCACCGACGAAGGAGTCCGGATGCGTCACGCGGTGCCGGGAGAGGGTCACCTCGAGCAATGTCGTCCCCACCAGCACGATCCGCAGGCTGTCCGGCGCCTGCTCGGCCAGCATCCCCAGAAGTCCCGCACGCCAGTCCTCCCCTGCACGCTGAGCATCGTCGACGATCAGGTGGACGCGCTGGTCCGCATCCTCCAGCGCTCTGCAGATCTCCTCGTACGCCCGGTGCGGGTCGTCCAGATCCCGGTCCAGGTCCAGGCGACGCCCCGAGCGCTCCGCACCCCGGAGCAGCGCGTTCACCACACCCTGGGTCAGCCGCGATGGGTCGGAGTCGAACGCGTTGAGCCCGAGCCACGCCACCTGTTCGAGCCCTGAGGCCCACTCGGCCACCGAGGTCGTCTTCCCGAATCCGCTGGGGGCGCTGACCACGGTCAGGGGGTCTCTGGCGACGGCCTCCGCGATCACCGCGCTCACCCGATCGCGACGAAGGGCACCCGGCTGGGGTGCCGGCGGCCGGAATCGCACCGTGGGTCCCGGCCTCGTCGAGCGTACGGGGTGCGACATGGCACCAAAGCTAGTGCTGTGCCGGATGCGCCTTCAAGGGCATCCTCGCGCGTTAAATCAAGTTGTGCACAATTGAATCGCATGCAATGCTTTACTCATGCCCATGACCGACGAGATGGTGTGCTTCTCCCTCTACTCCGCTGCGCGCGCCACCACGCAGGCGTACCGGGCCCTGCTCGCCCCCTGGGGGCTGACATATCCGCAGTACCTGGTCCTCGCCATCCTGTGGCACGAAGGCGATCAGACGATCGGCTCCCTCGGGGACGCCATGCAACTCGACTCCGGGACCCTCTCGCCGCTGGTGCGCCGCCTCGAGCAGGCGGGCCTGGTTGCGAAGACGCGCAGCGCTCAGGACGAGCGCGTCGTCACGGTGCAGCTCACCGCCGCAGGCCAGGCGCTCCGCGGGGACCTCGCGAAGATCCCGGCCCAGATCGCGCAGCTCTCCGGCATCCGCGACGACGCGCACCGCCGCCGGCTCATCGCAGAACTCCACGAACTCACCGCTCTGCTCCAGCGCGGTGTCTCGACACCGGCTACCGGCGCGACCGCGCTGCGCGCCGGCGAATGACCACCCTCCCGGAAGGAAACCCCTCAATGGAAGCCCTCTACACCGCAGAAGCCCTCGCCACCGGCGCCGGCCGCAACGGACACGTCGCCACGAACGACGGTCGCGTCGAGTTCGATCTCGCCATCCCCAAGGAGATGGGCGGCAGCGGCGACGGAGCCAACCCTGAACAGCTCTTCGCAGCCGGATACGCCGCATGCTTCCACTCCGCTCTGCAGTCCGTCGCGCGGGCGCAGAAGATCAAGATCGATCACAGCTCGGTCGGCGCGCGCGTGCAGATCGGGTCGAACGGCGCCGGCGGCTTCGGCCTCGCGGTCGAACTCGAGGTGGTCATCCCCGAGCTCGCGCACGACCAGGCCCAGGCACTCGCCGACGCCGCACATCAGGTCTGCCCCTACTCGAACGCGACGCGCGGCAACATCGACGTCACGATCACCGTATCGGACGACTGATCAGCGGAAGGAAAGGAAACCACATCATGCGTGCACTCATCCATTCCCGGTTCGGCGAAGCCGAAGACGTCCTCGCGGTCGAGGAGCGTCCCGTTCCGGAGCCCGCAGCAGGGCAGGTCCGCCTGCGCATCGTCCTCTCCCCCATCCACAACCACGACCTGTGGACCGTGCGCGGCACCTACGGGTTCAAGCCCGAACTGCCTGCGGCCTCGGGCACCGAGGCCCTCGGTATCGTCGACGCTCTCGGTGAGGGCGTCGAGCACCTCGTGGTCGGACAGCGCGTCGCGACCGGCGGCACGTTCGGGGCCTGGGCCGAGTACATCGTGGCCAACGCCGCCGGACTCATCCCCGTGCCCGATTCCCTCTCCGATGAGAGCGCGGCCCAGCTCGTCTCGATGCCGTTCAGCACGATCAGCCTGTTGCAGTTCCTCGACGTCAACGAGGGCGACTGGATCGTGCAGAACGCGGCGAACGGCGCTGTCGGACGCATGCTCGCGCAGCTCGGCGCCGCGCGCGGCGTGCACGTGCTCGGGCTCGTGCGTCGCGCGGAGGGTGTCGAAGAGCTGCGCGCCCAGGGCATCGACAACGTCATCTCCACCGATCAGGACGACTGGCGCGAGCAGGCTGCGCGCCTGACCGGCGGCGCGCCGATCCTCGCCGGTGTCGATTCCGTGGGCGGCTCGGCCTCCGGCGACGTGCTCTCGCTCCTCAGCGAAGGCGGCACGCTCGTCGCGTTCGGGGCGATGAACTCCCCCGTCATGGAGATCGCCTCCTCCGATGTGATCTTCAAGCAGGCCATCGTCAAGGGCTTCTGGGGCAGCAAGGTCATCCAGCAGCTCGATGCCGCCACGCGCGGGGCCCTGTTCGGCGAGCTCATCCAGCGCGTCACCGACGGGACACTGACCCTCCCGGTCGCCGGCGTGTTCGACGCCGCCGAAATCGCCGATGCCGTGCGTCTCAGCATGACGCCTGGCCGCGTGGGCAAGGTGCTGCTGAAGTTCTGATCGCTCTGCTGTCCGGAAAGGGTCGTCCGCATGCGGGCGGCCCTTTCGCGTACCCGCCCTGCGGCGGCTGCGCTCAGTTGAGCTCGTCCGCCTCCGCGATGGTGTTGCGGATGTCCGTGGTGCCGCGCACACTCTCGGCATGGACATCGCACTCATGCAACCGCAGGGGCTGGTCGTCAGCCCCGCTTTCAGCCACGTCGCCGTCGTGCCACCTGGCGCCACGACCATCTACGTCGGAGGGCAGAACGGCATCGATGACACCGGCGCCCTCGTCTCGGACGACGCGGCGGAGCAGTCACTCCGCGCGGTCGAGAACGCCCGCATCGCACTCGAAGCCGTGGGCGCGGGACTCGACGATGTGATCAGCTGGACGGTGCTGATCCATCAGGATGCCGATCTGCGCGCCGCGTACGGCGCCGTCGCATCCACGCTCGCCCGCGACGACGCTCCACCGCTGGTGACGGCCGCCCTCGTCGCCGGACTCGGCGTGCCCGGCGCACTGATCGAGGTGAGCGCGGTCGCCGCGGTGGTCCGCCGCTGATGGCGAACCCGGCAGGGTTCACCCGATGGCGACGGCGATGGCCGTGGCGATGATCGCGAGCAGCGGGAGGGTTCCCTGCATCGCGGCGGCGCGGACCTTGGTGGAATCCGACAGGACGAGCACCAGAGCAGCGGCGACCATCATGCCGGTGCCGGCGAACACGAGGGTCAGACCCACGGTCGCGAAGCCGACGATCGTCAGACCGATTCCGAGCAGCGCGGTCAGCGCGAGAAACAGGTTGTAGAAGCCCTGGTTGAACGCGAGCCCCTTCATCGTCACGGCATCCGCCTCGCTGGCGACGCCGAAGATCTTCCTCGTCTCGGGCTCGGTCCACTTCAGCGACTCGAGCGCGAAGATGAACACGTGGAAAGCGGCGGCAGCCGCGGCGAGGACCAGACCGACGATGAGCATACGGCGATTGTCCCGCGCCGGGGCGCCGCACACCAAACGCCCCCGGACACTCGGCGCGTCTGGATGTGCCGCTCTAGACCAGGAAGATCGGCAGCAGTCCCGGGTTGTGCGCGTGCACCAGGACGGCGAACACCACGGCGTCGAAGAGCAGGTGCACCGTCACGACGTAGGCGAGCGAGTGCGTCCGGAGGAAGATGTAACCCTGCAGGAGGGCGAACGGAATGGTCAGCAGCGGTCCCCACTCGCGGTAGCCCAGTTCCCACAGGAACGAGACGAAGACGATCGCCTGCAGCAGGTTCGCGACGAGATCCGGGAAGTGGCGCCGCAGCAGAGCGAACACCGTGCAGATGAAGAACAGCTCGTCCCAGATGCCGACAGCGCCCACGCCGACGAAGAGTCTCGCGATGAGATCGGGCGTGTCGACCACCGGCCAGTTCTGGTACACGCCGCTGGTGATGAAGTAGAAGGGCAGGATCAGCCAGCCGAGCACCAGCACCGCCACGAGCCAGCCCCACTGCAGCCCGCCCCAGCGCTTATGGGTCCGCCAGGGGAAGCTGATCGCGCGGTCGCGATAGACGAACCGCGAGATCAGGTACGGCACCGCGACCGCCCCGCCGAGTGCGAGGGTGAAGCGCAGCATCGCGAGATTGTCGAGCTCTGCGGCCAACGGGATGATGCTCACGATCAGAAGGCCGATCGCGATCAGGGAGAGATCCCTGGTGAGAGACGGGGGCCGGTGCAGGCCGATCGCCCTCGCGCTCTCCCGGCGCGACCCCACGCTCACGACCTGGTCCTCGGGGTGCCGACCCCGCTCGATCAGACCGGCCACGGCGATGCCAGCCGCGAGCAGCGTCCAGCCGAGCCAGGGGATCTCGAGCACGAAGAACGCCGGAGCCGCGGCGCACACGAGCAGCGCCGGCACGAAGCTCCACCGCTGCCTCGTGTCGCGCCGCACATCGGTCATGTGCGCGTCCTGCGCCGATAGACGAGGTCGCGGATGTCCCGCCCCTTAGCGATGCCCTTGCGCTCGAACGCCGTCATCACCCGTCCGTCGAAGCGATCTGCCCATTCTCCGTCGAACGCGCGCTCGAATGACGGCTCGGCATCGAGCACGTCGCGCATCTGCAGCGCATAGTCCTCCCAGTCCGTCGCGAGTCGCAGCAGTCCGCCGTCACGCAGTGCCCTCGCGGCGGCGTCGCCGAATCCGGGCCGCACCAGACGGCGCTTGGTGTGCTTCTTCTTGTGCCACGGGTCGGGGAAGAAGATCCACACCTCACGCGCGGCCGCCTCTGGCAGGAACGAGGAGAGCACCTCGGGTGCGTTGGCCTCGACCACGCGCAGGTTCCGGGCGCCCTCGCGATCGGCATCGAGCATGGTCCGAGCGAGTCCGGCGCGGAACACCTCGACAGCGAGGAAGTCGTCATCCGGGCGCGACGAGGCCGCCGCCACGATCGCATGCCCCTGTCCCGAGCCGATCTCGACGTAGAGATCCGCCGAGCGTCCGTACTCGGTCGCGGGGTCCAAGCGCGCCTCGGGGTGCACTGAGGTCCAGGCGACATCGCGCGGCACATCGAGCAGATAGTGCGGGCCGAGCTCGGTGAAGGCGCGCTCCTGCGCGTCGGACATCCGGCCGCTGCGGCGCACGAACGAGACTGGCTCGTCTCGGAAGGTACGGGGTTCGGGCATGTTTCCAGGGTAGCCGCCGGCGTCGTGGCCTCCGGTGCCGCGGCGACCGCGGCGGCTCAGACCGCCGGAGCCGTGACGAAGTCGATGAGCTCCTCCACACGGCCCAGCAGCGCCGGTTCCAGGTCTCTATACGTCGTGACCTTGGAGAGGATGTGCTGCCAGGCGCGGGCGATGTCGGCCTGCGTCTCGTGAGGCCAGCCGAACGCGCGGCAGATACCGACCTTCCACTCGATGCCGCGCGGGATCTCCGGCCACTTCGCGATGCCGAGAGCCCGCGGCGTCACGCACTGCCAGACGTCGACGAAAGGATGCCCGACGATGCGGAGATGGCGTCCGTGCGGGCCGCGCGCGACGGCGTCCGCGATCCTCGACTCCTTCGAGCCCGCGACGAGGTGATCGACGAGGACGCCGTAGCGTCGCGTCGCACTGGGCGGCTCGGCGGCCAGCAGATCGTCCAGCAGATCCACGCCCTGGAGGAACTCCACGACCACTCCCTCGACCCGCAGGTCGGCGCCCCACACCTTCTCGACGAGTTCGGCATCGTGCTTGCCCTCGACGAGGATCCGACTGGGCAGGGCCACGCGGGCGCGCTGGTCGGCGACGACGAAGGAACCGGAGGCCGTCCGGCGAGGTCCCTGCTCCTTCGCTGCGGGGACGACCAGCCGGACAGGTGCGCCGTCGATGAGGAACCCCCCGCCGAGGGGGAACAGGCGCCGGCGCCCGAGGCGGTCCTCCAACTCGACGTTGCCGCCCTGCACTCGGGTGACCGCACCGCAGAAGCCGTCGTCGGCGACCTCGACCACGAGATCCGCCTCCGCCGCGACCTGTGGCACCTGCTTCGCGCCGCGGTCGCGCCAGCCCGTCGCCAGCACATCCGAACCGTACATGTCGTCCATGCCTCCCAGCGTATGTGTCTGCGCTTAGGGCGAACGGCGAACCCGCCGTGAGTGCTGTCGCGTGTCGGACGGAGTGCATAGACTCAAGGCATGGGGCTCGGCTGCCGGTCGGAGGGAACACGATGACGAAACGGTGGCTCGCGCTGGCCGCACTCACCCTCGCTGCGGTCGCCGGGGCGTTCACCGCCTCCGCGGCATCCGCCACCGATCCGGTCACGCTCGACGCCGGCTACGTCACCGACCAGGCCGGAGTGCTGAGCGCCGACGAAGAAGCCACCGTCGAGGCCAGGCTCCAGGAGCTGACCGACAACTCGAACGCCGATCTGTTCGTCGTCCTCGTCGACGACTTCACCAATCCCACCGACAACGTGCAGTGGGCCGACACGGTCGCGCAGAACAACAACCTCGGCACGGAGCAGTATCTCCTCGCGATCGCCGTCGACGGCCGCAGCTACTACATCTCCGCTGCACCCGACGGTCCGGTGAGCTTCGGCCAGCTCGACAGCATCGAAGACAAGATGGTCCCCTTCGCCGCAGACGGCGACTGGGTCGGCGCGATCACCCTCGCCGCCGACGAGATCCAGGGAGACGGGGGCGCCGGCGCGCTGCGGATCGGACTGATCGTGGTCGCCGTCATCGCGGTGGCACTGCTTCTCTGGCTCGTGATCGCGCTGGTGCGTCGCGCACGCCGCAGGGCCGAGATCCGCGAACGCGGAGCCATGCCGGAGACGCCCGACCCCGCCGATCCCTTCTCCACCCTCACCGACCAGCAGGTCGAGACGCAGGCCGGACTCGCGCTCGTGCAGGCCGACGACGCCATCACCTCCAGCAGAGAGGAACTCGGCTTCGCCGTCGCGCAGTTCGGTGAAGGAGCGACCGAGGAGTTCACGCGCGTCGTCGACGCCGCGAAGGCGAAGATCTCCGAGGCCTTCGACCTCAAGCAGAAGCTCGACGACGAGATCGAGGACACGATCCACGAGCGCAGGGCCTGGCACATCCGCATCATCCGGATCGCCGACGAGATCGATGACATCCTCGACGACAACACGGCGGCCTTCGACGCCCTCCGCAAGCTGGAGCAGAACGCCCCGCAGGAGCTCGAGCGGGTCCGCGGTGAGCGCGCGGCCCTCGACCCCGTCCTCGCTTCGGCATCCCCGGCTCTCGCCGCACTGTCGACGACCTACGCACCGGCGGCGCTCGCGATGATCGCAGACAACCCCGCCCAGGCCCGCGAACGCGCCGATCTCGCGGATCGGTCGATCGAGGCGGCGGCGCAGGCGATCGCGGCCGGGCGCTCGGGCGAGGCGGCCTTCGCCATCCGCACGGCCGAGCAATCCGTCGCGCAGGCCGCGCAGCTCGCACAGGCTGTCTCGACGCTGGGGGCCGAGCTCTCCACGATCGAGGCGCAGTCCCAGGCGCTCGTCGCCGAGCTCCAGGCAGACCTCGCCGCAGCGCAGCAGCTTCCCGACCCCACGGGCACGATCGCCGCAGCGGCCTCCGCGACCGCGCAGCAGCTTCAGGTGGCGCAGACCGAGCTCGCCGGTTCCGCGCGCAATCCGCAGCGTGTGCTCGAGGCGCTCAGCGCGGCCAACGCACAGATCGACGCGGCGATCGCGCAGGGTCGGGAGAGCGTCGAACGCGCCCGCCGTGTGCAGCAGATGCTGGAGCACACCCTCGCGCAGGCGACCTCCGAGATCCGTGCTGCTCGCGAGTTCATCGAGACCCGTCGTGGGACCGTGGGCTCCACCGCACGCACGCGTCTCGCCAACGCGGAGGCGAGTCTGACGCAGGCGCTGAGTCTGCGAGCCACCGATCCGGACGCCGCGCTGGCGGAAGCGAATCGTGCGCTCGCTCTGGCGGGGCAGGCGACGTCCGCGGCGCAGTCCGACGTGCAGTCCTACACCCCTCCCGGCTTCGACCAGGGCGGCTTCGGCGGCCCCTTCGGCGGTTCCGGATCGTCGTCGGGCGGTTCGGGGATCGGCGGCGACATCCTCGGCGGCATCATCGGCGGCCTGCTCGCGGGTGGAGGCGGAGGCTCCTCTCGTCGAGGAAGCAGCAGCGGCTGGCGCTCCTCGGGAGGGGGAGGCTTCCGCAGCTCCGGTTTCGGAGGCGGAGGCTCGCGAAGCAGCGGCCGCAGCGGCCGATCGGGAGGTAGACGCTTCTGATCCCCTACACAGACACTTACGACAAGCTCTCGAAGACGCCCTCTGAAAGGAACCACGCATGACCAAGCAGTCCATCTTCGGACGTATCTCGACCCTCGTCCGCGCGAACATCAACTCCCTGCTGGACTCTGCGGAAGACCCGCAGAAGATGATCGACCAGCTCGTTCGCGACTACACGAACAGCATCGCCGACGCCGAGTCCGCGATCGCGGAGACCATCGGCAACCTGCGCCTGCTCGAGCGCGACCACGAGGAAGACGTCCAGGCTTCGACCGAGTGGGGCAACAAGGCCCTCGCCGCCAGCCGCAAGGCCGATGAGATGCGTGCGAGCGGCAACACCGCCGACGCCGACAAGTTCGACAACCTGGCCAAGATCGCTCTCCAGCGTCAGATCAGCGCCGAGCGCGAGGCCACGGGCGCCGAGCCGCAGATCGCGGCCCAGACCGAGATCGTCGACAAGCTCAAGAGCGGCCTGAACGGCATGAAGGACAAGCTGGTCGAGCTCAAGAACAAGCGCAGCGAACTCCTCGCCCGTGCCAAGGTCGCCGAGGCGCAGACCAAGGTGCAGGACGCGGTCGGCTCGATCAACGTGCTCGACCCCACCAGCGAGCTGGGCCGTTTCGAGGACAAGGTCCGCCGCCAGGAGGCCATCGCACAGGGCAAGATCGAGCTCGCAGCGTCGAGCCTCGACGCACAGTTCGAGAGCCTGGAAGACCTCGGCGAGCTGACCGAGGTCGAGGCGCGCCTCGCCGAGCTCAAGGCCGGCGGCAGCGCTCCCCGCCAGGCCATCGAAGGCAACTGACACGACCGGCGGATGCCCCGAGCTGCGTGCCCGGGGCATCCGCCCACTCTTCTTCGGAGGCACCCATGGTGCGATTCCTCGTCATCCCGCAGTGGCAGGGCTCGCCCGCACCGCGCGCGATGCTGCTCACAGACGGCGCCTCGGCGATCTCCGGTGATCTCCCCCGGGCTGCCACCACCGTGCTCGATGTGCCGGTCGAGGCCGGCGAATCCCTGGGCACCGGGGTCCGCCGTCTGAGCGCTCTGCTCCGCACCCGAGAACTCGTCCACGGGCACATCGACTCCGGCACCGTCGTGATCGGTGGTGATTGCAGCGTCACCGTCGCCGCCCTCGATGCACTGCCCGGGGGCACCGATGACCTTGCTGTGGTGTGGTGCGATGCGCACGCCGACATGCACACCCCCGAGACCTCGCCGTCGGGTGCGTTCTCGGGCATGGCGCTGCGAGCTCTGCTCGGCGAGGGAGAGGAGCAGCTCGTGCTCACCCCCGCGATCCCTGCGAGCCGCGTGGTCACGGTCGGGATCCGCAATCTCGATGACGAGGAGGTCGATCAGATCGCCCCTCTCACCAACCTCTCGGTCGACGACCTCGCGCGCCCGGAGGCGCTGCTCGATGCAGTTCGTGCGACCGGGGCCTCACGTGTGTGGGTGCACATCGACGTCGATGTGCTGGACCCCTCCGACTTCGCCGGCGTCTCCTCCTCGGTGCCCTTCGGGCTCTCCCCCGCAGCGCTCAGCACCGCCATCCGCGCCCTGCGCACCGAGGTGCCGCTCGCCGGTGCGACCATCGCCGGGTTCGCACCCCGGTCTCCTGCCGATGCCGTCGACGACCTCGGTGCGCTGCTGCGGCTGGTCGGAGCGGTGGCGTGAGCGCCGGGGCCGACTGGCGAACGCGAGCCGATGAGATCCTCGCTCGTGGACGACGATTCGACCGTCGCATCCCGTCGTTCCTGCTGCGCTCTCCGGTGAGCCGGCTCGGCTACCTCTGGGGCACGGCCGTCGGCTGGGTGTGGGGATCCCTGTGGAGCACCGGCCCTGTCGAGCGGCGTGCCGGACTGTGGATCTTCCAGGGCATGCCGAGCTGGACCTTCAATCGAGGAGGAGTGTGCGTCGGCGGCTGCTTCCTGACCGGTGACAGCCGTCCCAGCGAAGCGGTGCTCCGGCACGAGGCTGTGCACAAGGAGCAGTGGCTCCGCTACGGCTTCCTGATGCCCGTCCTCTACCTGTTCGCCGGCCGAGACCCGCTGCGCAACCGCTTCGAGATCGAAGCGGGGCTGGAGGACGGCAACTACGTGCGACGCACGCGCCGATAGATCGCGGCCATCCGCGAGACGCACCGCTGCTCACAGCACCGCGCTCAGGAGGACCATCGCTGCGCGCGAACGCGGATCGGCAGAGGCCGTGTCAGTATTCGACGGGCAGCAGGCCGAAGCGCTCGGGGGCATGGATGAGCGCCGGCGAGATCTCCAACGAGGTCGTCAGGTGCTCGACGATGTCCGCCGTGCCCAGGTAGCCGCCCAGCAGGGTGACGTGGGTCTCGATCTCGTCGTCGCACATCATCTCGTCGGCCCACGCACAGGTCGCGCGCGCCAGGGCCTGGCCCGGTGCGCATGCACGACCGCTTCCGGGGGCGCCCGATCGCTGCTCTCGCGCCAGCCATGTCACCGTCATGCGGCCAGGCGCCTCGATGAAGCCGATGTCGGCGACCTCGGGCACCTCGATGAAGATGCGGCCGGACGCGCACAGCGGCAACGTCGTCAGGAACACCTCGAGCTCGGTCAGCGAGCGCTCGTCGGCCGTCACCAGGTGGTGGGAACGCCGACGGGCTGCGCGACGTTCGGCGCGCGTGCCGCGAGTCTCGAGCGAGGTGTTCATGGTGTCTTCATCGTACACCAAGTGAAGGCTTGCCTAACCTTGCATCAGCTGGGCAACGGCGAGGTCGACGACTCCGACGCGTCCTCGACAAGTGCCGCCGAGAGCGCAGCCAGCTCTGCCTCCGTCATCCCCTGCGCGCGCAGGTACCCGGCGGCAGACCCCCACCGTTCGTCCACCTGCTCCAGCAGGCGTCGCATCACGGGCGCCGGAGACTGGGTGGCGAGCGCCACTGCGTGCACGGCTTCCGGGTGCTGGGTGCGAAGGTAGTCGGCGATCCGCTGCGAACGCTGAGCCGGGAGCTGAGACTCCGTGAGCGCATAGTCGGCGATCACGGCCTCCCGATCGGCGCCGACGGCGGAGAGGGCGAGGGCGACCGTGACCCCCGTGCGGTCCTTGCCGACCGTGCAGTGCACCAGCGTGCGCTCCCCCGCGGCGATGATGCGGATGGCGTCCGCGAGCCGTTCCCCGCTCTCTTCGAGCAGATGCAGATACAGATCGTCGAGGCTGGTGTCGGCTTCGAAGAAGGATCGCACCGACCCCAGGAACAGCGGCAGGTGCGTGGTGTCCGGCCCCTCGATCTCCGAGGGCTCCGCTGCGACCTCTTCGCCGTCACGCAGATCCACGATGTGCTGGACACGGGCCCGCAGTGCGGCGGCACCCGAGGTCGTCGCCCCGGAGAGCTGTCCTGCTCGCAGCAGGGCGCCGGAGCGGATGCGCCCACCGTTCGCCGGCATGCCCCCGACGTCCCTGACGTTGAAGACCCCTTCGATCTCGAGGATGGTCATGCCTGGGCCTGCGGGGCCCGAACGGGAACCGGGTATCGTCCGGCGATCACGATGCGGTTGAACGCATTGATGGATACGCATGCCCAGCTGAGCGCCGCATACTCCTTCTCGGTGAACACGCTTCCGACCTGGTCGTACACCTCATCGGAGATCCCGTCCTCGGCGATGAACGTGAAGGCTTCGGCGAGCTCGAGCGCAGCGCGCTCGCGTTCGCTGAACACGCCGCTCTCGCGCCAGGTGGGAATCTGCGTGAGGGTGTCGATGTCGACTCCGGCCGCCACCGCCCTGTCGACATGGATCCGCGCACAATAGGCGCAGCCGTTGAGCTGCGAGCAGTGGATCATGACAAGCTCTTTGAGGCGCTCATCGATGCCGTTGGCCGCGCAGATCTGCCCCACGGTCTTCGAGAATGCGTCAAGCGCCTGGTACGCGGCCGGCTCGGTCTTGGACAGGTGCACACGCGTCTCGCTCATGACTCCATGATATTCGGCGCCTCTCAGCGGACCCTGATCGGAGCCATCTGTCGCCGAAATGCACCATGACAAGTCTAATGAGCCAACGTCGAACATATTGCGAGACTGAAGGCGGCACTCCCTTGTCATATTGATCCGGCATTTCCGGCATCTTGGACTGAGGGAGCAGAATGTGGAGGTGGCGATCGACAACAGCGAGTTCAGCTATCTTCCCGCACAGGCCGAAGCGCTCGGCGTCCCCCTTCCCCCGGTGGAACGTCTCACCCTTCCGCTCGCCGACGGACGCACCCTGAGTGCCCTCCGCTTCGGAAGCGAAGCCCCGCGCGTGACGCTGCTGCACGGCGCGGGCCTGAACGCGCACACCTGGGACACCACAGCGCTCGCGCTGCAACAGCCCCTCCTCGCGATCGATCTCGCCGGGCACGGCGACTCCTCCTGGCGAGACGACGTCGACTACACGCCGCGCACCCTCGCGCGCGACGTCGCTGCCGCGGTCGAGGCCTGGACCACGCAGCCCCAGCTGGTGGTCGGGCAATCGCTCGGAGGCCTCACGGGCGCCGCTCTCGCCGCCTCGCGGCCCGATCTGGTGTCCGAAGTCATCGTCATCGACATCACGCCCGGCATCGACGTGACAGCCGGCCCTGCGGCGTTGCGCGAGTTCTACGCCGGCCCGACCGACTTCGCTTCACGGGACGAACTCGTCGACAAGGCGATCTCGCTCGGCTTCGGCGGGACCCGTCCCGAGACGGAACGCGGCGTCTTCCTGAACACGCGCGTGCGCGCGGACGGACGTGTGGAGTGGAAGCACCACTTCGCCCATCTCGCCGCCCAGGCACTGGCGGCTCACGATCCCGGATCGGCGACGGCGCCGTCGGTGCTCCACGAGACGGGCTGGGACGACCTCGCAGCGGTCACCGCGCCGATCACACTGGTGCGCGCGGCGCGCGGTTTCGTCAGCGAAGCAGATGCCGCGGACTTTCAGCGACGCGTCCCCACGGCCCATCTTGTCGTCCTCGATGCGACCCACAACGTGCAGGAGACGGCTCCGGTCGCTCTGGCGGGGCTCATCGAATCAGCGACCCCCGCCCGCAGAATATGACGTTCCGTTCCATACCCGACCCTCACCACGCCACACATCTCTAGGCTCGATCCCACGGCACACAGCAGCTGCCGCACCGAGAGGAAACGCCCATGTTCCGACGTACCCGACGTCTCGCGCTGATATCCGCGCTCGCGGCCACCGCTGTGATCCTGAGCGCATGCTCCGGCACTCCCGACCCCGAGCCCAGCAGCGCGCCCGGAACACCCGATCCGAACGCGACGCTGCACGTCGGTCTCGTCCTCGAACCGACCAACCTCGACATCCGTCACACCAGCGGCGCCGCCCTCGAGCAGATCCTGATCGACAACATCTACGAAGGCCTCGTGACCCGCACGCAGGACAACGAGATCGAAGGTCGGCTCGCCTCGGACTACGAGGTCTCCTCCGATGGCCTCACCTACACGTTCACGCTGAACGAGGGAGTCCTGTTCCATGACGGAACGCCTCTCACCTCGGCCGACGTCGTCTCCTCTTACGAGACCGTCCGCACCGATGCCACCGTGCAGGGCAACGCGGACTTCGCCGCTGTCACGGCGATCACCGCACCCGATCTGACGACGGTCGAGATCACGCTGTCCGAGCCGAACCAGAACTTCCTGTTCGCTCTCACCGGGCCCGCAGGTCTCGTCTTCAAGTCCGGGGACACGACCGAGCTGAAGACCGCGGAGAACGGCACCGGACCCTTCACGCTGACGCGCTGGAACAAGGGCAGCACCATCACCTTCGCGCGCAACGACGCCTACTGGGGGGATCCTGCCGGGGTCGCCCAGGTCGAGTTCCAGTACATCCCCGACTTCACCGCCGGCGTCAACGCGGCGCTGGCCGGCGACGTCGATGTGCTCACCGCCGTCGACCCGAACCTTGCGCCTCAGCTCGAGGACTCCGGCGACTTCGCTCTCACGACGGGACGCACGACCGACAAGGCGACACTCGCCTTCAACAACAAGAAGACACCGCTCGACGACGTTCGCGTGCGTGAAGCGCTGCGCCTCGCCATCGACCACGACGCCCTCATCGAGGCGGTCGGCGCGGGAACTCCCCTGTACGGTCCGATCCCCGAGCTCGACCCCGGCTATGAAGATCTGTCGGATGTCGTCTCCTATGACCCGGAGAAGGCCAAGGCGCTGCTCGCCGAGGCCGGTCAGAAGGACCTGGAGCTGACGCTCACGATCCCCTCGTTCTACGGGACCACCGTTCCCAAGGTCCTGATCTCCGACTTCAAGAAGGTCGGTGTGACCCTCGAGGTGAACGCGGTCGAGTTCCCGACCTGGCTGGAAGACGTCTACACCAACCAGGACTACGACCTGAGCTTCGTGCTGCATGTCGAGCCCCGCGACTTCGGCAACTTCGCCAACCCCGACTACTACTTCGGGTACGACAACGCCGAAGTGCAGAGCCTGTACGCGAAGGCGCTGGCCGAGGTCGACCCCGACAAGTCCGCCGAGCTGCTCGCGCAGGCCGCGCGCATCGTGTCGGAGGACCACGCCGCCGACTGGCTCTACAACGGCGAGACCATCACGGCGGTGAGCCCGATCGTGACCGGATTCCCCGAAGACTCCATCAACTCGCGCATCAACCTCGCCGGCGTCACCGTCTCCGCCGAGAAGTAGCGAGCGGTCACCCCTTCGTGATCCGCTACGCGCTCGTCCGAGGAGCCCTGCTCATCGCAGGGCTCCTCGTCTCGAGCGTGCTCATCTTCCTGACTCTGCGCGTGTTCCCCGGAGACGTCGCGCAGCTCATCGCGGGCACGCAGGCCTCCCCCGTGGAAGTCGAAGCCCTCCGTGAGTCCCTCGGTCTGAACCGTCCTCTGCTCGCCCAGTACACGGACTGGATCGGGGGGATCTTCCGCGGCGACCTCGGCACCTCGTTGCTGTCGGGAGCATCCGTCGGGGAAGAGCTGTTCCTCAAGGCCCAGGTCACCGTTCCGCTGGGGGTCATGTCGCTGCTGATCGCCGTCCTCATCGCGGTGCCCTTCGGCATCCTGGCCGCACTCCTGCGCAACCGTCGCGGCGGCACCGCACTCAGCGTCGGTGCCCAGACGCTGGCCGCCGTACCCGTGGTGTGGGCCGGCATGATGCTCATCGTCGTGTTCTCGGTCTGGCTGGGGTGGCTTCCTCCGCAGGGCTTCCCCCGCACCGGCTGGTCGACCCCGGGGAAGGCGATCGAGGCCCTGCTGCTCCCCGCCTTGACGATCGGCATCGTCGAGGGGGCGATGCTCATGCGATTCGTCCGCAGCGCGACGTTGCAGGCCGCCGGCCAGGACTTCGTCCGCACCGCCGCGGCGAAGGGCCTCACCCGCACCCGCGCTCTCATCCAGCACGGCATCCCCGCTGTCGGCCTCTCGATCATCACGGTGCTCGGCTTGCAGGTGGCCGGCATCATCGTCGGATCGGTGGTGATCGAGCAGCTGTTCACCCTGCCGGGGATCGGACGCATGCTCGTGGCTGATGTCGGCACCCGCGACCTCATCAAGGTGCAGAGCGAACTGCTGGTGCTCACCGGCTTCGTGCTGGTCGTGGGCTTCCTGGTCGATCTCCTGCACCGCGCGATCGACCCTCGGCAACGGGAGACCGCATGATTCCGCGCTGGCTCGCCCGACTCTGGGCCACCTCGACAGGGCGCTTCGGGATCATCGTCGTCGCGGTGATCGCCGTCGCCGCTCTCGTGTCGCTGTTGTGGACGCCGTTCGACCCGCAGGCCTCGGACATCGGCGACCGCTGGCTGCCGCCGAGCTGGCCGCACCTCCTCGGCACGGACGACACCGGACGCGACATCCTGAGCCTGCTGATGGCGGGGGCACGCACGACGGTGTTCGTCAGCGTGGGCGCCGGCATCGTGGCCACCGTGGTGGGCGTCGCCCTCGCCGCGCTGGGAGCGCTGACGGCGCGCTGGCTGCGAGAGACCGTCGCCGTGCTCGTCGACATCCTGATCGCCTTTCCCGTGCTGCTGATCGCCATGATGATCTCCTCCGTCTGGGGTGGTTCGCTCTGGGTCGTGATCTGGGCGGTGGGCATCGGATTCGGCGTGAACATCGCGAGGGTCACCCGGCCGGAGCTGCGCCGCGTGCAGCAGAGCGACTTCGTCCTGGCCGCGCGAGCCGCAGGACTCACTCCCTCCCAGAGCCTCGTGCGCCACCTGCTTCCGAACGTGGCGCCGGTCTTCATCGTGCAGCTGTCGTGGTCGATGGCCGTCGCCGTCCTCGCCGAGGCCGGACTGTCCTACCTGGGCTTCGGCGCTTCCGTGGTCGAGCCGAGCTGGGGCCTGCTGCTCGCCGATCTCCAGCGGTACATCGGGGTGCATCCGCTCTCGGTCATCTGGCCTGGACTCACGATCACGATCACCGTGCTCGCCCTCAACCTGCTGGGCGACGGCCTGCGCGAGGCGACCGATCCCACCCTGCGGCATCGCGCCGCCGAGATCCACACCCCGGGGGTGGTCGCATGAGCCTGTCGGTGCACGACCTGGTGATCGAGATCGACGGACGAACGGTGGTCGACGGCGTCTCCTTCGACGTGCCGGACGGCGCTCGACTCGGTCTGATCGGCGAGTCCGGCTCCGGCAAGTCGCTCACCGCCCTCGCGGCGCTGGGCCTGCTCCCCGACGGAGCGACCGCGAGCGGCAGCATCCGCTGGGACGGCACCGAGCTGATCGGGATGCCCGATCGCGAGCTCGCCCGTCTGCGCGGCGACGACATCGGCATCGTGTTCCAGGAACCGCGCACCGCTCTGAACCCCATCAGGACGGTCGGTCGGCAGATCGCGGAGTCGATCCGCATCCATCAGGGACTCGGCCGCCGCGAAGCCAGGGAGCGGGCGATCGTCGAGGCCGCCCGCGTCCGGCTGCCCGATCCCGAGTCGATCGTCGACCGCTACCCCCATCAGCTCTCCGGCGGCCAGAGGCAACGCGTCGCGATCGCGATGGCGCTGGCCTGTCGCCCACGCCTGCTCATCGCCGACGAGCCGACGACTGCGCTCGACGTCACGATCCAGGCCGAGATCCTCGCCCTGCTGCTGTCCCTCGTCGCCGACGAGGGGATGTCCCTCGTCTTCATCACCCACGACCTCGCCGTGCTCGCCCAGGTCGCGACCGAGGGCGTCGTGCTCGAACACGGGCGGGTCGTCGAGGCCGCTCCGGTCTCGGCCCTCCTGTCGACCCCTGCGTCCCCGGTCACCCAGGGACTGCTGCGAGATGCGACGGCGACGCTGTGGCGACCGGACGGGGACGCCTGATGCACCTGATCGAAGCCCACGGACTCGGACGGGACTTCTTCGTCCCGAAGCGCTCCGCCTTCGAGCGCACCAGGACCCAGACCGCCCTGGCCCCCACCGACCTCGATGTCGTCGAAGGATCATCCGTCGGCATCATCGGCGAGTCCGGATCGGGAAAGTCCACCCTGGTGAGACTGCTCCTGGGGCTCGACCGAGCGACCTCCGGCACCGTCCGCATCGACGGTCGTGAGGTGGACGCCACAGCATCGGCGAAGTCTCTGCACTGGCTGCGCCGGGAGACCGGGCTGGTGTTCCAAGACCCCTACGCGTCGCTCGATCCCCGCATGACGGCCGGTCAGATCGTCCGGGAGCCGCTCTGGGCGCTCGGTGTCGAGGGCGACCACCGTGCGCGGGTCCGCGAGGTGCTCGCGCAAGTGGGTCTGGAACCGGAGATGGGCGACCGCTACCCGCACGAGTTCTCGGGCGGACAGCGGCAGCGGATCGCCCTCGCGCGGGCGATCGTGCATCGCCCGCGGATCCTGGTGGGCGACGAACCGCTGTCGGCGCTCGACGTGACGGTGCGTGCGCAGATTCTCGACCTGCTGATCGAGCTGCGACGGACGAGCGATCTGACCCTCGTGCTCGTCTCGCACGACATCGGCGTCGTGCAGAACCTGTGCGACACGGTCGTCGTGATGAAAGACGGGCGGATCGTCGAACGAGGCTCCACGAAGGATGTGCTCCTGCACCCCGAACAGGACTACACGAAGAAGCTCCTCGCGGCGATCCCCGTGATCCCCGGCTCTCCCGGGCAGTGATCCCACGCCGGTTCGAGCGGACGCCGCCCGTCAGCGCCGCGCGCCGAACAGACTCCCCCGTCGCCGTCCTGTGGGCTTGAGCACGCGGCGCATGTAGACGGTGCCGAGATCGCGGCCGAACTTGTATCCGACGCGCCCCATCCGTCCGGCCTCGACGAAGCCGAGCTTCTCGTGCAGCCGGATCGACGCCTCGGCGCCGTGGTCGCTGATGACCGCGACCATCTCGCGCAGCCCGATCTGCTCGCAGGCGTCGATGAGCGCCTGCAGCAAGGCCGCACCCAGGCCCTTGCCTCCGGCGCCGGGACCGAGGTAGATCGAATCCTCGACCGTGTACTTGTAGGCGTTCTTGCCCGCCCAGGGCTGCGCGAGCGCGTAGCCCATCACCTCACCGCCCGGCGACACCGCGACGAGGAACGGAAGCTGCAGCCTGGTCAGCAGCGCGTACTTGTCCCGCCAGTAGGGGATGCTGCTGCGCCGCTCGTCGAGCGTCACGGCCGAGTTGCTCACGAAGTGGTTGTAGATCTCCCGCACGTGAGGGAGATCTGCGGGCCGGACAGCACGGATCGTGTAGGAGAAGACCTCCGGGGCAGGTGCGGGCCGAAGATGGCGCGGCAGAACGCGGCGACGGTCCCCCGGCTCGAACTGCATGCGCTCAGCTTAGGGACGGACCGGCTTCGCCTTCCACTCTCCAGTCGACCGGATCGGCTCCCTGCTCCTCGAGCAGCGCGTTCGCGCGCGAGAACGGGCGGGAACCGAAGAAGCCGCGACGGGCCGAGAGCGGAGAAGGATGCGCCGATGCGATCACCGGCGTTTCGCCCAGGAGGGGCTGCAGGCTGGCCGCATCCTTCCCCCACAGGATCGCGACGAGGGGCTGATCACGGGCCACGAGCGCGCGGATCGCGAGCTCGGTGACCTTCTCCCACCCCCAGCCGCGGTGCGAGGCAGCGACGCCCGGGCGCACCGTGAGCACGCGGTTCAGCAGGAGGACGCCCTGTTCGCTCCACGCGGTGAGGTCTCCGTGCGGTGCCGGCGGGATGCCCAGGTCGCTCTCGCGCTCCTTGTAGATGTTCGAGAGGCTGCGCGGAAGCGGACGCACGTCACGCTCGACGGCGAACGACAGCCCGATGGGATGCCCCGGAGTGGGATAAGGATCCTGCCCGGTGATCAGCACGCGCACGTCCGAGAGAGGACGACGGAAGGCCCTGAGCACGTTCTCACCGGAGGGCAGGTAGCCGTGGCCCGCCTCCTGCTCGGAGCGAAGGCGTTCCCCGAGGGAGGTGATCGTGTCCTGGACCGGGGCCAGTGCATCCGCCCAGCCGGCGTCGATCCGCCCGTCCGCGGCGAGCTCTGCCAGGGTCTGCGCCATCGTCAGTCGATGGACCGCACGCGCAGCGGACCGCGGGCGAGCAGATGCTGTGCCGACTGCGCGACCGGGCGCATCGTGATCAGATCGAGGTTCACATGGCCCGGGGACTCCAGCGCATAGGCGATCACATCGGCGACGTCGTCGGCGAGGAGCGGGGCGTCCACGCCCGCGTACACGGCTTCGGCCGCGACGGAGTCGCCACCCAGTCGGTTGAGCGTGAACTCCTCGGTGTGCACCATTCCCGGTGCCACCTCGACCACACGGATCGGCTCGCCGTTGAGTTCCTGACGCAGGACCTTCACCAGCATCCCCTCGGCGGCCTTCGCGGCGTTGTAGCCCGCGCCCCCGGCATACGCGTTCTGCGCGGCAGTGGAGGTGACGAAGATCGTGTCGGCATGGCCGTCGGCGGCGGCCGCGCGGCGCAGCAGCGGAAGCAGACCGGCGACGAGGCGCTGACTGGCCAGGACGTTGGCGTCGAACATCCACTGCCAATCCTCGACCGAGGCGTCCTCGATGCGGTCGGTGCCGCGGGCACCTCCGGCCACCTGCACCAGCGCGTGCACCGGGCCCGACCTCTCGAGCTCGCCCACGAGTGCCTCGACGGCCGCGGCGTCCGTGAGGTCGCAGGCGATGGCCGAGGCTCCGGTCTCCGCGGCGAGCGCTGCGAGTCGATCCTCGCGCCGCGCGACGCCGACGACGTCCCATCCCCGGGCGCGCAGCGCCCGCACCGTCGCTGCGCCGATGCCCGAACTCGCACCTGTCACCACTGCACGTCTGTTCACCATGCCTCCACCGTACGGCGTTCTCCCCGGATTGCAGACTCCCCCACGGGGCTGTCGCGGATCCCTCAGCCCCGTGATTCCGGGCCTCCGCTCTGTTACGTCACATTTCCCACCTGTTGTTGACACGCACCGATATTCCGTACTCTCGCAGCAACGGCATCCGCCACCCGACCTTCCGACCACTTCTGGGGGAACCACATGTCCGCACCCGAGTCCTGGCGTTTCGAGACCAAGCAGATCCACTCGGGCGCTGCCCCCGACCCGGTCACCAAGGCACGTGCCACGCCGATCTACCAGACCACCTCCTACGTGTTCGACAGCGCGGACCACGCCGCCAACCTGTTCGCCCTCGCGGAGTTCGGCAACATCTACACCCGCATCCAGAACCCGACGCAGGACGTGTTGGAGCAGCGTCTCGCCGCTCTCGAAGGCGGCACCGGAGCCCTCGTCCTCGCCAGCGGCCAGGCCGCATCGACCTTCGCGGTCCTGAACATCGCCGAGGCCGGTGACCACTTCGTCGCCTCCAGCTCGATCTACGGCGGCACGTACAACCTCTTCAAGTACACGCTCGCGAAGCTCGGCATCGAGGTGACATTCGTCGAGAACCAGGACGACCCCGAGGAGTGGCGTCGCGCGGTCCGCCCGAACACGAAGCTGTTCTTCGCGGAGACGATCGGCAACCCGCAGATCAACATCCTCGACATCCGCACTGTCGCCGACGTCGCACACGAGAGCGGCGTCCCGCTGATCGTCGACAACACGATCGCCACCCCGTACCTGATCCGTCCGTTCGAGTTCGGCGCCGACATCGTCGTGCACTCGGTGACGAAGTTCCTCGGCGGTCACGGCACGACCATCGGCGGCGTCATCATCGACGGCGGAAAGTTCGAGTGGTCGAAGAACGTCGACAAGTTCCCCGGCCTCACGGTTCCGGACCCCTCGTACCACGGCGCCAGCTACACGGCCGCGGTCGGCGACGCCCTCGCCTACATCATCAAGGCCCGCGTGCAGCTGCTCCGCGACCTCGGCTCGGCGATCGCCCCGCAGAGCGCCTGGAACCTCATCCAGGGAGTCGAGACGCTGTCGCTGCGCATCGAGCGTCACGTGCAGAACGCCCAGGAGATCGCCGAGTGGCTCGACAGCCGTGACGACGTCGCGACCGTCAACTACTCGGGTCTGCCCTCCTCGCCCTGGTACGCCAAGGCGAACGAGTACGCCCCCAAGGGCGTCGGCGCCGTGCTGTCGTTCGAGCTCAAGGGCGGAGTCGAGGCGGGCCGCGAGTTCGTGAACAGCCTGTCCCTGTTCAGCCACCTCGCCAACATCGGCGACGTGCGCTCGCTCGTCATCCACCCCGCATCCACCACCCACGCGCAGCTGACGCCCGAGCAGCAGCTGACCGCCGGTGTGACGCCGGGCCTCGTCCGCCTCTCCGTCGGCATCGAGAACGTCGACGACCTCAAGGCCGACCTCGACCAGGCTCTCGCCGCGGCACGCCGTGTGTCGGAGGCCGCGCGCGCCTGACCCGCTCGCACTGTGAAGATGCCCCGGAGCTCACCGCTCCGGGGCATCTTCACGTGCACGGCTCGCTCGTCCGGCTGACCCACAGGCGGTTCCGTCGAGAATGGGATACCGCCGTGAGGAGAGCATGATCGACGTCGAACACCGACCGCCGCGCATCCGGCGATCCGCCACCGCCGCCGCGCGGTGGATCGCCGTCGCCAGCGCCGCGCTGCTGCTGGTCGTGGCCTGCGGCTGGATCCCGGGTGTCGTCGGCACCGCGGTCTCCGCCGTGCTCCCCTGGCTCGGGCTCGTGCTTCTCGCACTGGTGGTCGCTGCGCTTCTCCGCGCGCGCAGGGTGATCGTGCTCGTCCTGGTTCCCGCCCTGCTGTGGGTGCTGGCGATGGCACCGGCGTTTCCCGGACTCCCCGGTCAGACGAGCGCGGAGTCGGCATCCGCATCCGCGTTGACGGTCGTGAGCCAGAACGTGCGCGCACGATCCGGTGGAGCCGCCGCGTCCGCGACCGAGCTCGCGCAGAGCGGTGCCGACGTGATCGCGCTCGTCGAGCTCGACGGAGACAGCCTCTCGGTCGCTCAGAACGCCCTCGCCGCCGACTACCCGCACTCGTACACGGTGGGAACCGTCGGCGTCTGGAGTCGGTATCCGCTCGCGAACGCCGAGCCGCTCACGCTGGGGCTCAGCTGGAAGCGGGCGCTCCGCGTCGAGGTGCAGGCCCCGTCGGCTCCGGTCGCCGTGTACGTGCTGCACGCCGCATCGGTGCGGCCGGGACACCAGCAGGACCGCGACACGATGCTGAGCGGAATCGCGGAACAGGTCGCCGTCGATCCTGCAGAATCGCTCCTCGTCGTCGGCGACTTCAATGCGCCGTCGACGGATCCGAGCCTGTCCGCTCTGCGGGCGGAGGCCGACGGGGTGCGTCCGACCGACGGGACGCTCGGGTTCACGTGGCCCGTCGCCTTCCCCCTCGTGCGCATCGACCAGGTGTTCGTGCGCGGTCTCGACGTCGTCACCTCGACCACGGTGCGGGCGGGCAACAGCGATCACCTGGCCACCGTGACCCGAGTGCGCTGATTCCGAGTCGGCTGAGCCCGAGTGCGCTGGGCCCCACGTCTCGATCGGCAGTCTCAACGACGCGGCACGACGGTCGGATCGTAACCTGCCACCGACAGGCTCCGCACCAGGCGAGAATGGGGACATGGACTGGCAGACGACCTCCGAGGACACGGTGCCGTCGGCACCCGTGACGGAGGCCGACGTCCGGCTGCTCCGTGCCCGCCCGCCGGCGACCGGCGCATGGCGGGACGGAGACCCCGTGGGAGGACGACGCTTCGCCGCCTCCGGGCCCTTCTCCACCGAGAGCGGTGCGCAGCTGCCCGCCATCCGCATCGCCTACGAGTCCTGGGGCGAGTTGAACACCGCCCGCGACAACGCCGTCCTGGTGCTGCATGCACTCACCGGAGACAGCCATGTGCGCGGCCCTGCAGGCGCCGGTCATCCCACCGGCGGCTGGTGGGAGGACATCACCGGTCCCGGTGCTCCGCTCGACACCGACCGCTGGTTCGTGATCGCCCCGAACATGCTGGGAGGCTGCCAGGGCTCGACGGGGCCTGCGAGCGTCGCCCCCGACGGCTACGAGTGGGCCTCACGCTTCCCGTACCTGACCATCCGCGACCAGGTCGCCGCGCAGGTGCGCCTCGCAGATGCTCTGGGCATCGAGAGCTGGGCAGCCGTGATCGGCGGCTCCATGGGAGGCATGCACGCGCTGGAATGGGCGGCCACGCATCCCGAGCGCGTGCGGCGACTCGCTGTGCTCTCGTCGCCACCGGTGACGACTGCCGACCAGATCGCGCTCAACACGGTGCAGCTGGAGACCATCCGGATGGATCCGCGATTCCAGGGTGGTGAGTACTACGACCTCGGTGACGGCGAGGGTCCGCACCGCGGCCTCGCCTTGGCACGGCGCATGGCACTGCTGAACTACCGCAGCCCGATCGAGCTCAACCAGCGCTTCCAGCGATCCTGGCAATCGGATGTCTCGCCCCTCGGCCACGGCGGTCGCTTCGCGGTGGAGTCGTACCTCGACTTCCACGGCAACAAGTTCACCCGCCGTTTCGACGCGAACAGCTACATCACGCTCGTCGAGGCCATGAACTCGCACGATGTCGGCCGCGGGCGCGGTGGTGTCGAGGAGGCGCTGCGTGCCGTCACCGCGACCACGCTGGTGCTCGGCATCGACAGCGACCGCCTCTTCCCCGTCGACGGGCAGCAGCGCATCGCGCGCAGCATCCCGAACGTCATCGACGACGAGGCGGTGGTCATCACCAGCGACTTCGGGCACGACGGGTTCCTCATCGAGACCGAGGCCGTCGGCACGAACCTGCGCCGTCTGCTGGACAGCTGATCCCGCCCGCTCAGGTCTCGATGTACCGCCACGGCAGGGCACCGGCTTCCAGGCGTCCCTGATCCCAGGCGAAGGCGCGGCCGGCATCGGAATCGAGGACCCTGGTCCGGAACAGCTGCGCGACGCCGTTCGCGGCCACGGCAGCGGCGACATCGTCGAACACCGAGAGCTGGTGGAGGGTGATCCACGTCGGGGGATACAGCGTCCACTCCCCTGCCGCGTGTCTGGCGAGCGCCTCCGCCGGCCGCACCCAGGCGATCTCCGCGACCTCGTCCGCAGAGGGCGAGGGCTCCTCATCCGGCGCCTCCGCCAGGAAGAACCATGTTCGGATGCGGGTGGGGGCCTCGAGCGGCGGCTGCCACTGCGACAGCGGCACGAGATCAGCCACTGCGAGCCCCACCTCCTCGCGGGTCTCCCTGATCGCGGCGCGGCGGGCGTCCTCGACCTCCTCGTCGCCGTCGCGCACGTCGCCGGGCTCGACCTTGCCCCCGGGGAAGACCCAGGCTCCCGCGAAAGACCCGCGATCCGGGCGCCGCATCAGCAGCAGTTCGAACCCCGGGTCCGCTGCGCGCAGCACCACGACGGTGCCGGCGACGGGCAGGGACGACTCGGGGGCGCTCACCCCGTCACTCTACGACGCGACCAGCTGCGTCGCCGCAGCGCGATGCCCTTCGACGCGATACGACAGCAGCGCGATCAGCAGGCCGGCCCCGGCGAGCGCTGCGCCCGTCCACGCCGGTGCGGTGAAGCCCCAGCCCGCGGCGATCACGACGCCGCCGAGGAACGCGCCCAGGCTGTTGCCGATGTTGAGCGCCGAGTGGTTCATGGCCGCCGCGATCGACTGGTTGTCGCCCGCCACATCCATGAGCCGCGTCTGGATCGTCGGGCTCAGCACCGACGACACGAAACCGACCACGAGCACCACCGCAGCCAGGCTGACGATCCAGAACGAGAGGAAGGCCAGCAGCGCGAAGACGACGGCCATCGCGGCGAGGCCGAACAGCAGCGTGCGGCGCAGATCGATGTCGGCGAGGTGACCGCCGACCAGGTTCCCCGCCGTCATCCCGAGTCCCATCAGCACGAGGACGATCGGCACCACCCATTCGGGCGAACCGGAGACCTCCGTCACCAGCGGGGCGATGTAGCTGTAGACGGCGAAGAATCCGCCGAAGCCGATGGCGCCGACACCGAGCGTGAACCACACCTGCGGGATGCGGAACACCCGCAGCTCCTGGCGCATCGTGCGGCCGGGGTCCCCGGGATGCTCCGGGACGAAGACGGCTATGCACAGCGTCGCGAGAGCGAACACGAGCGCCACGACCGCGAAGGCGGAGCGCCAGCCCCACTGCTGCCCGAGGAACGTTCCCAACGGCACGCCGATGACGTTGGCGACCGTGAGCCCGGTGAGGATGAAGGCCACGCCCTTGGCACGGTTGCCCGGTCCCATCACGTCCGCGGCGACGAGCGCTCCGATGCCGAAGTAGGCGCCGTGCGGAAGCCCCGCGAGGAAGCGGGACGCGGCGACGAGCTCGAACGTGGGCAGCACGACCGTGAGCGCGTTGAACACCGTCAGGGCGAGGGCCAGCACGATCATCACACGATGCCGCGGATAGCGGGCGACGAAGCCGGCGATGGTCGGTGCACCGACAACCACGCCGAGCGCGTACAGCGAGATCAGCCAGCCGGCCTGGCTCAGAGCGTCTTCCTGACTGGTCGCCCAGAGCGAAGGCAGCAGGTCGGCGGCGATGTTGGGCAGCAGACCCATGACCACGAACTCGGTCATGCCGATGCCGAAGCTGCCGATGGCGAGAGAGAGGAGCGCCCACTTCGCCGCACCCCTCGATGGCGTCGAGGGATTCACCGGATCAGCTTAGCGGCCGTCGCGGGTGCGCGACCGCCCGGCCCGTCCGCTCCCGCGTCATGAACACGTCCACGTCGTCCTGAGAGTCGACGACGAACCCGTGACGCTCGTAGAGGCTGCGCGCTGGACTGCCCTGGAGCACGTTGAGCCGGTACAGCCCGTCGTCATCGAGGATCATCTCCAGGACCCGGCTGCCGACGCCCCTCCCCTGGTGCGAGGCGTCGATGTAGAGGTGCTCCAGCCAGGAGGCGTCTCCGTCGGGGCGGAGAGCGACAGAACCGACGTCCGCGGCGTCCACGACGATGATCCGCGTGTACGCCGGCTCGAACGCATCGCGGAACCGCTGCCGGACGCGCTTCTGGTCATAGCGCCCCAGCCGCTCCAGGTCGGCGCGGAGCACGTCGGCCCGCAGCTCGGCGATCCACTCCGCATCCTCGGCGAGCGCCGGTCGGAGAACGATCGACGAGAGCGGAACGGGATCAGTCACCGGACTCCTCGACGACTGCCTCCTCGATCGCGCTCTCCAGACGTTCGATCTTCGCGTCGAGCTCTCCTGAGTACCCCGGGCGGATGTCGGCCTTGAGCACGAGCGAGACCCGCGACCCGAAGGGCATGACCGCTTCGGTCGCGCGCTTGACGACGTCCATGACCGTGTCCCAGTCCGGGCCCTCGATCTCGGTGAACATGCTCGTGGTGCGGTGCGGCAGCCCCGATTCGCGCACGACGCGCACGGCTGCGGCCACCGCGTCGCGCACGGAGGCGTCGGTGCGCTCTGCACCATCGGCGGGGGTGCCGCTGGGGGCGACGGAGAAGGCGATCAGCATGGGTTCACTCCTGGGGGCGGGGATGACGGACGGGCACCCGCATGAGAGCGCGGATGCCCAGGACGAGCAGGACGACGAGAAGCACGTTGCGCACGGTGAGCACGGCCACGGAGAGGGCATCGGCCCGCAGCAGCGCGTCGTAGCCGAGCGGATAGACGAGGCAGGTGAGCAGACAGAGGGCGAGGACGACGACGGCCGGTGTGCGCGCCCTCACCCGATCGAGCACGAGCCACAGGATGACCGGGGCGATCAACCAGGTCTGGAACTGCGGTGAGCCGACCTTGTTGGTGACGATCAGCAGCGTCACCAACGTGAGAGCGAGCGGAGGGAACAGCCGCGGGAACGTCGCACCGCGCACCGCCTTGAGCGCGCCCACCGCGGTGACCGCCAGCACGGAGACAGCCATGAGCGGTGTGAGCGCGGCGGCGACGGCATCGACACCGGGTGCGGCGATCTGGAAGGTCAGAATCTCGAAGCTGTACTCGATACGGGCGGCCCCGGCGACCGCGAGCCACAGGAAGGGCGTGGCGGCCACGGCTTCGATCTGCAGCCCTCGTCCGGTCTGCTCCGTCAGGAACCCGAAGATCTCGGTGTCCGCTCCGAGCAGCAGCAGCGTCGCGACGACCCCGGCGGTGACCACCGCTGCGGCGAACAGCACCCGCATCCGTGCCCGGAGCGCGACGACGGCCGCGAGGACGAGCGCACCGGGCCAGATCTTGATCCAGGCGCCGATCGTGAGAAGCGCGGCGCCGACCGCCGGCCGCGACACCAGCCAGAGTCCGCCGATCACGGCGATCGGGACGGTGATCGCATCGATCCGATAGAGCGCGATCGGCCCGAGCAGAAGCACGGCCGCGCACCAGAACCAGGCGGCGATGCGTCGAGCGCGCGCGGGAGAGCGCCCGATGAGCACACCGAAGGCGATCACGTCGAGGATGACGACCAGGGCCGCCCACCCCACCAGGTACGCGCTGGACACGCCGAGCAGAGGCACGAGCGGGGCGGAGAGAGCGGCGGCGATGAGCATCGGCACGAGGGCGAGCTGGGGGTAGACCCAGGTCTCGTCGATGCCGACGATGCCTCCTCCGCCGAGCGCCGAGGTCGCCCAGGGCTCGTATACGAGCACGACATCGCCCATCGGCTGGCTGGGATACACCCAGCCGAGCCAGGCCGTGAGCAGGTGCACGAGGAAGAAGACGCACCACAGCGCGACCACCCTGCTCGTCGACGTGCGATTCACGCGAGGACGTCCGCAATCGCGTGCGGCAGTGCTGCCGCGACATCCATCGCGACGATCGGATGCCCCGTGCCGCCGTCGCGGGTCCCGGCGGCGATCCGCCCGGCATGGCCGTGCACCCACGCTCCCGCCGCGGCGACTTCGGCGATCGGTCGTCCGGGGTTCGCCGCGAGTACCGCACCCAGTACTCCGGCGAGCACGTCGCCCGTCCCTGCGGTCGCCAGCCATCCGGTCCCCGCATCCACGGCGATGACGTCTCCGAGGGGGGACGCGATCAGCGTGCGGGATCCTTTGAGCAACACGGTGCCGCCGAGCCTGTCCGCGATGTGCTGGGCGGCCTGTGCACGATCCTCCTCGGTCGAGGAGACGCCGAGGCGCTCCTGCAGCCGTGCGAACTCACGCGCGTGAGGCGTCACGAGGAACGGTGCCGTCGTCCCCTCGGCGAGATCGAGCGCTCCGGCGTCGATGACGACGGCCGCGGGGCCGGTGAGGATGTCGCGCAGCGCGGTGGTCTCCGCGGCGCTGCGGTGCGTCGGGTCGGTCCCCGAGCCGATCACCCAGGCGTCGACCCGGGCGCGACCCGTATCCGCGCCGGTGACGGTCTCCGGACGCCGGGCGAGCACGGCATCGGCAACCCGCTCCGCCCCGATGTAGCGGACGAAACCGGCTCCTGCGCGCCATGCCGCCTCGACGCCGAGGACCGCGGCTCCGGGATAGGCGGGTGATCCGGTGCGAAGAGCCACCACACCACGGGCATACTTGTCGTCGTCCGCGGTGGGCACACGGAACAACCGCGCCGTGTCGCCGCGTGTCCACTCGCGCACTTCGACCATGACTCCACGTTAGTGCGACGGCCCGTCCCGCACCCGCAGAGCGGTAGCGTCGAAGCGTGAGTGTTCTCTTCTCCCCGCTGCGGATCCGTTCCGTCACCTTCCGCAACCGTCTCTGGGTATCGCCAATGTGCATGTACAGCGCTGCGGACGGCGTGGTGCAGGAGTGGCACCACACCCACCTCGCCCAGTTCGCATCCGGCGGCGCCGGGCTCATCGTCGCCGAGGCGACGGCGGTCGTTCCCGAAGGCCGGATCTCGCCGCGTGATGTGGGCCTGTGGAAGGACGCGCAGCGCGACGCCCTGGCCCCCATCGTCCGGGCGATCCACGATCGCGGAGCGCATGTGGGGATCCAGCTCGCCCACGCCGGCCGCAAGGCGTCGACGTGGTGGCCCTGGGCTCCCGAGCGCGGGTCGGTGCCGACGGCAGAGGGAGGGTGGACGACAGCCGCGCCCTCGGCCATCGCCTTCGACGGCTTCGATGCGCCGGTCGCCCTCGACCTGGCAGGCATCGACCGCGTGGTCGAGGCGTTCGCCGCCGCAGCGCGACGTGCGGTCGATGCCGGGTTCGACGTGCTGGAGATCCATGGCGCGCACGGCTACCTCCTGCACCAGTTCTTGTCCCCGCTGTCGAATCTGCGCGACGACGAGTACGGCGGATCGCTCGAGAACCGCGCCCGGCTGCTGCTGCGCGTGATCGACGCCGTCCGTGAGGCGGCGGGTGACGACCTCCCGCTGTTCGTCCGCATCTCCGCCACGGACCACGCCGATGGAGGCTTCACGCCCGAGGAGGCGGCGATCGTCGGCGACTGGGCGGTGCAGCACAGCGCCGACCTCATCGACGTCTCCAGCGGCGGCCTCGTCGCGCACCAGCGGATCAGCGTCTTCCCCGGGTACCAGGTGCCTCTCGCCGAGACCGTGCGTCAAGGCGGTCGGATCCCCGTGTCGGCCGTCGGTCTCATCACAGCGGCCGCCCAGGCCGAGCGGGTGCTCGCCGATGGCGCGGCCGATGCGATCTTCGCCGGCCGGGAGTGGCTGCGCGACCCGCACTTCGCTCTTCGCGCCGCCCATGAGCTCGACGCCGACATCGCCTGGCCGCCGCAGTACGAACGCGCGCGCCTGCGCTGAGTCTCCTCGGCACGATGAAGGCCGCCGGTCCCCTGAGGGGCCGGCGGCCTTCATCGTCGCGAGCGACGATCAGCGTCCGCGGAAGCGACGGGTCGCGTCCTGCACCTCTCCGACCAGTTCCTCCAGGATGTCCTCCAGGAACAGCACAGCGGTGGTGTTCCCCTGTGCGTCGCGCACCTTCGCCAGGTGCCGACCGGCACGACGCATGACCGCGAGAGCATCTTCCAGATCCGTGTCCTCCTGCACCGGCACCATGTGGTGGATGCGCTTGGCCGGAACCGGCTCGATCATCTTGGCCTCCGCGTCCGGGCCCTCGGATGCGCGAAGGATGTCCTTCAGGTGCACGTAGCCGATCGGCACGGACTCGTCGTCGACGATCACATAGCGCGAGAAGCCGTAACGGGCGACCGCCTTCTCGATGTCCTCGGGCGTGGTCGACTGCGGCAGCGTCACCAGATCGCTCAGGGGGACGGCGACGTCGCGTGCCTTCTTGTCGGTGAACTCCACCGCAGCGGCGACGGTTCCCGCCGTGTCCATGAGCACCCCCTCGCGACGCGACTGGCTGACGATGGTCGCCACCTCGTCGAGCGTGAACGTGGATGCCGCCTCGTTCTTCGGCTCGACCCGGAACAGGCGCAGCACGCCGTTCGCGGCCGCGTTGAGCACCCAGATCACCGGCATGAACACCTTCGACACCCACACCAGCGGCGGGGCCAGGAACAGCACGGCCCGATCAGGCACCGAGAACGCCAGGTTCTTCGGCACCATCTCGCCGAACACCACGTGCAGGAACGACACGATCAGCAGCGCGATCGTGAACGAGACCGCGTCGACCGCGCCATCGGGCCAGCCGAGCGCGTGCAGCGGCACGGAGAGCAGGTGGTGGATCGCCGGCTCCGAGACGTTCAGGATGAGCAGCGAACAGATCGTGATGCCCAGCTGCGACGTGGCGAGCATCAGCGTGGCGTGCTCCATCGCGTACAGGGCGGTCTTGGCCGCGCGCGAACCCTGATCGGCGAGAGGCTCGATCTGCGACCGCCTGGCCGAGATCACGGCGAACTCGCCGCCGACGAAGAAGGCGTTCGCGACCAGGAGCACGACGAGCCAGGCGAGTCCTCCCCAATCGCTCATCGGGTCACCTCCTCATCGACGTCGTCGAGCGGTCGCGGAACGTAGCGCACCCGATCCACCCGTCGCCCGTCCATGCGCACCACCTGCAGCACACCACTGTCGAGCGGCACCTCGTCACCGACCGACGGGACGCGCTCGAGCACGCTCATGACATAACCGCCCACCGTGTCGTACACGTCGCCCTCCGGCACTTCCACACCGGCACGACGACGCAGCTCATCGGGTCGCAGCTCACCGGGGAACGTGATGCCCTCCCGGTTGCGGATGACTCCGGCCCTGGTGCGATCGTGCTCGTCGGCGACCTCGCCCACGAGCTCCTCGACGAGGTCTTCCAGGGTCACGAGACCCGCTGTGCCGCCGTACTCGTCCACGACGATCGCGAGCTGGTAGCCGCGGGCGCGCAGCTCCGCGATCAGGGCGTCGACGTGTACCGTCTCCGGCACGCGGAGCGGCTCCGTCGCGAGAGCGCCGACGGGAACCTCGGTACGACGATCGCGCGGCACCGAGATCGCCGCCTTGAGGTGCACGACGCCCATGATGTCGTCGAGGTCGTCGCCGTAGACCGGGAAGCGGCTGTGGCCCGTGCGTCGCGCGAGCTGGATGACGTCATCCACGGAATCGCCGGCGGCGATCGCGTGCATGCTCGGCCGAGCGGTCATCACGTCGTCGGCCGTGAGCCGCGAGAACATGAGGGTGCGATCGAGCAACGATGCGGTGTCGGCCTCCAGCAGGCCCGCGTTGGCGGACCGTCGCACGAGCGAGGACAGCTCCTCCGCGCTGCGGGCGCCGGAGAGCTCTTCCTTCGGCTCGATGCCCATCCCGCGCAGCACGCCGTTCGCGCTGCCGTTGAGAACCACCACGGCGGGCTTGAACACCGTGGTGAACGCGATCTGGAACGGGATCACGAGCTTCGCGGTGGCCAGGGGCAGTGCGAGGGCGAAGTTCTTGGGGACGAGCTCGCCGAGGATCATCGAGAGCACCGTCGCCACCAGCATGGCCACGATGGTCGCGATCGGCGCGACGGCGGCCTCAGGGATGTTCCAGGCGATGAAGGTCGGGCGCAGGAGGTTCGACAGCGCCGGCTCCATCGTGTAGCCGGTGAGCAGCGTCGTCAGCGTGATGCCGAGCTGCGCGGCCGACAGATGCGTCGACGTGTGCTTGAGAGCGCTGATCGTGAGCGAGAGCCGGGATTCGCCGCGCGCCTGCCTGGCCTCGAGCTCGGCGCGATCGAGGTTCACCAGTGCGAACTCGCTCGCGACGAAGAGGCCGGTGCCGACCGTGAGCAGGAGCCCCACGCCCAACATGATGTAGTCCATCAGAGGTTCCTCTCCGGTGAGAGAGGCAGACAGTGGGGCGATGTTCTACAACTGGGAGGGTCGTCCATTATGCCGACGATTGTACCGAAGACAGCGGGGTGTGCGCTCGACGATCACCAGCTGACCGGCAACGCCTTGCCCTCCTCGTAGCCGGCCGCCGACTGCAGCCCCACCACGGCGCGTTCGTGGAACTCGGGCACGGTCGCCGCCCCCGCGTAGGTGAAGGACGAGCGCACGCCGGAGGTGATCATGTCCAGAAGATCCTCGATGCCCGGACGCAGCGGGTCGAGGTAGATCTTCGACGAGGAGATGCCTTCGGCGAAGAGTTCCTTGCGGGCACGCTCGTAGGCGTCGAGACGTCCGAAACGTGCCTGGACCGCCTTGGTCGAGGCCATGCCCCAGGATTCCTTGAACAGACGCCCGTCGGCATCGCGCTGCAGCTCCCCCGGCGCCTCGATCGTGCCGGCGAACCACGATCCGACCATGACGGAGGCCGCACCGGCGGCGAGGGCGAGCGCCACATCACGCGGGTAGCGCACCCCGCCGTCGGCCCAGACATGCGCGCCGAGCTCACCTGCCGCCTGGGCGGTCTCGAGCACGGCGGAGAACTGCGGGCGTCCGACCGCCGTCATCATGCGGGTGGTGCACATCGCGCCAGGACCGACGCCGACCTTGAGGATCGACGCTCCGGCATCCACCAGGTCGGCCACGCCGTCGGCGGTGACGATGTTGCCTGCCACCACGGGCAGGCCGAGATCGAGTTCGGCGACGGCGCGCAGAGCCCGCAGCATGCCCTCCTGGTGGCCGTGTGCGGTGTCGACCACCAGCACGTCGACACCGGCGGCGGCGAGTGCCTTGGCCTTGGCCGCGACATCGCCGTTGATGCCGACGGCGGCAGCGACAGCGAGACGCCCGTCGGCATCGACCGCCGGACGGTAGAGCGTCGAGCGCAGCGCGCTGCGGGCGCTCAGCGTGCCGACGAGATGCCCGTGGTGCACGACCGTCACCATCTCGACGCCCGCGTCGGTGATCACATCGAACGCGTGCCTCTCCGAACCGATGTCGTCGGCATCGATCGACGGCGTGCCGTGGTGCACCAGGTCGCCGAGCTGCGCATCGGGAAGCGCCGTGGCCAGTCTGGTCGCGGGGAGGATGCCGAGGATGCGCTCGACGCCGATCGGCGCCGCGCCACGGGCGACCACGATCCCGTGGCCGCTGGCCGCCGGGAGCAGACGAAGAGCATCGGCAGCCGATGCCTCCGGCGGCAGCACGAGAGGCGTGTCCCAGAGAACCGGCTGCGACTTGACCTCGCGGATCGCGGCGTCCAGATCCTGCAGCGGCATGTCCTGCGGCAGGACGCCGAGTGCGCCACGCCGCGCGAGCACCGCCGCGATGCGGGGGCCGGTCACGGAGTTCATGTTCGCGGCGACGAGCGGCAACGTCGCCGGCGTGCCGTCCTGCGGGGCGAGATCGACCTGCAGACGGCTGGTGACGGCGGATCTGCGCGGCACCAGGAAGACGTCGGAGTAGGTCAGATCGACGGTCGGCTGCTCTCCAGAGAACTTCATGCCTCCACGGTACTCAGATCGCGACGCGGTGGGCGCACGGCTTCGACGATTCCCCGAGCGAAACACGTTAGGCTTGTTGGTCGAGAGTGTGCGGGCCCGAACGCATCCTGCGTCGACGTCCGCACCAGAGAGCTTCAGCGATGAAAGAGGGCGATCGAGCGTGTCGAACCAGGTGACCGGCGTCAACGGCGACGGGGGGTTCGGAGCCAATTCCTGGCTCGTTGAAGAGCTCTACGAGCAGTTCAAGGTGAACCGCGACTCCGTCGACAAGGAGTGGTGGCCCATCCTGGAGAAGTACCACTCCGAGACGGCGACCGCGGCTCCCGCAGCAGCGTCCGACGCACCGGCCCCGACGGCTCATCCCGTCACGGCGCCGATCCCCGTGATCGGCTCGCAGCCCGTCGCCCGCACGACGGCCAAGCCCGCCGCCGCAGCACCGATCCCGGCGCAGGCTCCGAAGCCCGCAGCGAAGTCCGAGTCGACGGAGGCCCCGGCTCCCGTCGAAGAAGACAAGGTCACGCCCCTGCGCGGTCTGCCCAAGACACTCGCGGCGAACATGGACGAGTCGCTCACCGTCCCGACCGCCACCAGTGTCCGCACGGTGCCGGCGAAGCTGATGATCGACAACCGCATCGTCATCAACAACCACATGGCGCGCACCCGCGGCGGCAAGATCAGCTTCACCCACCTCATCGGCTGGGCGCTCATCCGCACGCTGGACGAGTTCCGCAGCCAGAACGTGTTCTACGCGGAGGTCGACGGCAAGCCGTCCGTGGTCGCACCGGCGCATGTCAACCTCGGCATCGCGATCGACCTGCCCAAGCCCGACGGCACGCGCGCCCTCATGGTGCCCAGCATCAAGCGCGCCGACACGTTGACGTTCACCGAGTACCTCTCGGCCTACGAGGACCTGGTCACGCGCGCACGCGGCAACAAGCTGACCGCGGCCGACTTCCAGGGCACCACGGTGTCGCTCACCAACCCGGGCGGCATCGGCACCGTGCATTCGGTCCCGCGTCTGATGAAGGGCCAGGGCTGCATCATCGGCGCCGGCGCCCTCGAGTACCCGGCCGAGTTCCAGGGCGCGAGCGAGAAGACGCTCAACGAGCTGGCGATCGGCAAGACCATCACGCTCACCAGCACCTACGACCACCGCGTCATCCAGGGAGCGGGCTCCGGCGAGTTCCTGAAGAAGGTGCACGAGCTGCTCATCGGTCAGCGCGGCTTCTACGACGACATCTTCGCCGCTCTGCGCATCCCTTACGCCCCCATCCGATGGAACCCCGACATCGCCGTCGACCTCGCCGAGCGCGTCGACAAGCAGTCGCGGGTGCAGGAGCTGATCAACTCCTTCCGCGTGCGCGGTCATCTGATGGCCGACATCGACCCGCTCGAGTACGTGCAGCGCTCGCACCCCGACCTCGAGATCGAGAGCCACGGTCTGACCTTCTGGGACCTCGACCGCGAATTCGTCACCGGCGGCTTCGGCGGACGGCGCATCGCGAAGCTCCGCGACATCCTCGGCGTGCTCCGCGACTCCTACTGCCGCACGCTCGGCATCGAGTACATGCACATCCAGGACCCGGAGCAGCGCCGCTGGTTTCAGGAGAAGGTCGAGGTCAAGTACCAGAAGCCCGGCCACGACGAGCAGCTGCGGGTCCTGCGCAAGCTCAACGAGGCCGAGGCTTTCGAGACCTTCCTGCAGACCAAGTTCGTCGGCCAGAAGCGCTTTTCGCTCGAGGGCGGCGAGTCGCTGATCCCGCTGCTCGACGAGATCCTGCAGGGCGCGGCCACCGCCGGACTCGAGGGCGCCGCGATCGGCATGGCCCACCGCGGCCGCCTGAACGTGCTCACCAACATCGCCGGCAAGACCTACGGCCAGGTGTTCCGCGAGTTCGAGGGCACGCAGACGCCGGGCAACCAGCGCGGGTCCGGCGACGTGAAGTACCACCTCGGCACCGAGGGCACCTTCGTCGCCGACGACAAGTCCGAGCTTCCCGTCTACCTCGCCGCCAACCCCTCGCACCTCGAGACCGTCGACGGCGTGCTGGAGGGCATCGTCCGCGCCAAGCAGGACCGCAAGCCGATCGGCACGTTCGCCTGGCTGCCGATCCTCGTGCACGGCGACGCGGCCTTCGCAGGCCAGGGCGTCGTGGTCGAGACGCTGCAGATGTCGCAGCTGCGCGGCTACCGCACCGGCGGCACGATCCACGTGGTCGTGAACAACCAGGTCGGTTTCACCACGACGCCGAACGACGGTCGCACCTCGATCTACTCGACCGACGTCGCCAAGACGATCCAGGCTCCGGTCTTCCACGTGAACGGCGACGACCCCGAAGCGGTCATCCACGTCGCGCAGCTCGCTTTCGAGTACCGCGAGCGCTTCCACCGCGACGTCGTGATCGACCTGGTCTGCTACCGCCGACGCGGCCACAACGAGGGAGACGACCCCTCGATGACGCAGCCGCTGATGACCGATCTCATCCAGGCGAAGCGCTCCGTCCGCCGCCTGTACACCGAGTCGCTCGTCGGTCGTGGCGACATCACCGAGCAGGAGTACGACGAGGCCAAGGCCGACTTCCAGAACCGTTTGGAGATCGCCTTCGCGGAGACGCACGCCGCCGAGACCGGCGCTCTGCCGATCGCCCCGGAGCTGCCGCCGGTCGACGACCAGGTCGGCGCTCCGGAGATCACCGGCGTGCCGAACGAGGTCATCCAGATGATCGGCGACGCCTTCGTGAACAAGCCCGAGGGCTTCACGGTGCACCCCAAGATCCAGCAGCTGCTGGAGAAGCGTCTCGACATGAGCCGCAACGGCGGCATCGACTGGGGCTTCGGCGAGCTGCTCGCGTTCGGCTCTCTCCTCGTGGAAGGCACCCCGGTGCGTCTCGCCGGTCAGGATGCCCGTCGCGGGACGTTCGTGCAGCGCCACGCGACACTGCACGACCGCGCGAACGGCCAGGAGTGGCTCCCGCTGTCGAACCTTTCCGACGCACAGGGGCGCTTCTTCGTCTACGACTCGCTGCTCAGCGAATACGCCGCTCTCGGCTTCGAGTACGGCTACTCGGTCGAGGCTCCTGAGGCCCTCGTGCTCTGGGAAGCCCAGTTCGGCGACTTCGTCAACGGCGCCCAGTCGGTCATCGACGAGTACATCTCCGCGGCCGAGCAGAAGTGGGGACAGCAGTCCAGCGTCACCCTTCTCCTCCCCCACGGCTACGAGGGCCAGGGACCGGACCACTCGTCGGCACGCATCGAGCGCTTCCTGCAGCTGTGCGCGCAGGACAACATGATCGTGTCGCGCCCGTCGACGCCCGCGTCGTACTTCCACCTGCTGCGCCGCCAGGCGTACGCCCGTCCGCGCAAGCCGCTGATCGTCTTCACCCCGAAGGCGATGCTGCGTCTGCGCGGCGCGACGAGCCCGGTCGAAGCGTTCACCCAGGGTCGGTTCGAGCCGGTCATCGATGACGACCGCGGTCTCGACCGCACGGCCGTCAAGCGCGTGCTCGTGCACTCGGGCAAGGTGCACTGGGATCTGCGGGCCGAGCTCGAGAAGAACCCGAATCCCGAGGTCGCCCTCGTCCGGCTCGAGCAGCTGTACCCGACGCCGATCGAGGAGCTCAAGGCGATCACCGACTCCTACCCGAACGCCGAGCTGGTCTGGGTGCAGGAAGAGCCGGAGAACCAGGGCGCCTGGCCGTTCCTCGCACTCGCCTTCGCCGACGTTCCCGGCGACCGATCGTTCCGACCGGTCTCGCGCCCGGCTTCGGCATCGCCGGCGACGGGTTCGTCGAAGGTCCACGCCGCCGAGCAGGCAGCACTGATCCACGCGGCCGTCACCCTCGGCTGATCGTCAGACGAGAGAGGGCGCTGCGACTGGAGTCGCAGCGCCCTCTCTCGTCTGTGCGGTGCGGATCAGTACCAGATGTCGAGAGACGGCGCGGGGAAAGAGACGAGCGCCCGGTCGAACGCCTCGACGGCCGCAGGGTCGGCCGTGATGCGTCCGGCACCGTGCAGTGTCGCGGCGCGGACCCCACCGGCATAGAGCGCCGAGAGCGTCGAGACGTCGAGTGTGATGTCGGCCTCTGCGCCCTCGTCTGCGGCGTCGACCGTCGCGATGCCGTCGTTGTCCACGCGCAGGCGCCAGTCGCCGTTCGTGAAGCCCAGCGAGTCCTTCACGCGGAGGACCGTGTCGATCGGGGCCGAGTAGCGACGTGCCGTCAGCGCCGTCGGGAGGTCGAGGATGCGCAGCCACCCGTGATCGTGCACCTCCTGCTTGACCCCGCGGGTGTCGTGCACCAACCACGGCAGGGGGTCATCGATCGGGCGGAGGTCGGCGACCACCTCGTCGACGAGATCGTGCTGCAGGGCGAAGCGCCAGAGCGCCGCGCGCGCGTCAGCCGTCTCCGCGACGAGCAGTCGCACATCCATCCGGAAGCGGAAGGTGCCGGCCGCCTCACCGACGGTGTAGGCCATCACCCCGCGCAGCGCACCGTCCTCGTCGCGGTAGCGCACGCCGCGGGCCTGGTCGCGATCCGGGGTGGGCGCGACTCCTGCGTACCCCTCCCATCGACCTTCCCAGCCGGGAATCTGTCCCGATGCTCTGCCGCGGGCGCGCTCGTGCACCGCACCGAGGTCGGCGGCGAGCGTCTCGCGATCGATGTACTCGAGGGTGCCGGTCGGAGTCGGTCCGCTCCAGCCCGCACGTCGGGTGTCGACCGTGTGGCGCGCCACCGGAATCGCTGCACCGAAGCCGTAGCGACCGTAGATCGTCGCCTCGGACACCGTGAGCCCGGCGATGGCCACTCCGGCGGATGCCGCAGCCCGCAGCTCCCCTTCGAGAAGCGCCCTGGCGATGCCGCGGCGGCGGTGGGTCGCCGCGACCGTGACCACGCTGATCGCCCACATACCGATCTCGGCGCCGCCGGGGACGGTGAGGGGTGTGATCCAGCCGTCGATGGTCGCCACGGGCAGCGCACCGGCCGGGGCGTTCTTCTCGTACACCCCGACGTTCCGCCGCTCCGCGAAGGTCTTTCGCACCTGGGCGAGCATGTCGCTACTCGGCTCGGGGCCGAGGAATCCGCGGTCGACGGCACGCTCGAAACCGAAGGCGCTCGCGTCATCGCTCAGATCGACGACGCGGTAGTCGAGGCCGGCTCCGGCCAGTCTTTCCGTCGAGGTGGTGTCAGCGGGTACGTCGCGCGCATCGATGGAGGTCATCCGTCCACACTACCGACGGCCCCCGGCGTGCGGTCAGTGCTGCGAGGCCTGGACGGCGCGCAGGCGCTCGAAGACCTGGTCGCGCAGCTGCTCGGGAGCGGTCTCCTTGCAGGCGCGGGCGATCACCTCGGTGAGGGTCGTGGCGACGAGAGCCTCATCCCGACATGACGGGCAGTTCTCGAGGTGCTCGCGGATCTCGGTGTGCTCTGTCTTGCACACCTCGTTGCGGAGGTACTCCTCCAGATCCTGACGGGCTTTGTCGCAGCCGCAGTCGCTCATTTCTTGCTCCTCGTCTCAGCCGCGGCGATGCCCCGCTCAGCGGCGTAATCTGCCAACAGCTCCCGCAGCATCCGCCTGCCACGGTGCAGACGGCTCATCACGGTGCCGATGGGGGTCTTCATGATGTCGGCGATCTCCTGATAGGCGAAGCCTTCGACATCAGCGAGATAGACCGCGAGGCGGAAGTCCTCCGGCACGGCCTGCAGTGCGTCCTTGACCACCGAGGCGGGCATCCGATCGATGGCCTCGGCCTCGGCCGAACGGCTGTGCGACGCCGTGGTGGACTCCGCTCCGCCCAGCTGCCAGTCCTCGAGCTCGTCGATCGTGCCCTGGAAAGGCTCACGCTGGCGCTTGCGGTAGATGTTGATGTACGTGTTGGTGAGGATCCGATAGAGCCACGCCTTGAGGTTCGTGCCCTGCGAGAACGTCGCCCAGGACCCGTAGGCCTTCACGAAGGTCTCCTGCACGAGATCGGCGGCATCCGCCGGGTTGCGCGTCATGCGCATCGCGGCGGCGTAGAGCTGATCCATGAAGGGGATCGCCTGCTCCTCGAACTCGCGCCGAGGGTCGCCGACGGTGTCTGCGGTTGCGGTGTCATCCATCACCGGCCAGTCTAGGCCGCTGAGGTCGATCACCTCGCGCTCCAACGTCGCCGTCATACTCTCTCCTTCGGGTCGGGAGGCCTGTCTTTCGCGACGAAGCTCCCTGTGTTTACTAAGGTGAGAACCGATGAGCGCCAACAGGTATTCCCCCTCCCGTGTGCACGGCGCCTATCCCGCGCCCACGACCGACGTGCCCGTGCACGCCGAACTCACGATCCCCGGTTCCAAATCGCTGACGAACCGCGAGCTGATGATCGCCGCGATCGCCGATGGACCGGGCCGGTTGATCGCCCCCCTGCACTCCGACGACTCCGCACGCATGGTCGACGCGCTGCGCGCCCTCGGTGTCGGCATCGAGGAGGTCGACGCCGGGAACGAGTTCGGGCCCGACCTCGTCGTCACCCCCGCGAAGCTCAGTGGCGGCACCACGATCGACTGCGGTCAGGCCGGCACCGTCATGCGCTTCATCGCCCCGCTGGCGGGCCTCGCGGCGCACGACGTTCGCCTCACCGCACACGAGACGGCGCTGCATCGTCCGATGGGCGCACTGATCAGCGCGCTGCGCGACCTCGGCGTCGACATCGACGACGAAGGCACGTGGGCTCTCCCCTTCACGATCCGCGGCCACGGGCGCATCCGCGGCGGGCGCATCGAGATCGACGCCTCCGCGTCGAGCCAGTTCGTCTCCGGTCTTCTGCTCGCCGCCCCCCGCTTCGACGTCGGCCTGCACCTCGTCCACACCGGCGAGCACCTGCCGAGCCTTCCGCACATCGACATGACGATCGAGGCTCTGAGCCGCCGCGGCATCCGCATCGAACGCCCCGCCGTCGGCGAATGGCTGGTCGAGGCGGGCGTTCCGCGCGCCAAGGAGATCGCGATCGAACCCGATCTCTCCAACGCCGCGCCGTTCCTCGCCGCCGCGCTGGTCACGGGCGGATCGGTGTCGATCACCGGCTGGCCCGCACATTCCACTCAGCCCGGCGCCCTGCTGCCCGAGATCCTGCAGGCCACGGGTGCGCACGTCGGCCGTCACGGCGGCACGCTCACCGTGCGCGCCGGTTCCGGCATCCGGGGCCTCGACCTCGACCTGTCCGCGGCGAGCGAGCTCACCCCGACGCTGGTCGGACTCGCCGCCTTCGCGGACTCTCCGACCACGATCCGCGGCATCGGACACATCCGCATGCATGAGACCGACCGGATCGCGGCGCTGATCGGCAACCTCCGCGCACTCGGCGGCGAGGCCGAGGAGCTCTCCGACGGACTGCGCATCATCCCGAAGCCCCTGCACGGCGGAAGCTGGGCCGCACACCACGATCACCGGATGGCCACCACCGGAGCGCTCATCGGCCTGCGGGTCCCCGGCGTCGAGATCGACGACATCGGCACCACCGCGAAGACCCTCCCGGAGTTCACGATGCTCTGGGAGAGGATGCTGCGGGGCTGACGGTGAGCTGGCTGGACGACGCCGACGACCTCGAAGACGACTTCGAGGACTTCGACGAGAGCAGCATCCGCTCCCGTCCCAACCCGAAGGCGAATCGCCCCCGCACCAAACGGCGCCCCGCGCATGACGACGCGCAGGTGGGACGAGTGCTCGGCGTCGACCGCGGACGATACTCGGTCCTCCTCGGTGAGGGCACCGCCGAGGAGCGCATGATCACCACGACGCGCGCGCGCGAGCTGCGACGCATGCCCATCGTCACCGGCGATCAGGCACGGGTGGTGGGCGACACCTCGGGAGACGAGGGCACGCTCGCGCGTATCGTCGGCATCGTCGATCGCACCTCTCTGCTGCGCCGCAGCGCCGACGACACCGATCAGGTCGAACGGGTGATCGTGGCGAACGCCGATCAGATGCTCGTCGTCGTCGCAGCCGCCGACCCGGAGCCCCGCGCGCGTCTCGTTGACCGCTACCTCGTCGCGGCACTGGATGCCGGCATCCGCCCGCTGCTCGTCGTCACCAAGACCGACATCGCGGATCCCACCGAGTTCCTGACGCACTTCGACGGCCTCGACCTGCGTGTGTTCACCAGTGCGCAGAGCGAGATGCCCCTCGAGGAGATCGGCGAAGCGCTGGTCGGACACTCCACGGTCTTCGTCGGACACTCCGGGGTGGGCAAGTCGACGCTCGTCAACGCCCTCGTACCGTCGGCCCTGCGCGCGACCGGGCACGTGAACCAGGTCACCGGACGCGGTCGGCACACGTCGTCATCGACCGTGTCGCTGCGCTACGAAGGTGCGGGCGGCACCGGCTGGGTGATCGATACCCCCGGCGTGCGCTCCTTCGGACTCGGACACGTCGATCCGGCGAACATCCTGGCCGCGTTCACCGAACTCGCCGCGATCGCCCAAGACTGTCCCCGGGGCTGCACTCACCTCGCCGATGCACCCGACTGCGCTCTGATCGAGGCCGCCGAGCGCGGAGAGCTGGGCGAGACCGGGCGTGCCCGACTCGATTCCCTGCAGCGTCTGCTGCAGACGTTCGCGGACAAGGCGGATCAGGCCCCCGGCCGTTAGGCTGGAGACGTGACCCAGCGCCTCGAACCAGGAACCGCAGCCCCCGACTTCTCCCTCCTCGACCAGGACGGGAACATCGTCCGTCTCGAGGATCTGCGCGGCAAGAAGACCGTGCTGTACTTCTACCCGGCGGCGATGACTCCCGGCTGCACCACCCAGGCGTGCGACTTCCGCGACAGCATCTCGTCCCTCCAGGGCGCCGGCTACCGCGTCATCGGGGTCTCACGCGACGAGCCCGCCACGCTGGCGAAGTTCCGCGAGCGCGATGGGCTGACCTTCCCGCTTCTGAGCGACCCCGACCACGCCGTCCACTCCGCCTATGGCGCGTGGGGCGAGAAGATGAACTACGGCAAGCTCGTCGAAGGGGTCATCCGCTCGACGTTCGTGCTCGACGAGGACGGCAAGATCGCTCTCGCGCAGTACAACGTGAAGGCCACGGGTCACGTGGCACGGCTGCGCAAGCAGCTCGGCATCGACGCCTGACCCGCAGCTGTCCCCGAGGTCAGCAGACCTCCCCGACGTCCGCAGCTCTCGGAGGTCACTCCGTCGCGCGCTGCGGACCTTCCCGGCGTGCGCTCGAGATCAACAGCGCGAACCCGAGCAGTCCGGGAAGCCCGACCCCGAGGGTGAACGGCCACGAGATCGGCTGCAGCGTGAGAGAGGCGAGCGCGAGGGCTACGGCGAGTACCTGAAAGACCACTCCTCCTGATCGAGCCCACGACTTCCCGACCCGCGTGCCCACCGCGAAGGCCACCAGGGCTGCGGAGCCGATCAGCGTGAGCACGATGAGCGCCAGGGCCGTCGGCAGCGATGCCGCATCGCCCGCCCCGAGACCGGCGAGTTCGACCACGGCGAAGACCAGGAGCGCCACTGCTTCGAGGGCGAGGATCGCCGCTGCCGCCAAGGCGATTCCGGGTGCGCGCACGGTGTCTCCCAAGGATCGAAAGAAGAGAAAACCCTTGATTTCATGGTTTTCATGTAACAGAATAGAGAAAGTCATGTGCTCCCACAGCGGCGTGGGGCGAGCGTTCACGCTCGCATCACAATTCGCGGGCATTCCGTCCGCATCTCAACAGGGTAGCGGAACCCGAACTTCTACCCGAATCCGAGAGGTCGCATCGCGACATCTCTTGAAATCCACACCGAGGAGCCCCCATGGACTGGCGCGATAAGGCCGCCTGCCTGACTGTCGACCCCGAGCTTTTCTTCCCCGTGGGGAACACTGGCCCTGCCGTCGATCAGATCGAGAAGGCGAAGACGGTGTGCGCCACCTGCACCGTCACCGAGATCTGCCTGCAGTACGCCCTGGAGACCAGCCAGGACTCGGGCGTCTGGGGCGGGCTCTCCGAAGACGAGCGCCGCGCTCTCAAGCGTCGCGCCGCTCGCGCACGCCGCGCCTCCTGAACGTCCGAAAGCGGCCTGAGATCGACTCTCAGGCCGCTTTCGTCTGTTCGGATGCGGCAGCTCTCACCTCTCGAGCCAGCGCAGGGGGATGTCGATGACCACTTCGGTGCCTTCGCCATCGCTCCCGTGCCACTCGATCGTGCCGCCGAGCTCACCCTGGATGAGCGTGCGGATGATCTGAGTGCCGAGGCCCTGGCCGATGCGCCCTTCCGGCAGACCGAGACCGGTGTCCCGAACCGTCACGCGCAGGTTGTCCTCGGTGCGCGTGGCGTCGATCGTGACAAAGCCCTCTTGACCTGCGAGACCGTGCTCGACCGCATTCGTCACGACCTCGGTCAGGGCGAGAGCGAGAGGTGTCGCGTACTCGCTCGGAAGAACTCCGAACCGTCCGGTGGACTGCGTCCGCGCGCGCGTGTTCGGGGCCGAGGCGACCTCGGCCACGAGCTTGAGCACGCGGTGGAAGACCTCGTCGAAGTCGACCTTCTGCGTCAACCCCTGGGCGAGCGTGTCGTGCACCACGGCGATCGCATCCACGCGGCGCATGGCCTGTGTGAGGGCGTCGCGCGCCTCGTCGGAATGCGTGCGTCGCGCCTGGATGCGCAGAAGCGAGGCGACCGTCTGCAGGTTGTTCTTCACCCGGTGGTGGATCTCGCGGATCGTCGCGTCCTTGGTGATGAGCTCCTGCTCCTGGTGGCGCAGTTCTGAGACGTCGCGGCACAGCACGATCGCCCCGATGCGCGTGCCGTGATCCTTCAGCGGGATGGCGCGCAGCGACACCGTCACACCGCGGGCTTCGATGTCGGTGCGCCAGGGAGCGCGCCCGGTGACCACCACGGGCAGCGACTCGTCGACCTGCCGGGACGGCGGGACGAGACGAGTGGTCACCTCGGCGAGAGACTCCCCCTCGAGCTCGTCGTCGAATCCCATCCGGTTGAAGGCCGACAGCGCGTTCGGGCTGGCGAAGGTGGTGATCCCGTCGACATCGATGCGAATGAGACCATCGGAGGCACGGGGCGCTCCCCGGCGCGGTGACGTCGGAGCCGTGAGGTCGGGGAAGCTCCCGTCGGCGATCATGCGGAACAGATCGTTCGCGCACTCGTCGAAGGTGATCTGCTGGCGAGACGGCGTGCGCACCTCGCCGAGGTTCGTGTGCCGGGTCACCACTCCGATCACGGTCGAGTGGGCGTCGGCACCGCGACCGACGCTCAGGATCGGCACGGCCCGCACGCGCGTCGGTGTCTCCTCGAACCAGTCGGGCGAGGAGGAGTCGACGATCTCGGCCGATTCGAAGGCTCCCTGGACCTGGGTGCGCCACTGGGGCCGCACCCGCTCTCCGACGATGTCGCGATAGAAGAGCGTCGCCGCGCCGCTGGGTCGCGCGTGCGCGACCGCGATGAACGAACCGTCGTCGGTCTGGATCCAGATCACGATGTCGGCGGAGGCGAGGTCCGCGAGGAGCTGTCCGTCTCCGGCGAGACGGTGGAGCCATTCGACATCGCTGTCGTTCAGGCGCCCCTGGGCATGGGCGAGATCACTGAGGGTTGACACCTGACCAGCCTACGGTCAGATGCCTCAGAGAATGGCCAGCGACGTCGCCCGCCAGCGACGATCGATCCCTTCCAAGCGCACGGCGACGGCACGGGTGCGCCCAGGACCGGCCACCACGACGACGGCTTCGATCACGCCGTCGAGCGGTTCCGTGACCCTCAGCGCCCTGATCTCGAACGTGGGTCGGGCGGGAGCGACGCCGCGCGCGCTACGTGCCCTCGAGGAGAGGTTGGCGCGCGTGACCAGACTTCGGAATGCGTCCTCGCTGAACCACCTGGCGAGCTGATCGACCTCCCTGACACCGGCCAGCACCTCGAGGACGCCGTGCGTGAGGCTGCGCAGAAGCGGCACAGGGTCCGGAAGCTCGCTGGTCGATGTCGGCTGGGGTGCGAAGTACTCGTGCGGCGTCATGTCGAACTCTCGGTCGGGGAGGTCTGCGAGTGAGCAGTACAGCACCGTGCCGCCAGCGCCGGAGTGGGGTGGGGCGAAGAATGTGGATAACTCGTACGCGCCCGAGCGGGGTCGCCTACGCTCTGTCGGATGCACTGGGACCGACTGTTCGAAGACCTCGAAGGCCAGCTGACCGCGGAGTGGGAAGCGGAGCGCGCGGTGCTGGACGCCGAGTCCGAACGGCTGCGGATCGCACGGTTGGACCTGCGCGCGCGGCTGCGGACGCTGTGCAGCGCAGAGGCGGACGTCACGATCGGTCTCGTGAACGGGCGACGGATTCCGGTCTCGTTGCAGACGCTCGGAGCAGACTGGGTCGCCGTCTCCACACGCGGCACCGGCGAGGGACGCAGCGCACCCGCCGGCTTCTTCCTCCCCCTCGCGGCCGTCACCGGCATCACGACGGATCACGGCATGATCCTGGCGAGCCTCGACGAACCACCCGCCGCAGATCCCCCGCTCCGAGAGCGGATGACCCTCGGATTCGTCCTGCGTGACCTCGCACGCCGTCGTGTGCCCGTGCACATCAGCACCCATGTGGGCGACGACGTCCACGGCACCATCGATCGAGCGGCGTCCGATCACCTCGATCTCGCTGTGCATGATCCGGGCGAAGCGCGCCTCGCCCGAGCGGTGCACGGGTTTCGCATCATCCCGTTCGCGTCACTCGTGGCCGTGCGTACGCCGGTCGATCAGGTGCCGTGAGCCGAAGAGGTGCCCCAGACCTCGGGGAAGCTCGCAGTCTGGGACTGGCGCCACAGCGCCATCCGCCGAGAGTTCTCCGATTCTTCGGCCAGGTAGCCGTCGAGGCTGGACTCCTCCACTCGCCAACGAGGCGGCGACCCGAGCTGCGCTCCCCGCAGTCTTCCCTCCTGCACCAGAGCGACGACCTCGTCGACCCCGATGCTCAGCAGCTCCGCCACCTGCGAGGGGGCGAGGTAACGCGGTGCGCGAACGGGGAAGGCAGGCATCCCCTCATTCTCGCCCACAGGTTCGCCGGATTCGGGCCCGCGCGTCCCTTGTGGATAACTCACGGAGCCCCGGAGCCGTTTCTGTGACGATATCGCCATGGCTTCCTTCTCTGTTCCTCGGCGCGCGTTCTGGGGCGACGTCCGCTTCCTCGTGGGTATCGCGCTGGTGGCTCTCTCGATCGCCGGTGTCTGGCTCATCGTGTCGGCGTTCGACGATGCCGTTCCGACGCTCCAGGCCACCCGGACCATCACGCAGGGCGAGGTGCTGACCTCCGACGACTTCCAGGTCGTCGACGTCGGCCTGGGCTCGCTGGCCGACGACTACCTCGGCCCGGGCGACATCCCCACCGGCAGCATCGCATCCCGCACTCTCGAGAGCGGAGAACTCGTTCCGTCCTCGGCCGTGACGGACGCCGACCGCAGTCGCTCCACCACGATCGTCATCCAGAGCAGCACCGGCATTCCGGAAGGGGTGGAGGCGGGCACGGTCGTGGAGGTCTGGCAGGCGCCGCCCCTCGACGAAGGACGCTCCTTCGATGTCCCCCGCATCCTGGTCGCCGACGTGATCGTGCACGACGTGCTCGACGCCGAAGGCGTACTCGCCGACACCGGAACCCAGCTCGAGATCGTGATCGATCGGGCTGATGTGGCCGACGTGCTCGCCGCCATCACGGGTGGGGCCGCCCTTTCCGTGGTGCCGGCCGGGGTGGGGTCGTGACCCGCGTCGTGGTCGCGATCCCTCAACCACGGGCGGGCGAGCTGGCGGCGGAGCTGGCGCTGGAAGGCATCGAGGTCGTCGCGATCCTCTCCCCCACCGCCGTCATCGAGGTGCCTCCGGGCGCGGAGGCGATCATCGTCCCCGCCACCAGAGCGGTGCTGAACGCTGAGCTGATCTCCGCATGCGACCGTGCCGGGGTCCGCATCCTGGCGCTCGGCGGCGCAGACAGTCGCCTGCTGGGGCGTCTCGGGCTGTCGGCGGCCCTGCGCCCGGAGGCAGCAGGATGGGAGGTCGCCGCAGCGCTGGTATCCGAGACAGACGCCGTGCCACGCGCGCAGTCCGTCCTTCCGCATCGCGTCATCGCGGTCTGGGGGCCGCACGGCGCTCCGGGGCGCTCGACCCTCGCCATCCAACTGGCCGTAGAACTCTCCCGCCGCGGGCGCAGGACCGCGCTGGTCGACACCGACACGGTCGCTCCCGCGCTCGCGCTACTTCTCGGTCTCAGCGACGACGCACCCGGTGTCGCCGCCGCATGCCGGCGGGCGGAACGCGGTGCACTCGACTCCGCCGAGCTGACCAGACTCGCCACGCCGCTGGCCACCGGCGGGGGCGATATCGAGGTGCTCCCCGGTATCAATCGTCCCAGCCGTTGGCCCGAGCTGTCATCGACCCGCCTGCGGGCCACGCTCGACGCCTGCCGCGAGTGGTCCGAGGAGACGGTCGTCGATGTGGCCGCTGCCTTCGACGCCGACGAGGAGGTCACGTACGACCTTGCCGGGCCCCGTCGCCATGCGGCGACCACAGCGTCGTTGAACGGGGCGGACCTGATCATCGCGGTCGCATCGGCCGACCCCCTCGGCATCAGCAGATTCGTGCGTGAGCACGCCGAACTACGACGTCTCACCGCCCCCACGCCCGTCATCGTCGTGGTCAATCAGGTGCGACCGGGCCCGCTCGGCATCGATGCGCGTGGTCAGGTGCGACGCACGCTCGAGAGGTTCGCGGGCATCACCGATGTCGTCTTCCTGCCGTTCGACCAGCGCGCAGCGGATGCCGCTCTGCTGCACGCCCGGCCCATGACCGATGTCGCGCCCCGTTCGCCGTTCATCGCAGCCGTGAGACGACTGGCGTCGACGCTCTTCCCGGCGGACGCGGCGTCCGCTACTGCCGATAGCTCGAGAGGAAGTTCCCCAGTCGTTCGACGGCTTCGCTCAGCACTCGGGGCTCGGGGAGCGTGACCAGGCGAAGGTGGTCAGGGGTGGCCCAGTTGAAGCCGGTGCCCTGGACCAGGAGGATGTGCTCCGAGACCAGCAGGTCGTAGACGAGCCGCGCGTCGTCCCTGATCTCATGCACGTTCGGGTCGAGTCGTGGGAACGCGTACAACGCCCCCTGGGGCTTCACGCACGAGACGCCGGGGATCGATTCGAGACCTTCCCAGGCGATGTCCCGCTGCTCGTGCAGGCGCCCGGTCGGAGCGATGAGCGCCTCGATCGACTGCACACCGGAGAGCGCCGCCTGCAGGGCGTGCTGGGCCGGGACGTTCGGGCAGAGTCGGGTCGACGCGAGCAGCGTGATCCCCTCGATGAACCCCTTGGCGTGGTCCTGCGGCCCCGTGATGACCATCCATCCCGATCGGAATCCGGCCACGCGATACGTCTTGGACAGGCCGTTGAAGGTCAGGCAGAGCAGATCAGGGGCGAGAGTCGCCGTCGGGATGTGCACGGCACCGTCGAACAGGATGCGGTCGTAGATCTCGTCCGAGAGCAGCAGCAGCTGGTGCTCTCGAGCGATCTGCACCAAGCCCTCGAGGATCTGGCGGGAGTACACCACTCCCGTGGGGTTGTTCGGGTTGATGATGACCAGTGCCTTGGTGCGCGGCGTGATCTTCGATCGGATGTCCTCGAGGTCGGGCTGCCACTGGTCATCCTCATCGCAGAGGTAGTGGACGGGAGTGCCGCCGGCGAGGCTGGTCATCGCCGTCCAGAGAGGATAGTCCGGCGCCGGGATGAGGACCTCGTCGCCCTCGTCGAGCAGCGCCTGCATCGTCATCGTGATGAGTTCGGAGACACCGTTCCCGAGGTACACGTCGTCGGGGTCGAACCGCGGGAAGCCCTCGATCTCCTCGTACCGGCTCACCACGGCACGTCGAGCCGAAACGATGCCCTTGCTGTCGCTGTATCCGTGGGCCGTGGGCAGCGCGGCGAGCATGTCGCGCACGATCTGGTGTGGGGCGTCGAAACCGAAGATCGCCGGGTTGCCGGTGTTCAGCTTGAGGATCTGATGCCCCTCCGCCTCCAAGCGCGCCGCCTCGACGAGGGCGTTTCCGCGAATCTCGTACAGGACGTTCTTGAGCTTCGACGACTGGTCGAAGTTGCGCGTTGGGGTCATCGACCAAGCCTACAGCGACGAGAGGAGGGCCAATCCACGCGGACTGGCCCTCCTCTGTGCGGAGACTACTTCTTCTTCTTGCCCTGCGCGCGCCGCTGCTCGCGGTTGCCGGCGGCGGGAGCCTCGGCCTCGGTGCGCTGCCCGAAGGCGCCACGCGGTGCCTCCTCAGCCTCGGCCTGAGGAGCCTGAGCACGAGCCGCCGCCTGACGGACGCGATCCGTGGCCGCCTGCTGGACCTGACCGCGATCGTTGCGGACCTCGACCTCACCCGCATCATTCGCCGCGGAGTACTCGAGGCGCTGCTCTCCGCCATCGGAGGCGAGCCCCTTGGCCTCGACCTCGGCCGTCTCCGAGTCGCCGGCGCGACGCACCTCGACCTCGAGGTTGTAGAGGTACCCGACGGACTCCTCTTTGATCTGGCCCATCATCGACTGGAACATCGCGTAGCCCTCACGCTGGTACTCGATGAGGGGGTCGCGCTGAGCCATCGCACGCAGGCCGATGCCGTCCTTGAGGTAGTCCATCTCGTAGAGGTGGTCGCGCCAGCGACGATCGAGCACCTGCAGCACGACACGACGCTCGAGCTCGCGCGTGGCGGCCTCACCGAGCGACTCCTCACGCGTCTGGTACGCGATCTTCGCGTCGGAGAGCAGCTCGCGGGTGAGCCCGTCCGCATCGATGCCGCCCTTGCGGTCGGCGGCCTCTGCCACGACCTCGTCGATCGTCACGCCCACCGGATAGAGCGTCTTGAGCTCGGTCCAGAGGGCATCGAAGTCCCAGCTCTCGTTGTGGCCCTCGCCGGTGTGGTCTCGCACGACGCCGCTGATGGCGTCCTCGATGAAGTGCTGCACGCGATCGGCGATGTCATCGCCCTGGAGGATGTGCCGACGATCCGCGTAGATGGCCTCACGCTGGCGGTTCAGGACGTCGTCGTACTTCAGGACGTTCTTGCGCATCTCGGCGTTGCGGGACTCGACCTGCGATTGGGCGCTGCGGATCGCTCGGGAGACGAGCCCTGACTCGATCGGCACATCGTCCGGGAAGTTGGTGCGGGCGAGGATGGCCTCGGCTGCCCCCGACTGGAACAGACGCATCAGATCGTCGGTGAGGCTCAGGTAGAAGCGGCTCTCACCGGGGTCACCCTGACGGCCGGAACGACCGCGAAGCTGGTTGTCGATGCGGCGCGACTCGTGGCGCTCGGTACCGAGCACATAGAGACCGCCGGCCGCGATGACCTTCTCGGCCTCCTCCGCGACGACGCTCTTCATCGCCTCGTAGGTCTCGTCCCACGCGATCTCGTACTCCTCGGGCGTCTCCACGGGGTCGAGCCCCTTGCCCTTGAGCTCCTGGACTGCGAGGAACTCGGCGTTTCCGCCGAGCATGATGTCGGTTCCTCGTCCGGCCATGTTCGTGGCGACGGTGACTGCGCCCAGGCGGCCGGCGCGCGCGACGATCTCGGCCTCGCGCGCGTGGTTCTTCGCGTTGAGGACCTCGTGCTTGATGCCCTTCTTCGCTAGCAGGCGCGAGAGATACTCGCTCTTCTCGACGCTCACCGTTCCGACCAGCACCGGCTGGCCCTCCGCGTGCCGCTCGGCGATGTCCTCGACGACCTGAGCGAACTTCGCGGTCTCGTTCTTGTAGACGAGGTCGGACTGGTCCTTGCGGATCATCGGCCGGTTGGTCGGGATCGGGATGACGCCGAGCTTGTACGTCGACATGAACTCGGCGGCCTCGGTCTCGGCCGTACCGGTCATGCCGGCGAGCTTGTCGTAGAGACGGAAGTAGTTCTGCAGGGTGACGGTGGCGAGGGTCTGGTTCTCTGCCTTGACCGGCACGCCCTCCTTCGCCTCGATCGCCTGGTGGATGCCCTCGTTGTAGCGACGGCCGACCAGGATGCGGCCCGTGTGCTCGTCGACGATCATGACCTCGTCGTTCATCACGACGTAGTCGGTGTCCTTCTTGAACAGCGCGAGCGCCTTGATCGAGTTGTTGAGGAACGAGATCAGGGGGGTGTTCGCCGACTCGTAGAGGTTGTCGATGCCGAGGTAGTCCTCGACCTTCTCTATTCCTGGCTCGAGCACGCCGACGGTGCGCTTCTTCTCGTCGACCTCGTAGTCCACGCCGACCTCGAGGGTGCGGGCGATCTTGGCGAACTCGGCGAACCAGCGGTTGGCCTCGCCCGACGACGGGCCGGAGATGATGAGCGGGGTGCGGGCCTCGTCGATGAGGATGGAGTCGACCTCGTCGACGATCGCGAAGAAGTGCTCGCGCTGGACGAGGTCCTCCTTGCGCCACGCCATGTTGTCGCGCAGGTAGTCGAAGCCGAACTCGTTGTTCGTGCCGTAGGTGATGTCGGCGGCGTACTGCTCGCGACGCACCGCAGGCGTCTGACCGGAGACGATGATGCCCGTGGTCATGCCGAGAGCACGGAACACACGCCCCATGAGCTCTGCCTGGTAGCTGGCGAGGAAGTCGTTGACCGTGATGACATGCACGCCCTTGCCGGCGATCGCGTTCAGATACGCGGGCAGCGTCGCGACGAGGGTCTTTCCCTCACCGGTCTTCATCTCGGCGATGTTGCCGAGGTGAAGGGCGGCACCACCCATGATCTGCACGTCGTAGGCGCGCATGCCGAGGGTGCGCTTGGCGGCCTCTCGCACCGCGGCGAACGCCTCCGGCATCAGCTGATCGAGGGTCTCACCCTTCTCGAAGCGGGCGCGCAGCTCGACGGTCTCGTTACGCAGCTCGTCATCGGTGAGCTTGGAGATGTCCTCTTCCAGCGCTCCCACTGCCTTGACGACCTGATTCAGGCGGCGGATGACCCGCCCCTCGCCCGCACGCAGCAGCTTCTCAAGAGGATTGGCCACGGATGTCATCTCCCTGTCAGTGGGTAAATCGCCGGCCATCGGTGAACCCGACGCCAGGCATACTTCGCCATGTTACCGGGCCGTGACCTGCACGTCGCCTGCATGGTGGTCCCGCGCGTCGGTTCAGGGGTGCGGCCGATAACCATATACTCGGTATCGCATTCCCACGCACGGTAACGGAGATGATCGATGTCAGTACGCCAGAGCCTGCTCGCCATCCTCGCGCAGGGGCCCTGCTACGGCTACCAGCTCCGACACGAGTTCGATCGCCGCACCGGCTCGATCTGGCCGCTGAACGTCGGACAGATCTACAACACCCTCGAGCGTCTGGAACGCGACGGGCTGGTCTCGCGTGGCGATGCCGACGACCACGGTCACGTGTACTGGCAGATCACGGATGCGGGTCACACGGACGTCGAGAACTGGCTCTCCTCCCCCGTCGTGCGCTCCCAGGGCACGCGCGACGAACTGGCGATCAAGCTGGCCGTCGCAGCGACCCTCCCCGGCGTCGATGCCACAGCCACGATCGACGCGCAGCGATCGGCATCGATGCGCCAGCTGGAAGCGCTCCAGCAGGCGCGACAGGCGAGAGGCGACGGGGACGACCCCGAAGGACTCGCGTGGTCGCTGGTCGCCGACTCCATGATCTTCGCCGCGGAGGCCGAAGTCCGCTGGCTCGATCACGCGGCGCAGCGCCTCAGCGGGCATCCCCGCCACGCGTTGTCGCTCGAGCTCACCGCCGAACGCCCCAAGCGCGGGAGGCCGGCGAAGGTCGGCGCCCCCATCGCTGCGCCCGTGCCCGCCCTGTGACCGGCGTCGCCGACGCCCTCCGCACGCCGCGACGGGCGTGAGATCGCCGTTCGCCCCGAGCGGATGCTCAGCCACCACAGCTCCCGGGGAAACTAGGATCGGTTCATGGCTGGATTTTGGGGCAAACGCAAACGCGAACAGGAAGAACTCGCCGCACAGGACGCCGATCTGGCTCGCCGTGCCGAACAGGCCCTGGTCAGCGCCGACGAGCGGATCCGCACGACCTCGGACGAGCTCTCCTTCGCCGAGGCGGAACTCGGCGAGTCGCTCACCGGTGACCTGCGCAAGGCTCTCGCCGCGGTGCGCACCCACCTGCGCGAGGCGTTCCAGCTCCACCAGTTGAACCACGACGAGATCCCCGACACCGTCGAGGAGCTCCGCACGCGCAACGCCCGCATCCTCCAGCTCTGCGACTGGGCCCAGGACCTGCTCGACGAGAAGACGTCGGTCCTCGCCGAGTCGGTCGCCAAGGTTCGCCGCGCGCCCGAGATCATCGCGCAGGTGCGGGCCGAGGCGGCCGCCCTCAGCGCCCGCATTCCGCAGACCAACGAGACCGTCGCTCGACTCTCGGCTCGATACTCCGATTCCGCCATGCACCAGATCACGGCCAGCGCAGCGGAGGCCGAGCAGCTCATCAGCTTCGCGACGCACAGCGCCGATGTCTCGGAGCGTCGTCGCGCGGCGAAGCAGAACGAGGAGGCGAACGTCGCCCTGGAGACGGCGACGGAAGCCACACGACGCGCGTCCGCACTGCTCGATGCCGTGGAGGACTTCGAGATCGAGGCGCTGCGCGCCGAGTCCACCCTCGCCGAGGTCGTGGCCGACTCGCGGGGGGATCTCATCGCCGCTCGCACCGCGCCGAACGTACCCGCCGTCGCCCAGGCCGTCGCCGAGCTGCAGAGCGCCCTGGCAGCTCTCACGCCCTCCGGACAGCCGAACGACCCGTTCGCCGAGCTCTCCCAGCTGCGTGATGCCAACTCGGCTCTCGACGAGGCGATCGCCAAGGCACGTCACCGCGCGGACAACCCGCTGCCGAGCATCGCTCAGGTGCAGCACGCGATCGATGACGCCGACCGGCAACTGGGCGTGGCTCGTGGCCTCATCTCCGGGCACCGCGGATGGATCGGCGCGGACGCCCGCACCCGCCTCGCCGAGGCGGAGAGGCTTCGTGTGGATCTGTCGGATCTGCTGCCCGCCGAGGACACCCGCGAGGCGGCGCTCGTCCAGGCCCGCCGTGTCGCTCACCTCGCATCCGAGGCACTCCAGCTCGCCCAGCGCGACATCGACTCCTCCCGCCCGCAGGATCAGGGCTGGGGCGGTGGCGGCGGTTGGGGCGGTGGCGGCGGTCGGCGTGGCGGTGGCGGCGGAGACCTCGCATCCGGCATCCTGGGCGGTCTCGTGATCGGCAGTCTGCTCGACGGCATCTTCGACTGATTCCGCCCCGTCGCGGCATCCGGACATCACGACGGCCCGATCCCATCCGGGATCGGGCCGTCGTGCACTGCGGATCAGGAGGCGAGAGCCTCGGACGGCGGAGCCTGGGTGCTCAACGCGATCACACCGTAGTCCCAGCCCTTGCGGCGATAGACGACGCTCGGGTGGTCGGTGCGCACATCCACGAAGAGGAAGAAGTCGTGTCCGACCAGTTCCATCCTGTCGACGGCTTCCTCAACGGTCATCCACTCCGCATCGAAGCTCTTCGTGCGGATGACGACGGGCGAGTATTCTTCCTCTTCGCTCTGCTGCACCGGCATGCTGCCGGTCGCCACCGCGTGGAGGATGTCGGCCGACGCCGGCTGGACGTCGATGCCCTCGAGCGCTCCGCTTCCCTTCTCGAAGTGAGCGCCGCGGGGGTGCTGTCGTCCGTCGACTCGCTTCTCCTTGGCGCGACGCAGCTGCTCGGACATCTTGTCGACAGCGAGATCGAGGGCGACGAACTTGTCTCCGTCCGTCGCCTCTGCGCGAACGACCGGTCCCTTCCCGATCAGTGTCAGCTCGACGGTCTCGTCGGGGACACGACCGTTGCGATACACGCGATGGGTGACTTTCACATCCAGTCTCTGCGCGCGAGACGCGAGCATCTGGATCTTGGCGATCTTCTCTTCGACAACGGTTCGGAAGCGATCGGTGATACCCACTCCGACGCCAACGATGCTTGTTTCCATTGCTGCCTCCTTGTCCCGGTCCTCCCGGCCAAGGGCGGACCGTGGTCGCCTTGTGTCCCCCCACCGTAGTCCGCTGATCGGCGGATGTCACGGTCCGGTTCCCCTGTGTCGCCGGTGCATCCCCGATGAGATTCATCCGAATCCGCTGCGACGCGGCGTGGCGGCGAGCGCGACCGCCGCCACCACACGGAATCCGGCTGATCTCAGGGCTCGCGATGCTTCATCCAGCGTCGCCCCGGTGGTGACGACGTCGTCGACGATCACCGCTTCGGCGCCCTCCCCCGTCCGACGCGCACGCAGAGCTCCCCGAACGTTCGCCTCCCGTGCCCGCACTCCGAGACCACGTTGGTCGACCGTACGGCTCGCGAGGGAGAGCAGCCGCTGCGGCTCGGACTGCGCTCGACGGATCAGGAGGTCGGGGACGCGATAGCCACGCCGACGGAACGCGCTTCCGGTCGTCGGCACCGGCACGACCCACGTCGCCGAGCCCACCGAGGGCGCGAGCACCGTCGCCAGGGCCGCGCCGAGCGGACGGGCGAGGAGCGTCTCGCCCTCACCCTTGAGGCGACGGATGCACCGTGCCGCGACGCCCTCGAACCGAAGGGCGGCTGTGACCTGCATCCCTCGAGGGGTCACCGTGATCTGCGGGGTCGGCGCGAGCGCCTCTCGGCATCGCGGGCACAGGAGCGTTCCCGGCTCATCACAGCCGGCACACGTCGCTGCGAGGAGGAACGCGGCGATCTCCGCGCCGACGCCGAGCATCTGGGGCTTCGTCCACATGCGAGGAGTATGCGGCCGTCGATCCGCCCGGTTCCACCACCGCGCTCTGTTCTGCGCACGATCGCGTGACCACCGCCGTCGGTGCAGGGAATGTCACTCGCCGACGCGAGTGGCGAGCACGGAGACGCCGGACGCGACCTCGCGCCATGCCGAGCCCGCGTGGGCGAAGAGCTCGCCGTTCGCTCCGAGGATCCGCACGCCGGAAGCGGTGCGCGCGCCGGCGATCGAGATCGCATTGCTCGGGGCTGCCTCCGCCGAACCGGGCCCTCCCACCATCTGAGTGAGAAGACGCGGGCTGTTCGGATCGACGAGGACTCCCACGCGGTCTGCCCCCAGCCAGGACAGCCCGGTTGCCGGCTCGAACAACTGGGTCAACTGCTTGACCTCGCCGAGCTCGATCGGGATGCCCGCCGAGTCCCGAACCACGGCTGCGACCACGACCCACATCTGTTTGCCGACCGTCACGACGGCAGCCACCCTGGCGCCGTCCGGTGCGACCCTCAGGTGAGAGATCGCCGAGGCGCTCGGCCACGCCGTCGCGACCTGACGCGCCACAGCATCGCTCCCCGACGCCTGCACGGCCGTGGGCGCTCCCGCGGGGACGGACCAGGTGTACCCGTAGGGGTCGAGCGAAGGCCTGATGAGCCCTGGACGGGAATCGAGCTCGTCGAGGCTTCCCTCGCCGATCAGATAGACGTGCTGGTCACCGAGCTGCGTGGCGGCGCGGGAGTCATCGGCGGCCACGTCGATCGAGACGATGGGTTGCGTGATGGCGGCGATCTCCGAGCTGATACCGGGGAGGGGCGAGATCTCGTCGCCGACGATCCGCCCGAAGGTGCCGTTCTGCAGCACGAGTGTGCCGACCTCGGCCGACGACTCCACCACATCCGCCACTCCCGCATCGAGGTCGCGCCCGTCGACGGTGAACCGCACCTGGGTGACTGCGACGCCGGCGCCGCGGAGGGTCGCCTGCAGCTGGGTGCGCATACGGGAGAGAGTGGTCGCATCGAGGCCCGAAGCGGGGCGCGTGAGCGCGACATCGGCGACCTGTCCGACGATGGGCACCGCGTCCTGTGCCAGCTGCACGTCGGCGGGGAAGGCGTTCTGCACTGCCGGGTCCAGCCATCCGCTGGGCTCGCCGCCGATGAGGGCCCGAGTGACGGTCGTCGCGGGGCTCTGCCGACGCGGGAACCAGCGCATGTCAGGCACCAATCTCGACCAGCCGAGGTCGAAGTACTGCAGCGGATACCCCTCGAAGACCTTGGTGAAGCGCGTCTCGTCGATCACGACACCGTCCGGCGCCTGCGTGATGCGCCATTCGCCGCTCTCCATCCGCTGCAGCGTGAACGCCACGTTGGACGACCCGAGGGCCTCGGAGTAGCCGCCGGAGTCGTCGACGCTCGCGACCAGGTCGAGCGTGACCTGGACCTCAGCGGTGTCCGCACCCTCCACCTCGTCGTCGGGGACCGAGGAGGTGATGGTCCTGGTATCCGTGCCGACGTCTATCGACACCCCGGCCGAGGGGCTCCAGCTCCGCTGCAGCGAGGGCGAGAGGAAGTCGCGTGCGGTGTCCCAGTTCTCGGTCGTCGTGATCCCGGCCTCGAGGAAGCCCTCGACGATCTCCTCGGGCCCGGCACCCGTGATCGGGCCGGACGCGACCGGCAGGATGTCGACGTCCTGCGGGGATTCCCCGAGCTTCAGGCCGACGGCGACATCGCCACTGGTGGGAAGTCCCGCGCACGCGGGAAGCACAAGCGCGGTGAGTGCCAGCGCGATGGCCAGCATCCTCCGTGTCCCTCGTCGCCGGGTCATGACCGGTCCTCCTCGTCGAACAGACCGGCGGGCGCGTCCGTCAGTGAGATCGGCTGCGTCGCGTCGCCGATCTCCGCGAACGGCTCCTGCGGCTCGATGGCGATCGGGCTCGGACCGTGCAGGATCCCGTCGTGCCTGGGGATCGTGAGCACGAAGTTCGTTCCCACGCCGAGCTCCGACCAGACCTCGAGCGTGCCGCCGTGCAGGCTCGCATCCCCCAGGGCGATGGAGAGTCCGAGTCCCGTGCCGCCGATCGTGCGCTGACGCGAGGGGTCGGCGCGCCAGAAGCGGTCGAAGACCCGCTCCGCGTCGGCCGGCTGCATCCCGAGGCCGAAATCCCGCACCCCCGCCGCCACGGCGTGCTGGTTGCTGTCGACAGTGACGACGACGGGGCGCCCCTCGCCGTGCTCGATCGCGTTGCCGATCAGATTGCGCAGCACCCGGCGCACGCGCCGCGGATCCATGTCGACGGGTGAGTAGCCGCCAGGCGCCACGAGCCGCAGCTCGGTGCCATGGCCCTCCGCGAGCGGGCGCATCTGCTCGATGATGTCCTCGGCCAGGTGGGTGAGGCTGGTCGCCTCGAGTTCGAGCTGCACCGATCCCGCGTCGTAGCGGCTGATCTCCAGCAGGTCAGACAGCAGCGTCTCGAACCGCTGCACCTGGGCGTGCAGCAGCTCCGCCGTCCGCGCGGTGGTCGGGTCGAACTCCTCGCGCTGGTCGTTGAGCATGTCCGCGGCGAGGCGGATCGTGGTCAGCGGTGTCCGCAACTCGTGCGAGACATCCGACACGAAGCGCTGCTGCACCATCGACAGCTCGCCGAGTTCCTTGATCTGCGACTCGATGCTGTCCGCCATCGCGTTGAACGACCGCCCGAGCGTGGCCAACTCGTCCTCTCCATGCACCTCGAGGCGCACCCCGAGGTCGCCCGCCGCGAGCCGCGCGCTGGTCTCTGCGGCCTGCACGATCGGGGTGGAGACCGCGCGAAGGACGATCCACGAGATCGCGGCGACGATCGCCACCAGACCGATCCCGGCGATCCAGAGCGTGCGCTGCACGAAGACGAGGGTCTGATCGGCGTCCCCCAGGTCGTAGGCGAAGTAGATCGCGAACGCTCCCGCCTCGGGCACCTGGAGCTGCTGGCCCACGATGATGCCGGGAACCTCTCCCCCGTCCGCGACGGGCAGCGCCACGGACTGCCAGGCCTGGCGGTCGTCGAACTCCACGACGCGGGCCTGGAGCTCGGGGCTCAGCAGGCTCCGACTCAACCCCGCCTCGAAGCCGTTCAGGCGGACGCCCTTCGCGTTGTCGATCTTGAACCCGGCGAGCTGATCCGTGCTCGATGTGCGCGTGAGATTCGACTGGACGCTGTTCCACAGTTCTGTGAGTGCAGCGGAGTCATCGCCCACCTCGGCCACATCCAGGATCCCCTGCGCCTGATCGACCGCGCGGCGGGAGTCTTCGAGAGCGACGTCCTTGCGTGAGATGAACAGATCGTTCTGGATGACCAAGGCCATGGTCACACACGTGATGAAGATCGCCAGGGAGGTGGCGAGCAGGGTTATCGAGAGCGTGCGGAAGCGGAGGGAGCGTCGCCAGAGGATGGCGAGCATCGTCGGCCAGCCTCGCCAGTCGCGCAGGACAGCGACCGTCGTGGTGGTCGCTGTCGTCGCGGCCATCGTGCGCCTAGCCGACGCTCCCGGCGCGGTAGCCCACGCCGCGCACCGTCATGACGATCTTCGGGTTGTCGGGGTCGAGCTCGACCTTCGCGCGCAGACGCTGCACGTGTACGTTCACGAGCCGGGTGTCGGCCTTGTAGTGATAGCCCCAGACCTGCTCGAGCAGCATCTCCCGGGAGAACACCTGCTGAGGCTTCGAGGCGAGCGCGACGAGAAGCTGGAACTCCAGCGGCGTGAGAGCGATCGGGGCGGTGCCGCGACGGACCTCGTGCGCGTCGACGTCGACGGTGAGATCCCCGACCCGGAGCTGCTCGCTCGTGGCCTGCGGCGTGGGCCGGAGCCGCGTGCGGATGCGCGCCACCAGTTCCTTCGGGTTGAAGGGCTTGACCATGTAGTCGTCTGCGCCGACCTCGAGTCCGCGGACCACATCGGCGGTGTCGCTGCGTGCGGTGAGCATGATGATCGGCACCCCGGACTCGGCACGGATGCGGGTGCAGATCTCGATCCCGTCCATACCGGGGAGCATGAGATCGAGCAGCACCAGGTCGGGCCGCTGCGTGCGCCACTCGTCGACGGCGCGCGCACCGTCCGCGCAGAACACCGGCTCGAAGCCTTCGGTGCGGAGCACGATCCCGATCATCTCGGCGAGCGCGGTGTCGTCGTCGACCACGAGAATACGTGAGGTCATAAGAGTTACCTTATGGCACCGAGTCCCGCCGACCCCAGGTCTGCGCGCCACGCATCGGATATGACACGATGGGAGCGCGCGATGGAGAGGGAGTGCCTGTGACCGGCCAGACGTGGACGCCTGCCCCGAAGAAGGGCATCATTCCCCTTCATCCACTGTCGTTCGGGATGCTGCTGGGCAAGGCCTTCGCGGCGCTGCGGCACAACCCCAAGGTGCTCTTCGGTTTCGCGGTCGTGATCCAGCTCGTCGTGGTCGTCGTCACTGCCGTGGTCATGGGCGTCGTCCTCTTCACGACCTTCAGCCGCCTGGAGACGGTCTCGCCTTCCTCTCCGGATTTCGAAGCGGTGATGGCCGGCACCATCGCGGTGAACCTGATCGCCGGACTCGCCGTGGGACTGGCCTCGATCGCCTTCACGGCGATGATGCAGGGCGTCGTCGCCGCGGAGATCGGGTACGCCGCGATCGGTGTCAAGGCGTCGCTGCGGATGCTGTGGCGCCGGATGGCCCCGGCGTTCTGGCGACTCGCCGGCTTCGCCTCGCTGTCGGTCGCCGCTGTGTTCGGCATCTTCATCATCGCCGCCGTCATCATCGCGGCCTTCATCGCCGGAGGCATGGGCGGCAGCGTCGAGATGGTCGGCGTCGTCGTCCTCGTGGTGATCGTCATCGTCCTCGCCTGCATCCCGCTCGCGGTGTGGCTCACCACGAAGCTGCTGCTGGTTCCCTCGATCCTGGTCCTCGAGCGTGCGCGTTTCCGCGACGCGTTCGTACGGTCCTGGCGACTCACCCGCGGGCGCTTCTGGGTCGCGTTCGGGGTGACCTTCCTCATCAGCGCCATCATGGGTATCGCGGCGCAGGTCGTCAGCGTGCCCGTCACGCTGCTCGGTTCCCTTCTCGGGTCCGTGGTCGCACCCACGGGCGCCGAGGACCCCAGCGCTGTCGTCGCCTTCATCGTGACGCTCATCGCCCCGCAGATCCTGCTCCTGGTCATCCAGGCGATCACGCTCGTGGTGCAGAGCACCGGTTCCGCACTCGTCTACCTCGACTGCCGGATGCGATACGAAGGGCTGGACCAGACCCTGATCGCGTACGTCGAGCGCCGCGACCTCGGCTGGACCGATGAACAGCAGGACGATCCCTTCCGCGTCGACCCGACGCGCGCTGTCACCTCGGCGCCGCCGCCCCGCCAGGTGCCGGAGCACGTCATGATGTCTCAGGGGTATGCGTACGCGCAATACGGCGCACAGCAACCCGTCACGCAGCCGGGGGCTTCGCCGTCGTTCGCACCGCAGTACTCTTCGGCACAGCCGTACGCTGGCACGCCGTACCCGTACGCGCCGGGTTCGCCTGCACAGCCTCCTGTACAGCCTCCTGTGCAGCCTCCTGTGCAGCCTCCTGTGCAGACCGGAGCAGCGGTCTCGGCGCCCTCCGTCGCCTTCCCTGCGCCGCCGCCTCCTGCGCCTCCAGCCCGGACCAGCGCGTCTCCGACGCCCAGCAACCCTGCCGCCGGCGACGCTCCCACTGACGGCGGTTGGACAGCGCCAGGGGCCGACGGCGCCGCATGATCCGACGGTTCGACGACCTCTTCGTCCCCGACGGGGACGACGCGCGACGCTGGGCGGAGGAAGAGCTCTCGAATCCCCGCTACGCCGATGCGAAGCCCACGTGGTTCGATCTCCTCGCGCGTGACATCGGCCGTTTCCTGGCCGACCTCTTCAGCTCGGGCAACGGGGCGAACGTGGGGCCGTCCGCTCTCATCATCGTCACCGTCATCATCGCGGCCGCACTGATCGCCGCCCTCATCATCTGGGGTAGACCGCGCAGCTCCCGCGCGGTCAGGCGCCCCACCGGCGATCTCCTCGGAGCAGCCGACGATCGCAGCGCCGCACAGTTGCGGTCGGACGCCGACCGGGCCGCGCGCGAACGCGACTGGGACGCAGCGACCATCCTCCGCTACCGGGCCATCGCGCGAAGCCTGCGCGAGCGCGACCTGATCGATCCGGCCCCCGGCGCAACGGCCCAGTCGATCGCCCGCGAGGCGAGCGCGGTGTTCGCCGACGAGGCCGACGCGATGCGTCGGGCGGCCGTCTCGTTCGACGACGTCCGCTACCTCGGGCACTCCGCGACGCCGGAGACGTATCGCGACCTCGTCGACACCGATGACCGGATCCGCGCGCGCCGCCCCGAAGGAGTGCCGGCATGAGTGTGATCGATCACGAGCCCGCTGTCTCCCCCACTGCCTCATCGTCCCCGGATGCTCCTTCCACCGCGGAGCACCGCCCGAGTCGGGCGAAGACGATCATCGGCTGGACGATCATCGCCGTCCTCGTGGTGCTCGTCGCGATGGTCGGCCTTCGTGTCGCCGCGACCGCACCCGGAGCACGGGGCGCGCTCGATCCGGAGGCACGGGATGATGCCGGTGCGCTCGCGCTCGCCGAGATCCTGCGCGACCAGGGGGTCGACATCGAGGTGCACCGCTCTCGATCTCAGGCGCGCGCGGCGATCGACGAGAGCACGACGCTCGTGATGTCCAACCCGTACACGCTCACCGACGAGGCCCTGCAGACGCTCACGGACCCCGCGGAGCGCGTCGTTTTCCTCTCCACCAGCACACACCTGCTGAACGAGCTCGGCATCGGCGACAACGCCACGGGGACGCTGTCTGAAGCGACTCCGGACTGCGACGTCGCCGAGTTCGCCGAGGTGGGGACGATCCGCGCCGACCGCCTGTTCACTCCCGCGGACGGCGTGCAGGCCTGCTTCGGAGACGCCGACGGTGCCGCCGTGCTCGTGGACCGCCGCACCAGTCCGCAACGCGTCGTCGTGGAAGGCACGAGGCTCTTCAGCAACGCGACTCTCGCCGAGAACGGCAACGCCGCCCTCGGCCTCGCCCTGCTGGGCCAGACCGACCGCATCGTCTGGTACGTTCCGAGCTTCGCGGACTCCGACATCGAAGCCGAGCCGATCGACACGCTCGGCAGCCTCACACCGACCTGGGTCACTCCTGCGATCCTGCTGCTGATCGCCGCGGGGATAGCCGCCGCCGTCTGGCGCGGACAGCGGTTCGGCCCCCTCGTCGCCGAGACCCTTCCGGTCACCGTGCGCGCATCCGAGACCATGCACGGACGTGCACGCCTCACGGCGAGAGCTGCGGATGCGGCGCACGCCGCGCAGGCTCTCCGCGAGGGGACGCAGCGCCGGCTCGCCCGACGACTCGGACTCGCCGTCCACGCCGGCGCCGACGAGGTCGCTGACGCGGCCTCGGACCGACTGCGCATCCCGCGCGGCACGCTGCAGATCCTGCTGGCCGGGCCACTCCCCGACGACGACGCCGGCCTGGTCGACCTCGCCAGACGCCTCGACCAGCTCGAGACAGCCGTGGACGACAGCACCCACGCCCACCGATCAGATCCGACCACCCATCCCCGAGAATCAGAGGGAAACACGTGACCGTTGAGAACCATCCCATCGACGACGCCGCGCTGCGTCAGGCCATGCACCGGGTGCGCACCGAGGTCGACAAGGCGGTGGTGGGCCAGGCCGGCACCGTCACCGGACTGCTCGTTTCCCTCCTCGCCAGGGGCCATGTGCTCCTGGAGGGAGTGCCCGGTGTCGCGAAGACCCTGGTCGTCCGCTCGTTCGCCAGGGCGCTCGGGCTCGACACCAAGCGCGTCCAGTTCACTCCCGACCTGATGCCCGGCGACGTCACCGGGTCGCTCGTGTACGACGCACGCACCGGCGAGTTCGATTTCCGCGCGGGTCCGGTGTTCACGAACATCCTGCTCGCCGACGAGATCAATCGCACGCCGCCGAAGACCCAGGCGGCACTCCTGGAGGCCATGGAGGAGCGCCAGGTGTCGGCGGACGGCGTCAGCCGCCCCCTGCCCGACCCGTTCCTCGTCGCCGCCACGCAGAACCCCATCGAGCACGAAGGCACCTACTCGCTGCCGGAGGCGCAGCTGGACCGCTTCCTGATGAAGCTCGTCGTCGGCATGCCGGAGCGCGACGCGGAGGTGTCTGTGCTGCGCCGACATGCCGAGGGCTTCTCCCCTCGCGAGCTCACCGGCGTCGAGGCCGTCGTCACCGCCGAGGAGATCAGGGCGGCGCAGCAGGCGGCCGCAGCAGTCGAGGTCACAGACGACGTGCTCGGATACGTCGTCGACCTCGCTCGTGCGACCCGCCAGTCGCCGTCCGTCGAGCTGGGAGCCAGCCCGCGCGCCTCGACCGGTCTGCTCGCCGCGGCGAAGGCGTGGGCCTGGCTGAACGCCTCTTCCGCGGTCACCCCCGACCACGTGCAGACGATGCTGGTGCCGGTGTGGCGTCACCGTCTCCAGCTGCGACCCGATGCCCAGATGGAGGGCGTGTCCGCCGATGCGGTGCTCACCTCCGTCGTGCAGCAGACCAGGGTGCCGATCTAGGTGTTCGTCACCGGCCGCCTCGCCGTCGCCCTCGCCGTGGGCCTCATCCCGCTCGTCATCGCCGGGCTCGCGGGCTACCCGGCGTACGCGGTTCTCGGTACATGGATCGGTCTGTGCCTGCTGCTCGTCGCCGCCGACGTCGCCCTCGCCGCGAGTCCTCGCGCGGTCACGGTGAGCCGCAGACTCCCCCGACGCGTGCGCATCGGGGAGCCCGTCCCCGTCAGCGTGGCCGTGCACAACCACGGCACGAAGGTGCTGAACGCGGTGATCCGTGACGCCTGGCAGCCGACGGCGGGCGCGCCGACGGAGCGACAGCGTCTGCTCCTGCCCCCGGGCGAGCGCGGCCGTGTCACGATTCCGCTGCTTCCCCGCCGCCGCGGTGAGCTGGTCAGCGAGTTCGTGATGATCCGATCCCGCGGCTCTCTCGGTATCGCGGGTCGGCAGGCACGTCATTCGGTTCGCGGCTCGATCCGCGTGCTCCCCGCTTTCTCCTCGCGCAAGCACCTTCCATCCCGCCTCGCGCGTCTGCGCGAACTGGATGGCAACACCAGCATCCAGGTGCGCGGTCAGGGCACCGAGTTCGATTCGCTGCGCGAGTATGTCCGCGGCGACGATGTGCGCTCGATCGACTGGCGGGCGACCGCCAGGGCGGGAACGACGATGCTGCGCACGTGGCGACCGGAACGCGACCGCCACGTCGTCATCATCATCGACACCGGGCGCACCGCCGCGGCGCGTGTCGGCGACGGCACGCGCGTGGACGCCTCACTCGAGGCGGCCCTGCTGCTGGCCGCGCTCGCTTCGCGTGCCGGCGACCACGTGCACCTGCTCATGTACGACAGGGTGGTGCGCGGTCGTGTCACGGGCGTCGATGGCGCCGCTCTCCTCCCGGCGCTGACCGATGCCATGGCTCCCGTGCACGCACGACTGGTCGATACGGACTGGCATGGAGCCTTCGCCGCGGTGCGCACGCTCACCACGCGTCCCTCGCTGATCGTGGCACTGACGGCGCAGGATGCCGCCGAATCGGCCCGTGGATTCCTCGGAGCCTTCCCGAACGCGTCTCGGGCGACGACCGTGCTCGTCGGATCCGTGACCGACGACGGGATCTCCGCACTCGCGCGCCGTCGCGACTCCCGGGAAGAGGTGTACCTGGCAGCGGCCGCCGAACGCTCCCTCCGCGACGCGGAGAATGTCGCGGACGCGATCCGCAGGGCCGGCGGGGAGGCGATCGCCGCCGACCCGGAGGAGCTTCCCCCGAGGATCGCCGACCGCTACCTCGAACTGAAGGCGGCGGGTCGTCTCTGACGCCGAACCGATCGAGATAGAGCCCCGTGTCGGCCGTGACCGTTGGGGGAAGTCAGCCGACGACCAGGCGCGGCGTACCTGCTTCGTATTCGACGAGATCGCCGGTCTCGCCCTGGCGGTGCGCCCTCCCGCCGATCACCAGCATGTAGATGAGGAACACGGCGAGCGCGGCGGCGCCGATGCCGATCTTCACCGGCCACGGAAGGGCCCAGCCGGTGACGAAGCCCTCGACGAGCCCGGCGAGGAAGAGGGCGAACACCAGCCCCATCGCGACGGTCGCCAGCGCGCGTCCCTCCTCGGCGAGCGCTTCCCCTCGCGTGCGGTGGCCCGGTGCGACCCAGGCCCAGAACACATGCAGGCCGGCGGCAGCGGCCACGAAGATGCAGGTCATCTCGAGCATTCCGTGCGGGAGGATGTACAGGACCATGAGGTCGGCCTTGTCGTGGACGGCCATCACGGCCCCGGTGGTGCCGAGTCCCATCGCGTTCTGCACGAGCACGTAGACCGGCCAGATGCCGGTGACGCCGAAGAGCACGCACTGCATGGCGATCCAGGCGTTGTTCGTCCAGACCATCCCCATGAAGACAGCGGCCGGGTTCTCGGTGTAGTACCCAGTGAAGCTCTCGTCCGCGTACTGCTCGAGGTCGGCCGGGGAGCCCAGGGTCGCCACCAGAGCCGGATCGCTCGCGATCCAGGCTGCGGTGCCGACGGCGACCGCGATGAACGAGATCGCGATCACCAGCGTCGTCCAGCGCAGGCGGTACAGCGCAGCAGGAAGCTGCAGACGGAAGAACCGTCCCGTCTGCGTGAGGATGCTGTCGGACGCGCCGGTGAGGCGCAGCCTGGCGCGAACGAGGATGGTGGACAGATACGCGCCCTGGGGCGAATCGCCGACGGATGTCTTCAGCTCGGCCAGATCGGCGGAGGCGGCGCGATATCGCACGATGAGCTCGTCCACCCCGTCGCCGTCGAGTCGGGCGCGACTGAGTTCGTCCAGTCGCTCCCATTCGGCGCGGCGTGCATCGGTCAGCGCATCGGCATCCACCTGATTTACTGTACTCATGTCCGTCCCGATCGACGTCTCCGACGAGGTGCTCTCCGGCGAAGCCGTCGCGATCGACGTGCAGCCCGTCGGCTTCCTCCTGCGGGCGCTCGGCGCCGCGATCGACATGCTCCTCGGATACGCCGTGTTCATCCTGTGGATCTTCCTGCGCATCTGGCTGCTGGATGTGGGCGTGCTGGATGAGACCACCGACCGCATCGCCCTGGTCTCGGCGTTCGTCGTGAGCTTCGTCGTCCTGCCGATCACGATGGAGGTCGCCTTGAAGGGGCGCAGTCTCGGCAAGCTGGCGGTCGGCGGAAGGATCGTGCGCGTGGACGGTGGCGCCGCCGGGTTCCGTCACGCCTTCATCCGCGCCCTTCTGGGCGTGCTCGAGATCTACATGACCTTCGGCGGCGTCGCCGTGCTCACCGGCGCGTTCAACGCGCGGTCGCAGCGCCTGGGCGACCTGGTTGCCGGAACCTACAGTCAGCGCGTGCGCACACCGGCGCTCGTGTCGCATGTCCCGGTGCTTCCTCCGCCCCTGGCCGGCTGGGCCCAGATCGCCGACGTCGCGCGTCTGCCCGACCGGCTCGCCCGCCGGATCTCCCAATTCCTGCAGAGCGCTCCCCGCATGATCCCGGCCGCGCGGGAGCGGGTCGCCCTCGACCTGCTCACCGAGGCGGGCCCCTTCGTCTCCCCGATGCCCTCCGCACCGCCGGAGCAGATCCTGATCGGCATCACCGTCCTGCGCCGTGAGCGCGAGCGCAGAGCACTGCAGAACTCCGATCGGCGCGCAGAGCGGCTCACCGGTAGACGCGTCGGCGTCTGAGCCGGTACGCCGCGCCTCCTGTCAGCACCGTTCCGCAGCGGTCGTCGTCAGTACCGGTAGTGCTCGAGCTTGTACGGGCCCTCCACGGGTACCCCGATGTAGGCGGCCTGCTCGTCGGAGAGCGTGGTCAGCTGCACACCGAGAGCATCGAGGTGCAAGCGGGCCACCTTCTCGTCGAGCGCCTTGGGAAGCACGTAGACGCCGGTCGGATAGGCGGCGATGTTCGTGTAGAGCTCGAGCTGTGCGAGCACCTGGTTGGTGAACGACGCGCTCATCACGAACGACGGGTGCCCCGTGGCGTTGCCGAGGTTCATCAGGCGTCCCTCGCTGAGCACCAGGACGCTGCGGCCGCTCGGCATGCGCCACTCGTGCACCTGCGGCTTGATCTCGACCTTCTGCACGCCGTCGAGTGCTTCGAGCCCTGCCATGTCGATCTCGTTGTCGAAGTGACCGACGTTCGCCACGATCGCGAGGTGCTTCAGCGCCTGCAGGTGCTCGGTCGTGACGACGTCGCGGTTGCCGGTGCCGGTCACCAGGATGTCGATCTCGCCGGCCACGTCGAGCAGACGCGCGACCTGGAAGCCGTCCATGGCGGCCTGCAGCGCGCAGATCGGATCCACCTCGCTCACGATCACGCGGGCACCCTGACCGCGCAGAGCCTCAGCAGCCCCCTTGCCGACGTCTCCGTAGCCGCAGACGAAGGCGACCTTGCCACCCATGAGCACGTCCGTCGCACGGTTGAGACCGTCGGGAAGCGAGTGCCGGATGCCGTACTTGTTGTCGAACTTGCTCTTGGTGACCGAGTCGTTCACGTTGATGGCGGGGAAGAGCAGCTCCCCCGCGGCCGCGAGCTCGTACAGCCGGTGCACACCGGTCGTGGTCTCCTCCGTGACGCCGATGAGGCCCGCGGCGAGCCTGGTCCAGCGATCGGGTGCGACCGCGAGCGAGGCGCGCAGCAGGTCGAGGATGATCGTGTACTCGTGGGAGTCGGTCTCGGTCGGCGCGGGAACGGCGCCGGCCTTCTCGAACTCGACGCCCTTGTGCACGAGCAGGGTCGCATCTCCGCCGTCGTCGAGGATCAGGTTGGGTCCGTCGAAACCTGCAGAGGACCAGTCGAAGATGCGATCGGTGCAGGCCCAGTACTCGTCGAGCGTCTCGCCCTTCCAGGCGAACACGGGAACGCCTGCCGGCGCGTCGACGGTTCCACCGGGGCCGACCACGACCGCAGCCGCCGCCTCGTCCTGGGTGGAGAAGATGTTGCAGCTCGCCCACCGCACCTGGGCGCCGAGTGCCACGAGCGTCTCGATGAGGACGGCGGTCTGCACTGTCATGTGCAGCGAGCCCGCGATCCGGGCGCCCTTCAGGGGTTGCGCGGCGCCGAACTCCTCCCGAAGCGCCATGAGCCCCGGCATCTCGTTCTCGGCGAGTCGCAGCTGGTGACGGCCGGCTTCGGCGAGGGACAGGTCGGCGACGCGGTACTCGAGCTCGGTCATGCGCTCATTCTTCCATCATGAAGTGGCCGACATCAGGCGTGTGTCAGAAACGGATCGCATCGATCACCTTCACCCGCAGCGCGACGAGGGCGGGGATGAATCCCGACACCGCCCCGACGATGACGGAGGCGAGGAGACCGATGAGCGCTGCGCGCATGGGGAAGGGTGGGATGTCCTGGATCCCGTAGAACATCGACGTGATGATCCACTCCGAGCGCAGCACGGCGACGACGATCGCGATCCCGATCACGCCTGCCACGGTCGTCGCGACCAGGCTCTCCAGGAAGACGGCGAAGAACACCCGCCCTGAGCTCGCTCCGAAGGCGCGCCGCACCCCGATCTCTCGCACGCGCTGGCGCATCGCCACGAGTTGGATGTTGATCAGGCTGAGTGCACCGAGAGCGAGGATCAGCGCCGCGATGCCCCCGGTGACCATCTCGAAGGTGGCCTGAGCGTCCAGAGCTCCCGGTTGCGCCGCCCAGTCGGAGCGGTTCACCGTGACCGTCTGTCCCTCGGGCAGGCCCGCTCGGAGATCCATCGCGAGCACCGGCGCGATCTGGTCGACCTGTCCCGTGCCCATCCAGATCTCGTATTGCGTCCAGGCGTCGGCGGGCAGCGCATCCACGCGCGCGCGGTAGGCGTCATAGAGCAGGTCGACGCGCAGCTCCTCGTCGCCGAAGCCCTGTCGCGGTGTGATGCCGACCACCTGATAGGTGCCACCGGCCGGGCCGCTGAGCGTCACGGTCGGGTGCTGTGTCAGCGGCACTCGTCCCAGACGCTCCCAGAGCGGTTCCGTGATCACGACGGGCGGTGCCATCGCCTCGACATCGGAGTCGAGGAACCAGCGCCCCTCCAGAAGCCGCTCCCGGTGGATCTGCGAGAACGCGGGATCCATGACACGCGCGGGGACCTGCGCGATGCCGTCGGGGAGCTGCACGTCGAGCAGCACTCCCTGGGCGATACGCGCCGTGTGGCTGAACCCGAAGCGCTCGGAGACACGGCTGAAGCGCGCATCGAACTCGTCGGCGTCGACGGGTGTGCCGTCATCGCTGCTGACGGAGACGACGACGGTCGCCGCTCGCCCTCCCCACCGGTCGGACTGCTCGGCCTGGAATTGACGCTGGTATTCCGAGATCGCCACGACCGCGGTGAGCGCCCCCACCGACACGGCGATCCCGATCAGGCTGAGCAGGACGCGCAGCTTGTGCACGCGGATCTCCGCCCAGGCGTCGGAGAGAGCGCCGAGGAAGCCGGTCATGCGACGAACTCCGGCGGCGCAGACGGCACCGAAGCCGCCAGGGTCGAGGCCTCGAAGGCGCGGCTGAGGTCGACGGTCTCCAGACGCCCGGCATCGAGCCGGTAGTGCCGGCGCGCACGCGCGGCGACGTGGAGGTCGTGGGTGATCGTGACCAGCGCGGCGTGCGTCTCGGTGGCCACCTCGTCGAGGAGGGACATGACTGATGCGCCCGTGTCGATGTCGAGCGCGCCGGTCGGCTCGTCCGCGAGGATCAACACGGGCTTGCGAACGAGTGCCCGTGCGATGGCGACGCGCTGCTGCTCACCACCGGAGAGCCTGTCGGCGATCTGCTCGACGCGATGCCCGAGGCCGACCCGCTCGAGCATGTCGGCGGCGATCTGACTACGATTCCAGAACATGCGTCCCTTGGCATGGCCGAGCGGCATCATCACGTTGTCGATCGCGGTGCGCCCGGGGAGGAGGTTGAACTGCTGGAAGACGAAGCCGACGTTGTCCCCGCGCAGACGGTCGAGCCGTCCCGATCGCATCCGGCGCACCTCGCGTCCCTCGAACGCGACCGATCCGGATGTGGGTGCATCCAGCATCCCCAGGATGTTGAGCAGCGTCGACTTCCCCGACCCTGACCGTCCCACGATCGAGACGTGGTCTCCTGCACCCACTTCGAGCGTGATGCCACGAAGGATCTCCAGGCGCGAGTCATCGGCCAGCAGGACGCTCTTGGAGACGTCGTCGAGCGCGACGAGACTCACCAGCTCATCCCGCTGTCGCACTGCTCCACTCCCGGGGAGACCTCGTAGCAGAACTCCTCGACCGGAGCGACGAAGCCGGGCACGAACTGGCGGATGCTGTCTCCCTCGGCCAGTCCGTCCGTCACCTCGACCATGAGGCCGTCGTTGACGCCGAGCGTCACCGAGCGCTCCTCGGGGTCGGATCCGTCGCCTGCATCGACCCACACCTTGCCGGATCCCGCGCCGCCCTGGACAGCCGTCACCGGGATCACGAGCGCATCGTCGACCTGACCGAGTGCGAGATCCATCTTCGCGGGGAGCCCGGCGAAGACCGTCTGGTCCGCGGGTACCGCGCAGCGCACGCTCGCGGTGCCCTCCGCCGTCACCTGCACCCCGACGCCGGTGCACGCGAAAGGCGCCGGGCCGCCCGTGATGGTGACGGTCGCCTCGGTCGGGGCGTTGACGAGGCGATACAGCTGCACGGGATCGACGGTGGCCAGCAGATGGTATCGGGCCGGGGTGAGCTTGTAGGTCTCGGTCCCGACCGTGGTGGTCTGTCCCTTGACGATGGCGAGCTCCGATACGTCGCCGACCTCGGGCGCGAGCACGTCGATGTCCTTGCGCGGGTCGTCCTGGCGCACGGTGTAGAGCTTCTGGCCGGCAGCCACCGCCGCGCCCTCCCCTACGTGCACGGCGAGCACCGTGCCGTTGAGCTCTCCACGCACGGCGTAGGCGTCGTCACGCGCGACGTTGCCGCTCAGGCTCAGAGCGTTCACCACGGATCCGCGCTCCACTGCGACGATCGGATCGGTGACCGCGGCCTCGGGGCTGACGACGCTCTCCGCGCGGTCGGGGAAGAAGGCGATCTTGACGAGAGCGGCTGCGCACGCTCCGAAGATCACGACGAGAAGCAGGGGGAAGATCCAGCGACGCCAGACGATCACGAGTGCCTTTCCGGCAGCGCCGCCCTGGCACGCCTGCGGTCAGCGTATCCAGAGTTCGGAGGCGGGCCGACTGGTGCGTCCGCGTGTCGAGGCGACGACCTCAGGCGCGAAGAGCCTCGTGACGCACGACGAGCCAGCCGGCGGGAACCGAGAGCCGGTCCGCGTGCGGAGAACACAGATCATGCGCCTGAGGGTCATTCGCGGCACCGAGCGGGCCGAGGGCCACCATCTGGTCGCCGTAGTCGTAGGTGAGGGTGGCCACGGCTTCTCGCGCGCAGCCGACCTTCGAGCACAGTCGTCCGTCCATCTCCGCCAGCGTACGGCGCACCCCGTCGCGATCGCGGATGCCGCGCCGGGCGAGCCGGGCACCGCCTAGACTTTCGTCATGCCTCGTCGCCGTGCCACTCACACCTCCGCAGCCCCTCGGCGCGGGGCGCGGCACGGCCGACACGGCCGCCTCGGCCGCAGCGAGGTCGTGCGGCCACCGCTGGCTCCGCTCGACGGCCGCCTCGACAGATTCGACCTCACCGTCGGCACCGCGGTCGAGTTCCTCCGCGGCACATGGCCGGAGTTGCAGGACGTGAGGTTCGAGATCGGCGCGATCCCGGGATTCGATGCGGCCGAAGAGGTGCCGCGCTGGCACCTCGACCGCAAGAACAAGCGCATCGTGCTGTTCCGTCTTCCCATCGAGCGGCTCCTCCCCCCGGGGCACGACGATGCTGCGCACCGCCGGATGGCGATCGAGAGTGCCGTGTTCCGGGCAGCGGCAGAGTATGTCGGCCGCGAGCCGTGGGATCTCGGCCACGACCACTGAGATTCCCGCTGCGGAGAGTCTCTCCTCGGTCAGGGATAGACCGTGATCGGTTTCTCTCCGGCACCGCTCGCCTGAACGGGCAGCACCGCGAGCGCCCCCGGTCCTGTAAGGGTCACCGCAGCATGCACGGGAGCCGTCGTCTGCATCCGATAGGCGGTCCGCCCGGTGACCTCGAGCCCGCCGGTCCGTCCCGCCGGGATGACGATCTCCTGCGGCTGGCCGCCGTCGAGGGATTCGAGCGTCACCGTCGCATCACGGTCGGACGTGTTCGCCAGCTGCAGACGGGCATCGGGACCGGCCGGAACCGCGAACGCCACGTCGACGTCGAGCTCCGGGGAGGGCATCACCCAGGCGAAGTCCGAGTCGAGACCGAAACCGTCCTGCTGCCTGATCGCGGCGACCAGCGGCACGTCGGCTTCGACCTCGACGGTGTACTGCCCGGGCTCGAGGCCGGAAAGCGACACCTGAGAGGGCAGATCGGCCTCGACCGGGACCGTGAACTCGTCCGCGGCGCCCGTCGCGCCCTCCGCGCGCACCGTCACCTGGACGCGCGCGGCGAGACCCGGTGAGAGCACGCGCAGGACGGCCATCTCCGCATCATCGCCGCTGGCTGCGAAGGCCTGCACTCCCGTGAAGACGAGCTTCTGCTGCGGCCCCGCCACCGAGTCCTGGAGGTCGATGCCGGCAGGATCGAGAACGCGCACGAGCGAGGACTGGAGGGCGGCTCGCACCGGAGCGCCCACCGCGCTCACCTTGACCACGGGCACGTCGTTGCCGGTGGCGAACGATGGGAGCGGAAGAGCCTCCTGCGACCGGGCGGGGACGATGACCGTCCGCGTGCTGCGGGCGGGGCCGTATACCGAGAGAGTCACCGTCGACGGGACATCGGCCGCGTTCGTGAGCGTGACGATGTCCTCCGTGCCGGTGTCGATGCTCCCTCCGACCAGCCACGATTCCAACCGCGGCACCCCGCACGGCAGCGCGGCGTACCCCGCGAGATCGTCGGCGGCGATCGTGACGGACTCCGCGCCCGCGATCAGGGGCACCGAGCGGCCGTCCACGGCGCCGGTGAGCACCTGCGGCCCGCCTGCGTCCGGGAGGTCCGTCATCGCGAGTCCCTCCGCCGCGGGGTCTCCCCCCGTGCCACCGGTCGTCAGGGCAGGCGATGCCGCCGAGAGCATGTCCAGCGGGGCCGACGAGTCGCGCCCGAGAGCGCGGAGATCGCCGTTGCAGACGAGAGTGCTGTCGCCGGGAACCGGGGTGACCTCGACCTGCGCGGGATCGTGTTCGACGACCGGCCATGGCGCGTGCACTGCTGTCGCGACGCCGACCACGCAGGCGGCGATGACGGCGACACCGGTGATGACTCGAGCGCCCGTCGCAGCGACTCGGAATGCGCGGGTCCCGCTGCTCATCGGTCCTCCTCGGTGGACTTCGGGTGCTGCTCATCGATGGCTGTCGTCACCTCGGCACGCGGTGGAGGCGCGTCATCGATCACCGGCTCGGCGATCGGGGCCATCGCCTCGTCGTTCAGGGCGGGCTCATCCTGGGGATCCTCGATCGCCCCGACCGGGACGTCGTCGAGGAGCTCCCTGTCCTCCGCGTGCCGCGGCAGGACGATCGGCTCATCGGCCACGCGACCGACGATCCGGGACTGCGCGCGCGCCGCACGGCGTGACGCACGGGTCGGGATCGACAGCAGGAGCGCGGCGAAGACCGCCAGCAGCTGCAGGGTGATCACGAGTCGTGCGGTGCCCTGCTGGCTCGAGGTCATCGACGACTGCGCGGCCACCTCGGCCTCGAGCCGCCAGAGCACGCCGCGATCGGTCGTTCCCGCGTGGACGAGTCCGGCGCGCTGGTCGATCGAGGCGACCGCGGCCGTGCGCAGAGTCCTCGCCTTGTCGCCCTCACCTGGAACCTGAGCGACCAGCACGTAGCTGATGCCCATCTGCGCCAACTCTCCGGGCGCATCGAAGTCGCGGGCCGAGAGGAGATCCACAGCGAGGCCGGAGATATCGGCGCCCTGCGGCTCGACGGCGGTGGAGAGCATGGTCGACTGAGAACCCAGCGTCTCGCTCGCGCCCCAGGCCACCTCTGCGGCGAGTCCGCCGTCGTTCTGAGGGGTGAGCACGAGGGTCGCGATCGGCCGATCGCCTGCGGCCTGCGCCGCGACATACGCGGGCAGCGTGGAATCGGGGCCGTTCGTGAGCACCGAACGCTCCATGTGCAGTGCGCTGAGCGCAGGGACCGCGCAGACCGCCAGGGCGGATGCTGCGACGGCGACGGCGAGTATCCGCAGCCTGGGAAGGGTGAGAGCGGTGTCCAACGTGACCACAGCGGCGCCGACCACACCGATCCAGGCCAGGCTGAGGCCCGCGCCCGGCCAGATCGCCACCGGAGTGCCCTGGGCGAAACTCACCGTGATGCCGACCGCGAGGAACGCCGTCGCAAGTCCGGAGAGCGCGACGACGAGCAGCGTGATGCCCGCTCGCCACCGCGGAGCCACTGCTGCGCCGAGCGCGAGCGCGGCGAGGGGGGCGCACAGCAGCGGTGCCCATGCGGCGATGGGTGCGGGGGTCACGTCCATCCAGCCGGCCAGCGCCTGCGTCGGGAACCCTCCGGCGAGTGCGAGACGCCCGACGGCATCCGCCGCGGCCTGGGGACCCGCCCAGATGAGTCCCGGGTCGCCCAGGAGCGCCAGAGGCGTGCCGTGGGAGAGCTGCCAGATCGCGAGCGGCGCGAAGAGCGCGATGGTCGGCACGGGCAGCCAGAGCAGTCGCCCCGCACCGCGGAACTGCGCGGTTCCCAACACGATGCCCAGCGCGATGATCCAGAGCAGTGCGAGGGCGGGGGCCAGCGACGGCGCGCAGGCGATGACGGCGGCGAGCAGGAGGGATGCGCTTCCGGCCGCGCCCCACGACCGGTGTGCGACGACGGCGCTGTGGAAGAGCCAGGGAAGCAGGAGGTGCACGAGCACCGCGGTCGGACGTCCGTCGACCAGAGCGGTGAGGAAGGTGGGGGCGAGAGCCCAGGCGACGCCGGCGAAGATCCGCAGCCCCTCGCGGTCGGTCACGCGCGTGGCGGCGAACCACCCACCCAGGACCGCGAGCGGAAGTGCAAGCAGCCACAGCAGCACCACGGCGAAAGACGGACCGGCAGGCCAGAGCGAGCCCAGCACCGCCACGACGGCGGCGAAGGGATCGGCGGGGCCGACGAGGCCGACGGCGACGTCGCGTACTCCCCACGCCGCGTCGCTCCAGAGTGCGGCGACGGTCTGCCGAAGAGGGAGCAGTCCTCCTCCCCCCAGCGTCGGCCACGCCAGCAGGCTCGTGAAGGACGCGATGCTGACGACGAGCGCCGCCAGCACGGCCCAGGCTCCCCCGCCGGAGAAGAACCGCAGTTCGCTGACCGCACCGCCCTCGCTGCCGTGACCGTCGTCCAGACGCCGTCGCATCTCGGACGAGGTCACGCGCAGCGGCGCGATGCTGGCCCAGGTCGACGTGCGGAAGGCCTTGATCCTCGCACGGGAGCGCGCGATCGCACCGAAGCGGAACATGGCCGTGAGCGCGGCCCCCCATTCGGGCAGGACGGCCTCCGGCCGCTTTCCGACGAGATCGGTGATGGATCGCCACAGCGCGAGTGGAAGCAGGCTGAGCCAATGCAGCGCAACGGCAGCCGCCGGTGCGTAGACCAGTCGCCGATGCAGTTGAGCCAGGCGGGTCACGTAGGCCCGGCGCGATCGGCCGGACGGCAGCGCGGCAGGCCCGCCAGGGGAGACCGATATCCGCGCGCTCGGCGCGAGTACGACACGGCCCCCACCCAGGCGGGCGCGCACACCGAGATCGAGTCCTTCGTCTGCTCCGGCGAGCGCGGGATCCGGGCGCAGGGCGTCGCGGACCTCGCCACGGATGAGGAGGCCTCGCACATCGGCGCCGAGGGCATCGTCGGAGCGGTCGTGCTGTCCCTGGTCGAGTTCCCCTGCGGCGAGTTCGACCGAGCGTCCGAGCGTGGTCATGCTGACGCCCAGGGAGACGATCTCACGGTCGTTGTCCGTGGCGACGAGCTTGGGAGCGACGATGGCCGCGGAGGGCGAGCGCTCCAACGTGCCGCTCAGACGCTCCAGTGCCCGCGGATGCGGCGCCGTGTCCTGCGCGAGGAGCCAGATCGCCGATCCTTCGGCGACACGGGGTCTCGCCAGTTCCACGGCTTCGGCGAAGGATGTGGTGGCGCGCGCCTCGATGATCCCCTCGACGGTTCTCGCCACCGCCTCGCTCTCGCGCAGGGAAGACGCATCGCCGCAGACGACGAGGGTCACGGCGGTCGCGGGCGTGGTCTGGGCGCGGAGGGCTTCGAGAGTGCGGAGGAGTTGCGCTCGGGAAGAGGATCCAGTGCGCGCGACGATGATGGCGTGAACTCGGGCTGGCATGACGTCGTCAGCCTATGCGCGCGACGGTCGACGTCGGCGTACCCGACGCGGCGCGCCCGCGAAGCCATGAGGCCTCATCGTTCGCGGTTCGGCAGCGGGCGATTCAGCTCGCGCGGCGCTTGAGCTTGCGGCGCTCGCGCTCGGAGAGCCCACCCCAGATGCCGAATCGCTCATCGTTGTTGAGAGCGTATTCGAGGCACTCGCCGCGGACGTCGCACGACGTGCAGATCCGCTTGGCGTCTCGGGTGGATCCGCCCTTCTCGGGGAAGAACGCCTCGGGGTCCGTCTGCGAGCAGAGCGCATCGCTCTGCCAGGCGAGAGCGTTGTCGTCGTCGGCGGCGTCGGTGCGCCGCACCCCGGGAACGCCGAGGTTGATCGGATCGACGAACCAGTTCTCCGGTACGTCTGAACGGTAACCCGTCATCTCGATCTCCAACCCTGTCTCCGCCCCCCGGCGGGCCGTGCGCATGACTAATTACACCCGTGTCATTCGCTCCGGTCAAGTCGCGGATGGTAAACCCTCAAGCAACTCTTTAAGGTTCTTGGGCCGTCATCGGCGTGTCGGAATCCGGAGCGTCGGCGTGCGGGTCAGCGCCCGGGGCCCGCGATGAACACCTCGCCCACGCCCGAGACGGTGAGGGATCCCTCCGCGGAATCGGCGAACGCGACGGCGCCGACCTGGAGCGCGATCTCGTTCCCCGCGTTCGAGGCCACAGCGACCTCGCCGGCGGTCGCGAGCACCATGGTCGGTCCCGAGATCTGGAGACTGATCGGCGCGCCGTCGACGACGACCCGCTCGAGAGCGAAGTCGGGCACAGGAACGGGATAGGACGTGATCGCCCCCTCGCCCTCCCCTCGGAGCACCGGCACCTCGCCGGGCGCGGTGTCGAGGATCGAGAGGAGTTCGGGGACATCGATGCGCTTGGGGGTGAGGCCGCCGCGCAGAACGTTGTCGCTCGCGGCCATGATCTCCACGCCGAGGCCGGAGAGGTACGCGTGCAGCAGACCGGCGCGCAGGAAGACTCCCTCTCCTCGCTTCAGCACGACGTGGTTCATCAGGAGCGCCACGACGACGCCGGGGTCGCCCGGATAGGTCCGCGCCACACCCGCGATCGCGCGGAGCGTGGTTCCCCACTCCCCTGCGTCGGCGCGCGTCGAGGCCGCGACGACCGCAGCGATGATCTCCTCCACCTCGGCGCGCGCCTTGCCGCCGAGCACCCACGCGATCACGTCGCGCAGCGCATCGCCCTCGGCGCTCAGGCGCGCCCGCAGCTGACGGACGCCGTCGCTGTCGTCGAGCGCCTCCAGCAGGGAGAGCGTGTCCGAGACGGGTCGCAGCCCGCTCAGCGACTCGAACCGCTCGCTGAGCGCGACGAGGAGCTCCGGCTTGTGGTTGTCGTCCCGATAGTTGCGCCGCGGGTCGTCGGAGGCGAGGGCGCTCTCGCGGGCCCAGCCGTCGCGCGCCTGCTCGATCGTCGGGTGCACCTGGATCGAGAGCGGGCGCCCCGCCGCGAGCAGCTTGAGCAGGTACGGGAGCGTGCCCCCAGTCACCTGATCGAGCGTGCCGCCGCCGGCCAGATCGGCGGGGTCGCCGGGGTGGTCTCCGAACCAGACCTCGGCCTCCGGTGCGCCGGTCGGCGTGCGGCCTTCGAGGTCGGCGAGAAGCGAGTCCGATCCCCAGGCGTAGTCGCGGGGCGTGTTCGTGAGGCTCAGCAGCATGCCACCAGCGTAGAGCCGCGCTGCGGCGTTCAGCGACGCTCAGAGCACGGCGCGGTAGCCTGAACGCGATGGCCCAGTACACGAAGCATCCGGTGTCTGCCCCGCCCACCGCGCCGGAGCGCGAGTCGACGGGGCATCTGCTGCTGCGCGGCTATGCGATCCTCGTCCTCTTCGTCACGTTCGCCCACTCGGCCGTGTACAACCTGCTCGGGCGCGATGGCGCCGCGATCACGCTCGCCGTCTTCACCCTCGCGACCCTCGCCATCGGCATCCCGATGCTCGCCCGGAACCGTCCGCAGCCGTTCCGCTGGCGCCGCCTGCCCTGGACCGCGCTCGGATACACGACCCTGGCCCTCGTCTCGGTCGCCTGGTCGCAGTGGCGCGGCCCGACGATCATCACCTGGGTGCTCCTCGCGGCCGTCACCGTGAACGGGCTCTTCCTCGCTCACGTGCTCACCTGGCATGAGATCGTCCGGGCCCTGTCCTCGGCGTTCAAGTGGATCCTGGGCCTCTCCCTGGCGATCGAGCTCTGGGTCTCGCTGGTGCTGCACGGCCCCCTGCTTCCGAACTTCCTCACGCTGCCGGACGGCAAGATCGATCCGCAGTGGTACTGGGTGCGCGACAACCTGTTCGACGGCGGGCGGATCCAGGGCATCGTGGGCAACGCCAACCTCCTCGCGATCATCTCGCTCTTCGCGCTCATCACGTTCGGCGTCCTGTTCGCGGCGCGGGCCCGGTGGCGCACCACCCTCGCCCTGTGGATGCTGCTCGCGGCCTACTTCCTCCTGCGCACGGCATCGGCCACCGCGCTGGTATGCGCTGCCGCAGTCGCGCTCGTTCTCGTCGTCGCACTGGCGATGCGGCGTGCGCGCACACCCGGAGCCCGCACGCGGATCTACGTGGTCGCCATCGGCGGCACGGCGATCGCGGGGCTCGGAGTCTGGCTGCTTCGGGAGCCGCTGCTGGGCCTTCTCGGCCGGAGTGCGGATCTCACCGGCCGCTCTGACAAGATCTGGACGAAGGTGCTGCAGCGCGCGGGTGAGCACCCGGTGTTCGGCAACGGGTTCTCGAGCCCTTGGATCCCCGAAGACCCGGCCTTCGACGAGTGGATCACCGACCACGGGATCACCGTCTTCCACGCCCACAACATGTGGCTGGACGTGCTCCTCCAGCTCGGCGTCGTCGGTGTCATCCTGATGGCCGTCGCGTACGGCACGCTGCTGTGGCGGTCCTGGTTCTTCGCCGTCGACCGACCCCGCTGGGACCTCGACGGCGAGCGCCCGTTCTCCCCGCTCACCCTCCTGCCCAACCTGTTCACGGTGGTGCTGCTCGTGCAGGGCTTCTCCGAGTCGACGCCGATCATGCTGTGGGGCTGGCTGCTCCTGGTGCTGCTGTCGTTCAAGCTCAAGTCGGTGCCGCTGGTCGGGGTCGGCGAACGCGACCTGCTGTTCGAACGCGGCGCTCGGCAGCGGCGGGTGCCGTGACGCCGGTGCGCCCGCTCGTCCGCCTGCTCGGATCGGTGGAGCTGGCCCGTGCGTTCACGCTCGCCGCGCTGACGGCGGTGTTCGGGTCGTACGCGATCCGGCAGATGACGTCGGCCGTCACGCTGGGGACGATCATCGCCGTGCTGTGCCTGCTGGGCGCGTCGATCCTCTGGGTGCGCCGGGAGGAGCTCTCGCTGCTGCGCATCGCGCCGTCCTCTCTGCTGGCGTTCCTCGCGTGGGCACTCGTGAGCGTCTTCTGGACGACCGACAAGTCCGACACGCTCTTCGGCTGGATGTCGCTGTTCGGCTACGCGTTCCTGGCCATCACGATCGGACACATCCGCGACACCCTCCAGACCGTCCGGGCGATCGGAGACACTCTCCGTGTGCTGCTGGCCGCCTCCCTCGCTGTGGAGATCCTCTCCGGCGTCCTGCTCGACCTGCCGTTCACGTTCCTGGGCATCCAGGGCGATCTCGCCGCGGGGGGTCCGATCCAGGGCCTGTTCGGCAGCCGCAACATGCTCGGTTTCATCGCTGTCATCGCGCTCATCACGTTCGTGATCGAGTGGCGCACGCAGTCGGTGAACGCACCGCTCGCCGTGGTCTCGATCGGGTTGGCCGGGTTCTTGGCGTTGCTCTCCTCTTCGCCGACGGTCCTGGTCCTCGCCGGCGCCGTCGGCGTCGTCACCGTGGCGCTCACGATCGTCCGCCACGCCCCACCGGAGCGACGAACGATCGTGCAGTGGATGCTCGCTGCGGTCGTGGCGCTCGCTCTCGCCGCAGCCTTCGCCCTGCGCCACCAGATCATCGCCCTCCTCGATGCCGGGTCCGACTTCTCCCTGCGCGGCTCGCTCTGGAACACGATCCTCGACTTCGTCGCGGTCAAGCCGATCCAGGGCTGGGGCTGGTTCGGCGACTGGGCCCGCGGCGAGTACCCGTTCACCTACATCAACTTCCAGCTCGACGACCGCCATCAGAGTGCGCTGAACGCCTTCTTCGATGTGCTCCTGCAGCTCGGTGCGGCCGGCCTGGTGGTCTTCCTCCTCCTGGGCGGGGTCGCCCTGATCCGCTCCTGGCTCGTCGCGAGCACGCGGCGCTCGGTGGTCTACGCCTGGACCCCGATCATCATCGTCACGCTCGCGGTCGACTCGATGTTCGAGAGCTTCACTCTGGTGGGGGCGGGATGGTTCATGCTCGTGCTGTGCGCCCTGCGCGCCGGACAATCGCGGTCCTGGCGCGAGAACATCGATGCGGCGCATACGGGTGCGATCCCGACGCTGCGGCCTCAGAAGTAGCCGACGAGCCCGGTCCTCCCGGGTGGCGGTCGTCGCGCCGAGGTGAGCCTCTCCGCGGATACGAAGGTGGCGGACGGTAGGCTACTCACTGCTCGTCATGTCCCGCATCGTCCCCGACGATGGCCAGAGGCGCCGCAGCCCTCACACCCCTGAACTGCCCACCGATCTTCGAGGAGAAGGTATGACCGCGGCGCCCGCTGCATTCGATCCGAAAGCGGCGACGATCGTCGTCGTCACCTTCAACAGATCGCATCTGCTCACCGGACTCCTCACCAGCATCACGGCGATGGACCCGAAGCCCGGACGCGTCGTGATCATCGACAACGCCTCCTCCGACGACACGACCGACGTCGTCGAGTCGTTCCGCGACAGCATCGGCACCGAGATCGTCTACCGGCGCCTGGAGACGAACACGGGTGGCTCCGGCGGGTTCAGCGAGGGCATGCGCACCGCCTACGAACTCGGCTCCGAGTGGATCTGGATGATGGATGACGACGTCGAGGTGCTTCCCGACGGACTCGCGAAGATGGGCAAGTGGGCCCCGCGCTTCAAGAGCATCCAGGGCCGGCGCTACGACTACGACGGCAGCGAGTTCTACTGGCAGTACCGCATCGCGGAGCGCATGGGTATTCCGATCCCGTTCGCCCCGTCCGGCTTCGACGACTCCGGATACAAGGAGATGAACAGCGGCTGCTTCGAGGGCATGTTCATCCACCGCTCGATCGTGAAGCAGATCGGCCTGCCCGACCATCGCTTCTTCATCTACTGGGATGACCAGATGTACGGCTGGCTCGCCTCGCGCAAGACGACGGCTGTCATCGTCGACGAGTTCGTGCTGCGACGCACGCGCGAGATCAAGCAGTGGGACATGGGCATCCGCCACATGAACGCCTCCAGCAACGCCTACCGCTTCTACATCATGCGCAATCGCGCCTACATCAAGCACTACTACCGCGTGCATGACAACTACAACCCCGTGCTCTTCGGCCTCGGCACCGCGATGACGTTCGCGAAGGAGCTCATCCGGCTGCTCTTCGTCGAGCGCACGGTGCGGGGCACGAGCAACCTGTTCCGCGGGCTCAAGGAAGGCGGCAGAATCGGCCGCGACCGCTCCTGGCAGCCCATGGCACCGCTGGAAGACGCATGATGAGCGAGCCGACTCCCGAGCTCCGTTGGGCGCCCATCGAGCCGAAGCCGAAGAACACGGGCCGCGTCTGGCTGATCATCGGGATCGTCGTCGCCGCGTTGGCGATCGTCGGCGCCCTGCTGTTCTTCCTGTTGCCCCGGGGCGAGGAACCCGCACCCGGCGCGAGCGGCTCCCCCACCCCTACCGGAACGACGGCCCCCTCCGCTTCCCCCTCACCCACGGAGACGCGCACGCCGCAGACCACGCCGCCGGCACCGGTCGACCCGACCGTCGACGTGTTCCGCGAGCAGGTCGGCGGCTGGCTGACGGATGCTCCTCGCGGCCTCGACATCATCGCCGGGGCGACCGGGGATGATGCGCTGGCCGTCATGGACACCCTGGAGCAGGACGCACGCCGCCTGTCCGACGCGCAGCCGCCCTCGTCGATCGCGCAGCAGTGGCGTGACGGTGTCGATGCCTATTCGAAGCGCCTCGCCGACCTGCACGCTGCCATCACCGACGGCTCCGACACCGCGGCTTCCATCGATGCCGCTCGCGCTGCGGTCACAGACCTGCAGACTCTCGTGGGTGTCTGACCCGGAGTCCTCGCCTTCCGCCGGCCGCGGCTACGAGTTGTAGTCGGCGTTGTATCTGTCGAGGACCTCGGCGATCGGTGCGTCGAGAACCAGCGCCCCCTTGTCGAGGTAGAGCCCCCGCGTGCAGAACCGACGGAGATCGCGTTCGTTGTGGCTCACGAAGAACAGCGTGCGGCCCTCGGCGAGCAGTTCGTCGATGCGCGTGTAACACTTCTCGCGGAACGCCTTGTCCCCCACCGCGAGCACCTCGTCGACGAGGAGGATCGGCTCGTCGAGCTGAGAGACGACCGCGAAGGCGAGTCGGACCTTCATCCCGTTGGAGAGGTGCTTGTACGGGGTGTCCTCGAATCCCGCGAGCTCGGCGAACTCGATGATGCCGTCGTAGCGGCGCGTCACCTCGTCGCGGGACATCCCGTGCAGGCCGGAGGTCAGACGGACGTTCTCGCGCACCGTGAGGTCTCCGACGAAGCCTCCGGTGATCTCGATGAGAGGGGCGACTCCGCCGTTGACGGCGACGGTGCCCTCATCGGGCAGGAGCACCTTGGCGACGAGCCGGAGAAGTGTCGACTTGCCCTGACCGTTGCGCCCGACGACGCCGATGGACTCGCCCGGCTCCACCGAGAACGAGACGTCACGCAGTGCCCAGAACTCACCAGGACGAGAACGGCGAGACGCTCCGGCGAAGAGATCCTTGAAGCTGCGGCTCCCGCGCCTGTTGCGACGGAAGTGGACGCCGAGACCCTGGACTTCGATGGCCGAGCGCATCACAGCTCCTTCAACACGGGGCGTTCCAGGCTCCGGAAGGTCCAGATGCCGAGTCCGAGGATCAGCAGGCTCATGATGACGCTGATCGTCAGCGTGAACGGACTCCACTGATCGGGGAAGAAGGGCATGCGGTAGAGCATCATGATGCCCGCGAGGGGGTTGAACGCCCCGAGGGTCTGGAAGATGCCGGGAAGGTCGGTGACGTTGTAGATGATCGGCGTCGCGTAGAACATCGCGCGCAGGATCAGCGCCGTCGTGCGCTCGAGGTCGACGAAGAGAACGCAGAGCGGGGCCACGAGCAGGCCGAGCCCGACCAGGAGCACCGTCTGCAGCAGCATCGCCACCGGCATCCACAGCACTCCCCAGCCGACGTGCACGGTACGACCGGGATCGAGCTCGACGAAGAGGTTCACCACGATGAACAGCACCAGGACGGGCAGCGAGAAGAGATACTCGATGCCCTTGCTGAGCACGATGCGGTTCACCCAGATCGAGCGCGGGATCGCGGTCGACCTCACCAACCGGGCGTCCTTCTTGAAGGCGCGGGTGAAGTCCGACACCGAGGCGTTGAACCACACCCAGGGCAGCAGCGCGCTGATCAGGAAGATGATGTACGGCTCTTCGCCGACATCGCGGTTGAACACCTGCGTGAACACGAACCAGTAGATCGCGCTCATGACGAGCGGATCGAGCACCGACCAGAGATAGCCGAGGATGCTGGTCGAGTAGCGGACCTTCAGGTCTCGGGCCGACAGCAGCCACAGCGAATGCAGATATCGCCGGGGCGTCCCGGGCGCCCCGACAGCAGCGTGACTCACGATGTCGAGTCTACGAGAGACTGTTGTTCCACATCGACAGCGCCGAGCCGATGGCCATGTGCATGTCGAGGTACTGGTAGGTGCCCAGACGCCCGCCGAAGTGGACGTCCCGCTCCCCCTTGGCCAGTTCCCGATACGCCAGGAGGCCCCCGCGGTCGGCCGGAGTGTTCACCGGGTAGTACGGCTCGTCGTCCCGCTCGGCGAAACGCGAGAACTCCCGCATGATCACCGTTCGATCGGCGTCGTAGACATCCTTGCGCTCGGGGTGGAAGTGCTTGAACTCGTGGATGCGCGTGTACGGCACATCCATGTCGGGGTAGTTCATCACGCTCGTGCCCTGGAAGTCGCCGATGTCGAGGACCTCCTGCTCGAAGTCCAGCGTCCGCCAGCTGAGCGCGCCCTCCGCGTAGTCGAAGTAACGGTCCACGGGGCCCGTGTACACGAGGGGGACCTGCCCGACCGTCGCGTTCTTGTTGAGGGGCTGCGTCTCATCGAAGAAGTCCACATCGAGCTGCACGTCGATGTTCGGGTGATCCGCCATCCGCTCCAGCCACGCCGTGTAGCCGTCGGTGGGAAGGCCCTCCCACGTGTCGTTGAAGTAGCGGTTGTCGTAGGTGTAGCGCACGGGCAGACGGCTGATGATGTCGCCGGAGAGCTTCTGCGGATCGGTCTGCCACTGCTTCGCGGTGTAGTCGCGGAAGAAGGCCTCGAACAGCGGGCGTCCGACGAGGGCGATGCCCTTCTCCTCGAAGTTGGCAGCGGTCTTCGCGTCGAACTCCCCCGCCTGCTCGCGCACCAGTGCGCGGGCCTGGTCAGGGGTGTACGCGGACTGGAAGAACTGGTTGATCGTGCCGAGGTTCACCGGCATCGGGAACACGGTGCCCTTGTGCGTGGTGTACACACGGTGCACGTAGTTCGTGAACGACGTGAAGCGGTTGACGTACTCCCACACCGTGGGGTTCGACGTGTGGAAGAGGTGGGCGCCGTAGCGGTGCACCTCGATACCGGTCTGCGATTCGCGCTCACTGTAGGCGTTGCCGCCGATGTGGCTGCGGCGATCGATGACGGTCACCTTGCGACCGGCGTCCGCGGCGCGCTCTGCGATCGTCAGACCGAAGAACCCTGATCCTACGACGAGGAGATCCATCACTCTCCCTGCTTCGGGAACTCGGGGTTCCGCACCGCGATCTCACGAGCGAGCTGAGTGATCTGCTCGTCCTGGGCGCGACGCTTGCGCACGATCGACAGCGAGTTCGCGACGAAGACGATCAGGAACGCGTACAGCAGGAGGTCGGTGCCGCGACCGACGCCCACCGTCCTGGCGAGGTCATCGATCACCCCGGGGAACAGCACCGCGTAGATGCCGGCGGCGAGCAGCAGCACGAGCGTGACGGTGCGGATCGCCTGGGTGCGGGCCGAACCGCCCGGCCTGAGGAGGATGAGCCCGAAGACGAGGAAGGCGCCGATGAGGACGGCCTTGATGATGATCTGATCAGACATGACCGTCCTACTTGATGAAGAGTTCGCTGAGGATGTTCACCGAGTTCCACAGCGACTGCCCCTTCGCACGCGAGTACTCGGTGTAGACGATGTGCACGGGCTGCTCCGCATACCGGAGCTTGAGCGAGCCGATCTGCGCGACGATCTCACTGGCATGCGCCATGCGGTTCTGGCGGATGTTCAGGGCGAGTGCGGCCCGGCGATTGAACGCCCGAAGACCGTTGTGGGCGTCGGTCAGGCGCACTCCGGTCGACAGCCGCTCGAACAGGACAGCCGTTCGCAGGACCAGCTTCTTCAGCGCACTGGCATTCGTGCGCCCGTCGAGGAACCTCGACCCCACGATGATGTCGAGCGGCTCCGTGCGCAACCGCTCGACCATGTCGAGCGCGTCGGCGACCTGATGCTGCCCGTCGGAGTCGAAGGTCACGAAGTACTCGGCTCCGGGCTGCTCGCGCGCGAACGCGATTCCGGTCTGAAGCGCAGCTCCCTGACCGAGATTGATGGGGTGGCGCAGCACGATGGCGCCTCCCGCGAGCGCCTCTGCGACCGAGTCGTCCTTGCTGCCGTCATCGACGCACACGATGTGGGGGAAAGTCCTCCGCGCCTCAGCGATCACGTCGCGGACGACGGTCGCCTCGTTGTACAGGGGAATGACGAGCCACGTGTCGCTGTTGGGAGCTGAGTTGATCATCTGCGTTCTCGATGGGAGCCAGGAAAAGCCAATCTTACCCGGTCGGCTCGAAGCTCCCTGTGCTCTTCAGCGCTTCACACCCTCGACGATCCGCTCGTACTCTTCCGCGCGATCCTTCCAGTACCAGCCGTCGAGCGGAACGACGGGCCATTCCTGCGCGAGCATCTCCGACACCGCCGAGGCGAGAGCCTCCGGGTCGTGCTGCTGCACGATGACCACAGGATGGCCCTGCTCACGGAGCACACCGGCGCCCGGAACCTCGTACGTGACGATGCTCCCGCGCTCGGCGAGGGCTTCCAGGAGCGTCGTCTGGAATCCCTCGGCGAGAACCGTCGGATTCACCAGCACGGCGCCGGCGAGGGTCGAGCGCACGGCGGACGCGGGAACCCGACCGCGCATCTCCACGACCTCGGCGAGTCCGTGCCGATCGATGCGACTGCGGATCGATGCCCGCTCGGGGCCGTCGCCGAGCATCGTCGCGGCGACGTCGATCCCGCGGCGCCGCAGGGCTGCGACGGTGTCGACGAAGTCCTCGGCACCCTTGCCAGGTACGAGACGACCCACGAAGACGACGTGGGGCTTGTCGCCGTGCCGCCTGCCGTCGGTCGATGCCGGTTCGATCGCGTTGTAGAAGACCCGCGCGCGTCGTCCCGACAGCCGCTGCACGAAACCGACGACGTTCTCGGAGACACCGACGACCTCGTCGGCGCGGCGAAGCACGAATCGGCCGATCGTCCGATCGACCAGCCGGCTCGCCAGCGTGATCACCGGCGACGACGACACGACGTGACCGCTGCCGTGCTCGGTGTGCACGACCGGGACGCTCGCCCTGCTCGCCGCGCGGAGACCGATCCACGTCATCGGGAAGAACCGCGTGTGCACCGACACCACGTCGACGCGCTCCTCGGCCAGCAGCCGCCGCAGGCGACGAGTCGTGCCCAGCGGCGGGAACCCGAGCACGTCGCCCACGCGGAACCGCTCTGGCAGACGGATCACCCGCACGCCTTCTTCGACGTGCGTGCCCACGGGGCCACCGCCCACCGTGATGACGACGGCCGTATGTCCCGCGCTCTGCAACGCGACGACGAGACTGTGGACGTGCGTCTCGACCCCTCCGACGCGCGGCGGGAAGTTGTTGACGGCGAAGGCGAATCTCACCTCAGCAATCTTAGGCACCCCCGGCGGAGCCCTCCGCCCGATCAGGGTTCACGCGGGCAGCGTGGATAGTATCGATCTGTTCGCCGTGTGATCGCGCACGGCTCGAGAAGGAAGCGGACACATGCGCGTTCTGTTCGTCGTCACGGACGCCGACATCGGCGGTGCCGAGCGTCTGCTCGCCACCCTCGCGCGGTCGTGGGACGAGGGCGACGTGCTCCGCCTCGTCGTCGTCATGGGGCCCGGCACGCTCAGCACCGAGCTGGAGGATGCGTTCGAGAGCGTGCGCTATCTCGGCTACTCGGGGTCGTCCCGGAACATCATCGGCATGGTCCGCTCGCTCGAGCGCGAGATCGTCGACTTCGGTCCCGATGTGATCACCTCGCACCTTTTCCATGCCGACCTCCTCACCGCTCTCGCCCGGAGCAGCGCGGTGAAGACGACGACCATGCACACCCAGCGCCTCACCAAGGCCGACCACCCCCTCACCCGCGCGATCGCCCGAGCGGTCGGGATCCTCTCGTTCCGGTTCGATGGGGTGATCCCTTCCGGCGACAGCGCCAGCATGACGGACTTCATCCGGCAGCTGGGGATGCGCAAGGTCCTCCCTCCGATCCTGAACGGCGCCGATGTCCCCGATGCGGCATCGTTCGACCCGTCCAGCAGGACGTTCCTCTCCCTGGCGCGCAACCATCCGGTGAAGGGGCACGATGTCCTGTTCGCCGCCTTCGCCCGCATCGCGGATCAGGCCCCACAGTGGAGCCTGCGCGCCTACGGTCCCGGTGTCGACGACGACGACGAACGGATGCGCAGCCTCGTGGCCGACGCGGGAGCGGAGCAGCTCCTCGCGGAGGGCCGGATCCAGCTGGCCGGGCCCACCGCCCGTCCCGCGGAGGTGCTCCAGCACGGCGCCGCCCTCGTGATCTCCAGCAAGTACGGCGAGAGCTCGCCGCTGGTCGGTGCTGAGGCTTCCGGCGCCGGGGTGCCCGTGATTTCGACAGACGTCGGCAGCTGTGCATACTTCGTCGACGACGACCGCCTGCTGGTGAAGCCCGATGATGTCGACGATCTCGCCCGGGCGCTCGAGTGCTACACCCGCCTCTCGGACGACGAACGTCGGAGCCTCTCCGTCCTCGCGCGCACACGCGCAGAAGAACGATACGACCCCGCTGCGGTCGCGCGCAGGTATCGAGAGGCCTTCGTCGGCCTGCTCGCTGACGCCGGGAAGCCGTGAAGCAGCACTCCGTCGCCGGACAGCTGATCCTGTCGACCTATGGGATGGGCATCCAGGGCGTCGCGCGACTCGTCTACACCCTGGTGATCGGTCGCACCCTCAGCCCTGAAGCGCTCAGCGACACCACGGCGATCCTCTCGCTCGCCGTGTATCTCGCCCTGGTCTGGCCTGCGGGAGCGGCGATCGCCGCCACCCGCTACCTCGCGAACCCCGACACGGCGGCCGACAGCATCCGTGCGCTTCGCACGTCGTTCTGGGTGTCGACGATCCCACTCTCGCTGATCGCGATCCCGATCGCCTGGTGGATCACCGGCGACCTCCCCACCGGACTCGCGAGCGCCGTGCTGGTCTTCAGCTACAACGCCTACGTCTTCTCCCGCGGGGTTCTCACCGGCGAGAACCGCCTGCTGCGCGCGGCGGTCCTGGACACGGTGTCGTCCCTGCTCGCCATCACGGTCCTCCTGCTCGTCCTCACCGCGCATTCGAGCTGGGTGCTGCTCCTGCCGCTGTCGGCGGGCTACCTGCTGTTCGCGTTGTTCGCACGAAGCCGCACGGTCGCTGCGCCCAGCCCGTCGAGTCTTCAGCGCGAGACGCTCGCCTTCACGCGCGAGGCCACGTTCGGAGCGCTGGTGATGGGTGGCATGCTGCCGGCGACCATGATCTTCGTGCGCGCATTCGACACCCCGACGGCAGCCGGGATGTTCGCGGCGGCGCTCACCCTGGCGACCCCCGCGAACATCGTCGCGCAGGCGGTGAGCCAGGTGCTCCTCCCCCACTTCGCGCGACTGCGTGCGGACCCGAGCGCGATGCGCGCCTCCCATCGGCGGCTGTTCGCCCTGACGGCCGCCGGTTTCGGCCTCATCTTCGGCGCTCTGATCGTCTTCGCCCCCTGGATTCTCAACCTGTTCTACGGAACGAGGTACGCCGACGGCGTGCCGGCGATGCAGGTGCTTCTCGGCATCGTGCTGCTGCTCTCGCTGACGTCGGCGCCTTCCGCTCTCCTCCTCGCCTCCGGACGCGAGCGTCTCGCCGCACGGATCTGGATGTTCGCCTTCGTCATCGGCACCGCCACGATGCTCCTGCTCGCCCCCGTCTGGGGGCAGTGGGGAGCGCTCGTCGGCTACGCTCTCGGAGGCGGCGGCGGTTCCATCGTCATCATTCTGTGCGCGTTCCTCGCGCCGACCACGTCTACTCACGTTCGAAGGGACATCACCACATGACGAGGCCTGCCAGACGGATCATCGGCACGATCGCGGCCGCCCTGATGCTCATGACATCCCTGAGCATGTGGGCCCTGGCCTCACCGGTCGGGGCGGGACCCGATGACGACTTCCACCTCGCCAGCATCTGGTGCGGCAACGGAGCGCGCGAAGACCTCTGCGGTCCCGGCGACGACGACCGCTCGAGGGAGATCCCCGACAAGATCGCGGAGTCCGCATGCTACGCGTTCCACCCGGAGCAGGACGCGTCCTGTCAGGGCAGCGACTACCTGGACGAGGGCTACGAGCTCGGCGAGTCCACGCGCGTGAACACCGGAAACCAGTATCCGTCCGGGTTCTATTTCGTGTCGTCGTTCCTGGCGAGTGACAATGTGGCCGTCTCCACGATCCTGATCCGGCTTCTCCACTCCGCGATCTTCACGGCGATGATGATCGCGACGTGGCTCTTCCTGCCTCGGGCGCTGCGCCTGACACTCGTGGCGAGCATCGCCCTCACCTTCGTCCCGCTCGGCGTCTTCCTCATCGCCTCGGTCAATCCGAGCAGCTGGGCGCTGCTCTCCACCGCCGTGCTGTTCCCCGCTCTGCTGGGCTTCTTCGCGACCACGGGACGCCAACGCATCGCCCTCGGCGTGATCTCCGCGGTGGCCGCTCTCCTCGGTCTCAGCGCCCGCGGCGACGCCGCCGCGTACACGATCGTCGCCGTCGCAGCGGCAGCGGTGCTCGCGTTCCGCCCGACGAAGCGCTTCGCGCTCACTGCGCTCCTCCCCCTCCTTCTCGTCGTCCTCGCAGCCGTCGCCTTCCTCACCGCGGGCCAGACCGGTCTCGCGCTGGGTGGGACCGCCGAACCGGTTCCGGGCGGACCGTCGAAGCTGACCCTGCTGGGCATGAACCTGCTGTCGCTGCCGGCGCTGTGGGCCGGGATCTTCGGTCTCAACTGGGGCCTGGGGTGGCTGGACACCACGCTGCATGCCGTCGTCTGGGGCGCGACCATGTTCGCCTTCTCCGGCGCGCTCTTCGCCGCTCTGCGCTGGCAGGGCTGGCGCAAGCTCCTCGCCCTGGCCGGCACGGGTGCGGCTGCCGTCGTCGTTCCGGTCTACATCCTCGTCTCCATGCGCACCACGGTCGGCTACGAGGTTCAGCCGCGATACGTCCTCCCCCTCATCACCCTCTTCCTGGCCACCGCCATCGCTCCGGCGATCCACTCGGGATTGCGCGGCTCCGCGGAGGAGAGCACTCCGCGTGCGGCGCTGCGGTTCTCGCCCGTCCAGATCTGGGTCATGGCCGTGCTTCTCGGCGCCGCACAGAGCGTGGCACTGTACGACAACCTCCGCCGCTACACCGGCCCGGGCACGCTCAGCCCCTCCGGAGACGTCGCCTGGTGGTGGGCCGCAGGTCCCACACCTCTGGTCGTCTGGCTGCTGGGCTCCGCAGCATTCGCGGGCCTCATGGCGCTCCTCGCGGTCATCGGCTCGCGATACATGCGATCGCTCGACGCACAGCCCGCTGCCGTCTGAGAGTCTGCGGCCTGGGAGCGCCCCCCTACTCGCTGTAGGCGCGCTCCCAGGCCGCAGGCCTCGCGAGATCCGGCGCTACTCGACGATAGCGGCGTGCGAGTGCAGGCCAGGCGACCAGAAGTCGAAGGCGAAGCCATCCCGACCTCACCAGAAGTCGCGCGGCGGTGCGGCGGTCCCGCTGGAGGAGGAACACGCCATCTCCCGCGGCGCTCTCCAGGGCGACACGGTCGAGCATGCCGATGCTCCACCACTTCCCGTCCGTCCTGCGCACACGGGTCGGCTGGGCCGTTTCGTCGACCGATCCGAGCTGTGCGAGAAGAACACGCACAAGCCGGACGATGCGTCCTCGCACCCCGTCGGGAGCGGCGGGCCGAAGCGCCTTGTCCGGTATCTCGGCAGAGTCGCCGAACGCGGTGATCGTCTGGCCGCGCGAGGCCAGCAGCCGCTGCATGTCGCTCCGACGAGTGCCCAGCGTCGTCCACAGGTGCGCCGGTCCGTCGAGGACGTCTCGGAGCGCGACGGATCTGACGTCGGCTGAGCCGTATTGCTGGCAGAGCACGTGGTTCACGTCCTGCGCCCCTGAGCTCACGAGGAGCCGGAGAGGATTCGAGGAGTGCAGGAGAGCGGTCACGACACGATTGCGCAGCTGATGGTAGGCCTGCCAGTCGAGGCCGTCGTCCTTCGCCGTCCAGGGCATGTGCCACAGCGCCGCCCCGGGAAGAGTGAGGGTGCGGTGTCCTGCTGCGCTCGCGCGGAGACCGTACTCCGCGTCATCCCACTTGATGAAGTACGGGAGCGAGACGCCGATCTCCCGAATGACCGCCGCGGGGATGAGACACATCCACCATCCGTTGAAGTCGACATCCTTCGGGCGGAGGAATCCGGCAGTCTTCACGATCGGGTGCTCACGCAGATCTGCCGCGACGAGATCCGGCTCTGTGGCGTGCCACCACATCGAGCGCCGATCGACGACCTCGCCCATCGAATGCAGGACGGTCGGCTCGCGCAGGCTGAGCATCTGGGCGCCGATCAACGGCGTCGCCCTGGCGACGGAGGCGAGGGCGCACATCTTCCGCACCGACTCGGTCTCCAGCATGACGTCGTCATCGAGCAACAGCACGTGGGTCGCCTCGGTGCCGAGCGCCTCGATCATCCCTCGGCTGAAGCCCCCCGATCCACCGAGATTGGCCTGTTCGATCAGCTTCACATCGACAGCTGCCCGCTCGAGGACGGGGGCGATGGCCTCGCGGATGCGGGTACTCCCCTGGTCGACGACGACGACGCGCTCGATGAGATCCGGCAGCCCGTCAGAGGAGAGGGCGTCGACCAGGCGGACGCAGTCGTCGACGCGGTTCATCGTCGTGATCGCGATCGATGGACGGACTTCCCGTCGCTCCGACGCCTCGATGATCCATTCTCCGTCGCGGACGACGGTCTCCGTCGAGGCCGAGACGACCAACCAGACCCAGGCGTACTCACGACCGGCGTGCGGCACCTCGATCAGGAGCTGCGACGTCGAGGCATCGACCGCGTGGAGTTCGACGTGCGTGCCGTCGGCGTGCGCGCCCCGAAGCGACACACGACACTCTCCCTCGACGTCCAGGCGCAGGAGGAGGCGCGTCATCGTGGAATGGGTCCGCCAGAATCCGGACGGGAAAGCGTTGAAGTACGTGTCGAACGACGCGTCCGCACCAGCCGCGATACGCAGCGCGCGCCGATCGATCACGTCCGCCCCACCGTTCACGTAGAGGGGCATCGCATCCGCGCGGTCGGCATGCGGCAGGACGATCCGCTGCGCCGTGATCTGCTCGGCGATGCCGGCTGCTGTCGTCATGAGGTGAACCGGCGTCGCCACGCGCGCAGCGCCGTGTTGATCCGTCGCGAGATCGGACGCCTCTCGTCCAGCTGTCGCGCGACCTCGTCCTGGATGTAGCGCGCGAGGTAGAGCATGATCCCATCGCCGTGCTTCTGCGCGAACTCGCGCAGAGCCTCGTCTCGGATGAGCTTGTCGTAGTACTCGTGCTCCGAGGCGAGCACGAACATGCTGTTGCCCAGCGCGCCGGTCGAGGCGCGTCGCTGCATCCAGTACGCCTTCGGCTCGCCGTCGATGAACCCGATGGAGTGGTAGCGCAGCACCCGGAGGTTGAACTCCCAGTCCTCGGCGGCGTGGACGTCTTCCCGGTAGAGCCCGACCTCGTCGTGCACCGCACGCCGATACACGTAGGCGATCGGGACGAAGCGGTTGACCTGGAGCATGTCGGCGTAGGTGATCTGCGCCAGGTCTGCCCAGAACGGTGCCCGTGACGTCTCGACGAAGGTCGTCCCCTCGACGCGCTCGTAGACGATCTCGGTTCTGGAGACGACACCGATATCCGATGGATGCGAATCGAGCCATTCGACGGAGCCGGCGAGGAACTCGGGATGCCAGAGGTCGTCGTCGTCGTGGAGCACGACGAACTCGCAGCCCAGCGCGCGCACACCGACATTCGCCGACGCCGATCGTCCGAGCGACTCGGCGTGGTGGACGACCTCGACCTTGCCTCTGACCGCTTCGGGCAGCGCGTCGATGACCGCATCGACGGGGCCTCGGGGCCCCCCGTCGTTGACGACGACAGCGGACCACGACGAGAACCTCTGCGCCGCGATGTCGTGGAGTGCCCTCGCGAGGAGGATCGGGCGGTCCTTGGTGCGGATGACGATGCCGACGCGGACAGTCGAATCAGGCACGAGATCTCCTGTCGAGCTGCGGGATGGCCGGTTCATCGAACCTATCATCCCGGACGGCGGAGGCCGCGGGGAACCTCACCAAATAGACTCTGATGGTGTTCGCAGCTCTGAGGCGTGTCTGGCGGGTTTCGCGGGGGATCCCGGGTGTGCGCGGGGTCCTCGCCGCCGTCGACCGCGTCTGGTGGGCTCGAACGATTCGTCGCGCAGAGCTCGTCGACCTCGATCACGTGCAGCTGCAGGTCGGCCGGCGGCTCCGCGCGAACGCGGCCATCAGGGCCTACGTCCGCGGGCGTCACCGGGACGGCCTGTCGCTCAATCCCCTCTTCTTCGACGGCAGAGTCGGATCGCAGCTCCCCGACGCCGGCCGAGTGCCCGCGCTGTACGCGTATCTGATCAACGATCAGGCCAAGATCCACACCAGCGAGACGTGGGATGCCCCCGCCTACGCCGCCGCCCATCCCGACTCGCTGCGCGCACCCGGAGGGCCCGTGGGCGCGGCGTGGCGCTCGTCGCTGGACGGCGGACGACTGGACATCGGCGTCGGCTCATCCACGGTCGCCGTGACGCGTGCCGAACTCCTTCGCGCAGAGCGGGTGCCTCCTGTCCCGCACGACGCGCGGGGGCCGGTGACTCGGCCGCGTCTGCTCATCTGGCGCTTCGGCCCCGGTGACGACGATGGGACGGCGTTGCGCACCGCCCTCACGGTGTCGTCCGTCTCGGACTCCGCGCTCTGGCTCGTCGTCGATGAGAAGACCCCTGCAGCGCTGCGCCTCGCCTGCGCCCAGGTGCCGCTCTGGCAGGGGAACGCGGTCGTCGTCGACAGCGCTCCCGATGTGACTCGCGCGGATTCCACCGTGCCGACCGGCACCCTGATCCTGGTGCGGGACCCTGATTCCGAGATCACCGCTGAAGACGCGCTCACGCTGCTCGGGAGCGCGTCTCGTGCACCCGCTGCGCCGCTGTGGCTGCGTATGGACGGGACGATCGCTTCGGCAGGTGTCGTCGTGCGTGATGGCGAAGGGCGTCATCTCCTCGCCGGCCACCCGGCACAAGACGTGAGCGGGCTCGGAGACCACGTGGACTCCGCTGTCCTCGACAGCCCTGTCCGCGCCTTCCGCGTGGGGTCGACGGAAGGGGCGCGGACGCTGCTGGGCGTCACCGTCCGCTCCGCCGCCGTGCCAACGGCGATGAGCCTGCCCTCCGGCGACACCCGGATGGACGCGCTCAGCGTGGGGCGCGGTCTGCAGATAGACGATGCACGTTGGCCCCTCATGAAGCGCACGGCCGTGGAGACCGTGACGCTTCCCGACGGCTCGATCGTGCCGCGGCTGCGCTGGTCGGTGAAGACAGCGGCTCCCGCCGGACCCACCGGGGAGGCCTGGGGCGACACGCACTTCGCCCGCGGCCTCGCAGCGGCCCTGGAACGCCTGGGCCAGTATGCGGCGGTCGATGCCCGACCGGCCGCCCAGCGCTCCTCCGATGTGCTCGACGATGTGAGTGTCGTCCTTCGCGGACCCCATCCGCTCCGGCCGTCGCGCAGCCGTGTGAATCTGCTGTGGATCATCAGTCATCCCGACGAGATCCACGCGGAGGAGCTCTCCGCCTTCGACCGATGCTTCGCCGCGTCGACGGCGTGGGCGGCAGCCGCGACGACCCGGTTCTCCATCCCCGTCAACCCCCTGCTGCAGTGCACGGATCCGCACCGGTTCACCCCACAGGGCCTGACCCGTTCGCGCGATCTCGTCTTCGTCGGGACGGCGCGCGGGATCGCGCGACCCTCCGTCGTGGAGCCGCTGCGCGTCGGAGCACCTGTCCGTGTGTACGGGCCGGACTGGCGGGGCTACATCCCCGCCGGAGCGATCGCCGGCACCCACGTGCCGAATGATCGGCTCCCCGCGGTGTACGAGGCCGCTGGTGCGGTTCTCAACGACCACTGGCCCGCGATGCAGCGCAACGGCTTCGTGTCCAACCGCCTCTACGACGTCGTCGCCTCCGGAGGCCGCGCCATCAGCGACGACGTGGCGGGCATCTCCGAGATCTTCGGACCGGCCGTGCGGACGTACCGGGACATTCCCGAGCTCCACGAGCTCACCCTCTCTGACCTCGATGCTCTCTTCCCCTCGGACGACGAGCTCGCAGCGATCGCGCGACGCATCCGGGACGAGGACTCGTTCGACGCCCGTGCCAGACATCTGCTCGACGCGGCACGGGAACTCCTCTGACCCCCGCAGCCTCACCGGGCTCGCGGCGAACGCCCGCTACCATCGAAGAACAGTCGACCGAAGGAGAAACATTGCGCGTGCTCGTCACCGGTGGAGCCGGGTACATCGGATCCCACACTCTGGTCGCCCTGCTGGAGCGAGGCCACGAGGTCTTCGTCATCGACAGTTTCGCGAACAGTTCGCCGCGGGCACTCGAGCGGGTCGAACAGATCACCGGCCGCGCGCCCGTGTACTTCGACCTCGACCTGCGAGACGATGCCGGGGTCGATGAGGTGTTCTCGTCGGTCTCCCCCGATGCGGTGATCCACTTCGCGGGTCTGAAGGCCGTCGGCGAGAGCGTCGCCGAGCCGCTGCGCTACTACGCCCACAACCTCGACAGCACGTTCTCGCTCTTGCGGGCGATGTCGACGCACGGTGTGCGGCGACTCGTGTTCTCTTCCTCGGCCACCGTCTACGGAGACACCAGAGACTCGCCCTACGAAGAGGACGGCGGCCCGCTGGACGCCACCAACCCGTACGGGCAGACCAAGGTCATGCTCGAGCGGATCCTCACCGACGTCGCCCAGGCGGATCCCTCGTGGAGCATCGCGCTTCTTCGGTACTTCAACCCGATCGGCGCGCACGAGAGCGGACTCATCGGAGAAGACCCGAACGGGATCCCGAACAATCTCGCTCCCTACATCTCGCAGGTCGCCGTGGGCCGGCTTCCGCATGTGAACGTCTTCGGTGCGGACTACCCGACTGCGGACGGAACCGGAGAGCGCGACTACATCCACGTGGTCGACCTCGCAGAGGGCCACGTCGCCGCCCTCGAGAAGCTCAACGGAAGCCAGGGCGTCCGCGCGTGGAACCTCGGCACGGGACGCGCGACCTCCGTGCTCGCACTGATCAAGGCATTCGAGGCGGCCACGGGAACGGAGATCCCCTACCGGATCGCCGAACGTCGGGAAGGCGACCTCGCGCAGGCGTGGGCGGACACCCGTCGCGCCGCCGATGAGCTGGGGTGGACTGCGTCACGAGACGTCGAGACCATGGCGGTCGACGCCTGGCGGTGGCAGTCTCGCAACCCTCGCGGCTACGCCGACTGAGTCAGGGCCGCGCCTCTTCCGCGCCTGCCCCGGCACCCGCGACGGTCACGCGGGCCGCGGAGGAACCCATGGTGTCTTCCGCGCCCTCCACGTTGAGCATCACGGCCTGCATGAGCGCGTGCGTGCTGACCTCGCTGACGCCGGCGACGTTGGCGTTGACGAAGTACTGACCGTGCCCGAGCTGGAGGCTCTCGATCCGCAGGTCGACGAAGGTCGTGCCGTCGAGGGGGGCGAGGCGCTGCTGGAGGATGTCGGTGTTGGATGCGATCACCATGTGTCCGAACGGGGTGTCGATGCTGAAACCGACCTCCCACCTGTCGAACAGGTGCTCGGAGGCGACGTGGATCCGGATCGTCACGGCGTCGCCGGAGACGATCGTGTTCCCCACGACGCCATCCCGGTCGAGCAGCTCGACCTTCGTGACGCTGATCGGCTGCGCGTCGGAGGCGCTGGTGGAGTCGCGGCGACGCTGATCGAGCGACTCACGCAGAACACGGATCGCCTCGTTCGTGTCGCCGTCGTGGATCACGGCGCCGTCACGCAGCACGATGCCGCGGTCGCACAGCTCCGCCACCTGCTGCGCCGAGTGGCTGACCAGGATGATCGTTCGGCCCTCGGCGCGGAACTGGGTGATGCGATCCATGCACTTTCGCTGGAAGGTCTCGTCGCCGACAGCGAGCACCTCGTCGACGAGGAGGATGTCGGGGTCGGTGTGCACGGCGACCGCGAACGCGAGACGCACGTACATCCCGGACGAGTAGAACTTCACGGCGGTGTCGATGAAGGACCCGATGCCGCTGAACTCGACGATGTCGTCGAACTGCCGATCCGTCTCCGCCTTCGAAAGGCCCAGGATGGAGGCGTTGAGGTAGACGTTCTCGCGGCCGCTCAGGTCGGGGTGGAATCCGGCCCCGAGCTCCAGCAGCGCAGCCATGCGCCCTCGCGTCTGCACTGTTCCGGTCGTCGGGGAGATGATGCCGCCGATGAGCTTGAGCAGTGTCGACTTGCCGGAGCCGTTCGCCCCGAGCAGACCGACCGTGGTGCCCGCCTGGATGCGCAGGCTCACGTCGTCGACGGCGACGAAGTCCTCGCGCAGATCCCTGCCGAGGCGTCCGAAGTGGACGATCCGGTCCTTGAGGCTGTTGTCCTTGCGGACGGTGAAGTGCTTGCTGACCTCATCGAGACGAACGATGTCCGGTCCTGTGATCGACATCAAAGCTCCTGTGCGAAGTTGCCCTGGACGCGGACGAAGAATCGGTGCGCGAGCCAGAGAAGGACGATACCGACCAGGGTCGCGATCAGCATGCGCAATCCGAGCTCGGGCGGGTAGTCGGCGCTGCCACCGGCGCCCCAGAACGCCCGGTGGAAGCCGAGCACGCCGATGGTCAGAGGATTCGCGGCGTAGATCTCGATGACCCACTCCGGCAGCGAGAACCGCACGAGGACGTCCTTGACCATCGCCCACGAGTACACGATCGGCGAAGCCCACATCGCGAGCATGAGGACGACCTCGGTGAGGTACTGCACGTCGCGGAGGTAGACGTTCATGGCGGCGAGCAGGAGCCCCAGGGCCAAGCCGTACACCACGACCAGCAGCAGCGACGGGAAGAACCAGAGCATCTGCACCGGCGCCGGGAGCGCACCGAAGGCGATCGCGGCGACGAGGAGAACGGCGAGCTGCACCGCTCCCATGAAGGCGGCGGCTCCGACGCTCGCGAGGGGGAAGACCTCACGAGGGAGATAGATCTTCTTCACCAGCGCGGCGTTGTTGATGATGGACCCGGTCGATCCGGCGATCATGTCGTTGAAGAAGACGTAGAGCGTCAGCCCCGAGAACAGATAAATCGCGAAATCCGGGATCCCCTCGGCAGCGCGGAGGAACTGCCCCAGCACGATGTAGTACATGAGGAACTGGATGAGCGGCTTGATCATCGTCCAGAGGAACCCGAGGAAGCTGTCGCGGTAGCGAGCCTGAAGATCGCGCCGGATGAGGAGCGCCAGCAGTTCACGGCGACCGAAGATCTCCCTGAGCTTCCCACCGCGCACCCGAAGTCCCCGAGCGTCGATGGTGGAGAACGACTCCTTCTCGAGCCGAGCAAACCTATCGATCGTTTCCAAGATCCTCACTCACTTCTGGGATTGCCGCTACGGCCACGCGAACCTCGCACCGTCATCGGCCGAGAATGCGTCGTATCGCTGCTCGAGGCCGTCGCACAGCACGAGCGACCTTACCCGCCAGGGTGTCTGAGGCCATGATCTCGCGCACCCGCGCACCGGTTCCGGGAAAATTGACGCGCATGTACATTCTTGCAAAGTCCGAGCGCGAGCCCGTACCTACGAAGCCCGCGAGTCTGATCAGCTCGATCTGCTCGTATGCGTAGCCCGGCGTCGTGACAGACATCTCGTCGAGTTTGAACTCGAGCGAGGAATGGCTGATCGACATGTACTCGGTGGTCGAGACGGTTCGCACGTGGTACCCGAGCTCCCCGGCCGCATACGCCGGGATGCGCTCCAGGATGTGTGCGAGCCCCCCGTCCTTGTAGGCCTCCGCACCGCCGAACTGCTCGTACGTCCACGGATGCGAGATCAACAGCCGCAGCGCCTGGGGACGGGCGACGTACATCGATCCGAACGGAGCGAGCGGTGAGATGTCGTCCAGGGGCACGAAGATCCCGAGCTGCTGGGCGATGTCCGCGGCGCCCTCCTTGTTGACCGACCAGCCGCGCCCGAGGGTGGGGTAGCCGATGTGGATCATGGGCGGGAAGACCATCCCGAGGCCGGGCTCCTTCTGGAACAGCGACACCAGATTGGCGGTGTAGCCCTGGCTGTTCAGCAGGTTGTCGAACTGCTGCTCCTTGAAGTGCCGTCCGACGTTGAAGCCGTCCTGCGGGGTCTTCTTCGAGTGGATCTTGACGACCAGGTCGTAGTCGTCACCGAGGAGGACATCGCGGCATTCGATGAGGAATGCGCTCTGGTCGCGCCCGTCGTTCGACGAGACCACGCGGATGTCGACGGCACCCCTCCGGTGTCCACGGCGGGCGAGGGCCTCCGCGATCGCACTGGCGCGTTCAGGGTCGGGAGTCGTGACGACCAGGTCGTAGTCCCCCGGGAGGGTGTCGGCGCGATCGAGCATCTCATCGGTCATCTCCACATAGAAGATGTGCGCGATCACCACCGTGCGCAGCGGTGCCTCCGGATCGTAGCCGCGGTCGTAGTCCGGCAGCACCTCGAGCATGGCGGCATCGGTGTTGAGGTCCTTCGGCGGGATCGTGCGGGCCGCGTTCTCCCAGAACAGCTCCATCGGGTAGCCGTACTGGGCCGCCTTCTCCAGCGTCCATCGGCCGACGACCGCATGGCGATCGAGATACGGCGGCCACTGCATGAACGGGCGGCGCTTCATCACCGGGCATCCTGCGTCCAGCAGGGCCTCGGCCCGGTAGAGCGAGGGATTCTTGGTACCGATCTCGGCTGCGGAGTAGGCGACGTCGTGGGCGAAGCCGAGCTGCGCGAAATGATCCGTGAAGATCGTCTCGTGCTTGAGCACCGCATCGAAATACGACGGCATCTCCGGCAACTCACGCCAGTACCGCGCCCACTCCTCCGACAAGAACATCTCACGACGAACCGCGATCCAGAACGACTGCAG